>JAGCXQ010000014.1 GCA_017961235.1 Clostridiales bacterium | reverse complement strand
TGCATTAACGCGGATGTAAATGCGGCGTACCAGATAATCAAGCTGGGAAGCATTCGTGAGATCCGGATAAAGGAAAGAGAACAGATCACCAAACTGAAAGTAGCCTGAATTAGATCAGGTAGAGGCATCAGGCTAATGCCAATAAAGTGCTGGTATGGTATTCCTTTATCAGCGGTTTATAAATCTCAACTACAGAGTTGAAAATAGCCATTGATCTATACAGAGTTAGATCAGATTCCGGAAACGGCTCTATCAGTATTCAGGAGGTGATTTCATTTATGACATGGGATGATTTCTATGATAGATTTGGTGAATGGTCAGACAGCACGCTTGCGAGCCGTATATCTTCGTTAAAGGAGATGGGGCCCAGTAGTGAGATCGCGGAAGTGGCCGGATGTCTCAATCCGCAATACGCTGAGAAACTGATCCAGAAAGCGGTTTCTCTGGGAAAAATCTTTACTCCGGAAGATCTCATGGAGATAAATGGTGTTGTTCAGAAGGCAACTTTGGATAGTCTTGCAGAGCTGTACATGACAACGAAAAAGACGATGGAACCTGATGATATCATCGAATTAAGTTACATGTTATCAAGTAAGATGATCGATAAGGTCGTCCGTTATAACGCTGATATGGGACTGGAATTTACAGCAGATCTGGTCATCGAACTCGAGGGCAACGTATCTACTGATGTGCTGCTATATGCATTGAATAAGAGAAAGACCCCGCTGTCATCCGAAGATCTGGAGGAGCTTGAAGGCGTGATCGATATCAGCCAATTAAGCAGAAAGTTAAGAAAACACATGAAAGACCGCTCAGAAGATGAATACGACGATGAAGACGATGATTCCTATGACTATGGGGATACTTCCGGAAGAAAACCCGGACTGCTTGATAAACTCGGTGTGTTCTTTCTGGTAAGTGAAACTGATAAGTATGCGAAAAAACGCAGAGAGAAACGGCAGAATGAGCGCGGCAGTTCATTTCACGTGTTTGGGAACTCTCCGGCGAAGTATCACATCGGAGATTATGTGAGAGTGAGATCAAGACGCATGAGCGGGACGATCCTGGATAGAAGTAATAGCGGATACTCCATTAAACTCGATGATGGAACATTCCTCACTTCTGTGAGAGAGTCGGACATAGAAAGATCGCTCTTCTAATAGAGGAAGAGAAACGAATCTGATGGTCATTAAAAGAGATTACTTATCTGCCGGCTCGTAGGTCTGTGTGAAGAGATCCTTCTCGACGATATAGAAGTCGGAAAGATCATTCTCACGGATAGCGATATAGTCGCCCTCTGTGCCGCGGACGTAGTTGTTGGCATCCCAGACTGTGAAGATCTTGACGGACGTTGTGATCGGCTTCATATAGACATATTCTGTTCCCTTGTTGATGCAGGAACGGATGTGCTCGACGAGGTCAAATGTCTCACCGGAACGGAGATTCTTAAGTGTAGGACGGTACTCGGAGGAGACCTTAGACTTGGCACTGGCCATATCGTAGTTCTCTTTGAATCGTGTCATCGTGGTCGGGACGATGCTTCCGCTGACACCGATCATGATGCAGGTATCGGCATTGGCATTGATCTCGATATCGCCCTCGAGTGTACGGACGAGGATCGGTGTATTTGCAGTAACGAAGTCTTTGCAGAAGACGACACCTACCGGAACTCTCTTCTTTCTGAAGCGGTGGAGTCCTTCAGTACTGATCTTATCGACACCGGCACGGAGGATCTCACATTCACCGGAGTACTTCGTAAGCTTCATGCGAAGGAACTGCATCATGCGGAGATCCTTGTACTTGGCAGAGTACTCGTCTTTGCCGATAAAACCACCGGCCTTATTCTTATGGCCACCGCCAAAACCGACTTCATCGGTGATGTATTCGGCAAGCTCGCTGGCCTTGGTCTCTTTGATACAGCTTCGTATCGAGAGTTTATAGCCGGTATAGGTCTCGTTAAAGGCGATACAGATATCGACACGGTCCACCTGGATCAGGAAGTCACTGATAAGACCGAGGATATTCGGGTCACAGGGCTGAACCTGCACGATTGCAAGACGCAGCTCACTGTCAAAGGTAAAGTCGTTCATCGCCTGAGCAGCAATGGAAAGCTCGGATAAAGAGAGGTTGGAGTTTGAGAGACGAACCACAGCCGCCTGGTCAAAGGCAAGTGCATCACGCATGTCTCGGTCGAGCGGGTGATAGATTTCAGAGAACTGGTTCGTATCGCAGTAAAGACCATAGTAGAGTGCAGTTGCGCAGATCGGATCTTTGTTGATGTCGATGCCTTCGTTTCGGAAAAGCTGCCATACGAGCGTGCAGCAGGAACCGACATTCGGCTGGATGTAAGAATAATCCACATCGATGCCGCAGAACTGATGGTGGTCGATCACGGCGACCTTCGGAGCCGGAAAGAAACGGACATTACCGGATCTGTACTGGCAGTCGGTGGTGATCAGAAGATCACAGGTGCCGAAATTGGAAACACAGTACTCGATCGGGATGCGGAACATCTCGATCATCATGGTGAGATTTACTTTGGTGATCTTAGTGCGGCCGCTGTATATAAGACGAACATTGCAGCGGTGGCTCTTGAAATAACGATAAAGGGCGAAACCGGAAGCGATCGCATCCGGATCCGGGTTATCATGGCACTGGATGGTGATGTTTTTATATTGCGTCAGATCCGACAGTTTCATGAAAGAAAAACTGCTCCCTTCCCCCCAAGTAGATAAACCATTAGTGAAGTCTAAACCAACCACAACAATAATACCACAGGAGGGCGGAAAGAAAAAAGTCTTTTGTGAGAGAAGTGAAACTTTTTAATCTGATCTTAATATTATAATAAAGCCGGCGTGCTTGCTAATTGCCTGTTTAAGGCGCAAACTATACTGTGAGGGCATAAGGAGGTTCATCATGAGCAGACATAGATTACCGGTTCTGGCGATTACGTGTGTGATGTTTTTTTCGATATTCTCATGTGGATGCAAGTCGAAAAAAACTAAAAAGACCACAGACGAGACACGCCGTGCCACGGCACTGCTCGATGATTTCTGCGCCTATCTTAAGAGCGGAAAATTCGACAAGATGGATAAGCTGATCGATGGATCCAGTAAGGAGATCAATACGCTGAAAGCTTATACATCTTCGGATGCGAAAGATATTCTCGAAACAGCAAGAAAGCGTATGTCTTATGAGGTATCCGATGTAAAGGTATCCGGTGAAAGCGGGGAGGCGCGTCTTTCTTTTCACTATTTTGACGTAGAGGCTGTTTCCGGTAAGATCAGCGACGACAGTACGTCCCGCGATATCAAGAATCTGATATCCGAGGCTTCGGAAAAAGAACTGGAATTTACCTGCGCACTTTCCAATAAGGATGCATGGTATATAGATGCCCAAAGTGCGGATGAGGTCGCAGGCACACTGTTTTCATTTATGAAGCATACCCGTATCAAGCCGGAAGATCCAAGTCCGACAAAGGGTCCGGGCCCCGGAACGTCGACTACGACTACAGTTCCGGCAAGCTATCCGCTGATAGAAATGTGGGGCGAGTGGTACGACAGAGACTACAACAATGCGTATGGTTATCATGAGTCGGATACGTTTGTCCGGTATATGGTCTCTTTCATCGGATCTTTTTACGATGAAGAAGTGACATATGAATTCACTGACGCAGCGGGAAATACCTATAAAGATACGGCAGTCATGGATGATGGAGATAACTATGTTTACTGTGAATATGAGCCGAAAGCTAAACTTCCTGTCGGCACTCTGACCTGTATCGTCTATGATGCGGAACAGAATTGTGTAAGCACAGGCAGTATCGAGATCTTCCCGGACGGTCAGACCATTCCCCGGCCGATGTATGTCTTCGATTTCCATATGATCGATCAAAACGGAGATCACGTCCCGGGCTATGAGAAGAACACGAACTATATCGCAGCGTTCATTTCGCTCGATCATCTGGAACCCGACACAGTTTTGACCTATCAAATCAACAGACTGGAGAATTCAGGACGGGAAGTGAGGGTCTTTGACGGATCTGTCAAACCGGATGGCCTCACAGCGGTCCTGCCGTGGGAAGGCGTCAGCAATGTGGAACCTGGAGAATACGGTATAGTAGTGTCGGCAGGTGATCAGGTCCTCTATGCGTATTCTTTCACCGTTCTTGCAGACGGACAGAAGTTCACGGTAGATTCGCCCGAGGCAGAATTATTCAGAGACGCCTGGTGCGAGGAAGCAAATACATATGAAGTGATCGACAGTATTTCCAAGAAAGCACATTACGTGTATTATCATTTCGTAACAATTGAATATTATACTTATATGGAATTTTCTTATGAGGTCCTGGATGGGTCAGGAAATAAGTATAAAGAAGGGAAGGCGGTCTTAACGAATTCCGATACCGTTGAGATCAATATCCCGCTGGACAGTGATTATAAAGGGAAACTCACGATCAAGGTCTATAATCCTTCCGGAAACCTGCTCTGTGAATCTTCGATCGAGCAGGAAAAATAGGTTGTGCTTCTTCGATTGAACGGAAGAAGCAAAAGGAGGAGCAGTAATGCGTAATAAGAAATTGGTTCCGATCATGTCTGCCGTCACCGGTGTTCTTTTACTCACGGTGATCGTGCTGCTGTTCACGATCGGACCGTGGAAAAAATCTTCCGATGACAGTTCTCTGAGAAATGCGAAAATCGGTATCGAAACGAAGAATTCCACTGATTCGGAAAACCAGAACGATACAGACAATTCCGGTGAATCTTTTGAGGCCACGGAAGCTACTGCGGCATCTAAAGATACGAAGGATCCTGATCCTTCAGAGACGACCGATGCAACAACACCGGCTACGTCAGAGAGCGAGACATCCGAGCAGACCACATCTGCCGAGCCTACCGCTACTCCGACGCCGACACCTGAGCCTACTAAGACGCCTACCCCGGAGCCGACCAAGGCTCCTGAGAAGACTCCGGAAGCATCGAAGCCCTCTTCAGATCCCGGCGGAAGCTATGATCTGTCCGGCATGGTGATCGTACTGGATCCGGGTCATCAGAGAAAAGCGAATTCCGACCAGGAATCGGTGGCTCCGTGGTCGAGTGAGACCAAGCCGAAGGTATCTTCCGGAACATCCGGCGTATCAACGAAGCGCCCGGAATATGAGGTCGTATTGGAGATCGCGCTGAAAGTGCGGGATAAGCTCGAGTCTATGGGCGCGACGGTCATCATGACCCGTACCACCAACGATGTCAACATCTCGAATATTGAGCGCGCCAAGATCGCGACAGATAATAATGCGGATGTATTCATCCGCCTGCACTGTGACTCTTCGGACAACTCGTCCTCAAGAGGTATCGGTGTATTTGTCTGCAGCAAGAGTGAACTTCCTGATCAGAAGAAATGGGGCGACTGGCTCGGCAACTGCCTTTCCAGCTCTACCGGATCAAAGTTCAGAGGAACAGTATCCAATACGACGTACAGCGGCCTGAACTGGGCAACATCTGTACCATCGTTTCTTCTGGAGATGGGATTCATGAGCAATAGCGAAGACGACAGGCTCCTTTCGGATCCGGATTATCAGGAGAAGATATGTAACGGTATCGCGGCATTCTGCAACAAGATGAAGAACCGTTAAGATGGATGATCCCGGCGTGGAGAGATCCCGGCCGGATATGAGAAAAAGACAGGCAGGAAAAAGAATGACAGATAATAAGAATATTAACCTTATTCCCGGAGAGAATGAGCAGTATAAGCCGGTCAAGGCGGATATTACCTGCGCAAAGTGCGGGAAGAAGAGCACGCTGACGCTTCGTGCATGCGTCAATGTATCGCTTCATCCGGAAGAAAAGCAGCAGGTCCTGGATGGATCCTTCTTCGTATATACTTGTCCGGACTGCGGGGAGAAGATGAATGTCGTTTATCCGCTGCTTTATGACGATATGGCAAAAGCACTGATGATCTATCTTCTTCCGGATCAGACGGAGGAGGCGCTCTCGAAGCTGAACTCCCAGCAGAAGACCTGGTCGGAGGATATGCTGAAGGCGGCCAAAGTCTGTACGATGCGTGTGGTACGCTCGATCAATGAACTCGCTGAAAAGATCAAGATCTATGATGCAGGCCTCGATGACCGGTTCGTCGAGCTCTCTAAGGCCTTCGTGTTCGCGCAGTTCCTGAAGCAGACACCGGGATGCCAGGTGGTACAGGTGCTTTATGAGCGGCAGGAAGAAAAGGACGGACTGGTGATCTTCAGTAAAGAAGGAAAACAGTACTGGGTCGAGTTCCCGGAAGGCCTCTACGATGAGGTGGTCCGCATGTTCGAAGATAAGGTGAAGAAGTCTGCTGACACGGAATATGAACTGATCGATGCCGGCTGGTCCATGAAGATCCTCGCGGATATTAATAAAGCGTAATGCTGAAATCAAAGAAAAGTGATATAGTAGTAGCAGTTAATTGACAGATCCCAAGGTTCGGGGCCTGTTCCTATCTGGTATTTTTGGGGGATGAAACAATGAAAAAAGCCTGGCGGCGCCGTCTCATCATCATTGCGATCTCACTTGCCGTGCTGATCGGACTGAGCATCGCGCTGTACATTTATATCGATAAAGAGAAACGCGTATATAAGGAGTGCGCTGTAGAAGCGGGAACTCCTGTAAGCGCTTCGGATTTTGTGCGTTTTAAGTGGGATAAGAAATCCGCGTCCTTTAAGTATGGAACATCGGCTTACGACGTGTCTGTGCCGGGTGAATACCCGATCACGATCCAGATCGGAAAGAAATCATACTCTTCCAAACTGCTCGTTACGGATACTGTCGCACCGGTTCTCACGGCTTCGCCGAAGACCACCATCTACGAGCAGCCGCTCAAGCCGGAGGATTTCGTAGTAACGATGGATGACCAGACGGCCTGCACGGTCGAGTTCCAGACAGAACCGGACTTTAAGAAAGTCGGACAGCAGGATGTTACACTGCTCTGCCGCGACCTCGGCGGAAATGTGACTACAGCGACCACTCAGATGCGGGTCATCGGTATTTATTCCGAGGTTACGCTCGAGGCGGGAAGCAAGCAGCCGACACTGGAAACATTTGCTTTTGGTGAGAAGAATGCGGCACTGGTTACGCCGCTCAGTGATATCAAGATGGATGAACCGGGGGACTACTCGGTTGCTTTTAGCGTAGAGGGCATCCGCTATAATAGCGTTCTGCATCTTCTGGATACGACTCCCCCGAGAGCCAATGGTGTCGAGTACGAGGGATTTGCCTGCTATCCGAAGGAGCCGATGGAGCTTCTTGACGGTGTGACCGACGCAACACCGGTAACCGCGGAATTCGTGGAAGATCCGAAGTTTGACGAACCGGGTGAAAGAGATGTGCAGATCCGTCTCCGTGATAACGGTGGCAACGAGACGATCGTTACCTCCCATATCAATCTGAAAGCAGATACGGAAGCTCCGGTCATCACCGGACCGAAAGATATCAGCATCATTACCGGACAGGCGATCGCCTATAAGGATAATGTCAAGGTCACGGATAATGCAGACCCGGATATTACCTTCACCGTCGATAATTCCGAGGTGGATGTCGATAAAGAGGGAACATATACGGTTACATACTCCGCAGAAGACCGCTCCGGCAACAAGACCGAAGTGAAGATCAAGGTCACCGTCGTCTATCGTCCATATACGGAAGAAGACCTGTGGGAGCTCTGTGATACGATCCTGGCGCAGATCATCAAGCCGGGCATGACGGAAAGACAGAAAGTGGAAGCGATCTTTAACTGGGTGGACTGGTCGATCAAGTACCAGGGTCATGCCACGAAGATCAGCTGGATCCAGGGCGCATATGAAGGCATCAAGAACCGTATCGGCGACTGCTTCACAACAGCGTCTGCCTGCCATGCGCTTTATTCCCGTGCAGGCTTCGAGACATTTATGATCGAGCGCTACCCGGTCACCCACGCCCAGCATTTCTGGAATGCGGTCAAGATCGATGGTGTATGGTATCACTGCGACGCGCTTACTAAGGATGACGGCACGAGATTCTTCATGTGGGATTCCGCGAAGATAAAAGCGTATTCTGACTCGCACAGAGGATATCATTACTACGACGCATCCCGTTATCCGGTCGAGATCCCATAATCGGTATCTTTAGGGAAGACGTGGGAAAGAGAGGAAACTGATTTGAAGAAACTTGGTATCATCGGAGGACTGGGACCGCTGGCAACGGCGTATTTCTATCGCCGTGTGGTCGAGTTTACCGATGTTTCCACCGATCAGGAGCATATCGAGACCTGGATCGGGTCGTGTCCCGCTATTCCGGACCGTACGGCATTTCTTCTTTCCTCAGATAATGCGGAAGATCCGAGACCTTCGCTGATCGAAGTCGGGAAAAAACTTCGGGATATCGGCGCGGAAGTTCTCGCGATCCCATGTATCACTGCACATGCTTTTCACAAAGAAATGGAAGAGGGCATCGGCCTTCCGGTACTTCACGCGATCCGCGAACTGGGCGCGTGGTGTAAGTCGAAGGGAGTTACGTCACTGGGCGTGATGGCGACCGACGGCGCAAGGGAGACCCGCATCTATGAAGATGTCCTGACAGAATATGGTGTGACGTGTATCTGGCCGGGAGAACGAGGCCAGAAACAGGTCATGGTACTGATCTATGATGATGTAAAAGCAGGGCAGGCGCTGGACCAGACGGCTTTTGAGATGGTATCCGGCGAGCTCTTCGGAAATGGCGCACAGGCAGTCGTACTCGGCTGCACGGAGCTCTCCCAGGCGATGGTCGAGATGGATCTTGACGACCGTTTCGTCGATATCATCGATGTTCTGGCAAGAGCGTGTGTGCGCGAATGTAGAAAATAACGCGCGGCCGGGCGTACGATATCCGGCCGGACCGGCATGACCTGATACTGCCGGTCACCTAAAAGGAGAGAACCTATGCATAATCACGTGCTGAAAGATCTGAAGAATACTGTCGCGAAATTCCCGGATAAGCCGGCTTTCTGCGGAGAAAAATCATGCCTGACTTTCCGGCAGCTCGATGATGCGATCGAACGTATCGGTACCTATGTCCTCCGCAAGGGGATAAGAAAGAGTCCGGTCGTAGTCTATATGGAGAAGTCTCCGGAGGAAGTAGCGGCGTTCTTCGGAATCATCCGCGCGGGATCCTACTATGTCCCGATCGATGCGGAGATGCCGTCGGTACGTATCCAGCTTATTCTCGAGAATGTAAAAGCACCGCTTCTGATCTGTGATGAAGCAACTGCGGATGCGGCCCGTGAACTCGGCTTTACCGGTATGATCGTAAAGTACAGTGAGATCGTAGATTCGGAGGGCTCCTCGGAAGATCCGATCGATACAGCAGCTCTCGATGAAGTTTACCAGCACTCGATCGACACGGATCCGCTGTATATCGTTTTTACATCCGGATCTACCGGAGTCCCGAAGGGCGTTGTCGGCTGCCACAGAGCAGTTAATGACTATATCGATCAGCTCTCGGAAGTACTGGGATTTTCTTCGGAGACAGTCTTCGGAAACCAGACACCGCTGTATCTTGATGCCTGCTTCAAGGAACTCTACCCGACGCTCCGCTTCGGCGCGACAACGTATTTTGTCCCGAAGACGCTCTTCATGCAGCCGCTGAAACTCGTACAGTACTTAAACGAACATGAGATCAACACGGTCTGCTGGGTCGTCTCGGCACTGACGATCATCAGTGCTTTTGGCACATTTAAGACGGAGATCCCGAAATACTTAAAGACCATCGCCTTTGGCTCGGAAGTATTCCCGCTGAAGCAGTTCCGCATGTGGAGAACAGCTCTCCCGGAGGCTACCTTTACGAACCTCTACGGCCCGACGGAAGGAACCGGCATGTGCTGCTACTACCGTGTCGATAGAGACTTCGAGGACGGTGAGGCGATCCCGATCGGACGGCCGTTCGATAATACGGATATCATCCTTCTCGACGATGAGAATAATGAGGTCACGAAGGAGAGCGGCGAGCAGGGCGAGATCTGCATCCGCGGCACCTCTCTGACGCTCGGATACATGAATAACCCCGAAAAGACTGCGGAAGCCTTTACGGTCAATCCGCTCCAGAAAGGCTGGCCGGAGCTGATTTACAGGACCGGTGATATCGGCCGCTATAACGAGCGCGGCGAGCTGATGTTCGTCTCGAGAAAAGACTTCCAGATCAAGCACATGGGCCATCGTATCGAGCTTGGTGAGATCGAGGTCAATGCACAGATGATCGAGGGCATTACCGGCGCGGCATGTGTCTATGACAAGGCAAAAGGAAAGATCGTGCTCTTCTATAGCGGTGACAAGGAAGAGGCCGACATGAAGGTCATCCTGAAGGATTCCCTCCCGCGCTATATGGTACCGAATGTCACGAAGAAGCTCGACCGCATCCCGCTGACCTCTAACGGAAAGACGGACCGTGTCGCGCTTTCCGGCATGATCTGATCAGCCGGAAAAGGCGGAGAAAGCCGTGTCCGAGTGCTGCAGACGGAACTGGCGCGGCGTGAAGCCTGTTTTCTCACGGAATACCTTGATAAAATGACTCTGCGAGCAGAACGCGAGTGAATACGCGATCTGTGAGTAGGTGTACTCGGTGCGTGTAAGAAGCGCCTGTGCCGTCTCGATCCTCCTTCGCGTGAGATACGATCCGAAGGACTCCCCGAGCTCCTCCTTAAAGACAGACGCGAGATAATTCGGATGCATCCCGACATGCTGCGCCAGTTCACGGAGCGTGATCCGGCTGGAGAAGTGCGCATCGATATAATTCAGGCACGACAGGATCGGCTTGGAAAAGATCTTCTCGCTTCTACTGAGCTGCACCAGCTCAACAAGTTTCGTCCAGAACTCCCGGACCAGCTCCCGGAGTTCTTTTTCAGTAGTGAGAATATCTGCTTTCTGGATATAAAGATCACTGAGCGAATACACGCGCTCCTGCGGAACGCCCGCCTCGATCGCATAGCGTGTCGCCAGACCGGCACCGATGATAAACAGATACCGCATGTTCCGGACGGGATCGGAAGAGAGCTTGCCCTGGAGCTGCGGGTCGCTGATGCGGACAGCCTCCTCGACCGCCGCCATATCGCCCTGCATCAGGAGGTGATATCTCCGGTTCTCCTCACGGTAGGTGGTATGACGGAAGCTCTTCTCGCTGTTCTCATGAAGGAGCTGCATGATCTCGCTCTGGGGAATGAATGACTCTGGCATGAAGATGTACTCCTTTGAAAGATGATATAAATCTTAACAATATTATATATCTAAAATGCGGATAGAAATATAGTAAAGAGGAAGGGAAAGTGCTTTTCGCATATTGAAAAGCACTTTTACATGCGACGTTTCAGGAGATTAGCGATGGATATTCTATTTGCAGAAGGTTCGAAGAAAGAGTTTTTGGAACTGCCGAAGGAGACGGTAAAGGATCTCGCGCTTGAGGAGATCACCTCATGGATGTCGGTGATGGTCGAGGAGAGGGTCGTGCTGATGTCGATCATGAGCAGAGTTCTCACAGATCCCGAGGATATGCGGTACCGACAGGAGATCTTCCGCGACCTGATCGAGAACCCGGAGCTTCGTGACGGGCTCTATGAAGCAGTCTCCATGATCCGTTCCATGAAAGAGTTTTCCGGTGCGAACCGGGCGACGAATCTGAAAGATAATGCACTCTATACGATCCTTCAGGAGCTCCGCTCGATCTCTCTTTATGCGGATACAGTCCGCTTCCTCTCAGACATCCTCGGGAAGTATGAGATCCGATCCCGCGGTCTTCAGGCGCTGAAAAAAGAGATGGAGGATGTCATCGCGACGGAGAAATTCAGCGAACTGAATGAAGATGTGAAGAAGATGATGGAGGATCTGACGACCGTGCGCTCGGCGATCATCGGCGTCAATTTCACGCCGGATCTGGACATCGAGAGTGTCGCTGCAGTCGAGTTTATGCCGGTGCCGACCCGCTCGAAATATAACTTCGTCAATATTGCCTCCAGTATCGGCATCCTGACGAAAGCCGGACAGGGGGCGCAGGCGATCGGCATGTCCCACGTCAACAATGTCTCCAGTAAATATAAGGATCCGCTTCTGGTCGCCATGATGCCGATGGTCGAGAAGCATATGAAGCGCCACTTCGCTTCTGTTCGCAAAGTCATCGCCCAGTATCGGGATCTCGACTTGAAGGGCATCACCGATCTTTACGAAGGGATGGTGTTCTACACCTGCTGCTCGCGCTATGCGGAGAAGCTTCAGGAAAGAGGGTACGGTGTCTGCACGCCGGAGATCGTGAAAACCGAAGATAAGAAGTGGGAAGTGAAGGGATTTTATAATATCCGTCTTGCGATGCTCCGTGAGAAAAATGTCGTGAAGAATGATTTCCTGTTCTCGGAAGAAGACCGGATCTTCGTTCTGACCGGACCGAACAGAGGCGGTAAGACGATCCTCGAGCAGGGCTTGGGACTTGTCTCCCTGATGGCCTCGGTCGGACTCTTCGTCACGGCGGAATCCTGTCAGGGACTCCCGTTTCGGAATATCCTGACGCATTTTCCGATCGATGAGAATCTCACGATCAACTACGGCCGCCTCGGTGAAGAGGCGAAGCGTGTCCGCGAGATCGTCACACAGACAGATGCCGACACACTGGTACTCTTTAACGAGACGTATTCGACGACGTCTTCTTCGGATGCCCTTTATCTTTCCGAGGATCTTCTTCATATCCTGAAGGACAAGGGCGCGGCGGTGATCTTTAACACTCATATCCATGAGCTTGCCAAAGACATCCCCGAGATGAATACCTGGGAGGGAAGAGGAAAGGTCATCAGCGTCATCATGGAGATAAAGGACAACGTCAACACCTTCCGCGTCAAGCGTGCCGAGCCGGACTACTGCTCCTATGCGAAGAATATTGCCTTGAAATACGGAGTCACTTACGAGCAGATGAAGGAGACCACGTAAAGCAGGACAGTTACTGTTTTGTAATTGCAAGGTGAAAGCCGTACGTTTATAATTATCACGGACGCTTATTAAGAGCGAATTTTCGGAGGTTAGTCAAATGGACGAGCTGATTGCGATTTTAAAGGATATCCACCCGGATGTGGACTATGAGACAGCAACGAATCTGATCGATGGAAAGATCCTCGATTCTTTCGATATTATTTCTCTGGTATCGGAGATCAACGACAAGTTCGATGTCGTCATCTCTGCCGAGTATATGATCCCGGAGAATTTTAATTCTGCAAAAGCACTGTGGGATCTCATCCAGAAACTTGAGGACGAAGAGTAATCCCGTATGTTTTTCACATCGTATAAATTCATCGGTTTTGTGATCCTTCTGGTATCGCTTTACTATGTGCTGCCGAAGAAGGCCAAGTGGCCCCTGCTCCTGCTGGGGTCTTACGTTTTCTATTACTTCGCGGGATGGACATGCCTCTTTTATATCCTCGGAGTCACGGTCATCACGTATGTCGCGGGACTTCTGATCTCGAAGAATAAGAAAGCCGCCGATGCACGTTTCTCGGAGATGAAACAGCTCGAAAAGAGCGGAGAAGGCTCGCCCGAGGAAGTCGGAAAAGAAGCCAGGAAGCGCTATAAAGAAGCGCAGAAGAAGAGGCGCCGCCGCATCATGGCGATCGGCATCACCCTGGCGCTCCTGATCCTCGCGGTCGTCAAGTACACCAACTTCACGATCCACAACATAAATAGCATTTTAAGTGTTTTTCACGCGCCGAAAAGGATCAATTTCCTGACCATCGCACTGCCGATGGGTATTTCGTTCTATACATTCCAGGCGGTTGGCTATGTCATCGATGTCTATCGTGACCGCCATGAGGCGCAGAAGAATTTCTTCAAGTATGCACTGTTCGTAAGCTTCTTCCCGCAGCTGGTGCAGGGCCCGATCAGCCGCTATGGCGATCTTTCAAAAGAACTCTTCACCCCGCATACATTCAAGGGCCGTGTGGTCGAGCGGGGACTTCAGAGAGTGATCTGGGGCTACTTCAAAAAGCTCGTGATCGCAGATCGGATCCTTCCGGCGGTCAATACCATGATCGGCACACCGGAGAGCTTTAAGGGAGCGTATGTCTTCCTTGTCATGATGTTCTATGCGCTCGAGCTCTACGCGGATTTCACCGGCGGCATCGACATCACGATCGGTATCGCGGAGATGCTCGGCATCCCGGTCAAAGAAAACTTCGAGCGTCCGTTCTTCAGTAAGAATATCGCCGAGTACTGGCGCAGATGGCATATCACGATGGGTACGTGGTTCACGGACTATATCTTCTATCCGATCTCGGTCAGCGGACCGATGCTCAAGCTCAGTAAATGGGGCCGCGCACATCTTCCGGAGAAGATGGGTAAGAGACTGCCCGTTTATCTTGCGTCATTCATCGTGTGGTTCACGACCGGTATCTGGCACGGCGCTTCCTGGAACTTCATCGTCTGGGGCTTGGGAAACTTCGTGGTCATCATGATCTCCCAGGAACTAGAGCCGCTCTATGCGAAGTTCCATAAGAAAGTGAATACCGACGGCAGCGTGACATATAAGTCTTTCCAGATCGGAAGAACGATCCTTCTGATGAGTGCGCTCCGTCTCTTTGACTGCTACCGTGACGTGCCGCTGACCTTCAAGATGTTCGGCACGATGTTCTCGACCTGGAACTGGAATACACTTGGAGACGGTACGCTTCTTCATCTCGGCATCGGCCGCGCAGACTATGTCATCTTAGCGCTCGGCACGATCCTGCTGCTTATCGTCTCCATGCTCGGAAGATCCGGCTCCGTCCGCGATAAACTCGCGAAAAAAGTGCCGCTTGCCGGCCGTTGGGCGATCTTCGCGACACTTCTTCTGGTCATCCTCGTATTCGGTGCATACGGCCTCGGCTACGACGCATCCCAGTTCATTTATAATCAGTTCTGATTTGCATACTTGAAGCACGGGAATCGCACCAATATATTGTAGTAAGCCTTCTTATTGAGTACATAAAGAAATGACCGTCCCCATACCACAGTGACGGTCATTTAATTGACATACCATTGAGGTAACCGTCTTGCGGTAACACCTCGTTTGATACTATTATACTACACTGGTTTTGTTTTTCAATGAAGAATCATTTTGAAACACATATTCACACCCATTTCAGGCGTTTTTCGAAAAGCACTTTTTCCGGTCCTTTTCTGTTCTTATCGTCGCGCGAGATCGTGCCGATCTCGTAGCAGTCATGGAACTTACTGAGATGTTTGATTACCTGCGCCTTTTCTTTCTGCGGAACTACGATCGTCATTCCGACACCCATGTTGAAGGTGGTGAGCATTTCCGTATCCGAGACATTTCCTTTTTCCTTGATGAAACGGAATACCGGAAGGATCCGGATCCTGCTTCGGTCGATCTGAGCAGTCAGCCCGTCAGGAATCACCCGGCAAAGGTTACCGGCGATTCCGCCGCCGGTGATGTGCGCCATGCCGGAGATCCTGTCCTTGCCAAACAGGCCTTTGAGTGCAGGGTAGTATGGAGTATGGGGCTTCATGATCTCTTCGATAAACGTGTTTCCGTTGATCTTCTCGAGTTTGATTTGCGGCATCTTATCGAGGAGCATACGTACCAGGGAATATCCGTTCGTGTGAAGTCCGTTGGAGGCCAGAGCGAGGACGGCATCACCTTCTTCGATCGCGGATCCGTCGATGATCTTCTTTCTTTCGCAGATACCTGCGATACTCGATGTGAGCACATATACGCCGGCATCCACAACAGACGGCTGGATGGAAGTCTCACCGCCGACGAGTGAGCACTCATTCTGCCGGCAGGCATCGGATACGCCCTTAACAAGAGCGCTGATCGTGGCTTTCTCAGCTTTCCCGCATACGATGGTATCGAGAACGGCAAGGGGAGTTGCACCCATGACAGCGATATCGTTAACGAGGTGGTTGATCATGTCGTGACAGATGGACTCGGTATAGCCGAACTCCATCGCAAGCTTCTGCTTGGAACCCGGCTCCTCGGACTTGAGGACAAGGACAGGATCCTTGATCTCCGGGAACTTGATATCGTAAAGAGAGGCAAAGGGACCGAGACCATTGAGGACTCTTTTGTCTTTGGTCTCGAGATGTTTTTTCATCTCGCTCTTGATCGAATCCGTGTAGGCAATGTCGATGCCGGCTTTGCTGTAGGAAAGACCGTCCCGGTCCTTCTTCGCGCCGGAAAGAAGTTCATCGACGGAGATCTCCAAAGTCCTTGCCAGATCCGGGAGCATCTCAATGTTCGGATACGCTTTTCCGTTCTCCCATTTCGAGATCGTCTGAAAAGAGACATTCAACCGCTCGGCGAGCTGACCCTGGGTGAGTCCGAGCTCGCGGCGCTTCTCGTTTATAAACTTGCCAACCTTGCTGCTGTCAATCATAGTGCGATCCTCCGTTTGTTTTCTTGCCTTCAGTATGCAGGATAAAGCACCCGTTTCACAATAACATTATCGTTGAAAACGGAGGTGAAATTCAACCATTGGGCGAATTTGACTAAAAGAACGCAAAACCGCCAAAGAAATGTGAGGAGCGATTCCGCAGGCGCGAAGCGTCGAGGACCAGCGACGATATTTCTTTGGCGGGTGCTTATTTCTTCAAACCGTAGACGACCCAGTCTTCTTCCTCGAGCTTGTACGGCGCGCCGCAGGTCGGGCACTGAAGGACATGCATCGCATCGAAGCTGGCAGCGCAGGCTTTGCAGTTAACGGCGTGGATGGAGAAACCGTAGTTTTCCTTGGCAGTGAGCTTTTTGACCAGGGTCATATTATAATCTTCCTTTTTCTGCACGATCTTCCCTTTGATGAGATGCGTCGTGTTGAAATAAACTCGGACGAGAAGAACAAGGTTGTCGCCATCCTGGATCCTGGAGTTGAGATACTTCATCGCGCCTCTGTAATCGATATCGATGAGCGTATCGAGCTCGGGAAGATTCGGGTCGCCGCGATAAATACTCATATTGGTCCGGTCTTCGGAATATGCGATCGCACGGAAGAGAGAGATCACCTTTCCTTCAAAAAGGTCGTAGGAGAATTCCGGATCAAAGCGCTGCATCGCTTTTGTCAGAGAGTTTTTGGTAAGAGCAGCGGACTGGACATCTGCCGTGGTGACAGCCTGTGTAGTCATCTTGCCCATCATGAAAATGGCGAAGAAAATGCTGAATACCAGGTAGAAGACGATGAATCCCAGAAATCCTGCAAGTAGGGCGGCTCCGAGACCGAATAAAAGTGCCGCGTAGTGAGGATCTGCCTGGCCCCACGTAGTAACAGTAGTATAGGTACCTACGCCGAGAGCGAAAAGAATAGCGACATTCCGGACGATAGGAATGATTTTTTCAACGGATTTGCCGTTTGCGAGCTGCGACAGCAGGTAGAAATTCGTCACGCAGGGAAAGAGCTGCTTCATCTGGAATCTCGTACCGCACATCGGACAGCCGTTCGCAAAGACTGCAAGTGTCGCTCTGTGTCCGCAGTTCGGGCACTCGAACTCGGCATCCTGACTGTCCGCACGGTCGAGGATATTGGCATAGAAGATGCTGGCACATTTCTTGTGCTTTTTCAGGATCTTCTGTGTGGAAACGTTGGTGAACTGTGTAGAAGATTCACACTCTCGAAAAGAAAGGCTCGCGGTGTATGGCGGCCGGTTACTTGCACGGGTCGCTTTGACACCGTCCGGTGTGACCGTGTAGCGGCGCTGGATCCGCACGCCCTTTTCGGCGAGACGCTTCTCGTGTGTCTGCAGATAATAGCGCATATCCGCGGAAGCATGCTCCGGCTCGGTGCCGTCTTCATAAAATCTGGTGATCTCATTAATGAAAGAATCACGAAGCGCATCCTGCGGCTTCGGCTTATTCAGATCACGGATCTCCTGTATCTTCTCGGAAAAACGCTCCATAAATGTGCTCATACCCCAAACCCTCCTAGGAAAGATTCCACAGTCATTGTAGCACAGGAAACGCCCGTTTTTTTACTCAAAAGATGACGTAATAGCCTACGGTTATTTGCAAAAATGCAAAGGAGCGATTCCGCAGGGCAAAGCCCGAGGACCAGCGACGTGCATTATTTGCGAATAATCAGAGCGGATACTCCTCGAGATCCTTAGCGATCATCGCTCTTGCTTCCTCGGAGATATCGGAAGTCTTGCCGGACTTGACGTGCTCGGCATCCATTATGCCTACGACCTTAAGACGGATCCTAGTGCTTTTCCAGGGGTAATTCTTCGAGATCTTTTCGGAACCCTGGATCGTCAGGACAACGACCGGGACATTTGCCTTCTGGGCGATCTTAAATACACCGTTATGGAAAGGAAGAAGCGTGCACTTCTTGGATCTGGTGCCTTCCGGATATACGAAGATGGAGACCTCGTTGGCCTTGAGGAGCTTGCTGGCACGGTCGATGGTCATCATGGCATTTCTCGGATTCTCACGGTCGATGGCCATCATGCAGCAGCGGCGGATGATGCGGCCGTAAAACGGGATTTTGAAGTTTTCGGCTTTCGAGATGAAAGACGGATAGTGTTTGGCGAGGATCTTCCAGGACAGAAGCGGATCAAAGTTCGATCTGTGATTGCAGACGAAGAGCATCTGCTTGCCTTCGGGGATCTTGTCCAGGCCCTGAAGGTCATACTTAACGCGCATGATGCGCATACCGATCGCAGTGGTGTGGACCAGAAGGAAGCGGTAGAACTTTGAGTCGGTGTTATATTCTTTCTTTGTGTTGATGAACAGCGTCGCAACGAACGTGAACAGGAACAGAAGGATGATCCCGGCGATCTTGATGCCGACGATCGCAAGAATGGTGTACAGTATGTAAAGCAGTATTTTCATAATATCCCCCGGGGAAGAATTTAATCTAAAAAAACTTCCGGTAAATTCTTCATGTGTTTCTTATGCGGAAGTATTCTATCACAAGCGCGGCCTTATGTGCTACAATGCTGTTGTTTATGAAGAATTGAGGGAGAAGAAATGTCCGAAGAACTCGAGCAGAAAATGGACTTGGAGACGAAGGATCCTGAAGTGACAGATAAGAAGCCGAAGCGCAGAAAGAAGATCTTCCGCGTTGCGCTGGTGCTCGTGCTGATCATCCTGACCTGCGTGGTCATCCATCTGGCAGATCTGCTTCTCCGCCCGAAATATATGGGAGATGTTACAGAGGGCGCGCTGACGGCAGAGTACTATAAGGCCTATGGCGACCATGACGTACTCTTTGTCGGTGACTGTGAGGTCTATGAGAATTTCTCGACCGTGGAACTGTGGCGCAAGTACGGCATCAACAGCTTTATCCGCGGCGGTGCACAGCAGCTGGTATGGCAGTCCTACTATCTTCTCGAGGATGCACTCCGTTATGAGACGCCGGATGTGGTGGTCTTTAATGTGCTTTCCCTGATGTATAACGAACCCCAGAATGAGGCATATAACCGTATGGCGCTCGATGGTATGCGCTGGAGCAAGACGAAGTGGAATGCGATCAAGGCATCGATGTGCGATGGCGAGAACATGATCGACTATATCTTCCCGATCCTCCGCTACCACAGCCGCTGGAACGAGCTGACTGCCGACGATTTCAAATACTGGTTTAAGAAAGACCTGGTCTCCTATAACGGTTTTTACTTAAGAACAGAGATCATGCCTGCAGGTGATTTTCCGCCGGCAAGACCGCTGGCGGATCCGAACTTCGGAGACAAGGCGATGGAATATCTCGACAAGATGACCGAGCTCTGCAAGGAGAAGGGGATCCATCTCGTACTGATCAAGTCACCGTCTCTGTACCCGCACTGGTATGACGAGTGGGATGAGAATATGGAGAAGTATGCCGAAGAGCACGGCATCACGTATATCAATATGTTGAAGATCGCCGAGTCCGAGATCGGCATCGATTACTCGCAGGATACATACGACGCCGGCCTTCACATGAATGTGACCGGAGCGGAGAAATGCTCTGACTATCTGGGAAAGATCCTGAAAGAGAAGTATGCTCTGGAAGATCACAGAAATGATGAGAAGATGAGCGAGTACTGGAGAGAGGTCGAGGAGCGTTACGACGCTGCCAAAAACAGCTGATCCGGCTCTTAGGTACAAGTGCTTTTCGCGTGTCGGGAAAAGTATCAGAATGTTGACCAAAGTAATTGCAGAAAATTAATGAATATTGATGAAGAATCTTTGCGCATGACTATATAAAGTGTTAAAGTTATTTTATGAAGTGCTTTAACATGAAAAACCGCATAGTATGTGCACTGCTCTCGACGATCATCACGTTCTCGGGACTGGAAATTTTGAGCGCTTCGCGGGTTTTTGCCTGGGAAAATGCCGAGGGAGCGATGCAGGTGCTCCGTGATTCCTCAGATGATGATCAGGACACTCCTTCGAATCCGGCTTCGGGGTATTCTCCATTCATTTACAACAATACAAACGGACTTCCGACCTCGGAGGCAAATGCCATCGCACAGACCTCGGAAGGTTTTCTCTGGATCGGAAGTTATAGCGGACTTGTGCAGTACGACGGTAATACCTTCGAGCGTGTTGACTCGGCAAAGACCGGTATCACCAGCGTTATCAGTCTGTATGTGGACTCGAAGAACCGCCTGTGGGCAGGAACGAATGATAATGGTGCGGCAGTTCTGGAAAAAGGTGAGTGGACGCACTTCGATAAAGGAAATGGTCTGAAATCCATGTCTGTACGGGCGATTGCAGAGGATGAGAACGGTCTGATCTATCTGGCTACGACAAAGGGCGTTGCCCTCGTCAATGAAGATATGACGATATCGCTTGTTCAGGCCGACCAGATCAAAGAGGAATATATCCGCAGCATCATGCTCGGACCGAATAATGTTATTTATGCGCTGACGATGCATGGTGCGGTCTTTACCATGAAAGACGGAAAAATGACGGCATACTATGATCCGGGCTTTCTCAGGGTGGAAGATATCCATGCGATCCTGCCGGATCCGGCGATTCCGGGAAACATTTACTGTGCGACCTCAAAATCATCGATCTATTACGGACCGCTGAATAAAGGCTTCCAGTCCGAGTATGCGAATATCGAGCCGCTCTCCTACGTCAACTCGCTCCACAAGTACGATGACGAACTGTGGGTCTGTGCGGATAATGGCATCGGACGTGTCATCCATGATGGAAAAGATGTTGTTGTTTTGGACCATCTTCCGATGACGACATCGATCGAGACCATGACCGCGGACTACCAGAAAAACCTGTGGTTCGTTTCTTCGCAGCAGGGAGTCATGAAGATCGTTCCGAACCGTTTCAGCAATCTTTATGATGAGTACAAACTGGACGATGATGTCGTCTATTCCACATGCCGGCTCGGTTCGAAGCTCTTCGTCGGAACAAAGACGTCCGGACTTCTGGTTCTGGAGGATGGCAAGCTGCTTCCCTCTATACCTCTAGGGAAAGTGACCACGGCAGGCGGAAAAAATATCGAACAGAACGACCTGGTCGCGATGCTGAATGTGGATGCGAAGGCGAGGATCCGCTCGATCGCCCGCGACAGTAAGGGACGCCTCTGGTTCTGCTCCTTCAGCAAGTATCCGCTGATCTGCTATGACGGACAGAATGCCGTAGTTTACACCGTATCCGACGGACTTCCCGCATCGGAACGTGTCCGTGCTGTTTTCGAGTGCTCGGACGGATCGATGGCGGTAGCCTGTACCGGAGGTGTAGCGGTCATTCGAGATGGCAAGGTCGAGGACGTGATCGGAGCATCCGATGGTATCGATAATACGGAGATCCTCACCGTCACTGAAGGAAAGAACGGAGACCTGCTGCTTGGAACAGACGGTGACGGACTGTATCTTTACAGCGGCGGGAAACTGAAGCATATCACCACGGATGAAGGGCTGATGTCCGATACGATCCTTCGTATCAAGAAAGATCGGACCAGAGAGATCTTCTGGGTCGTTACCAGTAACTCGATCTCCTATCTTGATGAAAACTATAGTGTGACCACGATCAAGGATTTCCCGTATTCCAATAACTTCGATATCTATCAGAATGAAAACGATGAGATGTGGGTATTGAGCAGTAACGGTATCTATATCGTGCCGACGGAAACCATGCTCAAAAATGCCCAGATCCTGCCGTTTTTCTATGGCAGAGGGAATGGACTTTCGTGCTTTGCCACGCCAAACTCCTACAGTGAACTGACTGCTGATGGAGATCTGTATATCAGCGGTTCCGCGGGTGTAGTACTCGTCAATATCGACAAAGAAAACAAACTCGATAACGACGTCCGGATCCTGGTGCCGTACATCGAAGCGGACGACAAGAGGATCTATCCGGATGAGACAGGTTCTTTTACCGTAAGCGCGGGAACCAAGAAGATCAGCGTGTGCGCATACTGCTACAATTATTCGCTGGTCGATCCGGAGATATCCTACCGGCTCGAGGGCTTCGACCGGACGATGAAGACCGTCAGAAGATCCGAACTGAAACCGGTGGACTATACGAATCTTTCGGGCGGCGAGTATTTCTTCAAGATGCAGCTGCTGAATGTCTATGGTCAAGTACAGGATGAGATCTCCGTCCGTATCGTAAAGAAAGAATCACTTCACGAGGCAACATGGTTCCGGGCATTTATCATCCTCGGATTTGTGGGCGTTGTGATTATTCTTGCATATCTTGCCAGCTATCACAGAATGAAGAAACTGAAGGCAAAAGAGCAGGAGCAGACACTCTTGATCCGTGAGATCGTCGAGGCGTTTGCGAAGGTCATCGATATGAAGGACCGCTACACAAACGGTCACTCCATGCGAGTGGCGGAATATACGGAGATGCTCGCGAGAGAACTCGGCTGCGATGACGAGACAGTCGAGAAGTACAGAAACATCGCACTCCTCCATGATATCGGCAAGGTCGGTATCTCTTCCGAGACGCTGAATAAGCCGGGACGTCTGACGGACGATGAGTTCAAGGAGATCAAATCCCACTCCGGTAAGGGCTATAACGTACTGAAAGATATCAGCATCATGCCGGAACTTGCCATCGGCGCACGTGACCACCATGAGCGTCCGGACGGACACGGCTATCCGAGAGGGATCTCCGGTGAAGAAATCCCGCGCGTGGCGCAGATCATCGCCGTGGCGGATACTTTTGACGCGATGTATTCGGACCGTCCGTACAGAAAACGCATGAACTTCGAAAAGGCGATCTCGATCATCAAGGAAGTCTCCGGAACACAGCTTACGGAAGATGTCGTGGAAGCGTTCCTGCGTCTTGTTGAGCGTGGTGAGTTTAAGGCGGAGGATGACAACGGCGGCGGAACGACTGAGGATATCACGAATATCCATAAGAAACAGGAAGCCGAGAAGAAGGAAGACGAAAAGAAGGAAGGCGAGTCCGCTGACAGCAAGGATAAAGAAAAAGACGGAGAGTAAGCATCCTTTTGTGACGTTTTACTCATTGAAAGTCACCTGAAATAATGCGACAATAGGCAATGGAAAAGGACGCGAAGGCGTATTCCTTCCGCGAAGAAATACTTATGTTCCGAAAAGGAGAAAGAAAGATGAAGAAATTAGGTTCACTGGCGCTTGTGCTTGTTATGGCAGTTTCTATGGCCGCCTGCTCGGATGCCAAGAAAGTGGAAAAGACGACCAATGACACATCCAATGGCGCAGTTGTATCCCGGGAAGCGGAACAGGCTACGGGTTCCGAGGCTGCCGGCCAGTCCGATCCTTCTCAGGGGGAGGGCACCGGATCGGTAGAGGTGACTATGGATACAAAAGATAATTTCGTATTTAAGTATGAGGGCGTCGATATCACGCTCGGTTCTGAGCCGACAGCGACACTTTCTGCACTTGAGAAGACCGGAACACCGAAGAAACTGGATGTTCCTTCCTGCGCGCACGACGGCACAGACCACGTCTATACATTCAGCAACATCGTGCTGACAGTCTATCAGGCAACCGGCAGCGAGACCGGATATATCTCCGACGTACGTCTGACTTCTGACCTGGTGGCTACACCGGAAGGCCTTGAGATCGGCATGAGCGCAGAAGATGCCCGCACGAAATACGGCGATCCGGACGAATCTACGGATAAGACATGGACCTACAAGCGCGGAACTTCGGAGCTGATGCTCACACTTAATTCCGATAAGATCGTATCGATCGAGTACATGATCCCGTAAGCAGAAAGAATCGGAGGAAAGTGCTTTTGGCACATTATTACGAAGAAAATCCACAAGGAGAATCCGACCGTCGCGTCATCCAGGCGAGGATGCACGGTATGGATTTCTTCTTTTCTACAGACTCGGAGGTGTTCTCCAAGAAGTTCCTGGATTTCGGATCGAGGACGCTTCTGGAGGCGGCGATCGAGGATCTCTCCACGGCCAACCGTAAGAAGGGAAAACTTCTGGATCTCGGCTGCGGCTACGGGCCGATCGGGATCATCATGAAGCGCGTCTTCCCTTCGATGGAAGTGACTATGGTCGATATCAATTCGCGTGCACTCGAGCTCGCGCGGGAAAATGCGGAGAACAACAGCGTCAAGTTCGTGGATATTCGAAAGTCCGACGGATGCGCATCTGTCGAGGGCCTCTTTGACGTCGTTCTGACGAATCCGCCGGTCCGTGCGGGAAAACAGACCGTCTTTTCCTTCTACGACGGGGCATATGAGCACCTGGCTGAGGGCGGCTTCCTTTATGTGGTCCTCCAGAAGAAGCAGGGTGCGCCGTCATCGGAGAAGTATCTTCTGGAGAAGTTCGGCAACTGCGAAGTGATCGCGAAAGAATCCGGCTACTGGATCATGAAGTCAGTCAAGTAGGTTTTGATTTGCTTTTATCTATTACCTAGCGTACAATAGGGTTTCAAGCGTTAAGCTATTAAATCTAATGAGGTGAAAAATATGGGTTCTTGCGATTCTTGTGGTTCTAAAGATTCCTGTCCGTCCGCATCTGCCGGCGGTTCCTGTGGTTCTTCCGAGCCGGAGTCTCTCATCGCTCCTCTGCATGAGAAATCCAGTGTAAAGAAAGTAATCGGCGTCTGCAGCGGTAAGGGCGGCGTCGGAAAATCCTTCGTCACCAGCGTTCTGGCTTCCAGACTGGCTCGTGACGGTTATCGTGTCGCGATCCTTGACGCAGACGTGACCGGTCCTTCCATCCCGAAGGCATTTGGTCTGAAGGGTCAGCTCAAGGGCGATGAGAACGGCATCCTGCCGATGACATCCCACTCCGGTATCCAGATCGTTTCTGTCAATCTCGTTATGGAGAATGAAGAAGCTCCGGTCGTTTGGCGTGGTCCGGTCATCTCCGGTGTCGTGAAGCAGTTCTGGTCAGATGTTATCTGGGAAAATATCGATGTTATGCTCATCGATATGCCGCCGGGAACCGGTGATGTTCCGCTGACGGTATTCCAGTCGATCCCGCTCGATGGTATCTTCCTGGTATCCACTCCGCAGGATCTCGTTTCCATGATCGTCAATAAGGCAAGAAACATGGCACTGCTCATGCAGGTCAAGATCCTCGGTTTTGTCGAGAATATGAGCTATACCGTCTGCAAGCACTGCGGTGAGAAGACACCTCTCTTCGGCGAAGAGGGCAAGGTCGGAAAAGCTGCCAAGGAGATGGGTGTTCCGCTTCTGGACAAGCTCCCGCTCGATCCGGATATCACTGCACTTGTTGACGAAGGCCACATCGAGAAGGTGCCGAATGAGCTCCTTTCCGGTGCTGTAGAATTCGTCGAGAAGATGCTCGAAGAAAAGAAATGATCAAGAACCGTTCTGCTTTCAAAAAAGAACTGGTAAGAGTCCTGGCATGCCTGGTGCTGATACTGGGTATGCCGGGGCTTTTTTGCGCGTGTGGGAAAAAGAAGGGGACTTCTCCGGATGAATACCGCAAGTATCTGGGCGATTATGATTATGACTACTCGATCTTCGCGATGGTCTTTGAGACACCGGAGGGTGAGACGGAGCCCGGGATCCTGTACCGTCAGGTCCTGGACCTGAATTCCCTTGCGAAGACCTGCCCGACGGCGGTGTGTTTTCTCTTCTATTCCGGTATGCACGCGGATGTCTATGGACTTTTTGCGAGCATGGAGCAGGTTGCGGAACAGTATCACGATAAGGTCCTGATCGTCGCGATCGATGCACTTGAGGAGAAAGATCTGGCGGCGTCCTATAATATCGAGGCGCTTCCGGAGGCGATCATCATCAGGGATAACATCCAGAAGGCCCGCTTTGACGGGCAGTCGAGGGAGAATTGGACGGCGCAGGATCTGGCCGACTGGATCATTACTGAAGCGCAGAAGTGATCCTTGCCCGGTTCCGATGCGTGAAGATCCGGATCACGGGCATGGTATAATGAGACAGACTTTCGAGGGAAAGGCGGAACAGAATATGCAGTATGAATATGCGAATGGAATCGGACAGGACAGCCACCGCTTCAGACAGCCGGTCGAGGCCCAGCTGAAGTCTGCGGATAAGTGGCCGAAGGAGCTGATCCTGGCCGGGGTGGTTTTCCCCGGGGAGACACCGCTTGTGGCAAACAGCGACGGAGATGCGGTCCTGCATGCGCTGACCAATGCGATCTCCGGCATAACAGGGATCAATATTCTCGGAACGATCGCTGATCAGATGTGCCAGCAGGGGATCACGGATAGCTCCGCTTATCTTGCAAAAGCACTTTCTTTTGCTGCCGATCAGGGCTGGGAACTGACGCATATCTCCATCACTATTGAGGCGAAGCGTCCGAAGTTTACACCGATGATCGGACCGATGAAGATCCGTCTTGGGGAGCTTACGGGAATCGATCCGCAGCGGATCGGTATCACGGCGACTTCCGGCGAGAATCTTACCCGCTTCGGAGAAGGTGAAGGTATCATGGTATTCTGCAGCGTAACGATGCGGAGAGAAGAGGTCTCCCTCGGATAAGTAATCTCACCCGGATAAGGAAGAATAAAAAAGCCGGAAGTCAGATCTTCCGGCTTTTCAGCATAAACTCAGCAAGAGCGGCGTCTTCGGGCGTCGTTATTTTTATGTTCCCGTAAGAGCAGGGAATAAGATGCACGGAGATGCCCAGCGCCTCGGCCAATGCGGTATCGTCCGTAGCAGAGATGCCTTTTTCCTTGGCTTCGGAACTTACCAGAAGCAGTGTGTCATAGTGGAAGACCTGCGGGGTCTGTACTTCGTAAAGCGTGCTTCTGTCGAGGGTGTGATCGACAACGGTAGTCGTGGGACGGCGGTTTTCGGAAGAAGCAGTTTCCGGCTCTTTTAGAGACGAATCAACTGTCTTTGCCATCTTGATCGTGTTCTTGCAGGGAGTCGCGGCGACGCAGACATCGTAGGAGATGCCGCCGGCGTAACAGGCGGCGAGGGTCTGCTGATCGACCATGCAGCGGGCGCCATCGTGGATGAATACCGGTTCGGATGGCTTCGGAGCACGTTCCAGCGCAGAAAGAGCGGTGATACCGCAGGCAACGGAGTCCTGGCGTGTGGCGCCGCCCTCGACGATCTTTTCGACAAATCCGATCTTATATTCTTCCGCCAGATCGCGGGCACGGTTGATATTCTCTGTTCCGGTGACGATCACGGCGTGGATGGTGACGCCGGACTTCTCGGAAAACTCCGAGAAAGCCAGCAGCGTGCGGGCAAGGACCGGTACGCCATCGATCTTCAGGAACTGCTTACTGTCGGATATCCCCATGCGGCTTCCGATGCCGGCAGCCGGGATGATCAGATACAGGTGCCTGTCAAGCTTATCAAACGGGATCGTTATCTTCGGGATCTGCATATTCATGCCTCCTTATGAGAAAAGGACATCGATCGCTTCGGAGAGCTTATCGACATAGATAAAGTCCATCTTTACGGGGAGTCTTGATGCGGCACTCTTGCTGGCGCCCGGCAGGACGCAGGAAGTAAAGCCGAGACGGGAAGCATCCGCGAGCCGCTTCTCAAGATCGCTGACCGGACGGAGTTCGCCGGTCAGACCGACTTCGCCGATCACCATCGTGTTCTCGCGAAGCGCCTTGGAAGAGACGGAGGAGAAGACGGCACAGAGGACCGCCAGATCGCAGGCGGTCTCGTCGATCCGCATACCGCCGACGACATTGATATAGGCATCCATATTGGAGATGCCGACTTTGCATTTGCTCTCAAGAACGGCCAGAAGCATAGAGACGCGGCCTTTGTCGAGGCCCTGCGTCATGCGCTGGGGATTGGCATAGGAAGAGGGCGACATGAGCGCCTGGATCTCAAGAAGGACAGCCCGTGATCCCTCTACAACGGAAGTGATCACGGATCCCGGAGCCATATGCGGGCGTCCGGAGAGAAGAAGCGCGGAGGCATTCTCGACGCCGACCAGGCCCTTCTGTGTCATCTCGAAAAAAGCGAGCTCGCCGGTGGAACCGAAGCGGTTCTTCGTGGCGCGGAGCATACGGAGCGAAGAGGAGCCGTCTCCCTCGAAATAAAGCACCGTATCGACCATGTGCTCGATGATACGAGGACCGGCGATCGCGCCGTCCTTCGTCACATGACCGACCAGAACGATCGGTACATTCAGAGACTTCGCGATACGAAGAAGTCCCGCAGTGACCTCTCGCGTCTGGGATACGGAACCCGGTGCGGAGGAGATCTCCTCACTGTAGAGTGTCTGGATCGAGTCGATGATGCATAATCCCGGATGACGCTCAGAGATGAGCTCGGAAATATGCTCGAAAGATGTCTGGGAACAAAGTACGATGCTGTTTCTGCTGACGCCGAGGCGGTCAGCGCGCATCTTGATCTGCGACTTGGATTCCTCGCCGCTGACATAGAGGATCTCGCCATCGGTCTTGACGGCGCCGCTGACCTACATAAGAAGCGTGGACTTGCCGATGCCCGGGTCGCCGCCGACGAGCGTCATGGACCCTTCGACGAAACCTCCGCCGAGGATGCGGTCGAGCTCGGAAATTCCGGAGGAGAAGCGCGGCTCGTTCTCTTTGGAGACCTCGGCGAGCTTGCTGACGCCGCGCTCGGCGATCCAGCCGGCGCGAAGTGCGGGCTTGGCGTCCGAGGGAACTGATTTTACCTCGACGACTTCATCAAAAGTGTTATATTCCTGGCACGACGGGCACTTGCCCATCCAGCCGGATGTCTCGTAACCGCAGCTGCGGCAGACGAACTGTGATTTTTTCTTGGCCATAAGATCTCCTTCATCAGAGGGGCATGAAGACGCACCGGAATCGCTTCCCGGAGCGCGCCTGATACACATAATCATACCACCTGACTATTTCTTTTTTAAGTAAAATTGAGTAAAATACAAAAGATTGTTTGATATATAAAAGGAAGTAAAACCATGGACCGATCCTGGAAGGATTTTTATGATGAGAGAATGACCGGCGATATTGATCTGCCGGATGGTACGATGTATGAGATGCTGTTACGTTCAGCGAAGTATTTTCCGGACAGAAATGCGGTCACCTTTCAGGGGACGCACATCACATTCTCGGAGCTTCTTTATGAGGTGGACTGCTTTGCCGAAGGCCTGGCTGACTGCAATGTCGGCGTAGGAACGGTCGTTACGGTCTGCCTCCCGAATATCCCTCAGGCGGTAGTCTCGGTCTATGCGATCAATAAACTCGGCGCGATCGCCAACATGGTCCATCCGAAGACTCCGGCGGCGGAGATCCGCACCAGCATGAAGCTGACGGGCAGTGAGTGCCTGATGATCCTCGATGCCTTTCTTCCGAAGTGCACGGAGATGCTTGAGGAGATCGAGCCGGGACTTGTTATCGCCTGCAGGATCAGCGATTATCTTTCCGCGCCAAAAGCACTGGGCTTCAACATGACCAAGGGCCGTAAGATCCCGAAGATAAAGAAGGACTCCTTCTATATTTATTTTTCGAAGCTGATCCGCCATGGCGAGATGATATTCCTCGGAAAATATGAGGATGATTATGACTGGGATGATCCGTTTTCGGATCAGGCCGAAAAGGAGAAGAAGATCTATGTCCGTCCGTTCGAGCCGGATGCACCGGCTGTGTATCTTCACAGTGGCGGAACTACGGGCTCTCCGAAGATCATCCAGCTTTCTTCCGAAAATATGAATAATCTGGCCGCGTGGGGCCCGCAGATCATCGGTGTTCCGGATCCGTTCCGGGAGACGGACAAGTTCCCGGAGCTGACGATGGTAGCGATCCTTCCGCTGTTCCATGGTTTCGGACTTTGCATGTGCATGCACTGCATGATCCTAAACGGTATCAATGTGCTTCTGGTTCCGGTCTTTAAGCCGGAAGAACTCGGAAAGATCATCCATAAGGAGAAGCCGCAGCTGATCGCCGCCGTGCCGACACTGTATGAAGGCATGATGAAGAGTAAGAAATTGAGCCATATGAAGCTGGATTTTCTGATCGCTTGCTTTGTCGGCGGCGACGGACTCCCGATGGAGTTGAAGAAGCGCTTCGAGGCATTCCTTTCCGAGAGAGGCAGCCACATTTCTCTTCGTGAGGGATACGGCCTGACCGAGACAGTTACCGTCTGTGCCGTCAATCCGGAGAAGAACTGCAGAGCAGGATCGGTCGGACTTCCGCTCCCGAACATCGATATGAAGATCGTTAAGACCGGGACAAATGAAGAAGTGCCGCATGGCGAAAAGGGCGAGATCTGTATCTCCGGACCGACGGTCATGCTCGGCTATCTGAATGATCCGGAAGCAACCGACCTAGCTATCCATGTCCATGAGGACGGAAGAAAGTGGGTCCATAGCGGTGACTTCGGATATCGTGATAAAGATGGATTCTTCTACTTCGAGCAGCGCTTGAAGAGGATCATCAAAGTATCCGGCGTACCGGTTTTCCCGACACAGATCGAGAAAGTTATCCTCTCCAATGAGGCAGTCGAGTCCGCCTGTGCGGTTGCGATCCCTCATCCGTACCGTATGCATGTGGTAAAGGCGTATATCCTTCTGAAAGATACGTCGGCGGACGAGAATACGAAGAATAGAATCAAAGCAGAGCTGGAGAAGGCCTGTGAACTCGAGCTTATCCCATATGCAAGACCGGTCGAGTATGAATTCCGTAACGAGTTCCCGCTGACCAAGCTCGGAAAGATCGACTACCGCGAACTGGAGAAGATCGCGTCAGGAGAGAGAAATGAGTAAACAGCACATTCGGCATGTGATGCGCAGTGAATGGCGCAAGACGAAGAAAACGCCGGCACAGCTTCTGATGATGCTGATCGTGCCGGTGGTGTCAGTGCTTTTCCTGTCGTGGTGTATGTGCTATGTGCGTGTTATGGTCGATAAATACCATGCTTCAGTCTATCTTCCCGATGAGAAGACGGCAGATGAGATCGGCGCATATCTCGACGAGTATTATCCTTACTTTGATTTCGTTACCGGACCTGTTGAAGAGGCGGAGGAACGCTTGCACGAGGGGAAGATCGACTGCGCGCTCGTCGTGGATAACACGTCGGTCCGGATCCTTTATGACTCTTCCGTCCTTACGTCTTCTGTCGCGCTGAAAGATGCGAACGACTGCGCCAATGACCTCGTATATCTTCTTGAGGGAGAGAATTACCTTCTGGAGGCATATGACCTCTACCCCGAGTCAAAACCGATCGATCTTTCCACGGACGAAGAGAAACTCGTGAACTACTTTGACCAGATGGCGGGCCTGATCGGCATGATCCTTTTCCTTATGATGGCAAGTAATGCGATGACGCTTGCGGCAAAGACCATCACCGGCGAGAAGGAGAGGCAGACCTTTGACTCTCTGGTGCTCTGTCCCGCACCGCTTCCGAAGATCCTTCTGGGAAAAGAACTGGTCCTGATGATCGAGGTGTTCCTGTCCGGCCTCGCGGGGCTTATTGCCGCGATCGCCGGTATGGCGATTTGGTATCCGGATGAATTTGCTATGGTGAGAAGTGCAGCGGGAAGAGAGCCCATATGGTTCCTTGTCATCCTGATCCTTCTTCTTACGGTAACGCTCGTGATCACGGGCATCTTCAGTATCATTGGCAGTGCTTTTGCCCAGGCGAAAAAGGCATCGCTGTTCTCCTCGGCCGGCATGGTGCTTGTTTCCGTGGCAGCGATCCTGCCGAACTTCATCGATAAGAATCTTGTACGTTATATCCCGGTGGCGAACTGGACACCGATCATCAAACATATGGGGAAAAACCAGATCGATCTTCTGCCGCTTCTGACGGCACTATTTGCCGCGGCGATCATAGCCGGCATCTGCATGATCCTGTCTTGCGGATTATGGGAAAGGACTTCTGAATGATTACTATCGAACATCTGAAAAAGACATTTAAGAAGAATAAAGTGGAGGCGGTCAAGGACGTGACACTTGAGATCCGTGACGGCGAGATCTTCGCGCTCCTCGGACCAAACGGCGCCGGTAAAACGACGACGATGCGTATGCTGAGCACGCTTCTTACACCGACGCAGGGAACCATTCTCTACGATGGAAAACCACTCGCCGAAGAGAGTGACAGCATCAGAAGACGTATCGCTTTCCTCACAAATGAGATCCGTCTGGACGGACAATTCACCCCGGATGAGCTGGCGGACTACTACGGCGGACTTTACGAGATGACACCGGAGTCGATCTCCGCGAACAGGGATAAACTCTTCGACTATTTCGGGATCAGTGAATTCCGGGACAGAAGATACGAGACATTCTCGACCGGTATGAAGCAGAAGACGTCGCTGGCGATCTGCCTTCTTCACGATCCGGACACGATCATCTTCGACGAGCCGACGAATGGCCTGGATATCCTGACGCAGCACCTGATCGAGGCGTATCTTGTCAAGCTCAAGGAACAGGGAAAGTGTATCATTCTATCCACCCATATCCTCGACCTGGTGGCCCGTATGGCAGACCGCGTGGGCATCATCGTCGATGGAAGATCCGTATTCTGCGGGACGGTTCCGGAACTTCCGCAGAGCCAGGGTGTCTCCACAGTAGAAGAGGCATTTATCAAGCTTTATAAAGAGAATCACGAAGAAAAGGCCATTATCGGCCGTCACGGAAAAGAATGAGCGGAAGGCGGTAAAGAGGAAGAAATGCGCGGACTTGGAAAAATATTCCACCACGAGATGCAGAAGATCCTGAAGGAGAAGACACTTCTCTTCGGGTTCCTGATCCTGCCTGTCCTGACGCTCTTTGTTACGGTCGGGATCTCGCTTCTCCAGCCACGTACCGGTCAGGAGCAGAATAGCTCCTATGTTATGTATTTCTACGGGATCGATATGGAGAAGACGAATATCGGATCTGTAGATGACAAGCAGATATGGGTAGAGAATATCGACGTGGCACCGGAGGAATTCATCAAGTCCGACAAGTTCCACAAGTGCGATGTGCTGGTGGATTTCTCGGATATCGAGTGTGTGGAGATCTATTACCATCAGAGCGATTCCGTATCAGCCTATCTGAAGATGAGCGCGGAGTCCTTCGTCCGCCAGAGCTTCGACCAAGTATATAAGAGAATGAACCAGTCGGTGGTGTTCCGGTCGGTAGATGTAAAGGATATCACGCTCAAGGAATCCAATAACCGAATGATCGCGATGCTTCTTCCGTATATGCTCATTCTCCCGCTGACGGCGAATATCGCTAACTTTGCGGGAGATACCGTCGCGGGGGATAAGGCGCGCGGCACCTTCTATCAGGTCATGCTGTCTCCGGTACCGCCGATCAGCCTGATCATGGGAAAGATCCTGTCGGTCAGCCTGATCAGCCTCTTTTCCAGCGGGCTTTATATCGGGATAGATGTCATAGGAAGTAAAGTCTGTGAAGCGCTGCATACAAAGGATGTCTTCGGATTTGCCGGAGTCTCCATCACGGTCCCGCAGGTGCTCCTGATCCTTCTTTATGCTGTGCTCCTATGCTACCTGTTCTCCAATCTGGGAGTTCTCATATCTCTGTTCTGTAAAGATGCCAACCAGGCGCAGACGGCGCAGCTTCCGGTAACGCTGGCATGTACGCTTGCGTCGATGATGTCGATGTTCCGGCTCGGGAGTTCCCCGATGTCGCACTACCTGATACCTGTATATAATATCTGCCTGATCTTCCAGGATCTTCTCAACAGCCGGGCGAAGATGGAGAATATGGTCATGGTGGCGGTATCGCTTCTGGTCCTCGCGGTGCTGGTGCTGCTCACGACGCTTCTTAGCTATAAAAGCGAGAAAGTGCGCACCTAAAGAAGCGGAAAAGTGCTTTTGGCGCGGAAATAAGAGAACCGTCACATAGGTTTCCGCGGTTTTACTTTCCCTCCCTTTTGTGCTTAAATATCCTTGAGAAAGGAAGGGAAAATCATGAATAAGAAGATCAGAAATGTGCTCAAAGTATTGGGCTGTATCATACTTTCATCATCTATGTTCCTCAGCGCCTGCCGCCCGAAAAAGGAACCTTCCACGAAAAAGATGACGAAGAGAACGACAGAAGAAACCACAGAGACGACCGAAGATCCGACGGATACTGATCCTACGGATACGGTTGCGCCTACGGATACATCCGCTCCCTCGAATAAGAAATACACCGGAGCAGAGGCTGCTGCGAAGCTCCACGAACTCGACGAAAGGATCTTCAAAGACGGAAAAACAGATATCATCTCTATGGTGTTTGATATTGAAGACCCGACCAAACTCGGCATGGACTGGCCGGATGTCGGCATCACGCCGTGGTCTCCGGACGATGAGCAGAAGAGCATTGACTCTACGAAACAGGTCCTTGAGATCTTAAATGATATCGATTTTGATTCGCTCGAGCTGGAGGACAAGATCCTCTATGATACGCTGATGCGTGACTATAATCTCGCCAATGACATGGCCGGCATGAACTACTACACAAGTTCGATGAACAGCCTGACCGGTGAGAATATGGAACTCCCGATCGTCTTCGCGACACTGGGATTCGATGATCAGGCCGATGTTGAGAGATATCTGAAGATGCTCGCTGACGTCAAGCCGTATTTCGAGAGCATCTTTGAATATGAGAAGAAAGTTGCAGAAGCAGGTAATTCCCGTCCGGATGAGATCCTTAACAAGCTGCTTGAGTCTATCGATGCGATCTGTAAAGACCATGAAGGAAACTATATGTACACCACCTTCGAAGACCGCGTGAATGCGATGGATCTTGACGATGCAGTAAAGAAAGACCTGATCGCAAAAAATAAGGAGATCCTCGATACATCCTTCTACCCGGCTTACGAAGATCTCAAGAAGAATATGGAGACACTTCGCGGAACGGCGAAGACTTCCGGAAAGATCTGTGAGATGGAGGGCGGAAAAGAATTCTTTGAGAAGTATTTCCAGCTCCGTTCCGGCACGAACCTGACGATCGACGAAGCAAAGAAGATGCTTCTGGACGATATCAATGCGAAATATGCCGATTTCTATTCCCGTCTTCTGCAGCTGAACCAGCAGCAGAATGATGAGCTCATGAAACATATGAATCAGGATCCGTCTGTGGCGATCACGACTGGTTCTTTTGAAACAGATGTCGAGTTCTGTAAAGACGCGATCAAGAGTGATTTCCCGGATATCGGAGAGGTGAACTATACCATCTTCCATATCCCGGAAGCTCTGTCGAAGAATCTATCTCCGGCGGCATATGTTTCCACACCGATCGATGATATCAATAAGAATGTCCTCATGCTCAACGATCACAGTGACGGACTCGGAGATATGCTGACTACAGTCGCTCACGAGGCTTTCCCGGGACATCTTTTCGAGACGGTCTATCATATGCAGCACATGAATAATTTCTACCAGAAGGGCGGAACAACTGCATATAAAGAAGGCTGGTCCACTTACTCGGAAGACTACATCATGAACCTTACCACCGACTACGATCTTAAGGTATATGAGTGTTTCGATGTTTATATTGCACTTTTGAACTATCAGATGCAGGCGTATCTCGATATCTGCATTCATTATGACGGATGGGGAAGAGACGAGGTAGTGAAGTTTGCCGATCAGTATTTCCCGGGTGCCGGAGGCCAGATCGCAGATGCCTTCTATGACCGCATTGTTGAGATCCCGTGCTACGTTACACCGTATTGCTTCGGAAATATGTGCTGTAGTAAAATCATCAACGATGCGATGGCTCAGTACGGAAATGATTACAGCAAGAAGGAGATCCACGCGGCTTACCTTGACATGGGACCGAGTTCCTTTGATCTTCTCGAGAAGTACATGCCTCAGTTCGTGGAAAAGCAGCACTGATTCATTAATGTGAAAGGGTCGGAGTGAAGAAGGATGGAATGGCTGAAGAATAATATCGGTACGATTGCAGTCAGCCTGATCCTTGCTGCGATCGTGATCCTCATCATCGTGAAGATGATACGTGATAAAAAGAAGGGAAAAGCTTCCTGCGGATGCGGATGTGCAAACTGCGCGATGAGCGCTACCTGCCATTCCCCATCCAAGAAGGAAGAATAAGATACATGAGAAGATCCGGAAAGTGTATAAAGGCCTTAGCGATGATCTCTGCGGGAGCGCTGATTTCAGCGCCGCTTTCCGCATGTAGTTCCGGAGGACGGGACAAAGTCGCCAAGCCTCCGCTGTCCTCGACGGATGAAAATGGGGATGTCATAGGCGGAAACAACTGGGCAAACCGTCAGTCGGATGTGGAATCGGATGCGGCAAAAACTTTCCGGGATTACGATATGGGGCTCTTTGTAGGGTCTTCCGATCTTCTCAATGCATACTATGCTTTTGACGATCCGAAGAATTATTATTCGGACTGGCCGACGGTCGGACTTCTTTTCCCGCAGAAGAGTGATTACGACACGGCTGCATCCTCCTACGAGATGCTGGCAGATACTCTTTCCGCGCTCGATCCTTCGGAACTGAACGAGGCGCAGAACCGGGCGGTCAAGGATATGTGCTTCGATTTCAAGTATATGTCGGAGATGTATAAGCACTATCTTTATATCCCGCAGCTGAACCCTATGGGCGGAAAACAGGTCGTGTATCCTCTCCTTGCGTCCCTGATCCCTTTTGAGACGAAAGAGGATGTTGACCGCTACTTTACGATCATCAGCGATTTCAAGGACTTCTTCACGAAGGCTTTTGAAGCCGAGCAGATCAGGAGTAATGGCGGTGTCGGATATAACGATGAAAACATCGACCGGATCATCCAGGACTGTATCAAGATGAAGAAGGATCACGACACGAATTTCATGAAGACGACTTTCGATGAGCGTGTGAAGAAGCTGGGGCTTTCCGATCGGGAGACAGAAGAACTGATCGCGAAGAATCAGGAACTTCTGGACCTGTATTATTTCCCGGCGATGGAGATGCTGATCCAGAAACTTCCGGAACTGAAAGGAAAGTGCAACGAGGCGCCGTATCTGGCGGAGACGCCATCGGGAAAAGCCTATTACGAAGCGCTTTTCGCTAGGAAAACAGGCACGGAAATGTCTGTTGAAGAGTGCCGGGATCTCCTTCAGGAGAGAATCGACGCGATCTACGAAGAGTATATGCCGCAGTGGAAGACGAAGGGCTCCTATTTCGCCTTCGGTGATCTGGAGTTCGATCAGGCAAGCGAGTGGTGCAAGCGCTTCACGGAAGACCATTTCCCGGCGATCTCGAAGCACGATGTCGAGGTATATCCGGTCCCGAGACAGCTCTACGACTCGATCCAGCCGGCAAGATACTACCCGTCGCCGATCGATAATTACACCAAGCACACGGTATGGATCAATAACGCACTGCTGGATGATCCGCAGTACGATATGTTTACGCTCGTTTCCCATGAGATGTATCCGGGTCACCTCTACCAGCATCAGTATCAGGCGGAGAATCTTCAGAGCAAGTATCAGGTATTTGCGATGTCCGAGCCTTATGCGGAGGGCTGGGCGCAGTATTCCGAGACGGTCATGATCCAGTATGCGCCCTTTGACAGAAAACAGGCAAAGCTCTCCGTAATGGCTTCGATCTTCTATTCGACCTATATTGCAGCCAGACTCAGCATCGGTGTCGAGTATGAGGGCTGGGATTACGAAGACTGTAAGACCTATATCATGCACTACGGACAGGATGAATCCGTCATCGATGAGTACTGGAAAAGACTCACGGCAGAACAGGGATATGCGCTGGAATATGCCTTTGGTTATCTCTTTACGTCGGATATCCTGGACCAGGCGATTGCTGATCTTGACGGCATCTGCACACCGGAGGAAGTATATAAGGCTTACCTCGATCTCGGGTGCGCACCGTTTTCCGTACTGAAAGAAGATATGGCGGCATTCGTGGAAAGCAAAAAGAATTGACAGGCGCCCGCGTAATACCTGTGCAATAGTTCCCTGTCCGCTGAAAAGCGGCAAATACGCATACTCGCGCATCTTCCCGAAAGGTGAAACCGCATCGTCCCGAATTTGTCACGAAATTGTAGTAAAAAGTGCCTCCGAAACACTTGTATGAAAAGACATTATGATATAATTAACTAGAAGTAATGGGACGATCCCATAATTTGGAGGCCTCAAATCATGGCAAAACAGACTCGTCTGGCGACGACGCTTACTGCGAGATATTTCCCGACAACAGAGCTCACAGACGCTTTTTATATGGACGGCCGCGTGACAAGTAAGTCCGTCGCCCGCTCCGCAGATCTTACGAACGATAAAGAAGACAGAGGTTTTTTCTTCTCTGTTTTTTCCCATCAGACAAATCCCGATCAGGATCCGAATGCACTTCCGCCTTATGAGCCGATCCTCCGCCGTCTCGGTACGGAGCTGAAGACCGGCCGCCGTTCTCTCGATGACTCGATCGGCGAGATGGTAAACACAGCGGTTTCCATTACCGGCAAGATGAAGATCTCCCAGGGGAATAACCGTGCTCCTTTCTTCGCAGGCGTGATGGTCAAAGACGGCGAAGCTTTTGCATCGACGATCGGCAAAGGTCTGGCATTCCTCTATCGTGATGATACGCTCTACCCGATGACCGCGACGGATATCCGCATCGATGCGATCAATACCGCCCGTCAGAAGGTCGATAATTTCTATAATTTCTGTGCCACGAAGACCGCGCCGGCACTCTGTTCCAATATCGCCCAGCTGAAGCTGGACGACTGCATCATCCTCTGTAACCGCGAGGTATATGAGGCACTGGGTCAGCAGGAACTCCTGCGTATCCTCTATGATGCCGAGGATCAGAGCGATGCAGCATCTGTAGTCATTACAGAAGCAGCAGCGAAGCTCCCGGGCGTTCCTCTGCAGTTCATGATCTCTTTTGTCGAGGATATCACCTCCAGCGAGAAGGGCGGCTTCTTCGGATTTGGCAGAAAGAAGAAGAAGGTCGTCGAAGAAGAGATCGATGATGACGATGAGTACAATGTAGCTCCGCCGGTACCGCTCGAGTCTCCGAAGAAGGCTCCGGCTCCGGTAGCGAAAGATGCGATGCTCTTTGGTGATGCTCCGGTGAAGGAGAAGTCTCCTGAGGCAAAAGCACTGGAAGCCACCGCTTTCACTCCGCCTGTCGGAACTGCGGCAGACGCGATTGCATCTCTTGGTGCCGAGACAGCATCTAAGACTGCGGCAGCTGCTGCAGCAGGATCTGCTACCAGCGCACTGGTGGATAAGGCGATCAATACTCCGGTTCCGGAACCGACACTGTCTTTCGGTGATATTTCCGAACTGATGCCGGAGGATAACTCTGAACAGAAGACCGAGGCGGCAGATGCAGCTCCGAATACTGCAGATGCGGCTCCGGCAAAGGAAGAGACATCTTCCGATGATATGGAAGTAACGAAGGTTGTTCCTTTCGTAAACAGCTTCGACAAGGCTGCCGCACAGCTGGATGAAAAGATCGCTGAGAAGCCGGAAACACCTTCCGGTATCAATCCGTTCGTACAGCCGCAGGCATCTTCTGCGACCGAGCCGGCCAAGAAGGATGAGCCGTTCGTCGCAGTGAAAAATGAGGATAATCCTTTCTTCAAGGCCGCTGTGAAAGCACAGCAGCCGGAGGCTCCGATCCCGTCAGCCGTACCGCCGGTAACTCCGGAGGTTGCAGCTGCAGCTGCAGAAGTAGTTGCGGGCGAGGACAAGGCTTCCGATGATGTTTCGTTTGAAGTAGGCGGAGAAGCACCGGTCAATGATGGCGGCGCTCCGCTCTTTATCGGCGACGAGCTCTTTGCGGGTGATCCGTCAAAGGCTCCGGCCGCAAAACAGAACGTGGCAGGCACTGAACAGAGCACCGAAGGAGGATCTTCGGCATCTGTTGCGGAAACAGACGAGGACGCCCCGCTTGTTTTCGAAGCGGAAGATGAGGTGAAAAAGCCTATGAACGACGAGCCCGAGTATTCCAACGATCCAAAAGAATTCGACGAGACCCCGCTATTCTTCGGAGATGCAGAACCTTCTGCGGAGGACCAGTACGAGACGCACGAGTCCTACCCGTCCGATTATACTTCCGCTTCGGATGTTGCCGATTCGGCTTCATCCGGATCCAGTGAATTTGTGATCCCGTTTGCTTCTGCTGAAGCACCGAACAATGCCACCGCATCGGCGAATGATGTTCCGGAGATGCCTCTTTACGAAGCACCATCCTATGTACCGCCGACGTACCCGACCAACAGTGATACACCGGTCGGTTATGAAGATACCGGTGTATATGCCCGCGGATCCTATACAGTGGATGAGGACGAGGCTGCGCCTTCTGTATCCCAGTTCGTACAGCCGCAGGTGGATGCCGCTCCGGTTTCTCCGTTCGTAAATGTATCCTCTGAGGATTATGCAGCAGATACAGGATATGCAGCATCTGCTTATGACGAGCCGACACAGGAAATGCCGGCAGTAAATGACGCGGATTTCGATCCGTTTGCTGCAGTCACCGAGGCATCTAATGATGCAGTACCGCAGTATGACTTTGACAATCCGCCGCCGTCTGTGGCAGATCTTTTCGATGTATCTCCGTCCGCAGCTCCGATCGAGCCGCAAGCTTCTTCGATCCCTGCTTATATGCAGCAGAGCGAGGCCGTACGTCCGGGCTCCGTACCGGGTGTTTCGAAGCGTCCTACACAGCCGCAGCGTCCGGGTAACCGCCCGAATACGCAGCCGGCCAGAAGAAGACCGGATACGATCGATGACGGATTTGATAATGGTGACGATGAGGGCCAGGCCGGCACATTCCTGCCGTATGTACTCGCTGCGGTATCCTTGATCTGCCTGATCATCATCATCGTTCTGATCGCGAAGTCCTGCAGCAGCAGTAAGAAGACAGAAGTTACCGATGTTCCTTCGGATACATCGGTCACGGATATTTCCGGTTCTACCGAGCCGACAACGGAAACCACACCGGAGGCCACAGAGCCCACGGAACCGGATCCGACTGCTCCGATCGGCATCTATACTTTCTCTGATCAGATCGGCTGCCGCACATGGTGGGATCTCTTCAAGAGCGTATATAACATCGAGATCGACAACGAGAAGGATTCCCGTGTAACCACGATCCTTACCTACAATGGACTTGACAGTTCTTATACACCGAAAGCCGGTGAGTCCGTCAAGCTCCCGCCGCCGGAAATGGTTGCAGGTCAGCCTCAGGCATAAGATCTCATCTGAAAATGAATTATCCGGAGGAGCCGCTTCGCAAGGAGCGGCTCCTTTTTGTCCGAATAAAAATCATTTGGCATGTGATTCTGTCATGTTGTCGGCTAAAGCGCATCGAAAAGCACTTTTTTTGGTATTTTGCCGAAAATCAAAATGACAGTGCTTTTTGACTAGAAAAATAGATAAAATGCGACTACAATGGTACGGTATGTAATTATAGTTATTACTTGGAGGAGTTTATCATGAGTACGCACAAAAAGCTTTTCATTCCGGGTCCGGTTGAAGTCCGCGATGAAGTTCTGGAAAAGATGGCTACGCCGATGATCGGCCACCGTACCAAAGATGCATCAGCTCTGCAGCAGGGGATTTCCGAGAAACTGCAGAAGGTCATGGGTACGAAGAACACTATCATTCTTTCCACCTCATCAGGAAGCGGTCTGATGGAAGGCGCAGTACGATGTTTTACTTCCAAGAAAGCAGCGATCTTCTCCATCGGAGCATTTGGAGAGCGCTGGTATAAGATGGCGACCAGTAATGGTGTTCCGGCAGATATTTTCCGTTCCGAGCTGGGAAGAATCACGACACCGGAGATGGTCGATGAAGCACTCTCCACTGGCGAGTACGACATGATCACCATCACACACAACGAGACTTCCACAGGTATCCATAATCCAGTCGGTAAGATCTCCGAGGTCTTAAAGGCAAAATATCCGGATGTTATCCTCTGCGTAGATACAGTAAGTTCTATGGGTGGTGACTTCATTCCGGTAGATGAGTGGGGCATCGACGTATGCATCACTTCCACACAGAAGTGCCTGGGACTGCCTCCGGGAATGGCGATCGCATCCGTTTCCGACCGTGCGCTCGAGAAGGCAAAGACGATCCCGAACAGAGGACTTTACTTCGACTATGTCGAGCTTGCCAAGTTCGTACACGAGAAGCCGTTCCAGTATCCGTCCACACCGTCTGAGGCGCATATGTTCGCACTGGATTACCAGCTCGACTGTATCCTTGCGGAGGGCGTCGAGAACCGCTATAAGAGACACTGCGAGATGGCAGAGCTCGTTCGCGACTGGGCAAGAAAGAACGCAGAGCTCTATTCCGATCCGGATAACCTTTCCGTAACGGTCACATGTATCAAGAATACTCTTGGAATCCCGTTTGCGGAGATCAACAAGAAGATGGGCGAGAGAGGATATCTCCTGTCCGGAGGTTACGGTGCTCTTAAGGAGACCACATTCCGTATCGCACATATGGCGGATACCACGATCGATGAGATCAAGACAATGCTCAAGGATCTCGATGAGGTCGTTGCCGAGCTGAAAAGCCAGAACGCTTAAGAAAAAACAGGGGCGCGTGAGTAGCGCGCGATAGTAAATAGGGAGGAACACAAAATGAAGATTTTAGTTGCAGAGAAGATTGCGGCAGATGCTATCCAGTATCTGAAGGACGAGGGTTTTGAAGTAGATGAGAGACTTGGCTGCTCCCAGGATGAGATCAAGGGCTTCATCGGTGATTACGATGCGCTCATCGTTCGTTCCGTAACTCAGGTAAATAAAGATCTTCTCGCGAATGCGAAGAATCTTAAGGTCGTCGGCCGTGCCGGTAACGGTATCGACAACATCGACGTTGCAGCATGCACAGAGAAGGGCATCATCGCAGTAAATACTCCGGAAGCAAACATCATGGCTGCCGGTGAGCTTGCTGTCGCACATGCTTTTTCCATCTTCAGAAATCTCTGCCACGCAAACGAGGCAGCTCATAACGACGATTTCCGCCGTGCCCAGATGATCGGTAACGAGCTCGAGGGTAAGACCGCAGGTGTTATCGGTCTCGGCCGTATCGGTTCCATCGTAGCCAGAAAGCTCAAGGGCATCGGTATGACAGTAGTTGCTTATGACCCGTATATCACACAGGAGAAGTTCGACACCGTTGGCGTGAAGCGCTGCGCGAAGCTCGAGGATCTTCTCGCTGTAGCAGACCTCATCACATTCCATACTCCGAAGAATAAGGAAACCGTCGGCATGGTCGGCGCAGATGAGCTTGCTAAGTGCAAGAAGGGCGTACGTATCGTAAATGCAGCTCGTGGCGGTCTCGTAAATGAGGCAGCTCTCTACGATGCACTGAAGTCCGGTCAGGTTTCCGCGGCTGCCATCGACGTATTCGATAAAGAGCCTTCTTACGATAAGGCTCCGGGCGAGCAGCAGTACCAGAACCCGCTTCTTACTCTGCCGAACTGCGTAGTTACACCTCACCTCGGTGCTTCTACTCAGGAAGCAAACCATAACGTAGGTTCTGCGGTTACTTCCCTCGTTGCAAAAGCACTTCGCGGCGAACTCGTTGCTGCGATCAACATGCCTTCTTTCAGCGGCGATATGGCTGCGATCCGTCCGTACGCTGATCTTGCAGAGAAACTCGGTAAGATCTACTATCAGGCAGAAGAAGCGCCGGTCAAGAAGATCGAAGTCGAGTTCAGAGGCGCGCTTGCCGAGCAGGAGACAGGTATCCTTACTCTCTCTGCACTGAAGGGCTTCCTCTCCGCGCATTCCGACGGACGCGTAAGCTTCGTTAATGTACGTCAGGGCGTCGAGGCTCACGGCATCGAAGTTGTCGAGAGCAAGAGCGCACAGTGCGAGCGCTACACCAGTATGATCGTTGTAAACTTCGTAACAGAAGAAGGCCGTGAGCTCTCTGTTTCCGGTACGATCGTCGGTGAAGACACTGAGGTTCTGGTAAGCTTCTTCGGATATCAGGCAGACTTTGCGATCGCTCCGATCGTACTTGCTATGCAGAACGAAGACAAGCCGGGCATCATCGGTAAGATCGCAACCAAGATCGGTGATCACAACATCAATATCAACAGTATGCACTGGGGTGTTAAGCCGGGCTCTAACAAGGCTCAGTCCTTCCTCGGCATCAGCGAAGAAATCGACGCAGATATCTTAGACGAACTCCGTTCGATCGACGGTGTACTCCGCGTAACACAGCTCTTCTTCTGATAGCTGCGCGCCAGTAATTAATTAAATAATCAAGCATGGAAGAACCCTTCCTCGCGCTGGTCCTCGGGCGTTGCCCTGCGGAGGCGCGGGAAGGGTTTTCCATTGCTTGTCTGGTTAAATAGATCCTTCTTGCAGCTGTCAGAAGAAGGTGCTTGTACGTAGGTAGTTTGACTTTGGATGTTGGTGGTAGTACGATGTACTACAAGAGAGGGAGTGATTTTATGGCATTTTCAATCAGACTTACAGAAGAAGAGAGAAAGCTGGCGGAGAGCTATGCGAAGCTTCACTCCATTTCTATTGGTGAGGCTTTTAAGATGGCTCTGTTCGAGCGCATCGATGAAGAATATGATCTGGCTGTCTTTGGTGAGGCTTATGCGGAATACTTGGATAGTGGAAAGAAAAGTCGTCCTATCGAAGATCTGTGGAGTGAACTTGATCTATGAGGTATCGTGTTGAGACGACTGCAAGATTTGATAGAGAGTTCAGGAAATTGGACAGATACACCCAGAAGATGATGAAAGCATGGATCACCAAACACTTGTCGGGGTGCACGGATCCTCGTGCAAGTGGGAAAGCGCTTGTTGCGAATCAAAAAGGCAAGTGGAGATACGGGATCGGTGATTATCGTTTGTTGTGCGATATTCAGGATGAAAAACTGGTAATACTTGCACTTATGGTGGGGCATCGCCAGGATGTGTATGAGATGAACGATTGATAACCCATATCTATCATGATTGCTGGGAGGCGGCTTATTGTTAGGATTGTGCGATGTTTTCGCCGCCCCACTCGACGACGGTGAGTCCATTACGATCTTGAAGTGACGGGTTCATAGAAGTGAGATCCTGCGGCTCCATCTCCACATATTTGTCGGTTCCGTAGAACGCCATATTGATACGGATGACCGTATCCGGCACCGGCGAGACATCAAGAACGAAGACCTCCTGATAATTGGTCGTCTGGAAGGAGATCACGTTATACGGATTATTCTCCAGCTTTGGCAGCCTGTGATCTGAAACCGGTCCTGATGATCGCTCCGAACCAGATCAAGTCGAAAATGGAAGTGCTGAATACGGTCGAGAACTGGTGGCGCAGCCAGCTGGCGTGAGCAGTCAGTAATGCGAGAATAAACAGTAAGCAGAAAGGGTTGCCTCTGATGAGACAACCCTTTTCAATTATCCGTTTAGATCAGGATCAGTCGTAGTAATTCGCGCCCTTGAAGAGCTCGTAAGCGCTTTTTCCGTTGAAGTAGACGTCATAGTCGTAATCGTTATTTCTCAGGACCATCTGGAACTGGAAATTCTTTGATTCGTCCGGGAAGACGGCCTCGAAGGTGACCAGCTCCTGTTTCGTGTTGATTCCGAGGATACGTACAGTCGTTCCTGCGGGAACAGTGACGGACTGATTGGTGGGCTTTCCGTCAGGTGTAAATTTACCGAGGACCATTTTCTCGTTGGTTACGCCGAGACCATATTTCCCAATAAATTCAGATGTCTGGGCCGGGACACCATTGAAGCCGATCAGTGTGGAAGGAATGTCGACATGATTGGTGCCCAGAAGATCGGAACGGCGCATGACTATGACGTGTTCCGGATCTACAGGGAAGGACTTGATCTCGCCCATCACTCCGACATGCTCGATCGAATCATTATTTATATGAAATACATATGTGAGATTGACCGGATCTTCCATCGCACCTTCAACAAATAGGTAGTAACCGCTATCTGTATAACTTACCCATACCTGGGCGATGGTGTCAGCTTCCTGAAGCTCAGGGATATCCGGCAAAGTCATTTTCTTATCGTTTAATGTAATATCCAGAGTGATACCATAATCATCATCGGAAACATCGTTGACCGTGAGCGTATCAAGGACGCCGTCTCCGTCGAAGTCCCATTTGAAACTGTTTCCTACATCCTGAACGATGGAGTAGTATTTCGTAGTTGCGCCGAAATATTCGAGCTTTACACAGTTGGGTAAGTCGAGCACAGAGACGTTGAATGCGATATCCTTGTTTTGCCCATCCAGCATAACGGTGTCGGAGATGTAGATCGCATTCGGATACATAAGAAAAGCGACATCATTGTTGGTCCGAATATTTTCTGCGGCAACTTTGACTGCTTCATACTGAGTCTTGAGCCAATTGTTCGTGTTTGCATCCGTCGCGGGGATACTTGCCAGTATTGCATCGGCAAAAGCACTTCTATCGGTTACGATGTCGTCAAATTTGATCTCTTCACCGGTCCCGGACTTGAGGTTATAGAATGCTTCACTGCTGGAGGAAAGATCTGTTGAAATGAGGGTATCAACTACGCTAAAAGAAGTGACGCTGCTGTCCGCACGGCACAGATTCATATAACTTCCGAAGTAGTTGGAAGAAAACATATAGTAGTTATCTTCATTGGCGATTTTCTGGAATTCCGGGAACTCCTTGATGAGTTCATCGTATTCCTTGTCACAGGCATTTTTGTGAATAGAATGGATATCGCTGAGTTTTTTATTTAGGGCATCATACTTGTCCGACAGCACGGAATATGACGACACATATTCATGAACGCTCATCATATTCGGATACGTAAGATTCTTGATCAGCTCACCATAAGCGCGGTCAGTAACATCTTCTGAAAGAAGCAGAAGTGAGAGTGAGTGATCGAGTTCTACCGGGACCGATCCGGAGGGCTTTCCAAGTCCGGAAGTATCTGAACTGCTTTCGGATTCTGATTCGGACCCGGTGGACTGTTCAGATTCTGAAGATGATTCTTCTGTTCCCGGAGCCTCTGTCTCTTCCGTTTCCGTAGTGTCTTTTGTTCGCTTTGTTCTAGATGTTTCCTTTTCATTCTTCTTCGAACAGCCGGCAAGAGATAAGATCATGGCAGCTGTAAGTAAAACAGCAATACTGCGTTTCATAGTCATCCTCCTATAGTTTCCTATTAGTATAATCAGTGTAGCTTTGTGGTCAGAAAAAGTAAAGAAATGCAAATCTCGATACACTTATATTGCGCAAGATTGATATAATAGTCTCTGTGAAGAAAACACATTATTAGGAGAAGGATATGTTTTGTTTTAATTGTGGAAAAGAAATTTCAGATACAAGTGCATTTTGCCTTTATTGTGGATCGCCGGTTAAGAAAGTCGCACAGCAGCCTGTGCCGCAGCAGGTAGCTCCGCAGTACGCACCTGCGCAGCAGCCGGCACCTCAGTATGCAGCTCCGCAGCAGGTAGCTCCGCAGTACGCACCTGCGCAGCAGCCGGCACCTCAGTATGCAGCTCCGCAGCAGGTAGCTCCGCAGTACGCACCTGCACAGCAACCGGCACCTCAGTATGCAGCTCCGCAGCAGGTAGCTCCGCAGTACGCACCTGCACAGCAACCGGCACCTCAGTATGCAGCCCCGCAGCAGGTAGCTCCGCAGTACGCAGCCCCGCAGCAGGCTTATGCTCCGGCTCCGCAGATGACGGCCGGATCTGCAATTACGCTGTCGCCTGTTGCTATCGGACTCGTCTCACCGAAGAATGCGGCAGGAGAAAGAGCCAAGCTGGAGAGCGCTGCTCTGTGGTATGTGGAGATCACGAATAATCAGCTGGTATTCTCTGCTCAGGGAAATGCCGCATCGTATATGTTTGGCGCGATCGGTGCACTTGCGACTATGGCCGCCGGTGATCTGAAGCCGTCTTTTTTTGTGGAACCACAGAATATCCGTGATATGCGATATGAGAAGAAACTGGGCGGACAGGTGCTCATTATCGAGCTTCTGAGCGGGAAACTGCTTCAGCTCAAGACCAAGCTCGAGACTCTGAATCTGATCGAGACCTGGTGGCGTCAGAATATGCAGAGATAAGTTAGGAGGTAAAGTGAAATGGTAAAGCATGTAATCGTCTGGACGTTAAAAGATGAGCTTTCTGATGAGGAGAAGATCCAGGTCAAGAAGAACATCAAGGCAGGCCTCGAGGGCCTTTCCGGAAAGATCCCGGGCATGATCGACATCAAGGTCTATATTGACGGCCTGAGCTCTTCCAATACAGATCTGATGCTGGATTCCAGCTTCGAAGATGAAGCATCCCTTCAGGGCTATGCCGTACATCCGGCACATGTGGAAGTGGCAACAAATGCGGTCCGTCCATATACGAAGATCAGATCCTGCTTCGATTTCGAGATCTGACCGGCCTTCCTGAAGAGGAATCGCGGGAAGATAAAACCGAAAGACAGAAATCGATAATCTTTTATTCATTCTGCGCATTGACAGGGATTATATAGATTACTATAATTCCCGTGAATGAAAATGAAAGACAGTATATACCTACGAATTAAATAGTGAGCAAAGGCGTTCGCATGTGCCGGTTCCAAGGCACGTTGGGGACGCTTTTTTTCTATTTGCTGAACCGGAGGGCATTATGAGAAAAAAAGACCGAAAGATCGTTTTGGAGGATGGGAGCTGTTTCGAAGGATATGGCTTCGGTGCGAATGTCGAACGTGTCTGTGAAATCGTTTTTAACACATCCATGGTGGGATATCAGGAGATCCTTTCCGATCCCTCCTATACCGACCAGATGGTGGTCATGACATACCCACTGATCGGCAACTACGGAATCACGGACGATGACTATGAGTGCAAGAACCCGAGTATCGGCGGCCTGATCGTCAGTGATTACAATGACATGCCGAGTAACTTCCGCTACACGAAGACCCTCTCCGAAGAGATGGAGGACGAGGGCATCCCGGGGATCACGGGCGTGGATACGAGAGAGATCACCAGAAGCATCCGCGATCTCGGTTCCCGAAGAGTGATCATCACGAGCATCGATACTCCGATCGAAGTTGCACTTGCGAAGATCACGGTCACTCCGGTCCCGCACGATCAGGTCTCCCGCGTTTCCTGCCGCAAGCGCTGGTATTCGAGAACGCCGAACCCGAGGTTCAATGTGGTCGCGATCGATTGCGGCATCAAGCTCAATATCATCAGAAAATTAAATGAATATGGATGCAATGTTACCGTCGTGCCTTTTGATACGACTCCTGAGGAGATCGAGTTCATGAAGCCGGACGGCATTTTCTTAAGTAACGGTCCCGGAGACCCGGAGGATGTTACTCCGGTTATTTCCACGGTAAAAGCACTTGCCGGGAAGTTCCCGATCTTCGGTATCTGCCTGGGCCACCAGATGATCTCGCTTGCATATGGTGCCAAGACATATAAGCTGAAGTTCGGCCACCGTGGAGGAAACCATCCGGTCAAGAACCTCGAGACAGGAAAGATCGAGATCACTTCCCAGAACCACAGCTATGCGGTCGATCTCGAGAGCCTTAAGAATACGAAACTTCAGGCGACACACATCAACCTTCTCGACAATACCGCCGAGGGTGTCGAGTGTAAAGAAGATATGGTCTTCTCTGTGCAGTACCATCCGGAGAGTGCTCCGGGCCCGCAGGACAGCACCTATCTTTTCGAGAAGTTCGTCACCATCATGAAAGATTTCTGCGAGAAAAAAGAGAGCGGGGTGAACGTCCATGCCTAAGAGAACAGACATTCATAAAGTACTCGTGATCGGCTCAGGTCCGATCGTTATCGGACAGGCAGCGGAGTTTGACTACGCCGGAACCCAGGCCTGCCTGGCACTGAAAGAAGAAGGCTATGAGGTCATCCTCGCTAACTCTAATCCGGCGACTATCATGACGGATACATCCATCGCGGATAAGGTCTATATGGAGCCGCTGACACTTCAGTTCCTCGCGCGTATCTGCCGTCTGGAAAGACCGGATGCGATCGTTCCGGGTATCGGAGGTCAGACAGGACTGAACCTTGCGATGCAGCTGGCAAAGAAAGGCGTTCTGGAAGAGTGTGAGATCGAGCTTCTCGGTACCGATGCCAAGAGTATCGAGTGCGCAGAAGACAGAGAACTCTTTAAGGAACTCTGCGAGAAGATCGGTGAACCGGTCGTTCCTTCCCAGATCACCTACAGTATTGAAGAAGCACTTGCAGCAGCAGAAGAAATCGGATATCCGGTCATCCTCCGTCCGGCATTTACGCTCGGCGGCACAGGCGGCGGTTTTGCCAATGATCCGGAGGAGCTCCGCGATATGATGAAGAATGCGCTGGCGCTCTCACCGGTGCATCAGGTCCTGGTGGAGAAGAGCATCAAGGGCTATAAAGAGATCGAGTACGAAGTTATCCGTGACGCCAACGATACGGCGATCACGGTATGTAATATGGAGAACCTTGATCCGGTCGGTATCCATACCGGCGACTCCATCGTAGTGGCGCCTTCTCAGACGCTGACGAATAAGGAATACCATATGCTCCGTGACAGCGCGCTGAAGATCATCCGCGCCCTCGGTGTAAAGGGAGGATGTAACTGCCAGTTCGCACTCGATCCGCATTCTTTCAAGTACTATGTCATCGAGGTCAATCCCCGTGTATCGAGATCTTCCGCACTGGCATCGAAGGCCAGCGGTTACCCGATCGCCCGTGTCTCTGCGAAGATCGCGGTCGGCATGAATCTCGATGAAATAAAGCTTGCCAATACACCGGCATGCTTTGAGCCGGCACTCGACTACGTTGTCACCAAGATGCCGAGATTCCCGTTCGATAAGTTCCCGGCAGCGATGAATAAACTCTCCACGCAGATGAAAGCGACCGGTGAGGTCATGAGCGTGGGCCGTACTTTTGAAGAGAGCCTTCTGAAGGCGATCCGCTCCCTCGAGGACAGCAAGAACCACATTCATATGACGAAGTTCGACTCCGAGCATATGAGTGTCGATGACCTTCTCGAGTACATCAAGGAAGGTACCGATGACCGTATCTACGCGATCTCGCAGCTGATGTGGCTGGGCGTTGACCACTCCCGTATCTGCAACATCACGGGCATCGACATGTTCTTCCTCGACAAGATCAAGAAGATCGTTGATTTCGAGCGTGAGATGGAAGCCAATCCGGATTCCATCGAGCATCTGATCGAGGCAAAGAGAATGGGATTCTCCGATTCTTATGTCGCAGAACTTTGGAAGAAAACAGAAGATGAGATCTACCAGCTCAGAAAAGAGCAGAAGATCGCTCCGATCTATAAGATGATCGACTCCTGCGCGTCAGAGTTCGACAGCTATATCCCGTATTTCTACTCGACATACGGCAAACAGAATGAGTCGATCGTATCTGACAGAAAGAAGGTCATCGTTCTTGGTTCCGGCCCGATCCGTATCGGCCAGGGCGTCGAGTTTGACTACTCTACCGTTCACGCGGTACGAACGATCCAGTCGATGGGCTATGAAGCCATCGTTATCAACAATAACCCGGAGACGGTATCCACCGACTATACTACTGCCGATAAGCTCTATTTCGAGCCGTTGACGACCGAAGATGTCATGAACATCATCGACCTGGAGAACCCGCTGGGTGTCATCGTAACACTGGGCGGACAGACAGCCGTCAACCTCGCGGATTCACTGACGAAGCGCGGTGTAAAGATCATCGGCACAGACAACGATGCGATCGAAAAAGCAGAGGATAGAGATGCTTTTGATGCGGTCATCAAATCCCTCGGCATCCCGAACCCGAAGGGTGAAGCGGTTACCGATATCCCGACCGGTATTAAGGTTGCAGAGAAGATCGGTTACCCGGTACTCGTCCGTCCTTCCTTCGTACTTGGCGGCCGTGCCATGGAGATCGTTGCAAATGAGACGATGCTCGTGAAGTACTTAAAGAACGCCGTTGAAGTGGACGAAGATAAGCCGGTCCTCATCGATAAATATCTTGTCGGTAAAGAAGTCGAGGTCGATGCGATCTGCGATGGTGAGAAGGTCTTCATCCCGGGCATCATGGAACTGGTCGAGAGAACCGGTGTTCACAGTGGTGACAGTACCAGTGTTTACCCGCCGTTCTCCATCTCCGATAAGGTAAAAGAAACCATCTGTGATTACACCACACGCCTGGGCTTAGGCATCGGCATCGTGGGCCTTTTCAATATCCAGTTCATCGTGGATAAGGACGACAGCGTCTATGTTATCGAGGTCAACCCCCGTGCATCGAGATCCGTACCGTTCCTCTCGAAATCGACCGACCAAAACCTTGTCACGATCGCTACAAAAGCCATGCTCGGTGAGTCACTGGAAAAACAGGGAATTACCCGCCTGACTCCGCCGGAGACCACGGACCGCTGGTATGTAAAAGCACCTGCTTTCTCATTCCAGAAGCTCGACGGCATGGATGCATACCTCTCTCCGGAGATGAAGTCCACAGGTGAGGCGATCGGCTACGATAAGAGCCTGAACCGTGCATTCTTTAAGGCACTGCAGGCATCCGGCATCAAGATGAAGGACTACGGAACCGTTATCGTTACCCTCGCAGATGAGGATAAAGAAGAAGCACTTCCACTGATCAAGCGTTTCTATGAGCTCGGTTTCAATATCGAAGCGACGATCGGTACGGCAAACTTCCTGAAGAACCATGGTATCAGAACCCGTGTCCGCGGTAAGCTCAGTGAGGGCAGCACCGAGATCCTCGACTCGATCCGCGCAGGATACGTAAGCTACATCATCAATACGAGAGCGATCCTCTCCGGTGTCCACTACGAAGACGGTGTAGCGATCCGCCGCTGCGCGATCCAGAACGGTGTCACGATCTTTACTTCCCTTGATACGGTAAAGATCCTTCTCGATGTCCTCGAGGAGACGATCCCGGGCATCAGCACGATCAACGCCTAAGAGGCATTTTCCGACCGTAACTGCCTTTGACAAAAAATAGAATTGTTTCCGAAATAGACTATCTCAAATTGCGGGATAGTCTATTTTTCGCTTTCTCCGTCATGGTATAATCTTTTTGAAAAATGAAAAAGCATCTGCATAAACAGTAATTTGACAAACAGCACCAAACAAAAGCCCCGACAGAAAACAAAGAGCGCCCCCCCGCTCGGAAGAGACAACTATGGACACGAATAAAATACTGGACTACAGGCTTTATATTCAAAGAGAGGAAGAATTTATCCGCGCGGACCTTCACGCGGAATTCAGACAATATAATAAGATCAAAAGCGGCGATGTGGAAGGCGTACGCGATCGCTTCAAGATCGCACGTCTGAATTTCTTTGAGGGCCGCGGCGTTCTCTCGAAAGATCCTCTCCGTAACATCATCTACCATCTGGTAGCATCCGCTGCAGTGATCAGCAGATTGTGCATCGATGGCGGCATGGATATGAATACCGCATATTCCTTAAGTGACATCTATATCAATAAGGCAGACGAAGCAGAGTCTGTCGATGAAGTTATGGATCTGATCGCTGAGATGCAGATCGACTACGCGACACGCATGCGCGCGATCAATCAGAAAAATGTCGTCAATCTCCATGTCAGAAGATCGATCGACTTCATCTATAACAATCTCAATAAGGCCCTTACGGTAAAAGAACTTGCCGAGAGAGAAAAGCTGAATCCCAGCTATTTCTCCCGCCTTTTCTTAAGCGAGACCGGGAAAACCGTCGGAGATTTCATCACGGAAGCGAAGATAAAAACCGCACAGAATATGCTCTGTCACTCAGACTACAGCATCTTCGATATATCTGTATCGCTCGGATATTCCTCGCAAAGTGCTTTTACCAATGTATTTAAAAGCAAGTGCACGATGACCCCGAAGAAATACAGGGATCTGAACAGCGGCAAGTTCAAGAAATAATTGCGTCGGCTCCATCCGGGACTTCCTATAAATAATAGTTATAACCATACCATGCTCCTTCTGAGGTGATCAGAACAAGGGCATGGTATAATTGCTTTATATTCTTTTAGAGGTGGATATGGCAAGAAAAAACGACAGCAAAACACAGGAAAAGAAGGTTCTGGTAGAGCAGGAACTGGCGGCTCTGAGCGCGATTTCTGACGAGGAATTATACGCGAAGTTATCGACTTCCGAGGAAGGCCTGAATCAGGTCGAGGCGAGTGACCGCCTTGAGGAATACGGCAGAAATATCATCGACACGGGAAGCAGTAACGGGCTGGCGATGCGTATCAGAGATGCGATCATCAATCCGTTCAATGTCGTGCTTCTCATCGTTTCCGTTGTGACCCTGATCACGGATGTTATTATCGCGGATGAACCGAGCTGGGCAACGTTCCTGATGCTGGTATTTGTTGTCGCGATCTCGTCGATCATCTCCTTTGTACAGACGGAAAAATCGAATTCCGCGGCGCAGAAACTTCAGAAGATGATCAGCAATAAGATCGATGTCATCCGAAACGGAAGTGTCATGGAAGTGGATATGGAAGACATCGTTCCCGGCGATATCGTGAAACTGGCATCCGGCGACATGCTCCCCGGAGATGTCCGCTTCATCGAGACAAAGGACCTCTTTATCGATCAGTCGCAGCTGACCGGTGAGAGTAATCCCGTCGAGAAGTTCAGCGGTCCGGATCCGACGGGATCGGAGATCTCCGAGCTCAATAACCTCGGCTTCATGGGAAGCAATATCGTCTCCGGATCGGCAAAAGCGATCATCCTTACGACCGGAAACAGCACGTATTTCGGCTCGATGGCCAAGAGCCTCAACACCTATAAGACGAAGAGTTCTTTTGAACAGAATATCGACTCCATAAGTAAGCTTCTGATCTCCTTTATGGTGGTCATGGTGCCGGTCATTTTCATCGCCAATTTCATTACCAAAGGAAACTGGCTGGATTCCCTGATGTTCGGTGTTACGATCGCAGTCGGACTCATGCCGGAGATGCTGCCGGTCATCATGACATCCTCCCTTGCCAAGGGCGCGGTCAACATGTCGAAGAAAGAGACGATCGTGAAGCGTCTCGGCGCGATCCAGACCTTCGGTGAGATGGATATCCTCTGCACCGATAAGACAGGAACTCTCACGCAGGATGAGATCATTCTCGAGAAGTATATGGATGTGCTCGGAAAAGAGGATAGAAGAGTACTCCGCCATGCTTTTCTGAACAGTTATTTCCAGACGGGCCTGAAGAACCTGATGGATGTGGCGATCATCAACAGAGGCGAAAAAGAAGGCCTCTCCGAGATGAAAGAAATCTACGTAAGAGAAGATGAGATCCCGTTCGACTTTTCCCGCCGCCGCATGAGTGTCGTGCTCCGGGATAAAAACGGGAAACGTCAGCTGGTCACCAAGGGTGCAGTCGAAGAGATCCTCTCGATCTGCAGCTTTATCGAGATCGGCGGTGAGGTAAAACCGATTACCGATGAACTCAAGGAAAACGCGCTGAAGATCGCGACGGAAAATAACCTCGAAGGTATCCGTGTTATCGCGGTCGCACAGAAAAACGAGATCCACGACGTTGAAACATTCGGAGTCGGAGACGAGTCGGATATGGTACTCATCGGATTTGTCGGATTCCTCGATCCGCCGAAGCCGTCGGCAGAATCCGCGCTCGCTGCGCTGAAGAAAAATGGCGTAAAGACGGTCGTTCTGACCGGTGACTCCGAGGGCGTGGCCATCAATATCTGCGGCCGGCTCGGACTCTCTACGGAATATACGCTGACCGGTGCGAAAGTCGAAGCGATGAATGATGAGGAACTGAGAGAAGCCTGCGAGAAATGCCAGATCTTCTCCAAACTCTCCCCGTACCAGAAACAGCGCGTGGTCAGTGCTTTTCAAGCGAACGGACACACCGTAGGATATATGGGTGACGGTATCAACGACAGCCTTCCGCTGAAGCAGGCGGATGTCGGTATCTCTGTCGATACGGCAGTCGATATCGCGAAAGAAGTCGCCGATATCATCCTTCTGGAGAAAGACCTCAATGTCTTAGACGAAGGCGTTATCGAGGGAAGAAGGACGTTTGCCAACATGAGCAAATACCTGAAGATGTCAGTCAGCGGCAACTTCGGAAATATGTTTTCCGTCCTGATCGCGAGTATCTTCCTGCCGTTCCTTCCGCTTCTTCCGATCCATATCCTGGTGCAGAATATTCTGAATGACTTTGCGCAGCTCGGTATGCCTTTCGACCATGTGGAGAAGGACAGCATCCTTCTTCCGAAGAAGTGGAACATCCCCGGCATCAAGCGGTTCATGATCATTTTCGGTCTCTTAAGTACCGTGCTGGATGTGCTGTGCTTCCTGGTCATGTGGTTCGTCCTCGGCTTTAACAGTGTCGAGCAGGCAGGACTTTTCCAGTGTGGATGGTTCATGTTCGGCATTATCTCGCAGACGATCGTTATCCATACGATCCGCACGCCGAAGGTGCCTTTTGTGCAGGATAGAGCATCTGTCCAGCTGACGGTATCCACACTTCTGGTCGTGCTGGCGACGCTCCTGATCGGCTTCACGAAGATCGCCGGATTCTTCGATCTTCCGGTCATGATCCCGTCCTTTGCGGTCTGGCTTCTGGTCCTGATGGCGGCGTACATGATCCTCGCACAGATCCTAAAAGCGATCTACATCCGGATCAATAAAGAGTGGGTATAATATAATAAAAGCGGGATCTCCCGCATAAGATCAAGTAATAAACGGGAGCGATCCCCGAAGGAGGAAATACGTATGGCAAAGGTGATTCTATTAAACGGCAGCGCGCACGCCCATGGATGCACGGCAACGGCGCTTGATGAGATGATCAAAGTGTTTCAGGAGGAAGGGATCGAGACGGAACTGATCCAGGTCGGAAACAAAGATATCCGCGGATGCATCTCCTGCGGACATTGTGAAGAGGCGGGAAAGTGCGTCTTTGATGATCTGGTCAATGAAGTCGCTCTGAAGTTCGAAGAAGCGGATGGACTCGTTGTCGGAAGTCCGGTCTATTATGCATCTCCCAATGGCAACATTCTTTCCTTCCTGGATAGACTGTTTTACAGCTCATCTTTTTCCAAACAGATGAAGGTCGGCGCTGCGGTGGTCAGCTGCCGTCGTGGTGGAAATACAGCGACCTTTGACGTGCTGAATAAGTACTTTACGATCAGCAATATGCCGGTAGCACCATCTACTTACTGGAATCAGGTGCACGGCTTTACGGCAGAAGATGTGAAGAAGGATCTTGAGGGTCTTCAGACGATGCGGAATCTGGCCAGAAATATGAGCTTCATGATCAGGGCCTTTGCAGATGCCAGGGAGAAGTATGGATATCCGGAGATCGAACGCGGATCCTTCACGAGTTTCCCGGACGGCAAGTGATCTTATGCAGATAGAATTCGCTTTTCCCTAATTCTTATCTGTCGGGAAAGATACAATCATACCGATAGATTCTCCAATCGTTCATTTCTATCGGTTTGTCCTGCTTTTTTAGCAATATAACAGGGGGCTATCTCGATTCACCTTGAGACGCCCCCTTTTTGTAGTCTTGATTTACCGGCTCCGGGTCAGAACTTGATCGTGATCATCGGGCGGACCGAACACTCCTGATCAGAATCTGTGCCGCCACCGGATATTTTTGCGATGCTGAATACCATGAGCTTATCATTCTTATCCGAGACGCCTTTGCACCAGAATGTATCCATGACATCCCTGTCCGGGATGTCGTTTTCTTCACAGTAAGCTCTGGAATATCCGCAACCGAGAAGCAATTCGTTCATGCATTCTCTGTCGAATCCGTCCTTGATCGAGATTTTTTCGATCAGTGTGACGTTATCATCATCGTCATCGGCAACGATCAGCTTCTTATCACTCTTGTTGAAAGCCTCCTCATAGAAGTCGTCGTTCAGCCAGTCGTGAAGATCTGTTTTGGAAAAATCATTCTCATCGGCATCTTTATCCATCTTCATCTTTTCCAGACCATACTTACTGAGAAGATTCACTCCGTTTTTATCGCTGTCGATTACGACCCAGGTGATGGGATCCTCATCGTAGGTACCGAAAGTGACACGGTCGCAGGTTTCGATATCCTTCATCTCGAATGTGGCCTCGTACTCAAGTGAGATCCACGGACGTACACCGACATCTGTCGCGCAATTTAATTCGTCCGGACCATTGGAACTTCCGGCATTGTTCTTGGATGTGCCGAGACATATAGGGAACGTAGTATTCTTTCCGCCCTGAGCAGCAGAGGTGGCGTTTACAACATCAAGTGTCCAGTACATGCAGCTTCCGCCTTCCATACGGATCCCCTGTTTCTTTGTGTGTTTTGTCGGTTTGCATGTTGCATCTGCAGGCTTCAGACGATACTTTAAATACTCGTTGGAAAGATATACTTTGTCTTGAAGCCAGCGTGCATCTCCCATATACATGCTGTACGAAGTGTCGACAATCTGTTTTTTCTCCGACTTGGTGAATGCTTCTTCGTAGAAGTCATTATTCAGCCACTCGCGGAGTGTACAGTCTTCCCAGGAAGATTCACCGTCTTCGTTAAAGGGGAGACATTCGATCGCGCAGGTGCTCTGCAGCTCGACGATGACTTTGTCCTCGCCGACGACGAAGTTTCTGTGCATGACTTCCCACTCGATCTGTTCGTCTTCATAAGTTCCGAATTCGATGGTGTCCCCGACTTCAAGTTCGAACTTCGGTAATTTCTTCTTGCATCCTGAAGTGACACTGAGGATCGTTGCGATCGTAAGTGCCATTGACAGCATCTTTTTCATAATAATACCCATACCTTTTCCCTAATATAATTAAGCACATTATATCATACCGGCCGAAAAGCACTTGCTGATGCGGCAAAATCCCGATACTTTCCATCATGTTTCTGCTTTCTTGCATAGCGGCTTCATGGTACGATAGAAGAGTACTAGATTTTAAAAAGCGGGAAAGATCCGCGCAGTAGAAGGAGTGTGTGATATGTTTGATTTCAAATACTATACCCCGACAAAAGTGATTTTCGGAAAGAACACAGAGACGAAGGTTGCCGATCTGATCCGTGAATTCGGCGGTACGAAAGTTCTGATCCATTATGGTGGAGGAAGTGTCGTACGCTCCGGTCTTTTAAAGCGCGTAACGGATACGCTCGATCAGGCAGGAATCGCTTATGTGACTCTTGGCGGTGCGGTTCCGAATCCGCATCTCGGACTGGTATATGAGGGAATCGAACTTTGCAAAAAAGAAGGCGTAGATTTCCTTCTCGGCGTTGGCGGAGGAAGTGCGATCGACTCGGCAAAAGCGATCGGATATGGTGTCGCCAATGAAGGGGATGTATGGGATTACTATGACTATAAGCGCAAGGTAACAGGATGCCTGCCGATCGGCGTTATCCTGACGATCGCGGCTACGGGAAGTGAGATGAGCGATTCCTCTGTTATCACGAAAGAGGAGGGCCTTGTGAAGCGCGGATACAGCAGTGATTATGGCCGTCCGAAATTTGCGATCCTTAATCCTGAACTGACGATGACCCTTCCGGATTATCAGACTGCATGCGGATGCACGGATATCATGATGCATACGATGGAGAGATACTTCACGCAGGGCGGAAATATGGAGATCACGGATGCACTGGCAGAGGGACTTCTCCGCACAGTGAAAAAGAATGCCGTGATCCTTCGTGATGATCCGAAGAACTATGATGCCAGAGCCGAAGTGATGTGGGCAGGATCTCTCGCACACAACGGTCTGACCGGCTGCGGAAATGATGGCGGTGACTGGATGACCCATAAGCTCGAGCATGAGCTCGGCGGCCTCTACGATGTGGCACATGGTGCCGGCCTTGCAGCGATCTGGGGAACCTGGGCAAGATATGTCTATAAGAACTGCCTGCCGAGATTTAAGAAGTTCGCACTGAATGTTATGGAAGTTCCGGATCAGGGAACAGACGAAGAGATCGCACTTGCCGGTATCGAGGCGATGGAAGATTTCTACAGATCTATCAACATGCCGACAAATCTCCGTGAGCTCGGTGTAAACCCGACCGAAGAAGAACTCGTTCTGATGGCGAAGAAGTGCGCGATCGGTGTAGGTGGTGAGATGGGCTCCGCGAAGGTCCTCGATGAGCAGGCAATGCTTGATATCTACCGCGCCAGCATGTGATCATCTTTTAATTCAGAGATATAATCAGCAGCCGCCTGACACGAATGTCCGGCGGCTGCTGACGTTAGTAGGAAAATAGAGAAAATAGGTTCAAAGTTTCAGGCTGCTCTTCACCAGACCGAGGAACAGCGGGTGCGGCTTATCCGGACGGCTCTTGAATTCGGGGTGGAACTGCACACCGACGAAGAACGGATGTCCTTTTATCTCGACGGCTTCGACGAGGAGATTATCCGGAGAAAGACCGCTGATGATGTCTTTCATCTGATCTCTGTAGATGTTATTGAATTCATATCTGTGACGGTGTCTCTCACTGATATTCTCGGACTGGTAGCACTGCTCCATCATGGTGCCCGGCAGGATCTTGCAGGGGTAAGAACCGAGACGGAGGGTGCCGCCCTTTTCGATCTCGTCATTTTGTCCGGGCATGAAGTCGATGACCAGATGCTCGGATTCTTCATCAAATTCCCTGGAGTTTGCATCCTTGTATCCGAGGACGCTTCTTGCGTATTCGATGACGGCGATCTGCATGCCGAGGCAGATCCCCAGGTAAGGGATATTCTTCTCGCGGGCATACTTCGCAGCGAGTACCATGCCCTCGATGCCTCGGTCGCCAAAGCCGCCCGGAACCAGGATGCCATCTGCTTCGGAAAGGATGGAATCATAGTTTTCTTCGGTCAGATCCTCGGAGTCGGTCCAGAGGATCTTCACGTTCGAGTGATATTTGTAGCCTGCGTGGTGCAGTGCTTCCGCGACGGAAAGATAGCAGTCGTGGAAGTGGGTATATTTTCCTACGAGAGCGATGGTGCATGTCTTATCACAGCTCTTGATGCGGTCCACCATGGAGGCCCAGGAGGAGATATCACATGGTGCTGTCTCGAGACGCAGTTCGCGGCAGACAACATCGGAGAAGCCGCTCTTCTCGAGCATGAGCGGTGCTTCGTAGAGGACCGGGATCGTCGTGTTTTCGATAACACAGTCCGGAGAGACGTTACAGAACATCGCGATCTTCTTGAAGATCGATTCATCTTCGATCGGTTCGTCGGTCCGAAGGATGATGATGTCCGGAGAGACACCCATGCCCTGCAGTTCTTTTACTGAGTGCTGGGCGGGCTTGGATTTATGCTCGCCGGAAGCCTTGAGATAAGGGACTAAAACGACATGGATATAAAGTGCATTGTGCGGTCCGACTTCTCGTCCGACCTGACGGATCGCCTCGATGAACGGCTGGCCTTCGATGTCACCGATCGTACCGCCGATCTCGGTGATGACGACATCCGCCTCTGACTCCAGGCCGACGTTATAGATGAATTCTTTGATCTCATTGGTGATATGCGGGATGGTCTGCACGGTGGAGCCCAGGTATTCTCCGCGGCGTTCCTTGGCGAGTACCGAGGAATAGACTTTACCGGTCGTGAGGTTCGAGAATTTATTTAAGTCCTCATCGATGAAACGCTCATAGTGGCCGAGATCGAGGTCTGTTTCCGCGCCGTCTTCCGTGACGAATACTTCGCCGTGCTGATACGGGCTCATCGTACCGGGGTCCACGTTGATATACGGGTCGAGCTTCTGCGATGCGACCTTCAGTCCTCTCATCTTCAGAAGACGTCCGAGAGATGCGGCAGTAATACCTTCCCCAAGTCCGGATACTACACCACCTGTTACGAAAATATACTTTGTCATAGAAATCAGCCTCCCTTCTTATTTTCCGCTGTCGCCGTAGTTTTTCAGAACACGTGCGGAAGGATCGTTGACATCGCAGCCCTCCCACGACTTGTTCGGCATCCAGAAGTCGATGACCATCTCTGCCTGGCCCTCGTAATACTTCTCGAAGATCTCACGGTAGAGGAGAGATTCCTTCGTAAAAGGAGTGGCGAAAGAGTACTTCTTTCTTCTTTCTTCGTAGGCTTCGTCGGAGTAGTAGGAAGCGGCATATTCTTTCAGGTGATCGACCATGGAGTGGCCGACCGCATCGGAGAATGCAGCTTTCTCGCGGAAGAGGATATCGTGTGGCAGAAGGTCGCCCTCAAATGCTTTTCGAAGGAGATATTTTCCTTTGCCATAGGTGTTGAGTTTCTTCTCGGGATCGATCGCCATGACATACTTCACGAAGTCCAGATCGCCGAAAGGAACACGAGCTTCCAGTGAGTTACTGGAGATGCATCTGTCAGCGCGGAGTACATCGTACATGTGGATCTCAGAGATCCTTTTGACGGCTTCTTCCTGAAAAGCACTTGCCGACGGCGCGAAGTCCGTGTATTTATATCCGAAGAGCTCATCGGAGATCTCACCGGTAAGAAGTACTCTTACATCGGAGATCTCGTGGATCTTCTTACAGAGAAGATACATACCCATCGAGGCACGGATCGTCGTGATATCGTAGGTACCGAGGATCGAGATAACTTCCGGAAGAGAAGAGATGACATCTTCTTTCGTGATGATGACTTCCGTGTGTTCCGATCCGATATAGTCGGCAACTTCTTTCGCATATTTCAGGTCGATCGCATCTTCGCTCATGCCGATCGCGAAAGTCTTGATCGGGTGATCCTCCATGCGCTGGGCGATGGCACAGACCAGGGAAGAATCCAGTCCGCCGGAAAGCAGAAAGCCGATCTTCGAATCTGAAACGAGACGTTTTCTTACGCCTTCGACGAGCTTATCGTGAATGTTTGTAAAGATTTCCGGCAGATCGTCGGTAATGACCTTATCTACTTTCGTGATATCGCAGTAGCAGGTGAACTTTCCGTCCTTATAGTAGTGTCCGGGCGGGAAGGGAAGGACCTTCTTGCTATAGGGCACGATGTTCTTTGCTTCACTGGCGAAGATGATGTGACCTTCCTCATCGTAGCCGTAGTAGAGAGGACGGATACCGATCGGATCTCTTGCGGCGATGAGTTCTTTTGTATCTGTATCGTAGAGGATCAGGGCGAACTCTGCATCGAGTTTACTGAACATCTCTACGCCGTATTTCTCATATAAAGGAAGAAGCACTTCGCAGTCAGAATCCGAGGCGAAAGTATACCCGTCGGAAAGGAGCTCCTGCCGAAATGCTTCGAAATCGTAGATCTCGCCGTTGCAGACGAGATATCTGCTGCCCCTGGTGAATGGCTGCATGCCCTCCGGGGTCAGTCCCATGATGGCCAGGCGGTGAAAGCCCATGGTGCCATCGGAAAGTGTGATGATCCGGCTCTGATCCGGACCTCGTGAGATGGTCTTATCGAACCCCTCCTTGAATCGTTCCTGTGCTAAGTCCGGGCACAGGTAAAACATGATTGAACACATAGATCTATTTCCTCCAACTTTATTTTCTACTACTAACTTTTTTGTTTGTTTTTTTATATCCGAAAGAGTCCTGCGGGATGCGTGCAGGACTCCTTCGGGATTTCAGATTATGCGTTATTCGACATCCTGTAAGGCGTCGAAACCTTCTTCTCCGGTTCGTACTTTGATGACATTGTCAACATCGTATACGAAGATCTTACCGTCACCGATATGGCCGGTGTAGAGAACCTTTTTCGCTGTATCGATAACAGCCTGTACCGGAACTCTCGCGACTACGATATCCATCTGGATCTTCGGGAGCAGCGACGGCTCTACTTCAACGCCTCGGTAGAACTCCGCTTTACCTTTCTGGATACCACAGCCAAGTACATGGGACACTGTCATTCCGGTGATACCGATATCGAGGAGTGCCGACTTAAGAGGCTCGAGCATACGCTCTTTGCAGACGATCTCGATCTTGGTGAGTTTCTTTCCGTCCGGGCTCTTGTAAGAGATACCGGAGGCAGCTCTTGCGACTTCCTTGACTTCGACAGCTTCTGCCATCGGAGTTTCGCCGATGACCTTGATCGTAGGAAGTACGGAGTCATCTACTGTCGGAGCAAAGTCAGCAACCGATGCGAAGTCGGCATATGCGGATACGAGACCGTGCTCGGAGATATCCATACCGGCGAGCTCGTCTTCTGCGGAAGCACGAAGGCCGATAGTGTGCTTGATGATCAGGAATGCCGGGATCATGCAGAGTGCTGTCCAGGCAAGGATCGCCGTGATACCTAAGCACTGTACGCCGAAGACCTTCATGCCTTCGGAGAAAGATGTACCGTGAACGAGAGCGTAGATCGGTCCGTCAACTCCTGCATCCGCTGTGGAAGTAGAGAGAAGA
>JAGCXQ010000013.1 GCA_017961235.1 Clostridiales bacterium | reverse complement strand
TTCCCAATGGAGAAAAAGACAAGGAGCTTAGCAGAAAACTTGCGGATAAGATCATGAAAATAGACCCGGTGATCTGCGTGGAAGGTCACTGGACACCGGTCGAAACATCTGACACGTTAGCCGATCTTTTAGGGAAATGATTCAAGGAGAAGGGGACCCTTCAAGGAGAAAAGAGTATGCGATTCAATCAACTGGTTCCGGAACTGAGTGTTTCCGATATTGAGAAATCCAAACGATTCTATACGGACGTGCTGGGTTTTAGGATCGAGTACGAACGGGTCGAGGATAAGTTTGTTTTTCTTTCGCTTGGGGAAGCGCAGTTAATGATCAACGAGATCAACGGCCATTGGGAGACCGGGAAGCTGGAGTATCCTCTTGGAAGAGGGATCAATTTCCAGATCGAGATCGACCACGTGGAGGAATTCGTTGCCCGCATAAAAGAAAAAGGCGTGGTTCCGTTTAAAGATATATTCACCAGCAAGTACCGCTGCGACGGGATCTGTTATGTGGAGAAAGAGGTGCTGATCCAGGACCCGGACGGGTATCTCCTGCGGTTTTCCGAGACATTGGAAGAGGAATAGAACATGATCATCCAGACAGGCATGCGGACCGATATTCCGGCCTTTTATTCCGAGTGGCTCTGCAACCGGATCAAAGAAGGCTTCGTCCTCGTGCGTAATCCCTATAATCCGTCGCAGGTGACGAGATACAGCCTGTCTTCTGATGTGGTGGATCTGATTTCTTTCTGCACCAAAAATCCCGCGCCGATGCTGCCGAAGATGGACGTGCTGGATCCGTACGGACAGTACTGGTTTGTGACGATCACGCCTTATGGAAAAGACATCGAGCCCAATGTCCCGGATAAGGATCGGGTGATGGAGTCTTTTCAGAAGCTTTCGGAGCGGGTCGGCGTGGACAGCATGGGCTGGCGCTACGATCCGATCCTCGTCGATGCGGCTCACTCGGTGGAGTGGCATATAGAGAAGTTCGAGCAGATGGCATCGACCCTTTCCGGCTACACGAAGACCTGCGTCATCAGCTTCCTGGACATCTATAAGAAAGTGGAGAGAAACTTTCCGGAGGCGCGGGAAGTCTCTCTGGATGACCGGATGACTCTCGGAAAAGCGTTTATCGAGATCGCAAGAAAGTACGGCATGACGATCCGTCCCTGTGCCGAGGGAAAAGCACTTGCGCCTTATGGTGCGGACTGCTCGGGCTGTATGACGGTGTCAACTTATGAGACAGCGCTTCACTCTCACCTGATCGTTCCGAAGACGGGGAAGAACCAAAGAAACGGGGAATGCGCATGTCTTCTGGGATCAGACATCGGCGCTTACGATACCTGCGGACATCTATGCAGGTACTGCTATGCCAACACGGATCCGTCGCTGGTTCGCGAAAACATGCGCCGCCACGATCCGAAGTCCCCTTTTCTCATAGGGACAAGTATGCCTGATGATATGATTCATCAGGCAGTACAGAAGAGCTGGATCGACCGCCAACTGCGGCTGGATATTTTCTGAGATTACTCCTCGGCGAAAAGATTCGTCGAAAGATATCGCAGTCCTGTATCCGGGAAGACAGCAACGATCTTCTTTCCTTTATTCTCGGGTCTCTTGGCAAGTTGAGTAGCGGCAAAGAGCGCTGCTCCGGAAGATGTACCGATGAGGATACCGTCTTTTTTTGCGACCTGTCTTGCTGCCTTATATGCATCGAGTGCTTCCACGGCAATGACCTCGTCATAGATGTTACGGTCCAAAGTTGCCGGGATAATGTTATCCGGAACACCTGAGAAAGGATGTACACCGGTGATCTCTTCATCCGGTTCCGGCTTCTCGTCACTCGGGAGAGAATTGGGTCCCGGCTGTACACCGACTACTTTAATATTCGGATTCTTCGACTTTAAGAATCCGCCTGCTCCGGAGATCGTTCCACCTGTACCTACGCAGGCAACGAGGATATCGACCTTGCCTTCTGTGTCTTCCCAGATCTCGGGACCTGTAGTTACTCTGTGGATGTTCGGGTTTGCCGGGTTGGAGCACTGGTCAACAAAAACGATGTTATCTTCCTTGCTGAGGACTTCTTCTTTCAGTGCTGCGATCGCAGCGACAAAGTCACCATTCGTCTCTTTGAGAACTCGTCCCAGTGTCGGCTCTTCAGTAAGTTTGATCGTCTTTCCGCCAAATGCATGAATGACCTTGAAACGTTCCTCAGATACCTGATCCTGAATATATACACGGAAAGGATATCCTTTTGATGCGGCGATGGCCGCCAGACCAATACCCGTATTACCGCTCGTCGTCTCGACAACAGTAAAGCCCGGCTTCAGTTTCCCGGACTTCTCCGCATCTTCGATCATGGCAAGAGCGATACGGTCTTTTACGCTCTGGTTCGGATTAAAATACTCAAGTTTACCGATGACATCGGCCTGTAAACCATTTGCTTTGTTATAACCGTTCAGCTGCAAAAGCGGTGTTCTTCCTACTAACTCTGTGATTGATTGATAAATACCGGCCATGTTTGTTCCTCCAATAAATTGCTGTAATTTTATGCTAGCATCTGAGGGAATTCCTGAAAAATACCGGCAACTTATCGCGCAGTATAATCAGAATTTATCGCGGCGTGATTATACTAAGCAGATAGTGGATAATAGAGCAAACAATGGTACACTTTACATAGAATCGAGGTGAGCGGTATGGCAGAGGAAAAGAAAGTTGCGGTGATCACCGGTGGCGCCAAAGGCATCGGAAAAGCGATCGCCGAAGCGATGCGGAATGAGGGCATCAAGGTCCACATTATCGATATTCTTCCCGGAGACTGGTTCGTCGGTGATGTCGGTGACAAGGAGACGCTCGAAAAGTTCGCTGCATCTGTCATCTCTGAATCCGGCCATGTCGATTATCTGGTCAATAATGCGCTTCCTCTCATGAAGGGCATTGATGAATGCAGCTACGAAGAATTCCAGAAGGCATTATCCGTCGGCGTGACGGCGCCTTTTTATCTGACAAAGCTTCTGATGCCTTATTTTTCCAAAGAGGCCTCGGTGGTCAATATTGCTTCTTCTCGGGACCGCATGAGCCAGCCGCAGACGGAAAGCTATACGGCGGCAAAAGGCGGAATCGCGGCACTGACGCATGCCATGGCCGTAAGTCTTGCGGGAAAAGCGCGGGTCAACAGCATTTCCCCGGGATGGATCGACACGACCGGATCGGATATCACCGGCGCAGATGCGGTCCAGCAGCTGGTGGGAAGAGTAGGTAAACCGGAAGATATCGCATCCATGGTCATGTACCTCTGCTCCGATAAAGCCGGATTTATCACCGGCGAGAATATCTGTATCGACGGCGGTATGACAAAGCAGATGATCTACCACGGCGAGCATGGATGGACTTTCAGTCCGGAGAACTGAGGCAGTTTGATGAGTATTGAATTAAAACCGATAAAGCGTGAGGATATCGAAACCGTATGGAAGATGCAGGTAGAAGCATTCCAAGTGCTTTTGGATAAGTATCAGGACTATGATATGAGCCCTGCGGCTGAACCTGTGGACAAAGTATTGGCGAGGTTTGAACAGCCCTGGACGACCTACTTTTTCATCATGGCAAACGGCGAGAAGGCCGGTGTGATCCGTGTCGTGGATAAAAAGGACGGCAGCAGAAAACGCATCTCTCCCATCTGGATCATGCCGGAGTTCCGAAATCGAGGCTATGCGCAGCAGGCGATCCTGGCGGCTGAAAAGATCTACGGATCTGGCCATTGGTGTCTGGATACGATCCTTCAGGAGAAAGGCAATCTTCATCTTTATGAGAAACTCGGGTATCACCGGACGGGCAGGGTCGATAAGATCAATGATAAAATGGATATCGTATATTATGAAAAAGATTGATATCGGCTAGAACCGGAAAGGATATAAACATGGTTTTATCGAACGAAGAATTAAAGAAGATCTATTTCGGCGCATATGAGTTTGCGGAGACGGAAGACGGGTATCTTCAGGCCTTCCAGTACTCCAAGAAACAGGTCGAATACTTCAAAGGTGCTTTTCAAATGTGGTACGAAAGATGTACGGCCACCACGGCAAAAACACTGGAGTTCAGAACGTCTGCGACGAAGCTTTCTTTCGACTATAAGACCATCTGGAAAGGATCTCCGGATTCTTTCGAACTCCTGGTGAATGGTTTTGTCACGAATATCGCGCGGGTCAAGGACATCATGGACGTAGGCACTTTCGAGTGGGAACTTCCGGAGGGCGAGAAGTCTGTGATCATTTACCTGCCGGCAGATGCGACAGTCTTGATCCGTAACTTCACCATCGATGCAGAAGTGATCCCGGCCAAGAAGAACGAGAAAGTTCTGTGGCTCGGCGACTCGATCACCCAGGGGTACGGCCCGCTCCGCTCGTCCTGCACCTATGTCAGCGTGGCTAACCGTATTCTGAATTATGACATCATCAACCAGGGTATCGGCGGCTATATCTACGATAAAAAGTCCCTCATGAAGATGGAGGGGTATACGCCGGATAAGATTATCGTGGCGCTGGGCACCAACCAGTACGGCGACAAGGACATGACCGCGGTCGAGGAGTACTATGAGACCCTGATAGGAATCTACGGAAATGAGATCCCGATCTTTTGCATCACCCCGCTCTGGCGCGGTGATTCCTGGGACGGACTTCCCACTCTTATCGAGTTCTGCGGGAAGGTGAAGGCCATCGCCGAGAGATATAACAATGTTACAGTCATCGACGGAATGAAGATGGTGCCGCATTTCCCGGAATATTTCCTCGATAATCTGCACCCGAATGCGCTGGGCTGTGAGATCTACGGAAGGAATCTGGCCGAGGCGATTTTGAAGGCGGAAAAAACGGCGGCAGGGGCACCGGCATGAGCGGCAGCAAAGGAGAGCGGGAAGGCATGATCGACGGACACATTCATATCGAAAAGGGTTCCTATACTCTTCCCTGGATCCAGGAGTTTGTGGATCAGGCGGTGAAGATGGGGCTTTCGGAGATCCGGCTTCTCGAGCATAACTACATGTTCCCGGAGTTTGCGCCTATGTACGATTCCACTCGTGCGGCAAGTGATTTTGTCGATAGCTGGTTTAAGCGGAAGGCGGGGAAGAAGAGCTTTGACGAGTATCTGGAACTGGTGGAGAAGGTGCGGCAGCAGGACTATCCCGTGAAAATCAAGTTCGGCCTTGAGGTCTGCTACTTCGAAGGATACGAAGATCTTGTGCGCGATCTGACGAAGGACAAGGGACTGGACTTCCTTCTCGGAAGCATGCACTTCGTGGGTGATTTTGCCTTCGACCATAATGCAGAGCAGTGGGAAGGGACCGACGTGGACAGCACCTATAGAAGGTATTTCGAGGACTCCGTGAAACTCGCGGACAGCGGGCTTTTCGACGGGATCGGTCATCCGGACACCATCAAGATCTTCGGGCATAAGGCGTCTTTTTCGCTCACGGATTACTACGAGAAACTGGCGAAGGCACTGACGCGAAACGGCATGTACGCCGATGAAAACAGTGGTGCCCACCGTCGCTGCCCGGACACGGCAGAACTGGGCATGGATCCGGAACTGATCCGTATCCTGAAGGCGCACAACGTGCCGATCATCACCTCTTCGGATGCGCACTGTCCGGAGGATGTGGGCGATAGAATCAAAGAGATGGTGGAGCTGATTACCGACTGATCTTTATGCGAAACGGCCGAGTGTTGGGACTCGCGCCGGGTTATGCTGATATTCGCTTCCGGATTAGATTTCAAGTATAATGCGAAACTTCCTTTCATGCAGTAAGATGGATGTATAACCGATGCTTTGGGCATAAGTCGGGAACATCTTTCTGACATAAGAGGAATACATGGAAATCATTAACTATTTTGATTCGAACAACCAGGAACACTGGAAAGAAGAAATCAAGAAAAGCGACTGGGTGGCAGGTGCTTTTCTATATGAATTGCTTTCGGAAAAAAAGTTCAAGAATCTGGTAGGGGAGTCGTCGAAGCTTCTGCTTCTCACCGACGGTGAGAAACTCGCCGCATTCTGCACCTATGCGGAAAAAGATGAGATCGAAGATCCGACACTCACGCCGTGGGTCGGGTTTGTCTATACTTTCCCCGAATATCGCGGTGGGCACCGAATGGGACTTCTTCTGGATCGCGTCTATGAGCTGGCGAAGGAAGACGGGCACAAGGTGATCTACATCTCCACAGGAGAAGAAGGCCTCTACGAGAAGTACGGCTACACCTACTGGCAGGATATGACTGACTGGAACGGCGGCACCAGCCGGGTGTACAGACGATTTGTGAAGTGATTTCCGAAGAAGAAGGGAGAGGCCGATGAATTATTTTGTGGAAGGATTACAAGGAAGCGGAAAGAGCACTCTGGTAAGTAAGCTTCAGGAGCTTCATCCGGAACTCAAAGCGGTCCGGGAAGGCGAGTATTCGCCTGTAGAACTTGCCTGGTGTGCATATTTGGATGAGGAGAAGTATCCGAAGATCCTCGAGAAGTATCCGTCTCTTCGAAAAGAGATCGAGGAGAAGACTTATTCCGAGGGGGACAAGCGGATCGTAACCTATACTAAGATCCGATCCGAGGACCGGGCCTTCTATCAGGATCTGGAGCAGTATGAGATCTACAATAACCGGGTGACTCTTGATGAATTCCAGTCGATCATTCTTCGCCGTTTCTCGGCGTGGAACAGCGACGGGAACATCTTCGAGTGCTCGCTTTTCCAAAACATCGTCGAGGACATGATCCTCTTCCGGAATTTGTCTGATGAAGAGATCATTTCTTTCTATAGAAAGATCCGCGATGCTCTTTCCGAAAAAGAGTTTCAGATCCTTTATCTGAAGGCGGAAGATCTTCGCGGAAATCTTCAGGTGATCAGAAAAGAGCGGTCGGATGAAAACGGAGTGGAAATGTGGTTCCCGCTGATGATGGGATTCTTCAATGATTCGCCCTACGCGAAGGCAAGAGGAGTCTCGGGAGAGGATGCACTGATCGCACACTTTGCCCACCGGCAGGAACTGGAACTACGGATTTGCGAAGTGCTTTTCCCGGAGAAAACAACGATCCTTCCTTCGAAAGGATATGGCGAACTGGAAGGAATCTGAAATGGCGCGCGGTAGCATAAATGTGCGCGGAAATGATAAGGAGAAAATATGAGTATTTTATTGGAAACAGATAGATTAAAGATTATGGAAATGACCTTAGAGATGGCTATGGACGTTCACAAGAATTCGATGGACGAAGACACGAAAAAGTTCGTACCGGATGAGGTCTTCGCGACACTTGAAGAGGCACAGGAAACGATCGAGTTTCTGATGTCGCAGTACGGATCTGATGAAGGTCCGCTGGTCTATGCCCTGATCACGAAAGATGAGGGAAAGAACATCGGCTATGTTCAGATCGTCCCCATCGATGACGGGAAATGGGAGATCGGATATCACGTGGGGAAGATCTACACCGGAAACGGATATGCAACGGAAGCGGTCCGCGCTTTTCTGCCTGTTATGGCGGAGCGCCTCGGGATCAACGAGGTGTACGGGATTCGTCTTCAGGAGAACGAGGCATCGGGGCGCGTGCTGGAAAAATGCGGATTCCAAGTGCTTTTCACAGGGGAAGGACCGTATCACGATGGTGTATTTGCTATCGAAAAGAGCGTGTGGAAAGCGTAAGAATTACTCTTCCCAGAACAGCTCGTCCAGGGTCTTGCCGAGGGCTCTGCATATCGCAAGGCAGAGCTTGATCGTGGGATTATAGTCACCTTTTTCGATGGCGTTGATCGTCTGCCGGGAGACGCCGACTTTGTCGGCCAGATCCTGCTGGGACATATCCAGGGCGGCGCGTGCTGCTTTTAACCTAAGATTCTTCATCGGCGGCCTCCTTTTTCTCGATAGCGGACTTCACCGTGAGCTCGATGGCAAGAAGGAAGAAGCAGATGCCGACGACGAGGCCTGTTCCGGTGATCTCGTTAAAACGTCCGAGTCCGAGGAAGGTCATGCCGGCTCCAAAAAGTGCCGCGAAGCCCATGACCCACGAAAGAACAAGGAACTTCGTGCGTCTCTCGGAAAGACCGAAGAACGCATCGTTGATATCGCACATAATGGCAAATGCGGTCGAGCCTACGATCACCGATCCGATGCCGACCTCATACATAGAGATCGGGAAGTTCTCGATGGACATGCTCAGACAGCCATATGTAAAACAGCACATCATAACAATGATCAGTGCATTCATCGCAGCTTTTCCGCGAGCGGCCAGCTGGCGCTCATCGTATTTGCTTTCACTGCGGTTGGTTGTCACGATCACATAGATTCCAAAGACCAGGAGAAGGGCGGTAATCATCAGCGGACCACTGTGAAGCTTCAGTTCGTCTGATGTACCTTTCAGCTTGAATTGGAGACTATAGGACGAGGGGGCGAGAGAACCGCTATTTTCAGGGATGAACTGCATATACAGATCCTTGCCGTCTGCGTCTGTAACATGGATCTTCGCATGACCATTTCCGGTTCCGGTTATCTTCTCCTTTACGATGGATGTGGAATCCGGAGAACCGATGTGGACGATGGCTTCGGTATCTATTCCGTCCGGTCCTTCGATCTCCACATCAAAAGTGACCTTCTTGCCGATCGGTTCGAAGTGGATGGGTTCGAGTTCATATTCTATGCCGGAGTCTGTAATGATGACCGACGACTTAAACTGCATAAAGTCTTTGCTCTCCGGCTGAAGCGCGCATCTGATGCCTGCAGTCAGGATGACTACTGACACGATTATGATCGATAAGATCGTCGCGGCTAAAGTTTTCTTTTTCATACATTTACACCTCCGTGCAAAACACATCTCTACGGCAGGGCGATCCCCTGCATTGCAAGATGAATAGTACATCATGCATTACACAATGTCAAGTATATACGACAAAAAGTTAAATATGTGTGGAAATAAGTTTCCGTATCCGCGGAGATGATATAATGTAAAAAACCACTTTTAAAGGAGCGGATATGAGAAAGAAAAAAGGAATCATTTTCGATATGGATGGTACGGTCTGGGATTCTTCCGAGAACGTGGCTGCTTCGTGGACAGTAAAAGTTCATGAGGCGGGATATAAAGATAAAACAGTAACGAAAGAGGATATCCAGAGTGTCATGGGAAAACCGATGGACGTGATCGCGGATACTCTCTTTACTTATACAAAAAAAGGACCCGAGAGGGATGCCCTTCGGGCCGCCTGTGAAGCCTATGAGAATGAATATCTCAGTAAGCACGGCGGGATCCTCTATGAGGGAGTAATAGAGACCTGGCAGAAACTTAAAGAAATGGGATATCACATCTACATCGTCAGCAATTGTCAGGCAGGATATATCGAGGCATTCCTCGGGTATTACGGCATCTCCTACGGCAAGAAGGAAGATCTTGTCGAGGATATCGAGTGCTATGGCAATAACTTCCTGCAGAAGGATGAAAACATCCGTCTTCTGGCAGAGAGAAATAAGCTGACATCCGCATGCTATGTCGGTGATATCCAGAGCGACTACGATGCAACGATGAAAGCGGGACTTCCGTTTATCCACGCGACATATGGATTCGGAACGATCGATGCAGAAGTGCCGGTGATCAATTCATTTGCGGAATTAATAGATGTTATTCCGGAAGTGATCGGATAAGTATTTGGATAAGTATTCGGATAAAAATCCGGATAAGAATAAGGGGGTAGGTACCATGTCTAAAGAAGAAATCTCAATTCCCGTAATACTGAAGATCGAAAAGGGCGTCACAGCACATATCGGTGACTATCTGAAAGACGAAGGGATCACGCAGGTCACGATCCTCTTCGGAAACGGCCTGATCTCGATGTTCGGAGATACCGTGTTTAAGTCCTGTGAAAAAGCAGGCGTCGAGATACTGCACCATCAGGAGATGGATACGGTCGACTTTAAAGATATTACGGATCTGGCATTCCAGATCCCGAATAAGACACAGGCGATCATCGGAATGGGCGGTGGCAAGGTCATCGATGCAGCGAAGTATATCGGATACATCCTTCGTATCCCGTTTATCAGCGTACCGACGAGCTCGTCTTCAGATGGTTTCTCGAGTTCCTCTGCATCCCTGATCGTCAACGGACACAGAAAGTCCCTGCCGGCAAAAATGGCCTACGGTATCCTCGTAGATACGGATGTCATCAAGAGCGCGCCGGTGAGGTTCCTGTATTCCGGTGTCGGCGATATGGTCGCTAAGATCTCCTCGACATATGACTGGCAGCATGAAGAAGATAAGGGATATGACGAGGTCAACGACTTCGCTTTTATGATCGCGAAAAAGGCGGTCAACTCCTTCGTGAGAACGCCATTTGAATCCATGAATGAAGATCTCTTTCTAAAAGAACTTCTGGACTCGCTTGCGATGAGCGGTGTGGCAAATGAGATCGCGGGATCGAGCGCGCCGACCAGCGGCAGTGAGCATCTGATCTCCCATGCACTTGACCAGATTCTGGAGCATCCGCAGCTTCACGGCGTGCAGGTCGGTATCGCGACATATATCATGTGTAAGATCTGCGATCACCGCTGGAAGAGGGTCGATACCGTCTTTACGAAGACCGGTTTCTGGGACTACTGTGAGACCCTCGACATGAAGGTCGAGGACTTCAAAAATGCGATCGATATGGCACCACAGATCAAGCCGTTCCGCCATACTTATCTCCATGAGAAGAAGTACAGGGATCTGGCAAAGAAGCTCCTTACCACAGATGAGCATCTGAAGAAGATCCTGAAGTGAGCCGCAAGGAAAGAAACGGCAGACTCAGGTAAATGCACACATCCGGGACCCTGTAAAAAAATACAGGGTCCTGAAAAATAACGAACATATTTTCCCGAATTGTGCTATAATATAGAAAATATGTTTGGAAAGGAAGTGACGGCATGGAAAGAAGCTATATCGCGATCGATCTGAAGTCTTTCTATGCCAGCGTGGAGTGCGTCGCCAGAGGCCTCGATCCGCTTACGACCAATCTGGTGGTGGCTGATCCGACGAGGACGGAGAAGACCATCTGCCTGGCTGTGTCGCCGTCACTGAAGAGCTACGATATTCCGGGCCGGGCAAGACTCTTCGAAGTGCTGCAGAAAGTCGAAGAGGTCAATAATGTGAGAAAATGGAATTCTCCGGCAAAAGCACTGACCGGGAAGAGCTATCTGGATCAGGAGCTGAAAAGCGATCCATCGCTTGCGGTGGACTTTATCATCGCACCGCCGCAGATGGCGAAATATATGGAAGTGAGTGCCGGGATCTACGGCATCTATCTGAAATATGTCGCTCCGGAGGATATCTTCGCGTATTCCGTAGATGAAGTATTTATCGATGCGACAGGGTATCTTAAGACGTATGGCGTGAATGCACATGATTTCGCGCGCATGCTGATCCGCGATGTGCTTGAGAATACAGGCATCACGGCGACGGCCGGGATCGGCCCGAATATGTATCTTTGTAAAGTCGCGATGGATATCGAGGCGAAGCACATCCCGGCCGATAAGGACGGCGTGCGCATCGCGGAGCTCACGGAGGATACCTATAAGGAATCCCTCTGGGATCATCAGCCGCTCACCGATTTCTGGCGAGTGGGAAGAGGCATCGCGGCGAGGATCGAGAAGCTGGGATTCCGCACGATGGGGGACATCGCGAGATGCTCGCTGGATAGAAGGACGATCGGTCTTCTGTATCAGGTCTTAGGGAAAAATGCAGAGCTTCTGATCGACCATGCATGGGGGATCGAGCCGACAACGATCGCGGATGTGAAGAACTATCAGCCGAAGAATAACAGCATCTCGACAGGGCAGGTCCTGAAGGAGCCGACGGACTACGAGACGACGAAGCTGATCGTGTGGGAGATGGCGGATGTGCTGTCTTTAGATCTGGTGGAAAAAGGACTCGTGACCGATCAGATCGTGCTGACGGTCGGCTACGATAAGGCGAGCCTGGATAGCGGGGATTATCAGGGAGAGGTAAAGGCGGACTTCTATGGAAGGATCGTCCCGAAGCACGCCCACGGATCGAAAAACCTTGACGGACATACCGCATCCACCAGGAAGATAACAGAAGCAACGATGGAGATTTTCGAGGAGATCATGGATAAGACGCTCCTGTCCAGAAGGATAGCGATCGCAGCATGTAATGTGTTCCGGGAGGGGTGCGTGCCGGAGAACAGGCAGTACCGTCAGATGAGCCTTTTTGACCTTGCGGAAGAGACGAGGGCGGAGTCGGAAAAAGACGAAGAAAAAGACGAAAAAGAGAGAGCACTCCAGGAAGCGATGGTGGAGATTAAAAAGAAGTTTGGAAAGAACGCCGTGGTGAAGGTCAAGAACCTCTCACAGGGCGGCACCGCGATAGAGCGGAATAATCAGATCGGCGGGCATAAGGCATGAGTAATTACGACGATATAAAGCATCTGAAAAGACCGCAGTATCCGGATCTTCCGCCCATGTCTATCCATGACCGCGCGGCGCAGTTCTCGCCCTTTGCCGCGCTGGTCGGCTACGATGGCGCGGTCGCGGAGACGGAGCGCCTTACAGAAAAGAGACGCGAGATGTCGGAAGAAGAGATCAGGGATCTGAATGAGATGCTGGCCGAGCTTTCGGAGAGGCTTTCAGAGCGGCCGTGGATCCGCGTGATGCACTTCATCCCGGACGAAAGAAAGTCAGGCGGAAGATACGAAGAAAAGGAAGGGAATCTCAGAACGATCGACAGTTACCACAGGATGCTGGTGTTTACGGACGGGACGAAAATACCGGTCGATTTCACGTATTACATCCGGACATCGCGGGAAACAATCTAAGTGAATCCAATAAGAAAGTACATTATTTCGACAGATTCCTGAAAGAATAGGGAAGAACTCCGTGATAAAATATGATTATAACAAAGCCCCTAGATAGAATGCAGGAAAGGGTACTTTGGGACATATGAAAGGAAAGCCGTGAGCAGCATGGAGATCATAAAAAGAGGCATTTTAGAGGGCGAGCGCGCCCTGTTCCAGGCGAAGGACCTAAGGATCGAGGAGACGATCTTCGATAACGGGGAATCGCCGCTGAAGCATAGTAAGAATATCGAACTGTATAATTCTTCTTTCCGCTGGAAGTATCCGCTCTGGTACTCGAGCGATATTCATCTGAAGGAATGTGTGCTTTTCGAGATGGCGAGAGCTGGTATCTGGTACACATCCGGTATCTCTATGGAAAACGTCATCATCGAGGCGCCGAAAGCTTTCCGCAGAAGTTCGGGGATATCTCTGAAGAACGTGAACTTTTACAATGCGCAGGAGACGCTCTGGAGCTGCAGCGATATTGAGATGGAGAAAGTGAATGCGCGTGGCGATTATTTTGCCATGAACAGCAGAAATATAACGATCTCGGAGATGGAGCTCGTCGGCAACTACGGCTTCGACGGCTGCGAGAACCTGAAGATCAGTAATTCCAGGCTGATCACGAAGGATGCCTTCTGGAACTGCAACAATGTTATCGTGAAGGACTCCTACATCTGTGGCGAGTATTTCGGGTGGAATTCCAGTAATATCGTTCTTGAGAACTGTACGATCGAGAGCCTGCAGGGCCTGTGCTATATCCAGGGGCTCAAGATGATCAACTGCAGGCTCATCAACACGACGCTTTCCTTCGAGTATTCGGAGGTAGATGCGGATATAAACGGGCATATCGACAGCGTGAAGAATCCTTCTTCCGGAAAGATATGTGCGGGAAGCATCGGAGAGCTTATAATGGAAAAGGACCGCGTAGATACGTCGGCTACTAAGATAGAAACGGAAGAATAAGATGAACTACGATTTCGATAAGGTGATCGACCGCTCCGGCACCGGAAGCTATAAGTGGAAGAACGGAGATGCCATGCTCCCGATGTGGGTCGCGGACATGGATTTCGAGACCTGCCCGTCTGTAAAAGAAGCGCTTCAGAAGCGCGCTGCCCACGGGATCTTCGGCTACTCGATCCTCGGTGACGGCTGGTGTGATGCCTACGCCTATTGGTGGAAGGAAAGACATCACTTCGAGATCGATAAGGACTGGCTCGAGTTCGTTACCGGTGTTATCCCGGCGATCTCATCGGCGGTAAGAAAACTGACGACACCCGGCGAGAAAGTCGTGATCCAGACGCCGGTATATCCTGTATTCTTTAACTGCATCCTGAATAACGGACGCATCGTACTGGAAAACAAACTCGTATACGATCCGGAAACGGTATCCTACAGTATCGACTGGGAGGACCTCGAGGCGAAACTTCAAGATCCGCAGACCTCGCTCATGATCCTCTGTAATCCGCAGAACCCTTCGGGCAATATCTGGGATAAAGAGACACTTCAGAAGATCGGACAGCTCTGCTATGAGAACAATGTCATCGTCATCTCCGATGAGATCCACTGTGACCTTGTCGCACCCGGAAAAGAGTATATCCCGTTTGCTTCGGTATCCGAGATCAATAAGAAGATCAGCGTGACCTGTATCGCTCCGACGAAGGCCTTTAACATCGCGGGGATCCAGACCGCCGCCATCGTCGTACCGGACAGCAATCTGCGCTATAAGATGTGGCGTGGCATCAACACGGACGAGGTCGGAGAAGGAAACTGCTTCAGCGTGGTTGCCGTGGAGAGTGCTTTTACCCAAGAAGGTGGAGAATGGATCGACGCTCTTCGTGAATACGTATGGGAAAACAGAAGGATCGCGGAAGAATACATCCGCGAACATATTCCGCAGCTCAAGACCATCCCCTCGGATGCGACGTATCTGATGTGGGTGGACTGCTCAGAAGTCACAAGTGACAGCGACGAGTTCGTCGATTATCTGGAGAAGGAGGTGAAGCTGATGCTGAATGCAGGCTCGGAATTCGGCGGCAACGGGAAGACCTTCGTGCGCGTCAATCTGGCCTGTCCGAGAAGCATGGTGGAAGAAGGCCTGAAACGCCTGGAAAAGGGCGTAAAGAACCTTCTGTCCTGAGCTTGCCGGTTATGTTTTATGAATTGTTGGTCTTCTCTTCGTAGATGATGTGCTTCGTGCCGCAGTACGGGCAGAAAGCAGTGGCAAGATTCGCATTTACATCAAGGACGGCACTGCATCTTTTGCAGGTCAGGGAAATGATATTCGGTTTTCCTGTACCATTGTTTCCGGGCATGCGGAGAGCGGCCATACGCTCGTTGACGTAGCTCTCATAAACGAGAAGTGCTTTTCGCTCATTATCTGAAACACCATCGGAGGCCTCGGCCATCTCGTTGACGTCTTTCCAGAAAGCTTCAAGATCACTCGGATCGATGCGGTTCAGATATCTTCTTACATTGTTGAAGCTTGTGCCGCGGTCGGCAAGGATCATGCGAAGTTCTGTCCGGTAATCCGGATTCATCTCAGGGTTATTGAGAAGATCCTCGCACATAGCATCGATCTTCGCCTGCTCTTCCGGCTGGACCTGATCTGCCTTGGCGATGTAGTAGCAAAGAGCGATCTTTACGAGCTGGACGTAAGAAGGATCCTTGATCGGCTTAAGAGCGGGTCTGGATACTAAATTATCCATGCTATCGTATTGAGAGCGGATCCTGTCGTTGACTCTGGTGCCATATGAGTCATCTACGCCCATCAGCACATTTAGAAACGAACTCGGATATCTCGAGAACAAACCGTAACCGTGTACCATTAGAACTCTCCAATCTTTTTCGGATGCCTGCGTGGTGAAAGATGCCACACGGCATAAAATCTTATACTAAATCATATCACATCTATTCCCTGTTTTTTACCGGGAACTGCGCAAATTAGAACTGCTTTTCTATATAATAAGTGCAAGACAGCTTGTAGTATCTGGAGGAACCGCATATGAAAGAATTCTTTATCAGCAGCGACGGCATCAGGCTTCATGCGAAGCTCGACCGGCCGGATGAATCGGTGAAAGGGCCGCTCTGTATCCTGGTCCACGGCTTTACCGGGCATATGGAGGAAGACCACATCGTCGCGATGCAGCAGGCGATGAATGAGTGCGGTATCTCCGTTCTCCGCGTGGAGATGTACGGACACGGCTTAAGTGATGGCGAATTCCGCGATCATACGCTCTACAAATGGGTAACGAACATGATCTCCGTGATCCATTATGTAAAAACACTCGACTTCGTGACGGATCTATATCTGTGCGGACACTCGCAGGGCGGACTTCTGACGATGCTGATCGGCGGCATGTTCCCGGATGACTTTAAGGCGATCCTCACGATCTCTCCTGCCTGGATGATACCGGAGCTTGCAAGAAACGGAACGCTCCTCGGGCTTTCTTTTGACCCTCTTCACATCCCGGACGTTCTTCAGTCCTGGGACCGCGAACTGTCGGGCGATTACTGCCGCGTCGCACAGACCATCCACGTCGAGGATGAGATCGAAAGATATAAGGGCAAGGTCTTTATTATTCACGGCGATGCTGACGATACGGTTCCATATGCTTATGCGGAAAAAGCACTTGCCCTCTACCATGATGCGACTCTCGTACCGATCCACGGGGACGACCATTGCTTCACGAAGCATCTTCCCGAGATGAAGGATGCGCTGAAGTCCTTTTTTCTCGACGAAGCGAATAAGGAGAACTGATGTATGAAAAAGCAAGTTTTTAATCCCTACCTTCCCAGCTATGAATATATCCCGGACGGAGAGCCCCGCGTATTTGACGGGCGGCTCTATATCTACGGAAGCCATGACCGTTTTAACGGTGAAGTATATTGTGCCAATGACTACGTCTGCTGGTCATGTCCGGAGGAAGATCTTTCCGACTGGCGCTATGAGGGCGTGATCTTTAAAAAGACCCAGGATCCCAGAAATCCCGATGGTTCCCATGCACTGTGGGCACCGGATGTGTGCCGCGGAAATGACGGCAAATACTATCTCTACTACTGTCTGGATTTCCTGAAGGAGATCGGCGTGGCGGTGGCGGATTCCCCGGTGGGACCTTTCGAGTTTCTGGACTTTGTGAGATATCCGAACGGGGATATCCTCGGCTCCAGACCAGGCGAGATCCGTCAGTTCGATCCGGGTATCTTCATCGACGATGACAAGAGGATCTATCTGTTCTCCGGAAACAGTCCGCGCTATAAGCAGACGCCGGTAGATAAGGACAGCCTCAAGATGGAGCTGGAGCAGGACATGGTCACCGTGAAGGCGGGACCGTTCCATAACCTCCCGATCATCAACGATGCCGACGGCACGGAGTACGAGGCACATCCTTTCTTTGAGGCAAGTTCCGTACGAAAGATCAACGGGAAATATTACTTCATCTATTCTTCCTGCTGGATGCATGAGCTCTGCTGGGCGGTGGCTGATTCTCCGCTCGGAGACTATCACTTCGGCGGCGTGCTGGTGTCCAATGCAGACATCGGCGTCAACGGGAATACCGAGGCGATGAACTATCGCGGAAATACACACGGAAGTGTGGCTTTTGTGAATGGGAAATGGTATGTCTTCTACCACCGCCAGACGAATCGTCATTTCTTTTCCCGCCAGGCATGCGCGGAAGAGATCGAATTTGACGGAGAAGCATTCCATCAGGCGGAGATCACGTCCTGCGGATTAAATGGCGGGCCGCTCCGTGATGAGGGAGAATACGAAGCCCGCATCGCCTGCCATCTCTTCAGTAAGAACGGCACGACCGAGAGCCTTGCCGAACAGCAGGATAGTAATCACCCGGCCTTCACTCAGGAAGGGGAGGACCGCGAGGAGAACCCGAACCAGTACATCAATAACATGGTAGATGGCGCGACGGCCGGATACCGGTATTTCGATTTCCACACTGCGAAGAGGATCACCGTGGAAGTCAGAGGAACAGCGGATGGTGAATTCGTCGTTCGAGACGGACGCGGCGGAGAAGTAGTCTCCAGAATCAAGATCGCACCTTCGGAAAACTGGGCGAAGTATTCTGCACCGCTTACTATCGGAGACGGAAAGCATGCGCTCTACTTCACCTACGAAGGAAACGGTGCAGCGGACTTTAATTCCTTCAGCTTCGACAAATAAACAGGGACATAATATGAGAGCAGAAAGAGACAGAAAAATACGGCAGGTCATTACGAATATTGTGATCATCATTCTGGTGGTGATCGGCACATACATGACCATGACGTACAGAAGTGCGTGGATGGAGTTTCAGATGCGAGGGATCATGTGCCTCCGGTACTTCACGGTGGAGTCAAATATCTTCGCCGGGATCGTTGCCTTGATCGCGCTTTTCTATCAGGGAAAAGCAACGAAGATCCTGAAGCTGATGTCCGCGACTGCGACCGGGCTTACCTTCTCCGTAGTGGCGCTGTTTCTGGGACCCGTCTATGGATACCACCGCATGTATAAGAATGCGAATCTGTATTTTCACCTGATCGTCCCGCTGATCGCGATGGTGGATTATATACTCCTTACGGATGCTCCGAAGAAACTGAAGTGGAAGATCATGTCGGCGATGCTGACAGTCATCTATGGCTTCGGATATATCCTGAATATCCTCATTAACGGTAAGGGCGGAAGATATCCGAATAACAACGATTTCTATTTCTTCCTGCGCTGGGGATGGGGCGTCGCGATCTTGATCTTTACAGTGATCATTCTGCTTTCTTTCGGAATCGCATGCCTTCTTTCATGGCTGAATAGTAAAGCGGGAGGACGAATAACATCTTCGCCTGAGAATGAAGATCCGGCTTCTTGATTTTATACTGCCGGGAACTAGAAATCCCCATGTAAGTTCGATAGAATAATGGGAAATATTTCATAAAAAGGCAGGTGTAGTAATATGGTCATCCGTTTCGCAAAAGAAGACGAACTGGAGAGAATCAACGTGCTTCGTAAGCAGGTCAATGATCTTCATGTAGAAGGAAAACCGGACGTGTTTAAGCCCGGATTCAGTGAGGAGCTTCAGAACTACGTTTACTACATCTTCAAGGATCCCGAGCAGAAGATCGTCGTCGCGGATAAGGACGGCGAGCTCTGTGGATTTGCGATCCTGCATCACATCTATAAGCCGGAAAATCCTTTCATGAAGGTCCGTGATTTTCTCGACATCGACGAGTTCTGTGTCGATGAAAAACACCGAAGAGAAGGAATCGCCACGGCATTGATCGAGTTCATCAAGAACTTCGCCATCGATCAGGGCTACCATCGTCTCGAGCTCAACATGTGGGAGTTTAATCAGGACGCGCTGGCCTTCTACGAGGCGGCCGGTTTCGAAACGTTCCGAAGATATATGGAAATGTTCATCTGAAATAGAATCACATAGCAGGGAGGATCGGACATGAAACAGGTCATACACATTTTCGGCGCATCCGGCGCAGGAACTTCCACTCTGGGAAAGAAGATCTGCGATGAACTCGGGTATTTCTTCATGGATACCGATGACTATTTCTGGGAGCCGACGGATCCGAAATATACAGTGAAACGAAGCTTTGAAGAGCGCCTCCGTCTCATGAAAGAAGATATCGAAAAGCACGATCAGATCGTGATCTCCGGTTCTCTCGTGGACTGGGGTGACGAACTGATTCCGCTCTTTACACTGGCGATCCGCCTTGTAACGGACACGGAAGTCCGAATCGAGAGACTTCGTAAACGGGAGAGAGAAGAGTTCGGTGACCGGCTCCTTCCGGGCGGGGACATGTATCAGAACCACCAGGAGTTTCTCGAATGGGCGGCAAGTTACGACACGGGCGATGTGAATATGCGGTCCAAAGCGAAACACGATGAGTGGCAGAAACTTCTTTCATGCAAACGTATCGTGATGGATGGAGCAGGTGACCTCGATGCGAATTTCCAATGTGTGAAGCGCGAACTCGACCGTAAAGAAAGCGCTCCGGTGATGCCTTATTACCGGGTCCACACATCAGATATAGCGTACCTCACGCAGCAGCCCCGGGGGATCTTCACCGCGGTGTGGAAACTCGTGGAAAATAAGACTCTCACGGAAGAGGAAGAGAAAGAATACTGGAAGAACAGAGAATACTTTGAGGAAGTCCTTCCGGTCCCGCCATTTTACGAGCAGGGCAATCCCGATAACGCGACCACATGGTTCAAGAACGGGGAAGAAGGAAATGACATCTGGAAGCAGATGACTTTCTACCGCGATATGTGTAAGAAGTATGGCGTCCGGCTGTATCTTACGGAGAGTGAAGAACTTCCCGGAGAACTCGTCTACGAAGATGCTTTTCAGATCGCCATCAAGAACACAAGACCGAATCTTCAGGTCGTGACGCAGGTGATTCAGTAAGCGGATCCCAATCAGATTATTGATATAATTTAACCGGAAACACATATACAATTGGAGGCGTCAATGAACAAGATACGCGCTGTTTTTACTGACCTCGACGGAACTGTTCTTCGAAAAGACAAGACGATCTCGGACCGCACGATGAATGCGATCCGTGCTTTCCGGGAGAAAGGCGGGATCTGGGCGGTCGCTTCTGCCCGGCCCGAGCGGGCGATCTCCGCGATGTATAAAGAGTTCACCGAGGCCGATGCCCTGATCACCCTAAACGGAGCGAGGATCAAGTTCGGAGATACCGTTATCAGTAATGGTTTTTCTTCTGATTCTGCGGCAAAAGCACTGTCCGCTGTTCTTTCCCATGATGACCTGATCGTAGTGCTGGAAACGAGCAAGGGCATCTTCGGAAATATCGAGATCCCCGAGTGGGATACACCGGAAGTTCCGGACCTTCTTTCTCTTCTGAAAGAGGTCGATCTGTATAAGATCCTGATCGCGGGAAAAGAGCATAAGCTTTCCTCGGTAACGATCCCGACGGAGCCGCTTTGTCCGTCTAGTGAGATACCGGACAGGATCCGTGGGATCCTCTCTGAAAACGGTCTTTCGGAAGATGCGTATTTCACTGTCGCAGAAGGATGGCTTTTCCAGATCATGAGCACATCCGCCACGAAGTGGAATGGCGTCAGAAGACTTCTGGAAAGAGAGAATATACCAGTGACGGAAGCGGTCTATTTCGGAGATGATCACGATGATGTGGAGAGCATCAGAAATATCGGATATGGCGTGGCTATGGGCAATGCCATCGATGAAGTAAAAAACGTGGCCGATACGGTCACCGCCACTAACGAAGAAGATGGTGTCGCGCAGATCCTGGAGAAGATCTGAAACCATCTTAGCAGAGAAAAACTGTTGAAGAATTCTGTTGACGTTCTATTCTTGTGAGCGGACAAAAGAGGAAACGAAAAATGGAAAAAGGAAAGATCATATTTTTAAACGGCGTAACCAGTTCAGGAAAGACATCTATCGTGGATGCACTTCAGTCACGAAGAGATGTGTTTTTCTATGTGGTGGCCAATGACCTTTTCCAGGAAATGGTGGGCGAGCAGTATCTGCAGGAAGATTACTGGAAGTACTTATCTGAAGTGATCATCATGATGTATCACACCGCGAAGCTTTATTCCGATATGGGAAAGAACGTCCTGATCGACGGGATCCTGGTGGAGCGCGACGAGATCAAGCCTCATTATCAGAAACTTATGGAAATCATGAAGGACAGCCCGCTTTCGATCGTGGAAGTGTACTGTCCTTTGGACATCTGTAAGCAGAGGAATATCGAGCGCGGAGACCGCTACGAGAGCCAGTCGGAAGAACAGGCGCAGCTGATGAGTCAGGATATTCAATACAGTCTCACGGTCGATACCAGCGTCCTCACTTCGGAAGAATGCGCCGAAAAGATCGTGCAAGTGCTTTTCTGATACAGAAAAGAACAAGGAATCACAGAGACAGTTTTTACGAGAGAAAAAGCATATGCTTTTGGAGATATAGCTATGAAAGAGCAGAAAGAAATCATTCAGGAATACTATGACAGCCACCCGAAGAAGGAATGGGACCGGCTGCAGAAGGATCATCCTTATGAGAAATATATCACCGTCCACATGATGGATCAGTTAATCCCGGAAGGCGCGAAGATCCTTGATATCGGCGGCGGTCCGGGGCAGTACTCGGTGTACTATGCCAAGAAAGGGCATCAGGTTACCCTTCTGGATCTAAGTCCGGAGAACGTGCGCTTTGCCAAGAAGAAGGCACGCCAGTATAAAGTGCATTTCAATGCAATGCAGGGCGATGCCATGGATCTGTCGCGCTTCCCGGATAACACTTTTGACGTGGTATTTCTTATGGGTCCCATGTACCATATCATGAGCGAGAAGAACCGGATCCGCGCGCTGACGGAAGCGAAGAGGGTCATGAAACCCGGCGGGCTTCTCTTTACCAGTTTCATCCTGCTTTTCGGGGGCGTGGTATATGGCCTTCGGGATCTGCGGGAGTCCATCTGCCGGGAGAATGAGAAGATGTATTATGAGGCCTGTGCAAGAGACGAAAGCCTGTCTTTTGAAGCCTTCACTTATTCGTATATGGCCACCATCCCTGATGCAAAAAAACTCCTTTCGAAGATCCCCGGTCTTTCTACGGTGAAGATATTCGGGCAGGAGAGTATCCTCGCACCCTACCGCCGGCTCCTGGCACAGACCCCGCGAAAGATCCGCATGGCCTGGTATGACTATGCGATCCGCTTCTGCGATAAAGAAGACTATCTGGCACATACGGAACATCTGATGATCGTTTCGAGAAAAGAGGAAAAGAAATGAGAAAACAACTGATCGGATTCTTCAGCGGGTTTCCGGACCGTCAATTCACGGAAGAGATTGCAGCACGGCTTCGGGAAGAACTTCAGGTTCGTAAGAGCCTGGTTTTTATCAGTGCCTGGCCGGAGGAATTCGAAAGAAATGACGAAGATTCGGACGGCATGCACGCCATGTTCGAAGAAGTCGGTCTGCCTTTCGAAAAGCACTATGTCATCGACGAGCGTACTTCTCCTTCCGAGGCGAAGCGCCTGATCGAGGAGGCTTCCTGCATCTTCCTCATGGGCGGAAATGCCACGGCGCAGATGGCGCTCATAAAAGAAAAGGACATCGCGGATGCTATCAAAGACAGCGATGCGGTGCTTCTCGGTGTCAGTGCCGGCTCCATGAATCTCGGAAAGACCACCATCGATATCTGGGAAAAAATGGAACCCTACGAAGGTCTGGGCATGGCAAATATCACGATCCTTTCCCACTTCGATACAGCTGATGAGGAGCGTCATGAGAAAGTACTCGCGGCCTCGAAGATCCATCCGGTCTTTGCCATGGATGATCTAAGTGCCATCTTCGTCAAAGAAGGCCGAGTCAGTACCGTCAGTACGATCCACTATGTGGAGAACGGGAATATTCGTCTCGTTGACGATGAGCTCGTGAAAGAAATGGAACAGGAAGAATTCCGGAAAGTCTTCGATACGATTCCGGAGCAGTTCGATAAGTTCCGTCCAAGATATAGTGAAGAACTCTTTTCTGATCTGATCGATTATGCGAAAGTCGGACCGGGGGTCAAGGTCTTAGAGATCGGCCCGGGAACCGGACAGGCGACAGATCCGATTCTCCGAACCGGATGCGAGTATCACGCGATTGAACTGGGCGAACACCTCTATCGGAAGATGAAAGAAAAATATGGAGAGCTTCCGAATTTCCATATCGTGAATGATGACTTCATCACCCACGATTTCGGAGAAGAAAAATACGACCTGATCTACTCAGCGGCCACGATCCAGTGGATCCCGGAAAAGATTGCCTATCCCAAGATCTTCTCCCTTCTGAAACCGGGCGGAGTCCTCGCCATGATGCTCACTTCTTCCGAGTATAAAAGCAACGATGAAGTGCTCTATGAGAAGATCCAGAAACTCTACGATGAATACTTCAAGCCGGACATCCCCTATACCCATGGCGGATTCCGCTATACGGCGGCGCCGGAGTACGGATATGAGGAAGTGGAGAAGCGCGAATTCCCCGGAAAAAGAGAAATGACCGCGGACGAATATGTGGCCTATAACGGTACGCACTGTAATCATATCGTGATCCCGGATCCGATCCGGGAGATGTTCTTCCGGAAACTTCATGACGCGGTGGAAGAAGCCGGCGGAAAGGTCGTCTTTAACGACACACACAGACTCTATCTGACAAAGAAACCGAAGGAGTAAAACATATGCTTAGATTGAGACAATATAAAGAGGCGGATGCAAAGAAGATCGCACAGTGGGTGCAGGACAAAGACGTGTTCCAGAAATGGGGCGGAGACCTTTTCGGCGAGTATCCCATCGATGCCAAGATCATCGCGGACATGTATAAGAATAAAAACGGACTTTGCGAGGAGCCGGATAACTTCTATCCGTGGGTCGCTTTTGACGATGAAAACGGTGTGGTGGGAAGCTTCATCATGCGCTACCTGAACGGGGATACCAAGCTTCTTCGTTTTGGCTGGGTCGTCATCGACAGCACGATCCGCGGCAAAGGTTACGGCACCGAGATGCTTCGTCTCGGAATGAAATATGCCTTCGAGATCCTCTCTGTCGATAAGATCACCATCGGTGTTTTCGAGAATAATGACCGCGCGCATGCCTGCTATAAGAAGGTCGGTTTTCACGATGCAGGCCTTACGGAAAAAGAACCCGTCAACGTTATCGAGATGGAAATTCTGAAAGAGGACTATCAGGCTTAAGAGATTCCTTCCGAAAAGGGTATAATAGAAAACAAAAAACGAGGGTATAGTGCCATGGACAGACCTGCCGGAATTACCGATAACCGTTACCGCTTCGATGCTTTTTCCGATGGAAAAAGACTTCCCTGCAGAGGGAAGAGCCGACTTCCCGTGATGGGGTGGAACAGCTGGAATGCCTATGGCTCCGGAAATACGGAAGAACTTACCAAGGCGATGGCGGAAAAGCTCGTCGAGCTCGGACTTGATAAACTCGGCTACCGGTATGTGGTCTTAGATGACGGATGCTATAAGCCGGAGCGCGTGGACGGAAAGCTCGTAAGCGAAGAGGTGAAGTTCCCGAGCGGATTCCGGCACATGTCTGACTTTATCCATGCAAAAGGACTTCTTTTCGGCATGTATAACGATATCGGATCGAAGCTCTGTTCCGGAGCTTCGGTCGGCACACACGGATATGAGAAAGCCGATGCTGCACTGTATAAAGAATGGGACATCGATTTCATCAAGGTCGATAACTGCTACTACATGTGGGATAATGCGACATTTTCCGATCCGGAAAATGCGAAGTATGTCTTTACACCGAATATCCGAAGTGCCGTTATCCGCGGAGAAAACCTGAAAGAGGAGATCACTGTATCTTCTGACGAGGGAGAACTTACCGGCACGAGAGCGTCTCGAAAAGACGGATACATCACCTATCTCGGAAGTTACGACGGCACCTCTCCCGAGAGGACTCCGATCGGACTTCAAAGCTCGGAGTGGGTGATCTGCGTGGACGTCCCGTCAGACGGAAACTACCGCATCGCGGTTTTATATGCATCCGGAAAAGAAGAGGGGATCGGCCAGTGGCTCCAGATCAGAAGCGAAGAAGATACGACCGGAGTTCTTACTTACGATGACTTCCTCCCTGAGACTTCCACGCCGACAGACTTCGTCTGGTCAAAGGATATCCCGATCCGGCTTCACGCCGGGAAAAATACGATCCGCCTGATGAACCACAGGCGTCAGGAAAATACACTGACTTCCTATGCGACGATCCTCGAAGCACTGCGGGAAGTGATGCCGAAAAAAGATATCGTATTTTCGATCTGCGAATGGGGAAAGACGATGCCCTCCGACTGGGGCTATAAGGTCGGCGACAGCTGGCGCATCTTAAACGATATCACGTTCGATGTCGGTTCGGCAGAAGGCGATCCCGGCACCGGAAAATGGGAAGATCCTTATACGAACAGCATCACTTCCCAGTACAATAAGTGCGTGATCATGGACGAATTTGCCGGTCCTGATAAGGGATGGAACGATCCGGACATGATGATGATCGGCATGAACGGACTGACGGATACCATGAACCGGACCCATATGTCGATGTGGTGCATGATGAATGTTCCCCTGATGCTCGGACTGGACCTGCGGAAGGTAGAAAAAGACGATGCGATCTACAGCATCATCGCAAATAAAGACCTGATCTCGATCGATCAGGATCCGCTCGGTATCCAGGCAAAGAGGATCTGGACGACCTATGATTGCTCCGATCCGTCGAAGGAATATATAAGAGACAATCACCGTGCCGATGTTCTTGCGAAGCCTCTTTCCGGAGGAAGACTGGCGATTGCGGTCTATAACCTCTCTGACGAGATCATCGAGGAAGATATCCATATCGACCTGGATCTGATAGCCGAAAAACTGGGAAGTGCTTTTCCCGAAGAATTAAAGGGTGCCAAAGCGGTCAGAGAAAGAAATGTCTGGACAGGGGAGGAGAGCGAAGTATCAGGCAATCTTCTCGGCGACCTTCTGGTTCTGGACCCGCACGGAAACATGACCCTGATCATAGAGAAAGCCGGATAAAATGACGGTCGGAGAGTTTCTGTTATGCTTAAAAGAGGCGGCGGGGGGAGAACCCGAGTCCTGGAAAACGAAGCCCGAAGCCGCGGAGAACCGGACAGCCAAAGCGGCATGCACGGACTGGACGGCGGGAGAGGATTTCGGTGCAGAGGGCGAGGTGCTTCTTCGTAAGAACTGCGCCCGTATCCTTCACCGGTATCTGCAGAAAGTGATGGGGGTAAAAGATCTTACCACGGGACTTCCTTCGTATGAGGAAGTAAGGGACATCTACGACTGCCGGATCTGCGCGCCGCATGTCTCCCAGATCCTTGCAAGAGGCATCATGGAGACTGAGGTGAGAGGAAGCCTTCAGCTGTTTGAGGGAAATCGCGAAGTAAGCCGCGAAGATGCGTTAGAATATATCCACCGCATGCTGCAGGTGCAGCAGGAAGGAAGATAGATTTGAAGATAAAACTGGTTATATTTGATTTTGACGGAACCATCATGGACACGCGAAAGCCGATCGTTTCCGCCAAGCAGGAGACGATGCGGCGGATGGGCCTTCCTGTCATGGATGAGGAGGCCTGCGCGGCCACCATTGGATACACTGCCAAGATCGGATTTCAGAGGCTGTATCCGGATATGGACGAGGAGACGGCGGACAGATGTGTGGCTTTATACCGCAAGCTCTTCGATGAGACGGTCAAAGCCGAGCCGCCGGTGCTTTTCCCGAAGATGATGGAGACACTCGACAAGCTCGAAGAAATGGGTATGACGTGCACGATCGCGACGTCCAGAAACAGAAGATCGCTTCTGGGATTTCTGGAACAGCTGGGAATCTCCGGAAGGTTTTCCTATATCCTTGCGCAGGAGGACACAGAACTTCTAAAGCCCAATGGCGAGCCGGTGGAGAAAACACTGCGCGATCTGCCTTTTACTAAGGATCAGGCGATCGTTGTCGGGGACATGCCCATGGACATTCAGATGGGAAGAAATGCCGGCGTTCATACATGTGGCGTGACATATGGAAATGCGGACAGGGTGACGCTTCTTGCTGCGGGTGCGGACTTCGTGATCGACTCGATCGATGAGCTGATCGGACTTCTCGAGGACAAGCCGCAGATCCGTAACAGCCGTCGCTTCTACGAAAAGCAGGTCGCTCCGATGATCCGGAAGGAATTCCCCCAGTATGAGGATCGGATCGCCGTGGGCCTTTCCGGTGAAGGGTCGGACTGCTTCGGATACGATGACGGCATCTCGCGGGATCATGATTTCGGAACCGGCGTGTGCCTGTGGCTGACCGATGAGGATATGGCTCTCTTTGGAAAAGCACTGGATCAGGCATATAACGACCTGATCGACCGCCAGCCGGGAAACAATCTGACTACACGGCTTCGTGCAAGAAGAGGCGTCATGACCATCCATGATTTCTACAGTAAGATCCTGGGGGCGGACTGTGATGTGAAGAAACTTTCTCTTAGTGAAGAAGAATGGGAAGCGATCGATCACTCCTGCCTCGCTACCGCTACGAACGGAGAAGTATTCCGCGACGATCCCGGTGCTTTTACCGCATACAGGAATATGCTTCTTTCATACTATCCGGACCGGATCTGGAAGACCCGCATCGTAAATGAACTGCATACATTCTCTTCGGCACTTCAGGTCAACTATGCGCGCTGCATGTCCAGAGACGACCGGGTCGCCGCAGGACTTTGCCGCCTGCATGGAATCGAATCGGCCATGCAGCTGTTTTTCCTTCTGAAAAGAGAATATCCGCCGTACTATAAGTGGACATACAGAAGACTCCTGGAACTGGATGAGGAGGGGAGAATCAGCAGGTGGATCAGAGAACTCTCAGAGACCAATGGGGATCCGGAGGCCTGGGCCGGAAAGAAATACAGCCCCAACTACCTGAATCTGTCCGATCCTGTCGTACTGCTTTCGGAGAGGATCGCGGAGGAGATCGTGAAGATGCTTCAGAAACAGGATCTGATCCGTAGTAATGATCCGTATCTGGAAACGCACGTGGATACGATCATCCGCTCAGGGAGCCTGGCATAGAAAAAGAATCCCGGAAAAAAGTGAAAAAGATCCGCACGCGCACCTGCCGCATGTTATACTACGGACATGGGAACTGACAAGATCAGAAATGACACCGTTAAGACATCAGGATAAAGGGCACCAAGCAAGGAGGAACAGGCGATGGCAAATGCAATTCAGATCAATGAGACCACATGGCGTATCGAAGACCGTGGTGTACGCTTTCTCCTTCTTTGCGGCACGAAAAAAGCCGCACTGGTCGATACCGGAATGACGACGAAAAATGCCAGAGAGATCGCGGAAGATCTTACGGAACTTCCGATCATCCTGATCAACACCCACGGAGATCCGGATCATATCGCGGGGAACGGTGCTTTTGACAAGGTATATATGAGTCCGGAGGAAGAAGATAACTACCGGGCAAATAACGGAAAAGGGAAGATCCTTCCGGTCGTGGAAGGCGACGTGATCGATCTGGGCGACAGGCCTCTGCGCATCATCGATATTCCCGGACATACACCGGGAAGCATCGCGATCCTCGATGAGAAGAACCGCGTGCTGATCGCGGGAGATACGATCCAGAACGGACACATCTTCATGTTCGGCAAATACAGGAACTTAGGCCTTTATATCATGAGTCTCATGCACCTTCGGGAATACGATGGAACATATGATGAGATCTATTCCATGCACGGGGATTTCCCCCAGAAGCCGGAGGCAGTCCAGCAGCTTCTTGACGCCGCGAAACAGGTGCAGAACGGGAAGGCAGAAGGCAGAAAGGTCAGTGCTTTTGGAATAGATGCACTGCTCTATCAGTTCCCGTGCGGAGGTTTCCTGTGTGATCTTTAAGGATCACGTGAAGTAAGTATGATCGCATTTAAAACTGCATTATTAAGTGTATTTGTCGCCCTGATGTACATGCTCCCGGGATATCTTCTGGGAAAGGCGAAGAAGGCTGCGGCCGGGCATCTCTCGACGATGTCGGCGGTCCTGATCTACGTATGCTCGCCGTGCATGATCATCTCCTCGTTCCTGTCGATGGAGTTTTCCGCGGAAGATCTTCGGAATATGGGCCTTTTCTTTCTAGTCTCCTTCGCATTTGAAGTGGCATTTCTTCTAACGCTGTATCTTATATTGCGGAAGAAATTCCATATCAACAAATACCGCATGCTGGCCATCGGCTCGACTCTCGGCAACTGCGGATTTTTCGGTATGCCTCTTATAAAAGCACTTCTCCCGGATCATCCGGAGGTCGCCTGCTATTCGTCGATCTTTGTGATCTCGATGAATATCCTTGTCTTCACGGCGGCGGTCTATTGCCTGACGCAGGAGAAGAAGTATATCTCTCTTTATTCCGCAGTCATTAACCCGGCGGTGCTATCCCTCCTGGTGGCGCTGATCCTATACATCGTCGGTGCCGGTGAGTACATCCCCGCCACATGCTCCAATGCGATCGATCTGATGGGAAAGATGACCACTCCGGTGTGTATGCTGATCTTAGGTATCCGCCTCTCGACGATCCGGATCAGGGAACTTGTTTCCGAACCATTCGTGTACTTCATCTGTATAGGAAAGCTCATCGTCTTCCCGCTGATGGCATTTGTGGTGGCATTCTTCCTTCCGGTACCGTATTCCTTCAAGGCGAGTCTTTTTATCCTCGGTGCGGTCCCCTGCGCCTCCGTTATCCTGAATATGGCGGAGATCCACGGAAAAGAGCAGAAGCTCTCCGCGAACTGTATCCTTCTAAGTACTCTCCTTTGTATCTTTACGATCCCGGCGATGTCGCTTCTTCTGCAGCTCCTGTGATGAGCTATCCGGAAGACCCTTCGTACCTGTAACTTCCTTCTTACAGCCGCATCGCGGAGGACATGATGCACGCGCCTTTCGCTCCGCAGGCGAGAACTTCCGGAAGATTCTCCGGCGTGATCCCGCCGATGGCATATACGGGAAGATCCGTGTCAGAACAGATGCCGGACAGGAATCTGATCCCCCGCGCAGGCAGGTCTTTTTTGCAGTCCGTGGGGAAGACATGCCCCGCGGTAACATAGGTCACTCCCAGGGATTCCGCCTGTTTCAGCTGAACGGTACTATGGACCGATGTGCCCAGTATGGGGAAACTCCGGGAAAGGTCGCTTCCCAGAAGCGGAAGGGGCATATGAAGTCTATTTACTCCCAGGTTTTCCGCGGCTTCCGGAAAAGAGTGGAGCGTCAGTTCTACCCCGCACGCATCGCAGGCACGCAGCACCTTTTCCGCGAGGGAGAGGTATTCGTCGGAAGATAAGTCTTTCTCTCGCAGGATCACGCGCGTGATGCCCGCTTCCCGGATCCTGGGGATCTGCTCCCACAGGGGACGCGGGCAGAGTGAGCGTGCTGTCACCGCGATGATGTTTTTTCCCTCAAATAAACACATAGTCGTTTAATACCGGCTGAAGCCCCTGTGCGCGGATGGCGTCGATTACTTCGGAGAGTGTACGGCCGTCGCTGATCTCGAACTGGGAATCGCCCTCGCCTTCGTCTCCTTCCACGTGGCTTCCGATACCGGTGCTGACACCGGCAGAGATCTTCGTGGCACACATGCCGATGACATGATCACGGAAGCCGGCGCGCTCGCGCGTCGAGATCGTGATCCCCGCATACGGCATGAAGATGCGGTATGCGCACATGACCTGCAGAAGCTGCTTCTCATGGACGTCTTTCGGATTGATCTTGTCGTTATTGATGATCGGGCGCAGTCTCGGACAGCTGAACGAGATCTCCGCGTGCGGGTATTTGCGCTGGAGAAGATAAGCGTGGTTTCCTACGGCAAAAGCATCTTTCCGGAAGTCGGAAAGTCCCAGCAGCGCAGCAAATGCGACACCTCTCATTCCTCCGCGGATGGCTCTTTCCTGTGCATTCAGGCGGTAAGGGAAGATGCGCTTATGGCCTGCCAGATGGAGCTGCTCGTAGCGGTCGCTGTCATAGGTTTCCTGGAACACTGTTACATAGTCTGCGCCGCACTTATGGATATACTCATATTCATCGGTGTTCATCGGATAGACCTCGACGCCGACATTCTTGAAGTATTCATGGGCGATGGAGCAGGCTTTTCCGATATACTCCACATCGCTCATTTTCCGGCTCTCGCCGGTCAGGATCAGGACTTCCTCCATGCCGGTCTTCGCGATAGCTTCCATCTCACGGCGGATACCTGCTTCGTCGAGTCTGGCGCGGCGGATCTTGTTTCTGCAATTGAATCCGCAGTAGATGCAGTAGTTTTCACAGTAATTCGAGATATATAGCGGAGTGAAGAGAAGTACGGAATTTCCGAAGTGCTTCTGTGTCTCCTCGGTGGCGCGTCGCGCCATCTGCTCGAGGAACGGCTCCGCGGCAGGGGAGAGAAGAGCGCCGAAATCTTCCGGAGAGAGGTATTCCTTGGCAAGCGCGCGCTTTACATCTGCTGCGGTGTAGCGGCTGTAGTCATACTCCTCCATTGCCCGGATGACGCGCTCTTCGATGTCCGAATCGGGAAGCTTCTCCATATCCGGAAGGTAAGCCATATGATCGGTCCTCGGCAGGTCTTCTTTTACCTCGGTGATGCCGATCTCTTCATTCTGCAAGTGTTCTTTCTGATGATCCATCGTCCGCATGCCTCCTCAGTCCTGAAGGAATCCCGTCAGCGGGGAAGAAGCGGATGCGCGGTCGAGTACGCGGCCTGTGCCGGCCAGATATGCAGTCCTTCCGGCGATGATCGCGTGGCGGAAGGCCTCGGCCATCTCTACGATATTTCCGGCTGTGGCGATCGCGGTGTTGGCCATGATGGCGGCGGCACCCATCTCCATGGCCTCACAGGCCTGGGACGGTTTTCCGATACCGGCATCTACGATGATCGGCAGATCGATCTCCTCGATCAGGATGCGGATGAAGGACTTTGTTGCGAGGCCCTGATTCGAGCCGATCGGCGCTGCCAGCGGCATGATGGCAGCAGCCCCTGCATTGGCCATGTCTCTTGCGGCATTCAGATCCGGATACATATACGGCATCGGGATGAAGCCGTCTTTTGCCAGCATCTCGCAGGCCTTTGCCGTCTCGTAGTTATCCGGAAGAAGATACTTGGAATCGTGGATGACCTCGATCTTGATGAATTCACCGCAGCCGGCTTCTCTTGCCAGCCGGGCGATCTTTACAGCCTCTTCGGCATTTCTCGCGCCGGAGGTATTCGGAAGCAGCGTGACGCCTTCCGGGATATGCTCCAGGATATTTCCGCTGAAGCTGTTTACACGGCGAAGCGCCAGTGTGATGATCTGTGCGCCTGCATGTTCTACCGCTGCACGGATCAGTTCAGGATCGTACTTTCCAGATCCCAGGATAAAACGGGATGTAAATTCATGTCCGCCGATGATTAATTTGTCGCTCATAGTTCTTTCACTCCTGTGTCTTGGTTTCTTTCTTTGTTCAGTATCAGTTCGATGGCCCGGGATGCCATATGTCCGGCGCAGATGATCACGCGGGATGCGGTCAGTCCTACTCCGTCCGCGACATCGGTCGTGCCGTCTCCGCAGATGGTCAGCCGCCGGTTCAGGACTCTGGTCGTGATGGCATTGGCGTTACCGTAGCCTGCCATGCCGGACCCGGAGATGACGATGGCATCCGGTATCTTCTCAAGTACAGAGTTGACCAGCATGGCTTTCTGCTCCGGCACATCGAAGGCCTCGATCACGATATCGCACTTCCCGAAAAGCACTTGTACATTTTCTTCGGTGACCCGGGTGACATGTTCTTCGATCTCGCAGAATGGGTTTATCCCGGAGAGGATCTTTTTCAGGGCAGGTGCTTTTTCCATACCGACATGGGACAGCGTATATAGCTGCCGGTTGATGTTTGACAGTTCGACAGAGTCGAAGTCCGCGATGACGAGGTGCCCGATGCCGTTTCTTACCAGGGCAGAGGCGATGTTCGATCCCAGTCCGCCCAGGCCGGCGATGCCGACCCTGGCCTTTTTCAGGACGCGGTAGATCGGCTTGTCGCTTCTGCTGTCCAGTGCCGCTTCCAGTTCTGCCTCGGTGATATTATGTAGATCTGCATCGCTCATATCAGCCGCCTCCGACAAAACCGACGATATCGACGTCATCGCCGTCGGATAAAGTCCGCTCATAGTCTGCTTTCGGCAGGATCTCGCCGCGGATCATGACGGCGGATCTTTTCGGATCGAGATTCATAGATGAAAGAAGAGAGAGGACGGTCATACCGGCGCAGTCTTTCTGTTCTCCGTTAATCGTTACCAACTGGATCACTTCCTTTATTTCTATAGTTGGCCGTTTTTTCTGCAAAAAAATACAGCACATCCAGAGTCTGCACCGATGGTGGTACACCCCGGACACGCTGTTTCACGGTCTGTAGAATAGTAGACATGAAAAGGAGCGCTTTGTCAAGCGCTCCTTAAAGATGGCGATTGATAGACGATCTACAGAAGATCGGTCTTAAGCTTCTCCAACATTTGCAACTACAGCTTCTTCTGCATCATCTTCTTCTACAGTGATCTCCACTGTATCTGTTTCCTCAGCAACGGAAGCGTATTTTGCATTATTCTTGGCAATTTCTTCAAGTTTTCTAGCCTCTTCTTCAGCAGCGGCTGCAGCAGCTTTTGCTTCTTCTTCGGCCTTCTTGGCAGCTGCCAGAGCTTCTTCCGCTCTCTTTGCAGCAGCTTCTGCAAGCTCTTTTGCCTTGGCGGCAGCGATCTTCGCGCTCTCCTGAGCCTTCTCGGCAGCGATGCGCTCATCCTCTTCGATCTTCTTCTTGTTGGCCTGTTCGAAGAGTTCCTCAGCTTTCTTCGTAGCTTCCTTCGCTTCTTCTGCCTTCTTTTCCGTGCTCTTTACGAGTTCTTCCGCATGAAGTGCAGCATTCTTTGCTTCCTGCTCGGATTCTTCTGCTGCTTTTCTCGCATCTTCACGAGCTCTTCTTGCAGTAAACTTCGCATCCTGCTCGGTCTTCTTCTGAGAAGCGAAGCGGACAGCTTCGTTTGCCTTCTTCATCGCGGCACGGGCAACCTGCTCTGCTTCATTGGCAGCAGCCTGAGCATCCTTGGCAGCTTCCATAGCAGCGATATATTCGTCTTCGGCGGTCTTCGCAGCAGTCTCGGCTTCTGTCTCGGCCTTCACGGCGGCTTCTAAGACCTCGCTGGTCTTCGCTACTGCCTGTCTGGCTTCTTCCGCTTTTGCCTGTGCATCCGCGGCTTCCTGGATCGCCTTGCTCTCGCGGTTCTTTGCCTGATTCAGCTCAAGCTCCGCTTTCTCTGCCGCGATAGTCGCTGCGGACTTATTTCTATTAAAGGATCTTCTCATCGTAGGATCGGAAGCAGAAGCATCTGCAACCGGCTCAGCTGCTACAGCAGACGGTCTCACAGAAGGGGATGCCGGTCTTACTGCCGGAGCTACAGCTCTCGGAGACGGGGATGCGGGTCTTACGGACGGCGCTGCCGGTCTCACGGAAGGAGCAACCGATCTTGCAGAAGATGCAACCGGTCTGTCGGTATTACGGGAGATCACACCCGGACGTGCGGACTGCTGATTGATAGCGGAACGTCCGCGCGGCGGAAGCTCCGGATACGGCTCGATAGGAGTAATACCGGCTGTCGATTTCTTCTCCGGAACATCGCTCTTTGCGGAGGATTCCTTCGCTTTTCTGGATTCCTCCATCGCTTTTCTGTATTCGATCTGTGCCTTTGCAGCTGCAGCACGCTCTCTTGCATAGTCTTTCGAAGAAGAACTGCCACTCATCTCAGCTGCGCGATAATTACGATCCATAGGCTTCTCCGGGCGCTGCATATCTACCATATTGTTTAGATTTCCACCTGCGCCGGAAAGTTCAACTGCAGGACGATTAAATTTATTGTCCTGTCTGCCTGTAAGTGCATCGAAAAAACCTGCCATGTTAACCACCCATACTTCCTATAATTTTCATAACAACTTTATAAATATTATACACGGCTCACAGGCAATTTCAATAATCAAACCATCTTTTTGGTGCCAATATTTAGGCAAATATGATAAAATTACCCGGAGAATCATAAAAAAGGTGTGCAAATGAAGATACACGGATTAATGAAAATGACTCTTCTGGACTTCCCGGGAATGGTGGCATGCACTGTATTTCTGGGCGGTTGTGACATGCGCTGTCCGTTCTGTCACAACTCCGAGCTACTGGATATGAACGCTCCTGCGGAGATGGAAGAGGCGGAACTTTACGAGTTTTTAAGCAAGCGGAGAGGACTTCTTGACGGGGTGGTCTTTACCGGCGGCGAGCCTCTTCTTCGAAAAGAACTGCCGGAAGTTATGGCGAAGATCCGGGAAATGGGCTTTAAGATCAAGCTGGACACGAACGGAAATCACCCCGACCGCTTAAAGGCGATCGTGGAGGCCGGCCTTGTGGACTATGTAGCGATGGATATTAAAAACAGTCCGGACAAATATGGTATCACCATCGGTATACCGGAGTTTGATATATCAAATGTGAAAAAGAGCGTGGAGTATCTTCTTTCCGGAAAAGTCCCGTATGAATTCCGCACCACGGTAGTCAGACAGTTCCATGATGAGGACTCCATGAGAGACATCGGCAGGTGGATATCCGGTGCAGACAGATATTATCTTCAGGAATTTGTGGATAGAGAGACAGTAAAATATAACGGATTGGAAGCATGCTCCGGGGATCAGATGAATACCTTCCTGGAGATCGTAAAACCATGTGTAAAAGAGGCGGCTTTGAGAGGCGTCTGAAGAAAAAATCAAATACGTAATTAAATCGTAACATACAATATCTTGTGTTTGGGCAAATTCTCACTCACAAGATATTGACTTTTTTGCCCGGAGTGATAGCATTTATATATCAGCCGTTAAGGGGGTGGCGGAATGGCAAAATTGCCATTGCCACAAATCAGATTTTGGAGGGACGGAGATATATGTATCGGGTATCAAAGAGAGACGGAGAAGTAGTAGATTTTAATGTAGCGAAGATCAGTGCCGCTATTGAGAAGGCATTTGTTGCATGCAGCAAGCAGTATCACCCAAGCGTGATCGACATGCTGGCACTTCGTGTTACCAGTGATTTTGAAGCGAAGATCAAAAATGACGTGATCTCCGTAGAAGATATTCAGGACAGCGTCGAGAAGATCCTGTCCGAAGCAGGCTATTCTGACGTAGCAAAGGCTTACATCCTTTACAGAAAGAACCGTGAGAAGGTCCGTAACGTCAGAAATGCGATGCTGAACTACAAGGACATCGTAGATAACTATCTGCAGATCAACGACTGGCGTGTTAAGGAGAATTCCACCGTTACCTACAGCGTAGGCGGACTGATCCTCAGTAACTCCGGTGCGATCACAGCGAACTACTGGCTCTCCGAGATCTATGACGAAGAGATCGCAGAAGCTCACAGAAAAGCAGAGATCCACATCCACGACCTCTCCATGCTGACAGGTTACTGTGCAGGATGGTCCCTCAAGCAGCTCATTCAGGAAGGCCTCGGCGGTGTCGTCGGCAAGATCACTTCCGCTCCGGCAGGCCATCTCTCCACACTCTGCAACCAGATGGTCAACTTCTTAGGTATCATGCAGAACGAGTGGGCAGGCGCACAGGCATTCTCTTCCTTCGATACATACCTGGCTCCTTTCGTAAAGATCGATAATCTTTCCCAGAAAGAAGTGAAGCAGTGCATCCAGTCCTTCATCTTCGGTGTAAACACACCTTCCAGATGGGGTACTCAGTCTCCGTTCACCAACATCACTCTCGACTGGACAGTTCCGAGAGACATGGTGGATGAAAAGTGCTGGGTCGGCGGCAAGCAGGTAGATTTCACCTATGGTGAGTGCCAGAAGGAAATGGATATGGTCAACAAGGCCTTCATCGACATCATGATCGAGGGCGATGCGAACGGACGCGGATTCCAGTATCCGATCCCGACATACTCCATTACCAGAGACTTTAACTGGGACGAGACAGAGAACAACAAGCTCCTGTTCGAGATGACAGCGAAGTACGGTACACCTTACTTCTCCAACTATATCAATTCCGATATGGAGCCGAGCGATGTAAGATCCATGTGCTGCCGCTTAAGACTCGACCTTCGTGAACTCAGAAAGAAGTCCGGCGGATTCTTCGGATCCGGTGAATCGACAGGTTCTGTCGGTGTTGTAACCATCAACCTGCCGCGTATCGCATATCTGGCAGCTGATGAAGCAGACTTCTTCTCCAGACTGGACCGTCTGATGGACATCTCCGCAAGATCCCTGAAGACAAAGAGAACCGTTATCACGAAGCTCCTCGACACAGGACTCTATCCGTACACGAAGAGATACCTCGGCACTTTTGACAACCACTTCTCCACCATCGGTCTGATCGGTATGAACGAAGTCGGCCTGAATGCGAAGTGGCTGCATAGAGACCTGACTCATAAGGAGACACAGGAATTTGCTGCGAAGGTCCTCAATCACATGAGAGAGAAGCTCTCCGACTATCAGGAGAAGTACGGCGACCTTTATAACCTCGAGGCTACACCGGCTGAATCTACAACATATAGATTTGCAAAGCACGATAAGGAACAGTTCCCGGATATCATTACCGCAAATGAGAACGGTACACCTTACTACACCAACTCTTCCCACCTGCCGGTAGGATATACAGAGGATATCTTCTCCGCACTGGATGTTCAGGATAACCTGCAGACACTCTACACATCCGGTACAGTATTCCACGCTTTCCTCGGTGAGAAGCTTCCGGACTGGAAGTCTGCCGCTACTCTGGTCAGAAAGATCGCTGAGAACTACAGACTCCCGTACTACACGATGTCTCCGACATACTCCGTATGTAAGAACCACGGTTACATCACCGGTGAAGTATATGTCTGCCCGGATTGCGGAGAGAAGACAGAAGTATATAGCCGTATCACCGGTTACTACCGTCCGATCCAGAACTGGAACGATGGTAAGGCCCAGGAGTATAACGACAGAAAAGAATACAACATCGGTAACAGCCACCTCACACATAATGGCCCGATCCATGTAATGGGCGGATGCTGCGCATCCGATGCGACACTCGAGGCAGTCGGTGCGATCAATGAGCCGCTGAACGTTGTAGAAGCGAAGGCAGAGAGTGCTTCCGGTCTTCCGGTCATGTACGTCAAGGATCACTGCCCGAAGTGCAAAGGTGCAGAGCAGAAGTTCAAGCTCTCCAAGGTGGAGTTTGAAGTAGTGAACTGCTCTCAGAATATGGACGTCGCAAGAGAGCTGAACATCCAGCAGACACCGACCATCATCGATCCGGACGGAACAAGATATGTAGGTGACAACGCGGCAGCCGAGTGGCTCAAGGCACATTCCTCAGTTTCTACAGGAGTATAAAGAATGTACGATATCATCATAGTCGGCGGGGGACCTGCGGGTCTCACCGCCGCTATTTACGGAAGAAGAAATCTTAAGACAGTACTCGTGATCGAGAAGTCCGTCTTTGGCGGCCAGATCGTGAATTCCCCGAAGGTGGAGAACATCCCCGGATTCGAGTCCATCAGCGGCGATGAATTCGGAGATAAGCTTCTCGAGCAGGCCATGGGCCAGGGGGCCGAGGTCGCGATGGAAAAGGTTACCGGTGTGGAGAAGACATCCGAAGGATTCTCGGTATCCACAGAAGACGGTAATACCTTCGAAGGCAAGACCGTTATCCTTGCGACAGGTACCACACATAGAACACTGGGACTTCCCGGTGAGGAGAATCTGATCGGATCTTCCATCAGCTTCTGTGCTGTCTGTGACGGAGAATTCTACAGAGATAAGACAGTCGTCATGGTCGGCGGCGGTAACTCCGCATTCGTCGAGTCCGCCATGCTGGTCGGCATCGTAAGCAAGCTCATCATCCTTCAGGATCTTCCGAAGTTTACGGCAGATCAGAAGCTGCAGGATCAGGTGCTGCCGAGTGAGAAGGTCGAAGCCCATGTCGGGACAAAAGTACTCGCATACGAGACTTCCGAAGATGGTGTACTTACCGGAGTCACTTATGAAGAAAACGGCGAGCAGAAGACGGCCAAGTGTGACGGAGTCTTCCTTGCGGTAGGACTGATTCCGGATAACAGTGCTTTTGCCGGATATGCGGATCTCGACAGCAGAGGATACTTCGTTCCGGAGAATATCGTGAATACGAAGACCCCGGGTCTTTTCGTCGCAGGAGACTGCTGCAGCAAGACTCTCCGTCAGGTAACAACGGCATGCTCCGACGGTGCATATGCGGCGATCCGCGCATGCGATTATATCAATGAACTCAACTAACGGAAAAATGACATCCGGCGAGATCGCGAAGAGAGCAGGAGTCTCTCAGAAAGCGGTGCGCCTTTATGATGAAAAAGGACTTCTGAAACCTGCCGGATATTCCGAAGGAAACTACCGCCTTTATGATGAGGCGTCTCTTCAGGTGCTGGAGAAGATCGTGGCGCTGAAGCAGATCGGATTCTCGCTCGAAGAGATCCGTGATAATCTTGCTTCCGGCGATGCGAAGGATATCCGTGAGGCCCTTGAGATCCAGCTGAGAGAGATGGAAGAGCAGCGCTACCGTATCGAGATGGTGATCGACGCCATCAAGAGGACGCTGGTGCAGAGCAATGATACTCCCGACTGGGACGATGTAGCTTCGATCGTGCAGAGCGTGACCATCGACCAGAGTGCCGACAGGCACCACATGATGGCGGTACAGCATACACTACCGGGGATGGACTGGTATGTCACGATCTTTCGTTCCCTTCATCTCCAAAAAGAAGAGAAAGTACTCGATCTCGGATGCGGTTTTTCCAAGCTCTGGAGAAATAACTGGAAGGACATTCCGGAGGGAACCAGTATCTACGCTTACGATGTTCACGGGAGCTGGGCGGACGACTTTGAGAAGTATCTTTCCGAGAACGAGAAAGAACTGCCGGCCGATGTGAAGATCGATCTCACTTTCGCGGATCTGGAGAAGGATGCCACATGGAAGAAGATCGGGAAAGAAAAAACATACAGCCGCATCGTTGCGCACTATCTCTTTTATGAATTAAAAGACCCGGAAACCCTAATTGCCAGAGCAAGCCAAGTCCTGGCGGAAGACGGTATCTTCTCCATAAACGGGCCGAATGTCAGTCCCTGGGATCTGTACTTCAAGGAGGCCATGAAAGACGCAGGGATCGATGCGCCGTTTATCGAAGGATCCATCTCTGAACAGAAAAAGGCGAGAGATGATTTCCGATCGATGGTCAGTAAGTATTTCGGAAAAGTAGAGATCCGGCCACTTCAGAATTCACTCCGTTTTGATAGCGCGGACGATATGCTCCTTCGCATGAAGGAGACCTTTGAGGGGCAGGAGAAATTCTTCCTGAAAAACGGCGGTAAGATCAAGGCGTATTTTGAAAGAAAACTCGAGGAAGAGGGCGAACTGACCCTAACCATGGATTACCATTTCCTGCACTGCTCCCTCTGACGTCAGGAGATACTTGAGGCAAGGACCGCCTCGCAGTACATCGCGATGCCGTGACGGCGGTTCGGATGGATCCAGTCGAGAAGATAATAGCTCTGCGTCGTATGAAGAAGCTTCTCTTCGATATACGGATTCGGATCGATGTACATGTCACCTTCCGAGCTGCAGAATTTCGAAAGAGCATCGCTGTATGACAGGCGTCTTTCCGTCACTTCCCCGATCGTAAGCGGGCTGACTTTATCTCCATCCGTCGAGATCCATGGTGCGATAAAGATGATCTTTGCATCCGGTGAGAGTGCGCGGATCGCTTTCTTTAGTTCCTGAAGGTTACGGATATATCCGTCAGGATCGATCGCGCCCTTATTCGCATCGTTATATCTTACGTCATTGGTTCCGATCGCGATCACATAGAGAGAAGCTTTTCCGATCTCCTCTTTATGCTCGAGAAGATCCTTGGAAGTCCACCCGCCGTACGAAGTATTGGAAACTTTTCCCGGGATGGAGGGAAGAAGCGGTTCATACCACGGAATACCGCCGTTCTTTGTTCCGCAGGTGATACTGTCGCCGAGGAAACAAACGGAATCCCTTGATCTGATCTCCTTTAGAAAAGCACTTTCCTCCAGTTCGGAAGATATCGTCAGGGGATCGCACTGCTTACGCAGGAACCCTTCTCCGTCAAAGTTATAGACGGGTTCGATCATGTCCATGGAAAGAGGTGTATCCAGCATGACTCCCGTAATATGTTCATGTACTTCTTCTACGCGTTCGAGATCCTTCGTGGTGTAGGCCGAAGAAAGAGACGGATCCGTGAGGATATCGTAGATCGGAACGGCACGGTAATTCCCGTCCATCGGGCAGGAGGTCCACATCGGGATAATCCCGCCGCCGATGGGGCGCTTCGTCTGCCGGTCGATATAGACTTCGATCAGGGCAGAAGCATCACCGTCATGCTCTCTATAGACATTCGCATAGTTACCCGGACAGTAAGCGGTAAAGACTGTCTTATCTCCGGCTTTTTCAAGGAACGCCGGCTGCACGGAGTGCGTGTGATCGCCGAGGATGATATCTGCGCCGAATTCTACGAAGTTATCGTGCCAGGCCTTCTGGAATTCATCCGGCGCATCGAGGAACTGCTCGCCCATATGGGGAAGCACGAGGATAAGGTCCGGGGAAAGTGCTTTTGCCGCGGCAAAATCTTCTTTTACGGAAGCTCTGACCTTCTCATAATCCGGGTCGGAGGGATCAACGATAAAGGAAGTGATATGAGACAGATCTCCGGAGAGAAGATCCTTGGTCTTATAGTAATTCGTTCCGAAAGTATAGGAAAGAACTGCGATGCGAAGACCATCCTGCTCGATGATATGGATATGGCGGCGCTCCTTGTCTTCCCGGCTTTTATAGGATCCCGTGGCAGGAAGACCGAGATCCTCCAGCACATCGATGGTTCTGTAGGCGGATTCTTCTCCGCGGTCGAGAAGGTGATTATTGGAGGTCGTGACCAGATCGAATCCCGCATCTTTGATGGCCTCTGCCCAGGCATCCGGGAAGCCGATACGAAGCTTCTTTCCGTCGTCATAATTACCGATAGAGTAGAGGGACGGATCTCCGACAAGAGGGCCTTCCAGAACACCGATCGCAAGATCAGCCGAAGAGATCTCGTCTTTCGTATATTCGAAAACATCGTGGAAATCGTAGGAATCGGAATCTGCCCGGTAAGCTCTCTTGACCTGATCTTCCAGAAGGATCAGATCACCGGAGAAAACGATCTTAAAAGCATCGTTAAACTGTTTTTCCTCAGAGGACGGCATCGCCCGGTAACAGGGGTCGGTGACGGTTGTCTTTGAAGGTGAATCCGGCTCTTCGTTTTTAGTCAGGAAGGGCGTGATGGAGGATACGACCATCACGGCGGCGACAGAGCAGGAAATGAGAGATACGAGCAGGGTGCGGGACAATTTCTCGTTCTTCGAGGAAGGAGAAAGAATGCGGTCCAGCATCGATGCGACCCAGGCATTTCCGAGAAGAAGACATAGGAGGAACGACAGCCCGAAAGAAATGGGGAGAAGATACATACTTCTCATTCCGGAAAGGAAACGGCCGCCGATCAGAAGCGTGAAGAAGCGGTGAAGAAGGAAGATCGCCATGGAATATCTTCCCCAGGAGGAAAGAAACGGGATCTTCTTATCCGGCATGGAAAAGAGGATCGCAAGGATCGAAAAAGAGGCACAGGCAAAGAGCACGATGCGGAGAAAGACTTGAGACGGCTCAGAATATGGCATCATCGTGTAGTCATTGCTTCCGATATCGAAGAAGGAATTCGCCTGGATGACAGCCACCAGGAAAATAAGTCCGAAAACGATTCCATAGGGGAGCGTATATTTCTTTCGTGCTTTTTCAAAATCGTAATCTTTCAGAATGTATCCGCACATGAAGAAAGGCCAGAAAGACAAGATCCTGGCAAGCGCAAAGGTATTCGTTATTTCACCGGAAAAACCGCACAACAGGGAGACGGCAAAAAGGATCAAAAGACAGAAACGGAACTTGGCGATGCGCGGAGTGAGATACCTCCAGACCATAAGTGCGATCAGATACCAGCAGATATAATAAGGCTGGATCAGCGTAAAGGAGCCTGTCTTATACAGCCGGTAAAAGAGGAATAGACCGTTAAATATCACATAGGCTGTGATCAGTTTCCGGAAGTTGAACTTGTCTTTGGTGAAGAAACCGGAGATAAAAGCAAATGCCGGCATATGAAACGAATAGATAGCAGTGAGCACCAGAAGAGCTCCGGCATGATTCGTGTTGCCAAACAGGAAATGACCGAAAACGACCAGAAAAATCAGAAGTCCTTTTGCATTATCCCATAGAAATGATCGTTTTTTCTCCTCCATTACGACGCCTCCGCCAAGTGATTACAAAAGCATTATACATGAAGAAGAAAACCTGTTACAGAGAAGGATGGTCAGGTACGGTGCTTCTTCGTCTTCTTTTCAATATACATGATCTTGTCGGCCTTATTCATGCACTCCATCAGAGTCTCCCAGTTTGTGACCTCGCAAGTACCGATGCTGGCGCTCAGGGTGAACTCTGCATTGTTTTCGGCATTTGCCTTTTTGATCGCGCTTCGGAAACTGCGGATAAACTGGCCGATACGGGCGGAACTGTTCAGAATGAGGACAGCTTCAAATTCATCGCCGCCCATGCGTGCTGCGATCTCGCCTTCTTTAAGGACCGACTCGAGACAGTGCGCAATTCCTTTAAGAGCTTCATCACCTGCAGCATGACCCAGAGTGTCATTGATCTCTTTAAGACCGTCCATGTCGATGCTGGCGACAGCAATCGGAAAATCCACCGTCTTACCATCTGAGAAGAAAGACGCGATCTCCTGCTCGAAACCACGGCGGTTCAGAAGACCTGTCAGTGCGTCCCGGATATACAGATCCTTGATGTTATTTACTTCAAAGAGTTTCTCATAGAGTCTTAATCGATTCAGAGTCTGCCCGAGCAGTACCATGGTAAATTCCATCTTCTCATCGAGGATATACTTAACATCCGAGCGGAGCCTGAACGCAGTATAGCCGTAAACTTCACTCTTATAGAAAATAGGCAGGAATATCGAAAGACCGGGTTCGGACGAATCGAATTCTTCCGGTATGAGCCGGCTGCTCGGGAAATTAATATGGGTCCGGGTCCTTTTTCCGTTCTCACAGAAGCCCGTCAGCTCTCTGTCATTCTCGCAGTATTTGCATAGGAAGATCCGGCTAAAAAGGCCATAGCTGTCCAGGTTCTTAAGCGAGTATTCCACACATGTATCATAAGAAAGGACGTCCTCATAATCTGAACTGAGAAGAACAAATGCACGTGTCTTATCGTAATAGTTTCTCTGGATCGCATCCAGACGGCGGTGCATCTCATCGATATCCCGGGCAGACATATCGTCCCCGGTGCTTTCCCGGTAGATCATTCTTCCCGGAACAGTCGTACAGATATCTACGTCTTCACCGGCATTGATCCTCTCCAGGCAATCGATCGCTGTTCTTCCGAGAACCGTCTCAGGAATATCGGAAGTAGTAATAGACGGCACATGTGCACTCGATGCGTCCAGATTATCTACACCGGTGATCAGGGTGTCTCTCGGGACAGAGTAACCCCGCTTTAAAAGTTCATCTGTAAGCGCGATCGCCATATAGTCATTAGAACAGATGATGGCCTGAGGGAGTGTTCCGTCTTCCTTAATGAAGAAATCCGCGGTCTCCGGCCCCTGATTGGTCCAGTAATTGCCATGAAAGATCATGTCTTTTCTGATCTTGTAACCAGCTTCTTCCATCGCATCTTCGAATCCTGCCAGACGCTCAAGAGAGTCACGAAGATCATCTCTACCGGTAACGAATCCGATATCATCGCACTTTGTTTTGCTGATGACATACTTCGAGATCTCATACATGATCTGCCGGTTATCCGGAACGACGGAATAAAAACCTGATTCTTCGGCACGTACACTTACGACCGGAGGAAGATCCGAAGCGGTGGTAAGCTTCTCGAGAAGCTCATAATTCAGACCGGCATGATGAAGTGTATCTGAACAAAGGATAATACCGTCATAATCAGAATAATTCGGAAGGGAAAGGATCTTTTTCAATCCTTCTGCATGAAGAGGGTTTTCACTTGGTACCGAACAGTTACCAAAAACATCGACCTGGTGACCGCGATCGATCGCACATTTCTGTATGGACAGAATGAGCTCAGACGAATAATCGCGATACATATCACCGATGAAAGCACATATCTTCATATTATTACCTCGCATATATAAAAAATTTTATCACAGCCCGAAGTTTCACTCAATACCTGTATTTGCTGGAGATATGGGCTTTTACGCTTCGGTAAAAGCACTTGCCTTATCTTGAAAACGAAGCCCCTCACGCATAGAATGGAAACATTGAATAACTCGCAGGGAGGGCAAAGATGCCGCGCTTTCGATACCTAAGCAAGGAAGAGATCGACCGGAAAAATGAACCGCCGAAGCTGACGGCGCTGGAAGAAATCGGGAATGCCGTGACACATGGTATAGGTGCAGGCTTGTCCATAGCGGCTTTTGTCCTTCTGCTTTTACGGTCCGATACCTCGATGAAAGTACTGGCATCCTGCTTTTACGGGATCTGCCTGATCCTTCTTTTCACGATGAGCTGCTTGTACCATTCGTGGAAACATGGCATGTTTGTTAAGAAACTCTGGAGGAGGTTCGATTACAGTTCGATCTACCTTCTTATCGGCGGGACTTTTGCACCGATGTGCCTCGTGTACTGGGGGAATACAAAAGGTATCGTCATGTTCTGCATCCAGTGGGGCCTGATCGTCCTGGGGATCACCAGTATCGGGATCTTTGGCCCGGCACGGTTTAAGCCGCTTCACTATACGCTCTATTTTCTGATCGGCTGGAGCGGACTGATCTTCGTTCCGGATCTGTTTAGAAACGACTTTTTGCTGTTCTTGTTTATTCTGGGCGGCGGGATCCTTTATACAATAGGAATGATCCCTTTTGGCCTGAGACGTAAGGGTTCTCACTTTATCTGGCACATCTTTGTTTTACTGGGTGCCGCGGCACAGTGGTTCGGTATCTATCTTTTCGTATATTGACCGGATCTTAGTATTTTCCCGCGTATTCTAACGGGCCCGGTAACGGGCCCGGTGTTTTTTAGTCCGAATAATTGGACAGCTCCGATGATAATATCGTAGTGGCCGTTGATTGAAAAATTAACAGTCAACGATATCGTAGTGGCGTTAGAGCCGAAGAGACATAGCAGGCTTTCCGGTGTTGTGTGCTGTAGCCATAGAAACGAGCTGCATGCGGATTTCACTTTCACAACAGCCGGGAGGCCTGGCGATGGAGGTAAATATGGATATTGCGGTTTTAATTCTTTGTTCCGTTGTGCTGATCGTAGTTCTGATCGCAGCATTCCTTCTTCTGCGCACATATGCAGGAGTACATATTCTGGCGTCCCGGCAGACAGAAGATTCGTCGAGGATGACCGACCAGTTAAGTAAAGTGATCGACCAGAGGATCACCTCTATGGAGACGACGCTGACGCGCGTGGAGAACGACCAGCAGGAGGCGACAAGACGTCATAATGAGGAGATGAGTAATCTCAGCAACCGCATGTATGCGCAGAAGTTTGATTCTATGAACAACAGCATCGTAGCTGTGCTGAAGGCGGATAAAGAGCAGAGCTCCGCTGTTTTGGAAGGAAATACGAAGATCCTTACCAATGGCCTGGATACGCTGAATAAGTCAATGGAGACCCGTATCTCCAAGCTGACGGAGACATTCCATGAGGACTTCACCCGCATGCGGACAGAGAATAACCAGCAGATCGAGAAGATTCGTGAAACGGTAAATGAAAAGCTGGATAAGACGTTGAACGAGCAGTTCGAGAAAAGCTTCAAAGGTGTTCTGACACAGATGACGGAACTTCAGAAGACGATGGGAGAACTGAAAGGTATCTCCAATCAGGTCGGAAGTCTGGAGAAGACCTTGAACGGTGTAAAAACACGAGGCATCCTCGGAGAGGTGCAGTTAAAGCAGATCATCGCCGATGTTCTTACCCCGCAGCAGTATGACGTCGAGGTGCCGACCAAGCCCGGATCTTCAGAACATGTCGAGATCGCCATCAAGATGCCGACCAGAGAAGGAAATGGTTTTTTCTATCTTCCGATCGACTCGAAGTGTCATCTGGACCGATATGAAACACTGTTACAGGCATACGACTCCGGAGAGAAGGACCTGATCGCAAGAGCAAAGAAGGAGTTTGGTATGGCGATCAGGGAAGACGCGAAGTCGATCGCGGAGAAATATATCAGCGTGCCGGATACGACACCATATGCGATCCTGTTTGTACCCTTTGAAGGAATGTATTCCGAGATCGTTAACTTGGACCTTCTGGAAGACCTGAACCAGCTGCATGTCACAGTGGCGGGCCCGTATACCCTCATGGCGATCCTGAGTACCGTCACGAATTATTTCCAGGCGCTGGCGATCGAGAAGAAATCTCATGAGATCGAGAGAACACTGGGCGCTGTAAAGAAGGAGTTTGGCAAGTATGAGGAGGCGCTCGAGAAGGTGAAGAAGAGCCTGGAGGCAGCGACGAATAACCTCGACACGCTCCGTACGACCAGAACGAATGCCGTCAACCGCGCGCTGAAGAATATCACGGAACTGGATGACGATCTTTACCTTTCCGATGGCATGACAAATTATGAATAATACAGGGAGGATTTCTAACATTTGCCGGATTTAAGCAAAATTTGGATAATTTGACGAAAGAATCAGGGAAAAAGCCGCTTGACGCGGCTTTTTCCGTCTGATATATTGTCGCATGCAATTACTAAATAAATAAGAATAGACAGACTTGAACGACAGAAAAAGACAGCATTAACAGCAACTTGGTTTTGACAGCAGAGGTAGACGCGACGTAATGAACATACACTGGATAGTGGAATTTGTGTTTTGGTATCCTGCCATAATGGCGATGATGTGGGTACTTGGTTCCCTGATCTTCTATTATTCCAATGAGAGAAAAAAGACTCTGAAACTCGAAAGGACCCCTTTCGTGTCTATTCTTATGCCTGCGCATAATGAAAGCTCTGTTCTGATCCCTGTTGTCGAGCAGATGACGAAACTGAACTATCCTGAGTATGAGATCATCCTGATCAACGACGGAAGCTCCGATGATACATCGGAGGTCATGAAGGCGCTCTGTGAGAAGTATCCTTGTGTCCGAGTCGTCGATCTGAAGAAAAACTGCGGCAAAGCCAATGCGCTCTACCTTGGCCTGATCGCCTCCAAAGGAGAGATCCTGGTGGGTGTAGATGCCGACTCGTATCTCGACAAAGATGCCCTTCGATATATGGTATCCCATTTCGTGAATAAGAATAACGGTGAGCGCGTCGGCGCAGTAACCGGTAATCCCCGCGTGCGAAACAGAGGCTCGCTTCTCGGTAAGATCCAGCTTTGTGAATACGCCAGCATTATCAGCCTGATCAAGCGTACCCAGCGCGTTCTCGGAAAGGTAATGACAGTATCCGGCGTATGTGTCGCATATAGAAAAAGAGCGCTCCTGGACTGCGGTTTCTGGGACCGCGACATGATGACAGAGGACATTGCCGTCACATGGAAACTGGAGAAAAATTTCTGGGATGTAAGGTATGAACCGAGAGCCCTCTGCTGGATGCTCGTTCCTGAGACGATAAAGGGACTCTGGCGGCAGCGTAAGCGCTGGGCGGAAGGCGGCCTGGAAGTAGTATTCCGGCACTGGGATATTTTCAAGAGCTGGCGGAGAAGAAGAATGACACCGATCTATCTCGAACAGGTCGCATCTTTCTTCTGGTCTGTCTGCTGGCTGTTCCTGACGATCCTTCTTATTACTTCGGAGATCCGCGGTGAACATCTATATACCGATCTGATATGGAAGAGCCAGTTTCTGTCGTTCGTCTGTCTATCTCAATTTGTCGTTGCCATGATCCTGGAATCCAAATACGACAAAGATATCCTGAAGAGCACCTGGAGTGTGATATGGTATCCGATCCTCTACTGGTATATCAATGTTTTCATTACACTGGGTGCACTGTTTAAGACGATCCTTCCGAGAAAGAAACTGGCGACCTGGAAAAGTCCGGACCGTGGTATTACCCAGACGCAGAACGAAGAGAACAGAAAAGCGAATCCTCAGCCGATACAGCTAAGCGATTACGAAAGCGGGCAGGATGAACAGTCTCATATCGAGTATGAGAATAAGCAGAAGACCTGGAAAAAGGTCCTCGGAGTGATCCTAACATTAGTCGCCTGGATCTATATGCTGGTGTATTTCAGTTACATGATCTACGGAATCATCTGCGACAAGATGAACCGTCCGGTGAAGGAATTCCTGTTCTACGATCTCAATAAGATCCGCCAGACCGAGCACTTCTTCATGATTCTGTTTATCGCGGTACTGATCGAGCTTCTTGTTCTGATCATCTGGAAAGAATATAACCGCAGAAGATTCGGCTCGCTGAGAAGGCGCAAGTTTGCACCGGACATCACGGATCAGGAGATCGACTCGTATTTCCATCTTGATCCGGTGGTGAGTACGGTCTTCCATAACGAGAAGTATATCGAGATCGAAGAAACACCTGTACCTGAAGGTATCGGACAGGGAAGAAAGGCAATAAAAGAACACAAGCGTCTGATGCAGGAAGCAAGAAGACGCAGAAGTGCGATGTAATTCTTAGAAGATCAGTCCCAGCCGAGAAGATCGAACTCGTCTTTCATATTGACGACGATAACCGGTGCGCCGGGGGCTTTTTCAGCGCCGGCATCTGCTTTATCGATGAAGGAAAGACCGGAAGCGCTGATTCCTTTGACGATGTATCCTTTATCGTTTTTGGCGAAGATCTCGCTGCTATAGAAAGAGAACTGTCTCTTTTTCACACGGCTGAAAGTGGCACAGAGATTATATATCGCATAGATCGGAAAAATGAGTACGATCAGAAGAGCGACAATGATCCTGGCGCTATATACGATGACGTGAAAGATGCTGACGAATAGAATTATGAGGACAATAACAATGGCCAGAACAGCGAGCGATCCCCAAAACATGGTCCATGCCGAGGCGATCTTCCTGGACGTATATCTTTTTACCTGTGCTTCAGTCGGTGTATATGGTTTTACAATGGAAAGATCGATATTGGACGGATTTGCTTGGGATTCAGACATAACTACTATTTCCTCTTTTCTTCTTCAGTTCTTGAGACATTATAACACTTGATCAGCAAACTCTATATATCCAGACTTTTTCAATCGAAACAAAACGCCTTTTATAAGGAGCTTTGAGGGTTCTGAGCAGAAAAAGAGAATTAATTGTGGAAATGTTTGACTTTCTATGTTAGAATATCTCATGTCGCTTCGATAGAAGCAAATGACTTCGGCATGGAGAAGTACCCAAGAGGCCGAAGGGGAGGCTTTGCTAAAGCTTTAGGTGGTGTAACAGCCGCGCGAGGGTTCGACTCCCTCCTTCTCCGCCAAATTTGAGATCCTGAAAGCCTGAAACTACGGGCTTTCGGGATTTTTCTTTTCTTCTAAAATGTCATTTGACCACTAAATTGACCACAATTATGATCCAAGAGAATGGTTTCTATGAGACTTTATTGATGAATTTCTGCATGTTCTTGGCAGAACGTTGCTTCATCTCTTTGCTAACGTGTCCGTATTTATCAAGCGTGAAGGACGCGGTTGAATGCCCCATATTGTCCTGCAAAGTCTTTATATCGTCACCACTCTCGAGTGAGGCCACAGCATAAGTGTGTCGAAGATCGTGAAATCTCTTTTTCTCGATGCCGAGGCTTTTAACGATCCTCTTGTAGTTGTTGTACACTGTCGAGTGACAAAGATGGCTCCCCAGTTCGTTGGTAAAAACGAGATTCCACTCGTTATTCCAAGCAGATCCGGCGTTTTGGGCACATTGCTGTTGCCAGACAAGTTGTCGTTGGAGCATATCCAGTACCGCCGGAGCCACACCGATGTATCTCTCATGACCATTCTTTGTTCGATCGAGATGGTAATATGCTCCCTTATGGTGTGAGGATCTTTTCAGTTGCTTGTCGATCAGGATCAGGTTGTTCTCGAAATCTACACAATCCCAAGACAACCCCAGTACTTCACCTTGGCGAAGTCCGGTAAACAAAGTCAAATAGTAGACGATCTCATACTTGTGGCCTTTGATTGCTTCGAGAAATCGGGAAATGTCCTCATTCTCGAGAGGCTCGATCTTGGTTTTATACGTCTTTGGTAGCTGGCATTTGTCTGTAGGGTTCTGTTTGAGCTCTCCTAGCAGATAAGCCTGAGTCAAAGCCTTGTGAAGTACACCGTGGATGTTCTTAATGGTTTTAACGCTTAGTTTGCCACTTTCCAAAAGAGAATTGTAGAACTTCTGTATCTGCGTAGTCTTAAGTTCTTTTAGTTTGATTCTGCCAAGTGCCGGTATGATGTGGTTGTTGCAGATATTGGTATAAGAATCCAGTGTGAAATCCTTCACCGAAGGCTTCACATAGGTGTTAAGCCAGCACTCCAACCACTCTGAAACCGTATACTTCGAGGCAGCTGTATAAGTGCCCTCGTCGATCTCGACAGTAATCTGAGCCAGTTTCTTCCTGACCTCTTCCTGTGTCTTACCATACACAGATTTGCGTACATACTTTCCGGCGCCATCAGTCGCAGGAATGGAATAGATTCCTTCCCATCTACCGTCTGCGCGCAATCTTATGCAACCACTTCCGTTTGCGTTTCTTTTCATTCTAGCCATTTTTCCTCCTTTCTTCTGGTATGTATAAACAAGTGTCAGTCAGTCCACTTATTCCCGTAAATAATTATCTTTGAACCATTTTTCCAGTTCATCGTAAGATATTTCCCCGGCAAGGCACAGATCCCGCATTGCTCGTGCTACCTCGCTCCAAGCAGCGAAGTGATCCTCAGATACCTGCCCTTTTTTCTTTCTTGCAAATGTGGCCTTATAGTTCCTCTGATAAAGCACTTGTGTCTCATCGCTATATAACCCACGGACATGAGAACGCAGTCTTCCAACATCAAAGCACGTTTTTCCGATGTCTTTCGAATACCTTGCAGTCTCAATCACTCTCGGACAGTTCTTGATCTTGCTGTCTGTAGCAAAAGCGAAGTATCTTCTGCAGTTCGAACAGCACTGGAAGTGACTGAACTGCACATATCTGCTACAGAGATACGAAATCAGGTCATCAAAAGTCTCCGGTAAGAAGGATTCAACATACTTCGGCTCGGAATATGGACTGTTGAGCATGAGAGTTGTCTGGCCCGAGTATGAGAAGGAAGGGATCTTATTCCAATCGATCTTTGAAAGCGCGATAGCAGGATCACTATTCTTCTCGTAGAACATTACCTCTTCCGCAAAATATGACAGGCTCTTCTGGTACTTCTTGAGAGAAGCCAGGATCTTGTCACTCTTCTTGAAGTTGTATTTGCTCCCGGATTTAATGATTCCCGAGATGACCTCGACGATAAGAGGCAGAGCCAGCAGATTTCTGTTCTCCGTAGAACCTACTTTACTTGTGAATAACCTTTCGCTAATAAGAAGGATAGTATTAATGATCTTTACTTTATCAATAGGGTCATCAATTGAATCAACAGAGAGGACGAGGGATTTGATTTCTGAATATGTCTCTTCAATCGAGGAAATGATTTCTTTAGGATCAGGAATGTTATCTATATGCTCTACCGGACCGATCAGGTCTCCCATAGCAACACCGGAACTGCAGGTAAAGGACATGGGAACCAATCTGTCTGGATTGTCTGCGTCTATGCCGGTAATATAATAGATTTCTTTTCCATTATTAAGAGAAACCCCCACCCGGAGATCCGTTCCCAATTCTTCTAATGAATGTATAAATGTAAATTTCATCCGCTTTTTTCCTCTCGAATTAGATTAATCACATATTACCCTATTGCAATCTAATCTGTCAAGTGCTATACTGCAGAAAACGAATAAATGTTCGAGAGAACAGAAAGGAGGCAAGGCCTATGGAAAAAGACATGAACGTAACCGTCCCGAAAGTGATGAATGCCAAGCAGGTAGCGGAATATCTCGGCATCTCAAAGCAGGGCGCGTACAACCTCATGAACACAGAATCGTTTCCTACTCTTCGGGTAGGAAAGAGACTTCTGGTTTCAACGGACAGATTCCTGGAGTGGATCGAGATGCACTCAAACGGTATCGGGTAATCAGAAAGAGGTGACTAAGAATGATTAAAGAACTTATTGGCACTAAAAAGAAAAGGACCTCCGAAAGAGGTCCACACGCACCAAAGGCACGTAGTTTAATCGCAACTAAATTATATTGCCTTTCTGCGTATTTATCAACAAAGAAAGGAGAAAAACCGATGGAAAAACCGATGGATAAGAAATCTTTTGTAGTATATTCCTCCTGGAAAAGCTACTTTGATCTAATGGATGATCCGGATCAGAAGACAGAACTTCTGTATGCGATCTTCGATCTGGCAGATGGCAATGAACCGAATATCGGGCACGACAAGGTAATGATCGCCCTCGATGCCATCAAGCCGTTTCTGCTTAAAGATATCGCAGCATATCAGGACCGATGCCGGAAGAACAAGGCCGCCGCGAAGAAGCGGTGGTCTTCCCGGGCATCGAAAATGCAAGCGGATGCAAATGCATTCCATTTGGATGGTGATAATGTCAATGACAATGATAATGAAAATGTCAATGATAATGCCAATGATAATGGTAATGATACTGAGAATGACCTGTCATGTCAGGCAGGCGCATCCGACATCCCAACAGAAGCAGAAGTCATCCGAGTAGCCAAAGCAAAGGGTCTGGATTTTTCTGAGGAAGAAGCAAAGCGCTTCATCCAATTCTACTATGTGGAAATGGAAGGTCGCATCGAAGGTGAAGCGATCCGAAACTGGAAGAGTCTTCTGAAGGGCTGGAGCAACCACATGCTTATCGACCCAAGAGATATTTGGGGAGACATGACTGCATGGTATCACGGACCGTTTAGAAAGTTGCCTGAAGCAATCGTTAATCGGTATATAGCGGACCAGAATCGCTATAACACCTTTATAACCAGAGAAACAGCCGAACTTGTAAATAACTATCTGAAAGAAAATTGTTGAAGGCAGCAGTTTTCACGAAAGGAAAGTGCATCACGTAAAAGGCAAGCATCGCGGTTGTGAACACAACCGCAGCTTGTCGGGCGGGAGCCCGAACCCACTTTCCAACTTTTAGACCGCGCGGAAGCGCAAATGATCAATGGAGGAACACCAAATGAAAGACAAAAGCATACACATTCGTGTCGATGAAGCGACACATAAAACCATAAAACAGAAGGCTCTGGAATCGTATCTGACCATCTCGGAGTATGTAGTCCAGTGCAGTTTGGGCAAGCAGATCTTCGTCATCCCCGGTTTGGATGAGATGGTTTTGGAGCAGAAACGCATCGGAAATAACCTCAACCAGCTAGCTCATCTGGCCAACGCAGACAAGATTTCTGTTGCCGGATTGGACGAAATGATCGCTGAACATCACAAACTCACCCAGACTCTGAACGATCTTTTGGAGAGGAGGAGGTGGCGCTGATGGCAACCGTAAACATACTTTCCAACGGAAGTCATCCGGGTGGCGGGGGACTTCAAGCGACACTCGACTATTGCATGCAGGATGAAAAGACAATGTACGAAGGACAGAAGCTTGTGTACGGCATGAACTGCTCGGAGCAGGATCCGTATCTGGACATGATGACCACGAAGAAACTGTATGGAAAGACCGGTGGAAGGATGTACTATCACCTGGATCAATCCTTCTCACCAGAGGAAAAGATTACTCCGGAACAGGCTCATAAGATCGCGATTGAATTCGCCGAAGAACAGTTCAAAGGGTATGAAGTTCTCATTGCAACCCACGTGGATGCCCAACACATCCACTCCCATTTTGTGGTGAACAGTGTCAGTTTTGAGAACGGATTGAAGTACCATTCGTCAAAAGACAACATCCGCAAGCTGCGAGATACATCTGATTCGATCTGCTTAAAGCACGGGTTCTCTATCGTGAAACCGAAAGAACAGAAGAAAACAACGGACATTGGAACGAGAGAATACCGTGTAGCGTGTAAGTCTTCAAGCTGGAAGATGAATCTTATCGTTGCGATCGAAGCCGGAATGCGGAAAGCAAAAACAAAAGATGAGTTTCTGGAGTTTATGAAGAAGCGCGGATATGAAGTGAACTGGACAGACACAAGAAAATATATCACCTACACCACCCCGAATGGGTATCGGTGCAGGGACATAAGACTACATGAAGATAAATTTCTGAAGGAGGTAATGGAACATGAATTCAGAATCAGACAAAAGATTTCAAGAGGCGAAGCGTATAGCGGAGCAGAACTTCGCAGCGGCAGAGAAGCCGACACCATGCGTTACGATCACGGAAGCAAACTGGAAAGCGATGATCCTTACGATGAAGGCACAGGCCGAAATGATAGAGCAGATGAGACTGACCGTGAAGGATATCCCTTCGAAAGAGGAAATGGTTTCGTTTATAAACCAGGCGAAGGATATTCACCTGAGCTACGAACAAATGTGGAAGGACGAACTTCGGGATCGGGAAAAGACATGGAAGGAAGAACTGGAATCCCAAGCGAAGAACTGGCAGGAGGATATGACGAAACAGGTTGGGAATCTGAACGGGCAATATGCTTCAGCGCTGGAGAAGACGAGGACGGAATTTCAGAAACAGATGCAGGAGAATACGGAGAAGTTGTATCACCGGATACTGACTCCGTGTCTGCTTACGACATTGCTTGCAGCAGTGCTTACCTTGCTGCGGATATTGTGAGCATATTTGGTTCGCGTCCTAAGGAAGGTGAAACACAGCATACTCGTCCTGTAAGAGAACGGAAGAACAGACAGAAGGACGACCGGGATGGTCCGGTTATGAGTATGTGAAAAGGTTAAATCTGTTAGGAGTCGGAATCGCAAGATACCGACTCCTTATAATATTTTAAACATTATTAGTTGTTCTCTTGACAAGATATATCACGTGTTCTTTCATAGAAATAGGAAGATACGAGCAGTGAAGAGGTAGATATGTTTCGGATTGCACTTTGTGATGACAAAATAGACTTTCTTAAGCAGGAATATGAGATGACCAAAAACTATCTGACGTCAATCGGAGAACTTTTTGAGATTTCAAAGTTTACTTCTGGAAGAATGCTTATTAATGAAGGCAAAATAGAGTCATATGACCTTATTCTTCTTGACTATGATATGGTGGGAATGAATGGTTTTGAAACAGCAAAGAGAATTCGTGAAATCTCAGAGACTCCGTGTATTGCATTTGTTACGGTGTTCTACGAGTTTTCGCGAGCTGCATACCGATTTGATGCTATCAGATATCTTGTAAAAAATGAGCCGACTTTTGAAGAAGAACTTCAGGACTGCATCAATAGGGCTATACAAATTATGAAATCCAGAAAGGATAATCGTAGACAATTTAATTTTCTGGATCGCTCTTTGGTAATTAATCCAGAGAAAATTGTATATATTCAGGTACGAAACCATTATTTGGATTTTTTCATAATTGAGGGCACATCAATCAAAAAGTTTAGTATGAGAGAAACTATGGGAAGTATCCAAGAACAATTATCAGATACACAAATGTTTTCTTTGGTTCGAGCAGGACAACTGATTAATCTGAAGTATATTACTAATCTAAATCAGAGAGGATTTATAAGCCTTCTTGAGAATGAAGATCAAAAGAAGTTCAGGTTGTCTGATTCGAAGAAAAAACAATTCATGTCGGATTATATGCGATATAGAGGAGGGGTATGATGCTGTTTCTGTTTGATTGTGTGAATACAGTTATTTTTGTTGTTCTTGCAAAGATTTTTCTGGATCTGTTTCTACATCCGAGACTAATCAGCAACAAATTTATGGCTCTGATTCTGATTGCATGGATGATTGCAGAAATCCTAGTTGTGAATCTGCTTCAAGATGTATTCATTTTGAAGGCTGTCACTACAATTTGCTGTACAGCATTGGCATCCTTCTGTTTATTCTCTGATGGCAGAGTTAAGAAGATTGTTCTTTCCGTTATTCATTATGGATTGGTTGCTGCTGTTGAGATACCAGTATATTTGATCGCTATTCAATTGACATCTTATGTTCAGATAAAGGATGTAAAAGATAACCTTATCAATGTATTTGGTGGAGTAATTAGCGCCATAGCGCTCATCATAGTGTTTTTGATAATAAGGCTCTTTCTGAAAAAAGAAGAACCATCGATGCTTTCAGGAGTAGAATTAGCAAAGTATCTCGCATTCCCGATTGCCTCTATCAGTATGATAGCTGCCTTTGCGTACTTCGGTCGTAACCGCGAAGTGTCTACTCAGGAAATTCATTTTTTGACTTTTATTGCCATAGTATTCCTTTTATCGAATGTGTATATGTATTGGCTTTTGAAGACAGATGTTGCAAACAAGATTTTGAGGGAAAAGAGTACAATGACAGAGGCTCATGCAAGGGAGCTTTCCGCATTATATGAACAAATAAGGGAAGAGCATAAGACAATAGCCGGAATCGAGCATGAATATAAGAATCACATGACAGTGATTTCTTCGCTTGCTGCTTCGAAGAAGATGGACGAATTAAATGATTATCTCCAGAACATGAAAGAATCTGTTTCGACCGTTGATGTTATCGATACAGGGAATGCAGTCTGCTCTGCCCTGTTCAATGCGAAATATGCTGAGTCGATCCGAAAAGGCATCCAAGTAAGATTTAATATAAGTAATCTTGAAGGAGTCAAAATCAGGGATGAGGAATTAGTGGTCATTCTTTCCAATCTCTTTAATAACGCTATAGCAGCCTGTGAAAAGAGCATTGGGAAGAAAGTGATTGAATTGAAAATCGATTATAGCCAACAGACATTGTTTATTTCGTTTGCTAATACGTATAATGATGATGTTGCCGAGCCGAAGTCTTCACTAATGAATGGTCATGGCCTAAAGAATATTCAGCGAATCGTAGATTTGCATGGAGGACAGATGGATATAATCAAAGATGACCGCTTTACAGTAAGACTAATCATTCCATAAAAACCTCACCAATAAGATTTATGCCAGAAAAAGGCAGTTCTATGCCAGACCCATTGAAGTGACCTCTTCCGTCTGCTATTTCTAAGATAGCAGCATGGTGGAGGCATAAGATGATTGAGAATACGTGCAACAAGATAGTCGGCAGAATGATTACTAATGGTATCATTAGTGCCGATGAGTGCGCTATTTATTCTTACCATATCCAAGTTATGTTGGAAGCCATCGTAGGTCATGTGATTATCCTGACAGCGGCTTTTATACTCGGATACTTTGTGGAGGTGCTCTTATTCCTCTTTTCTTTTGGAGTATTGAGAGGCTCTACTAGTGGATATCACTGTAAGACAAGTGTTGGCTGCGTCCTTTTGAGTTCCCTTTCATGTGCGATTGTTGTTGGGTTACAAAACTTTGCCCTGAGTCACATTTTATATTATCAGGGGGGGGTTGATAATATCAATGATTATTATAATCCTCGTTGGCGCTATCAATCACCCGGATATGGAATGGTCAGACGACGAACTGAAAGCAGCTCAGAGGTCTGCACGAATTAAAGTTGTTTCTTTGTTAATCCTTCTTTCCATATTGAATTCTTTGGGAATGGACAAGATGTATCTGTATTATCTCGGAATGGGGGTAGTGCAGTGCTCTATATCACTAGTGATAGTGAAATTCAAAAGGAAAGGAGGAAGTTGCGATGAAGAAGAATCTTGAAAAGACTCTGCTTTCGGTTGTCAAAGGCGTAGTGGAGAACAAAGAAAAGAAGTACGAAGAAGAGTATTATCGTTCGCCGGTCATTTTCCATCAACCGAAAAGACCCGCGAAATGAGCAATAGCAAGCTGCAAAGGTTGCTTACCAACTCATTGATAACACTGATCTGCTGACGGAGAGCATGCAAACATCTCAAATCCGGATAGAGACGAATGTGTTATTTCGTCAGCAGTTGGTGAATCAAAGAAGATTAGGAACACAGCTTTTTTTGAACATTAAGGAGTAGGCTTAAGATGAAGACTAGTACGAAAAGACATAGAAGAATACTATTGATTGCAGTGGCCGTTTTTATTATGGCATCATTTACAACGCTGGTAAGTGCGTATTCTAACAGTGGCAGTTTTTTCCTGATCTACAAAAACGCACCTACAGGGAATACTACTCACAAAGCTCTCGATATCACTGTTTCTGGTAATGGTTACAGAGCCACTGTGACAGAGCTATCTGGAAGCGCGATATATCGGACGGTTTCAATTGGATCAGCGAATGCAGACAATGGCGCATATACGACATTTACTGCTACTGGCTCACACAATTATACTCCTTATCCATACCCATCTTCTGCAGCCTATGTTACTTTCCATTGCTATCTGAATTATTATCCCAATCAAGGAGCAGCAGTAGCAAGGGGAACTGTTGAACGAAGATGAATCTGCGAGGGAAAGAAACAGTAGTTAGTCTGTTTTGCATAATTGCACTAGCTGGAGTAGCATGCAAAGCTGCTCCAGCTAAAGTGCCTTGTGATAAAAACGATTATGAGTCAATATACACACTGTACGATAATTTGGACTTCTCCGAAGCAGTATTTTGCAGTCATGGATGTAATACTACTAATATAATAAAAAAGGCAAAAGGAATCCCATTGGCAAATCTGACAGAAACTGATGCCAAAGAGTACTACAATTGCCTGAAATCGATATTTCCAACAGTAAAAGAGGAATTAATCAGGAATATAAGTGAGGAATATGCTACATTTCTGGAATATGATGATGGG
>JAGCXQ010000012.1 GCA_017961235.1 Clostridiales bacterium | reverse complement strand
TTCTCTCGAGATGAGAAGAAACAGGATGATATGCGTCATGATATTCAGGCAAGGTTTCCTGACTATGCCAATAAAGTGAAATTCTATATCGGAGATGTAAGAGATCCGAGAAGTGTTGCTGATGCAATGCCGGGAGTGGACTATATCTGGCATGCGGCGGCTCTAAAGCAGGTTCCTTCTTGTGAATTCTTCCCGATGCAGGCAGTCAAAACAAATGTTGAAGGAACTGACAATGTACTTCATGCAGCAATCGATGCTGGTGTTAAGAATGTTGTTTGCTTAAGTACAGACAAAGCTGCATATCCTATTAATGCTATGGGTATCAGTAAGGCTATGATGGAACATGTTATCTATGCAAATGCTCGTGTATCCGCAGAACGTGGAGGACCGATCATTTCGGTTACACGTTATGGTAACGTTATGTGTTCCCGCGGATCTGTTATTCCGCTCTTCATTGATCAGATTCATGCCGGGAATCCGATCACTATTACAGATCCGAATATGACCCGATTCCTGATGAACTTGGATGAAGCAGTAGATCTTGTAAAGTTCGCATTTGAACATGCAAATCCGGGTGATCTCTTCATTCAGAAAGCAGATGCATCCACGATTGGAGATCTGGCTAAGGGCGTACAGCAGCTCTTTGGAGATACAGGTACAAACATTATCGGAACACGCCATGGTGAGAAACTCTATGAGACACTCATGACCAGAGAAGAAAGTCTCCGATCTGAAGATATGGGTAATTACTTCCGAGTAGCTGCCGATAACCGAGATCTGAATTACGATAAGTATTTCGTTAAAGGCCAGGTTCAGACCGAGGCAGAAGAATCATATACAAGCCACAATACTAGACTTCTGGATGTAGATGGAGTAGTTAAGAAGATTCTTACTACTGACTACGTTCAGGAAGAACTGAAGGGTATTCGTCACAATTAAGGCCACCGCTCCGTTGTCGTGAAGAGAACCATAGCATTATTTCTCATATCGCTTCTGGCTACACTAGCCATTCTTTACGGGGGAAATGCGGTTCGAAAGAAAATCCTTCATCAAAAGATGGTTGCATATGCTGAGGCATCTTATCGTGAATCGGATGGAGCCAGGAATCTCTTTATCATGGATGGGAAGCCCGGTTATCTTGGTGAGTCAGGGGTGTATCTGGAGTATAAAAAGGACGGGTACATTCATCTTTCCGGAGATAATAAGAACGCAACCAATTCTTGGAAGAAGATAAGCGAGTTCAAAATTGAACCAGGAACATATACACTGACGGGAATGTCCGGGGTTGCTGAGAATTCAATCGCACTTCAATTTCGTATCAGTGATGATAGCGGATGGCATCAGACCTTCTTTCAATGGGATGAAGATGTTCAAGTGACGGTTGACAGAGAATTAACAGCAACTCTTCATATCATGGTTTATCCGAATGTCGATGGAATTGATACTGTCGCACGACCGGGGCTGTATAAAGATGAATAGAAGAAGAGATATAGCAGCTATTCTTCTCGGCATATCTGTTGCTGTAATACTCTGGCTGACAATTCTGAGTCGTTCAGGGCAGGCAACTACCCAGGTGATTATTCGTCCATTTCACGAGCTAAAGAATATAGGCTCACTACGGCTTAAGGATTTAACTACGGGCCGAGGACAATTGGTCGGGAACATCGTCCTCTTCATACCGGTAGGTTTTCTATTCCCGGTAGTAGTGAATCGGAAGAAATGGTATGCCGTTTTTGCCAGCGGATTAGTATTTTCGTTGTTGATTGAATGCATTCAACTTGTTACTAAAAGAGGATGTTTTGATCTGGACGATATTCTGTTTAATGTAATCGGCGAAATGATAGGGTATGGATGTTTTAGAGTCGCTGAAGTAATTTGTGGTAAACTAAAAGCGAGTAAGAATCTCAAAGAGAATAGGAGCGCAAAATGAACTATCCGAAGTGGAAAGAAAACGGAAAGATTAAGTTGATGATCATCGTCGGCACACGTCCGGAAATCATCCGGTTGGCGGCGGTTATCAAGAAGTGCAGAAAGTATTTCGATACTGTTCTCGTTCATACTGGTCAGAACTATGACTATAACCTGAATGGTGTATTCTTCAAAGATCTTGGACTTGAAGATCCGGAATTGTATCTGGATGCAGTAGGTGCCGATTTGGGAGAGACGATGGGAAACATCATTGCTTCCTCGTATAAGGCAATGGTTGAGCTCAAGCCTAACGCGGTTCTTGTTCTTGGCGATACAAACAGTTGCCTGTCTGTTATTGGCGCAAAGAGATTGCATATCCCGATCTTCCATATGGAAGCAGGAAACCGTTGTAAGGATGAATGCCTTCCGGAAGAAACAAATCGCCGTATCGTAGATATCATCTCTGATGTGAATCTGGCATATTCCGAACATGCTCGCCGCTATCTTGCGGATTGTGGCCTTCCCAAAGAGCGCACATATGTGACCGGATCGCCGATGGCTGAGGTTCTTACAGAAAATCTTTGTTCGATTGAAGCATCTGATATCCATGCTCGTCTTGGCCTCGAGAAAGGCAAGTATATTCTTCTCTCTGCTCACAGAGAAGAAAACATCGATACGGAGAAGAACTTTACTTCACTGTTTACTGCCATCAACAAAATGGCGGAGAAGTATGATATGCCGATTCTGTATTCGTGCCATCCGCGCTCAAAGAAGAGACTGGAAGCATCCGGCTTCCAACTGGATTCCCGAGTGATCCAGCATGAGCCTTTAGGATTCCATGATTATAACTGCCTGCAGATGAATGCATTCTGTGTTGTATCAGATAGCGGAACGCTTCCGGAAGAATCGAGTTTCTTCACATCGATCGGTCATCCGATTCCGGCAGTATGTATCCGTACTTCTACAGAGAGACCGGAGGCACTTGATAAGGCCTGTTTCATTCTGTCCGGTATCGATACGATTGGTCTTCTTCAGGCAGTAGATACTGCTGTAGAGATGGTTGCAAACGAGAAAAACGGCGGTGCAATTCCGGTTCCTGACTATACGGATATTAACGTCTCGGATAAGGTTGTAAAGATCATTCAGTCTTATGTGGGTGTAGTCAATAAGATGGTTTGGAGAAAAGATTCATGAAGATATTAATTACCGGTGCAGCCGGGTTCGTTGGAAGAAATCTGGTTGAGAACCTGAAGAACATTCGTGATGGAAAGAATCGGACAAGATCGTCGATTTCAATTGAAGAAATCTATGAATACGATCTTGGTAACACACCGGAAGAGTTAGATGACTGGTGCTCAAAAGCTGACTTTGTTTATAATCTTGCCGGTGTGAATCGGCCGAAAGATCCTGCGGAATTCAAAACAGGCAATTTCGGATTTGCATCCACTCTTTTGGATTATTTGAAGAAGCATGGGAACACATGTCCGGTCATGCTTTCAAGTTCACTTCAGGCAACTCTCGCCGGCCGCTTTGGCACATCGGAGTATGGTTTGTCCAAGCGGGATGGTGAGGATCTGTTCTTCAAGTACTCAGAAGAAACAGGTGCAACAGTGTATGTGTATCGTTTCCCGAATCTTGTAGGTAAATGGGTTCGCCCGAACTACAATAGTGCGGTAGGAACATTCTGCAATAACATCGCAAATGATCTTCCAATCACTGTTAATGATCCAAGCGTGGAACTCGAGATGCTCTTTATAGACGATCTGATTGAAGAAATGCTGGATGCCATGGAAGGACATCCTCATCGTTGTGTCTATCCAGCAGTTGGTGAAGAAGGCTTTGACGGCTTAACACCAAAGCCTGTTGAAGATGGAAAGTTCTGTTATGCTCCTGTTACTCACAAGGCAACACTTGGCTATATTGTGGAGTGCTTAAATACATTCCATGATCAGCCGAAAACTCTCATTATGCCGAAAATCGCAAATGGAAGCTTTGAGAAGAAACTGTACTCTATGTATTTGAGTTATCTTCCGAAGGAGAAAGTAGCATTTGATCTTAAGATGAACTGCGATGACCGTGGAAGCTTTACGGAACTTCTAAAGACAATGGACCATGGACAGTTCAGTGTAAACATCAGTAAACCGGGTATCACGAAGGGGCAGCATTGGCATAACACCAAGTGGGAGTTCTTTATTGTTGTTGCCGGACACGGATTGATCCAGGAAAGAAAAATCGGTTCTGATGAAGTTATTGAATTTGAAGTGAGTGGAGACAAGGTTCAAGCAATACACATGCTTCCAGGATACACACATAACATTATCAATTTAAGTGAGACAGAAAACCTAGTCACCGTCATGTGGGCCAACGAGATATTTGATCCGAATCATCCGGACACATTCTTTGAGCCGGTATAAACCGGCTCTTTTTGAGTATAGAGATGATGGGACTCGATCAGGAAACAAGAGAGAAACTATATGCAGTGATTCGGGCAGGGATGGGGGTATCTAATCCCAGCCTCGAATTAACTGATGAGGAAGTGTCTGCTTTTTTGAAGGTGGCTGGCAAACAGTCGATACTTCCCATTTTGTATCGAGGCCTTAAGAACATGGGTGTCTCGGAAGACTCTCTGGCGAAATACGAATATAATCGCTCCAAGAGTGAGTATCGTGCGATTCAGCATGATAATGCGCTTCGGATGATAAGGGATACTCTGGATGCAGAAGGTATTCCCTATGTGCTTCTTAAAGGGGCCGTTCTTCGAAATCTGTATCCGACCATAATTCTTCGTACTAGTTCTGATATAGATGTTCTTGTTCGTGAATCGGATATAGAACGAGCTGTTTGTTTACTCGAACAGAAAACGGATTTTAAAAAGGCAAAAGAATCATATCACGATATTTCGATGTTTGGTTCAAGGGTGCATTTGGAATTGCACTTCTCACTCAAAGAAAATGATGAGAAGCTTGACCAACTATTAACCAAGGCGTGGGAGTATGCTGAATCATCTGGCGAAGGCAGTATGTTTAGTTTTACACCTGAGTACCAGATATTCTACATAATTGCACATATGAGTTATCATTTTCTTCATGGTGGCTTAGGAATAAGACCATTTCTGGATTTATGGCTTTTGCGAAATAAGACACAATATGATGAACCCCGGGTTGAAGAATTGCTCTCGCAGTGTGATCTGGTTCAGTTTTATAAAGAATGTTGTTATCTTTCTGATGTGTGGATGGGTGAGAAAGACCATACTCAGACATCCGAATTGTTCGAGGACTTCTGCCTCTCGGGAAGTGTCTTTGGCAATGAGAAATTTCGAATTGCCGGAACGCAGCGAAACAAACGCGGTTGGCGATATGTATGTAGTAGAGCATTCCCGCCAAGGTATCAGGTTAAAGAATACTATAAAGATCCGAGCGGGAAAGATCATATGCTTCCGTACTACTATGTAAAGCGCTGGAGAAGTTGGCTGAGTAAGGAAAGACGTGGTGACCTGAGCCGACAGATTAACGCGACAGTAAAGAGCGATAAAGAATATCAGAATATGGCAGATGATTTGTTTAGGAGACTCGGAATTTGAGCAATGAAATGGCAAAGAGACGGATTCTGTTCTTATTTGCAGTTATCCTGTGTTTGGCAGCGGCAGTTTCTATTGTTATTGGTTGCAAAAACGCGGTTAAGTATCCAGCAGGGAGTTTTGATTTTCAGTATGACAGCGCAAAAGTATTCTCCTTGGGGATAGATCCTTATGAGGAAACGTTAAATCCATCGGGATTACAAGAATCGCTTGGTCTTAAGAAGTACTATAGTAGTCTTCAAGCGAATCAGTTCCCATCAATGATAATGATGCTTTTGCCTTTTTCTCTAATGAGTCCCATGGTAGCCAACTGGGTGTGGATGATATGCAACTTGCTTTTTTCGGCGGGAGTTGTTTGGCTTATAAAGAAACTCTTCTTTGATGACAGTTATTCCATGCTATGTCAGGAATCCATCTTCTTTGATAGCAAAGACGCACTACTTTGGTATAGCATTTTTGTATCACTGTTGTTTATCGGATTGCCTTGGAGAAACAATATAGGAAATGGCCAACACACAATAATGGCTTTTTTCTTCTTCTTGCTTTCTGTATATCTGTCAAATAAACAGAAAGATATTTCGTCAGGAACTGCTTTGGCAATATCTTTTTTTAAGTATACATTGACATTTCCTCTTGCTATTTATTTCTTATACAAGAAGAAATTCAAAACCCTCTTGGTTTCAATCGGAATACATATTTTGTTAACCATTGTTGCAGCAATCTGGCTTGAAACTTCTGTGATAGATATGATCATTAAACCTCTCAAGATTTCATCTCGTTTTACATCGGAGGGATTCCTTGATATAGGTGCTATTTTTGGATTCGGAAAAGTGGGGATGATCATCATACTTGCTGTTATATTAGTGATGATCGTCTATGTTATGAGTGGAATGTACAAAGGAACAGATAATGAACTCTTATCACTTCTTGTTTTAGTTTCTCTTGTAGCGACGTATCATAGACCATACGATTATTTTGTGTTGATTATTCCGGTAATAGTGTTCTCGTTCAAGAAAAAAGATGCTTTGCTGCGAATCTGTATTTGGGCTATTACCTTATACTCCTTCGTGATTAGCAAAGCTTTGATGGTTATAGGCATACCTTCAAGATTTCAACACTATACCGACTTCTGTTTTGCTATAATTCTATATGTGGGAATGATTATTTCTGTGGTCAAACCGTCGAGATTGTTGTGCTCAAAGAAAAAGTATAACAAATGATTGGATATGACAAATTGTTAGCCACATAAATAGAAGGAGTTGATTGCATTGAACATATAATTGTTCAGTTTCTCAACTTTTTCCGGGAGAATGTCGACGGCAGTAACAATGTTATGATGAGCGAGAAGAACTGCTAGAGAGAGGCCTACGTAACCGGTGCCCGCAACCGCGATGTTGTAGTTTTTTGTTGCAGAAGGCGCGACAGGCTCTTCTTTAAACATAGCGGTAGGATCAAACTCCAAAACCTCGCTTAATGCTTGAAGTTGGTCCATACTTGGGGTGTGGGTCTGATTCTCGAGGTTGGAGAGAACGGAACGATTGATACCGGTATTCTTGGCAAGTTCAGCCTGAGAGATGGACAATGCTTTCCTTTTTGCAATTATAGTCTCCGAAAGGAGAGAGAGAAAACTTTTTCATTAGTACTCCTGATGCATACGCATATGTGTTGAAATTAGCAACAATATTCTGTGTAAATGTCATCTCATTATATTTATCTGATGAAAATGGCAACAATGTGCACTGGTTAGTTTTTTTATCGATGGTATTAGCAAAGAAAAAACATATTAGCAAATTGCATTTATACAAGATTATGTTCCAGATATGGACGAAAGAAAATTTTAGAAGTAAAATAGTATCAAAATCTTGCAGTAGCAGGGGATCTGGATGCATTCATTGTTAGTCGTTAGAAATATTCAATGTGTTTTGGTTGAGTATTCCTCCTTGAGGACAAAATGAAAACAACATTGGCTAGCCTTATTATTCCAGTTTGTAACATACAATTATATCTTGCAGAGGCAATAGAGAGTGTAATCAATCAGACATGGCGGCCCAAAGGATGAAAAGAAGCAAATACATGAAAATCACAGTTGCAGGAGTGCGGAAAAGGTTAACGACGAAAATAAATTTTTTAGGAAGATTATTCTTGCCTTTGCTTTATGTGTTATATAAAGTTCTATTTATATTTTTGTTTGAAAGATCTTTTGCAAAAGGTGAACTGTCATATCTTTTAAAAGAAGACTTCACTATTTGGAAACACTCCATGTGTAGCATGATTAAAGAATATTGGACAAAAGGGCGCTATGGATTCAGTCGTAGGAAAGTAGTTTTTTCCTTTTGTAATTCACATATTAAAATCATTAGAAAAACAGATCCATGTGATAAGAACAAGCCAATCGTAATACTATGCGTTAAAAATGATATTAGGCGCATTCAGATGCTCGTAGATCACTATAGGGAAATGGGTATTGTTAAATTTGCAATTCTGGATAATGAGTCGAATGACGGAACATTCGAGTGGATGCTTGACCAACCGGATATAGATTTATATCGGTGCTCTAAACAGTACGAAACCAATGTAAAAGAAGGCTGGATCAATCGGCTTATTAGTTATTATGGAGCTGATAGGTGGTATATCCTTACGGATTCCGATGAACTGCTTGTTTATCAAGGAATGGAGAACAATCAAATCTCTAATCTTACACTGCATTTGGATATATTAGGTGTGAAGCGAGTTAAAGCATTAACGTTGGATACATACGGAAAATCCCTGTTTATTAAAGAATCAGTAAACCTTAGGAGTGACTATAGGTGGATTGATTCGGACAGTTATTATGAAGTATTTGGCAATGCGGGTTCTCATCGCATTAAACGGTATATAGGTGGGCCGAGATACAGATTAATGAATTCGAAAATAACATTAGATAAGCATCCTCTCGTTTATTGGGAAAAGGGGACAATAAGTGATTATGCACATTATCAGTTCCCACACAGGTTAATCAATGATGCACCTTGCATGTTGGGTATTCTCCACTACAAATTCATAAATACTGATAAACAAGAGTATATGAAAAGAGCATCAAAAGGATCATCGTTCGCAGGTAAGGGTACATATTACAGACAATACATGTCATTCTTTGATAATCAGAAACATCAATCATTTATGTATGAAGGTAGCGTTGAATTTACATCATCTGAAGTATTAAAGAGGATTCCATTCATTGAATGTAACCTGCCAAACTGATTATTTCGGATAATAGTCTTATGATTCCGTATAAATTATTACGATAAAAAACTAAGAAGGTAGAAACCCAGGCAGAAGAAATCTATACTAGTCATAACACCAATCTTCTGGATGTGGATGGTGTGGTTAAGAAGATTCTTACTACTGACTACGTGCAGGAAGAACTGAAAGGTAATCGTCATGCCATACGCGAGAAACTGAAGAAATTCAATGCACGGGAGTTCCAGAAAAAGGAATGCAGCAGGCTCAGTCTGTTTCTTGGGGAAGAAATGCCATTGCTGGCGCCGCTACCTGCTACATCCTTCGAACTGTCCGAATGGAAGCAAGCCACAGTCCAGTTTAACTACCATGTTGCAGTAGACAAGATGTACTACTCAGTTCCTCACCAGTATATCAGAGAAAAAGTTGATGTGCGTATTACAGATACGACGGTTGAGGTGTTCTCTCAACACAAGAGAATCGCCTCACACAAGAGGCTATACGTCAGAGACGGCCAGTACTCCACTGTCCAGGCACATATGCCGGAAGACCACAAGAAGTACCTGGAGTGGGATGGAGACCGGTTCAGAAGATGGGCAGACCAGATAGGGCCGTGCACGCGCACGACCGTTGATGCGATCCTTGCAACAGGTCAGATCAAGCAGCAGTATTACAGAAGTTGTATGGGCTTCTTAAGATAGCAGACAAGCATTCGCCCCAGAAACTTGAGAATGCCTGCGAGAAAACGCTGAGATATACCAGCCGTCCAAGTTACAAGACGATTAAGAATGTCATTGCATCTATGGAGTCTGACAAGACGACTAACCCGGACCCGCAACCAAGAGGAATTACGCGTGGAGCACGCTACTATGGAGGAATTGAACATGACTAACGAAAGCACAATAAACAAGTTGATTGAGATGCGTCTCACTACAATGGCAGATGCGTTCAGAGTACAGGCGAATGACAGATCTATGAATGAGCTCTCTTTTGACGACCGCTTCGGTATGCTCGTAGATCAGGAATACCAAAGCCGCAAGAATAACCGCCTAAAGAGACTCATTCACAATGCAGACTTCAAACAGCCGGATGCGCATATTGCGGATATCGATTATCGTTCCGGTCGAAAGCTGAACAAGAGCCTCATCGAGAGAATGGCGCGGTGTGAGTACATTACTGAGTACCGGAACATCTTTATTACAGGTGCTACTGGAAGCGGAAAGACATACTTGGCGTGCGCCTTCGGCATGGAAGCTAGCAAGCAGTACTACTCGGTAAAGTATGTGCGATTGCCTGACCTCTTACTGGACTTACAAGCGGCACGCGAAGCAGGAACATTCAAGTCTGTTCTCAAAAGATATACGAATCCGATCCTGCTTATCCTCGACGAGTGGCTCCTGATAAAACTCACAGAACCTGAGGCCAGAGATCTGTTCGAACTGATTCACAAACGGAGAAAGAAATCCTCAACGATCTTCTGCTCCCAATTCCGGGAATCTGAGTGGTACCAGCAACTCTGCGGAGGAGAAAGCACGCTGGCGGATGCGATTATGGATCGAATTGCTTACGATTCCTACAAGATCGACATTGAAAGTGCTGATCCGTCCAAGGATATCTCGATGAGGAAGATCTACGGTATGGATCCTGCGCAGGCGAAGTAAACATCCATCGCCGCTTTGCTCATTCGCAAAGTGGCTCTGTCTGTCCAGACAGGTGGCTCACGCCACACCGGACAGGCGGCTCCGCCGCACCGTAATATTCAGACCATAGTTTTTTCTTTTATGATCCAAATGCTTCATACAGCAAGGTTATATGTAAACATGTTTTTGAACATGTAGATGTCTTTAGAATGGCATTAGATGAATTATTCAGAATTTCCCAGCTAGACGGGATTCTGAGATAGTCTTTCCCAATGGATCCCAAGATTGAATCTCTCGATGAGGATCCTAGCGTTACTACTGATGCAGCGAGGTTGGTATGGTTTAGTCAGAATGATCACAAACGTATTTGGAATGAAAGCAGGACAGTTTCTAACAGAAGCCGGATTTGAAGTGGAAAGGATCAACTGAGACGATTACCCGAAAGAAATCGTTCCTGTTGTTGGACTTGCCCATTATGATATATCGTTAATTGATCAAGGAAGACAAACACATGAAACGAATTCCGTTCTCTCCGATAATTAAAGAAGCTCTTATTGATATAAAGAATATGAACGCATTTTATGATTTAATCGTATTCTGAAATTGCAATATGGTTTTGATAGTGTTATATTTTAGGCTGTCGCTAAAGATGCATCAGCAATTAAATGTGGGGCATTGGGGACTATAATGGTGGTAGAGAACTCAATGGTTCGGAAGAGCTAAACAGCTTTGTTTGACGAGTCATCTAATTACAAACAGTGTTTATTGGCTTATCTAAGACGTAAGCTTGTTTAGTCAAATGCTACTTGAAAAATAAACGAAGGAAAACTATTTGATGATAAGTGTAATTGTTCCAGTATATAATGTAGAACCATATCTCAAAAAGTGTATTGATAGTATACTAAATCAAACATATCATGATTTCGAAGTCATCTTAATAGATGATGGTTCGAAGGATGGAAGTGGGATGATTTGTGACAAATATGCGATTAAAGATGATCGAGTCAGAGTATTTCACACGGAGAATCGCGGGCTTTCGGCTGCCAGAAATAGAGGTTTGATTGAGGCTCGTGGAGACACGGTTTGTTTTGTTGATTCAGATGATTGGATTGAACCCAACTTTCTTCAAGAGATGTGGATGAAGATGAATGAAATGGCTGCAGATGTGTGTATTTGTGGGTATTCGCTTGAGAATGCAACCACGCAAAAGGATATTCATTTTGAGAGGGAATATTATACCGGAAATGATGCTCTGAGAGCGTTAATCAAAGGGAGAATTAATACTCATGCATGGAATAAGCTATATCGCAGAGCGGTATTCTGCAATTCGTTACATAATGATGGTAATATATCCAGAAATACGGATAACATGCTCTTGTTCCCTGAGGGAAAAAATTTCGAAGATTACTATATCATGCATAAAATATTGAGCAATGCAAGGGAAGTGATAGTTTTAGAGGAATCTCTTTATCACTATAGAATAAGGATGGATAGTATAACAAAAAACTATTCTGCAAAAAACCTTATAGACTATGCTGATGCTCACTTTGCGCGGTACTCTTTTCTTCGAAATGATAAGAGTTCTTTGAACCAGTTTAGTGAGTCGGAAGTTATGGCTGAGGCTGCAAAAGGATTGTCAAAAGTTTGGCGATGGTGGCACGGTTGTAGCCATGAGGAAAAGATAGAAAACCATGAAAGACTCAAAGAAATGGAAGGTTTTATCCGAAATGATTGTCCGCTATTCGGATATAAAACTTGGCCTAGATATTTACGAATATCTTCATTTTTTATGCATAGTAGAAGTAAAGCCTCTCTATTTGCTCTTTACTATATTAATATATCATACAGAAGGTTAAGACCTAACAAAGCCAATAATATGCATTTGTGATAGATAATGGGGAGTATTAATCTTTATGAATTAATTCTGCTGAACTCTTTTTCTCTTTATTTTCCCTATAAACCAAGGCATAGCTTCACCATATATCTTGGTCTTTCGATAGATTATCCATAAAACTGCATTCGGTATGAATAAACAGATTCCACCCCTTAAGAACAGGCCGATTACTCCGTCAGGGAGATAATAGCAGAGACCATAAGTTATTCCACATGCTATTGATGCGACAATGGCATACTTCAAATGAGACAGAAAGTATTCATTTACGCTAGTTTCCTTGTAGTATATTTGAAAAATGAATTGTGTTCCGTACAGAAAAATGATGAAAAAGATGGAAATCATAGTTGCCGAGAGTATTACATACACACCGAAATACTTCCCCATCACATAATTTAGAATCAGGTTAGCGATGACCTCTGCTATATATCTATAGCGAAGATCCCACCATAAGCCCAGTGTTTGTTCGTAGGCATATCTGACATCGCTGAGTTTGAGTTCGTAGAAATATAAACAGATTAAAACTACAAACCACATTGAATACATGAGATCCTCTCCGACCCATATCTTCATAAAAGGTTGGTATAAGGACAGCATGCCGGCAGTGAACCAGCTGGCGATCCACATATAAATGAAGTTCATTTTCTTCATGTCGGCATATCATCATCTGCAATCGGCTTATACATGCAGAAAACGACAGCGCTCCCGAAACCGAGTTCGGTAATGTTCAGCATGTTCAGAATAGACGAGAATAAGGAGTTCAGGCCAAGGTATTCTGTCCCGAGCGTGTATATGAATACTGTCCTGACAATAAACGGAAGTAACACTGAAACTAATGTATTGATTGTTCCGTAAAAAGCGTTTCTAACTGCGTTTTTTGATCTTTCTAGTCTCATCTAACAGTCTTGTTCTTCCTAGGATTCACGAGAGCCATTGTATCATATAGGCCGATAGAAAGTCATATTTCTCAAAGCTTGGTAATCTACAAACCACTTGGCGAATCTTCCGAGCCCTTCTGTGATGTCGATTTTTGGCGTGAATCCATAATCTTTCTCGAGAGCAGCGCTGTCTGCGTATGTGATGGGTACATCTCCAGGCTGCATGCCGACGAGTTCCTGATGAGCTTTGAAATCATAGTCTTTCGGAAGTATGCCTTCTTTGACGAGTGCCATTTGTAATGTTGAGATGAATTCCAAAAGATTCTCCGGAGTTCCTCCTCCAATGTTATAAACTGCATATGGCGGAAGAGGGAGACCATCATCACCATTCTCTTTTTCTGGTGCGCCTTGCATGACACGAAAAATGCCCTCGACAATATCATCAATGTATGTAAAATCGCGCTTGCAGTTTCCATAGTTGAAAATCTTGATCGTTTCGTTTTTTACAAGTTTTTCCGTAGCAGAATAGTAGAACATGTCAGGCCGTCCTGCCGGTCCATAAACGGTAAAAAATCGAAGTCCTGTCGAAGGAATGTTATAGAGCTTCGAGTAACTGTGCGCAAGAAGTTCGTTGCTCTTCTTTGTGGCAGCATAAAGAGACACAGGGTTGTCGACCATATCGTCTGTGCTGAAAGGAACTTTCTTGTTCCCTCCATAGACGGAAGCAGAAGACGCGTAAACCAGATGTTCGACAGGGTTGTGACGACAAGCTTCCAGAATATTGAAAAATCCGACGATATTACTTTCGATATATGCCTCAGGATGTTCAATTGAGTAGCGTACACCAGCCTGTGCAGCAAGGTTCACTACAACACTTGGTTTGAAGTCTGAAAAAATCTTGTCAACAAGTGCTTTGTCAGCGATATCACCTTTAATAAAAAGGTGCTCTGCCTTAGAAGATTTTGCTTTTTCATCGATCAGTGCAAGTCGGTACTCTTTGAGATTTGGGTCGTAGTAATCGTTCATGTTGTCGAAAGAGATAATCTTGCCGGATGAGAGTTCATCAAGAAGGCGCATTACCAGATTTGCCCCGATAAAACCAGGGGATCCAGTAACGAGAATGGTTTTTCCGTTGAGTTTTATTGGATGCTTCATACTAATCTCTCCTAAACAAATCTCGAGTGTATACTTTCTTTTCAACATCGTCCAAAGCACTGTCGTAACGGTTAGCGATGATGCAGCCACACTGCTTCTTGAATTTCTTCAAGTCATTGACCACCTTGCTGCCAAAGAAAGTGGATCCATTTTCCAGAGTTGGCTCATAAATAATTACAGTAGCACCTTTGGCCTTAATACGCTTCATTATGCCTTGAATAGATGACTGTCTGAAGTTATCAGAATTGGCTTTCATAGTAAGACGATAGACTCCGACAATGACTTCTTTTTGCTTCTTTTCTTTATCAGCGGAGAAGGCTTCACTGTTGCCATAAGTTCCAGCGATTTCAAGTACTCTGTCGGCGATGAAGTCTTTTCTGGTGCGGTTACTATCCACGATTGCGGTCATCATGTTCTGCGGAACTTCCTGATAGTTAGCAAGAAGCTGCTTTGTGTCTTTCGGGAGACAGTATCCGCCGTATCCGAAGGATGGGTTGTTATAGAAATCACCGATACGAGGATCCAGACATATTCCTTTGATGATGTCTCCTGTATTTAGTCCTTTTACCTCAGCATATGTATCCAGTTCGTTAAAATAGCTGACACGGAGCGCGAGATAGGTGTTGGCGAAAAGCTTTGTTGCTTCAGCCTCGGTAAATCCCATAAAAAGTGTGTCAATAGGATTCTTGATGGCACCCTGCTGCAGAAGCCCGGCAAAGATGTGGGCGGCTTCTTCTGTAGAAGGATCACAGCCGACAATGATGCGTGAAGGGTAGAGATTGTCGTATAGCGCTTTCGATTCTCGCAGAAATTCCGGACTAAATATAATGTTGTCAGTTCTAAACTTCTCTCGTACACTTCTTGTATAGCCGACGGGAATAGTAGATTTGATTATAATGGTCGGCTTTTTCTGCTTGCCTTTGCAGGCTTCAAGAACAAGGCTGATAACAGATTCAACAGCAGAACAATCAAAATAGTTGGTCTTAGGGTCATAGTTTGTTGGCGCAGCAACAATAATAAAGTCAGCGCTCTTGTAGGCTTTTGCTCCATCCGTTGTGGATTTGAGATTGAGTTTGCGAGTGCCGGATTTTGCCTCTTGGAGGTACTGCTCTATATAATCGTCCTGGATAGGGGAGATGAAATTGGTCAGTTTCTCTACCTTTTCCGGGAGGATATCAACGGCTGTAACATTGTTATTCTGTGCGAGAAGCACAGCCAGAGAGAGGCCGACGTAGCCGGTACCTGCAACAGCGATGTTGTATTTCTTTTGGACTTTTATCCCTGCCTTCGGTTCTTCAATAAACATCGAGGCTGGATCAAAACCCAAAACTTCACTGAGTGCGTCAAGTTGATCCAAACTAGGCGTATATTCCTGATTTTCGAGATTAGAGAGTATAGAACGATTGATTCCTGTTCTCTTTGCCAACTCAGTTTGAGTCAGCGATAAATCTTTCCTTCTCGAAACGATAGTTTCCGAGAGGAGAGAAAGGGAAAATCTCTTCATAGTAACCTCCTGATGAAAAACAAAAAATGAATGTTGTTGATAACAACATAAAATCATACTTTTATTGGCTATCTGCGAATGATTATAATATAAAACAACAAATACAACAATGTGTAATTCGAAAATCTGCGCAAAAAGAAAAAAAGGCTTATGGAGATAGTTTTCATATTATTGAATATGAAGTATCAGATGACTCTTACGAACTTAAAAGTCTTATTCTAGTTTCGTTTGACGGGATTGATGAGGATGGAAGGGTCAAAGTTGGCAAACGACAAGTTCTTTTTCAGAGAAACTGAAATCTCTTTTTGTCCTATTATAAATAATATTGTCCGTTAACTGTGCTATTATGATAGCAATAATTCATGGTTTCAGGAGGTAATCGTATGGAAGTGAAATTGTATCGTTGTGAGACGTGTGGGAATATCATTATCAAACTGGTTGATTCCAGTGTTCCGGTGGTTTGCTGCGGTGCGAAGATGACGGAACTGGTTCCAGGGTCTGTGGATGCCTCTTTGGAGAAACATGTTCCTGTGATCCGTAAGGACGATGAGTTTATCTCGGTTCTGGTCGGATCGACAGCTCATCCTATGACCGAAGAACATTATATCTCGCATGTGATTCTGGAAACAACAGCGGGGATCCAGATCGCTGAGCTTCATCCCGGAGATGAGCCGCGTGCTGTCTTTGCAGTATTGGATGGTGTAGAGATCCTAGCTGCATATGCGTACTGCAATCTTCACGGGTTTTGGGTGAGCGAATCGTGAACTGATCAGAAATAGTAAACGGAGAAAGGGAAGTGCCGACGCAACCGGACACTTCCTTTTTGTTGGGAATGATTGACGCTTACACTTGTCCTGCTGAGAAGTATTCTTTGATATCAAATTAACCAATTGACTAATCTCTGCCGAGATGTTATCATAAATTAACGAAATAGTTAATTTGAAGGTGGCCGCTTGGTTATTCGATATGCAAATGAAAAAGTGGAGAAATACTTTTCTGATTGGGGAGTGATGAAGAAAAAACTTCCCGCGGACTGGGTGCGTGCGATAAAGAAACATATCGATCGATTGGTAGCAGCAGATACATTTGGAGAATTTGCTTCTTTGGGACTTGGTCATCTGGAAGCATTGAAAGGCAAGAATTCGGGGAAATACTCAGTTCGCGTCAATGGGAATGTGAGAATGGTACTCGAACCCATACATATAGATGAACGAATAGAACTCAGTGTTGAAATTGTTGTGGAAGGAGTTGTGGATTATCATGGGGGCAAAGACAATTGGTTTATCTCGTGACCTGTTGATTCATCCGGGAGAAACGATAGCCGATATTCTGGATGAGAGGCATATTACGCAAAAAGAGTTGGCCAAAAGAGCAGGCGTTTCTGAACCGTTCCTTTGTGATGTTATTCGTGGCCGCAAGGATATTTCAAAAGGCCTGGCAAAGGGTCTTGAGTATGCTCTTGGTGTAAAGAGTTCTTTTTGGCTCAATCTGCAGGCGAATTATGATGCAGAATTACTGATTCTGGACGAGGAAGACTCAATCGGGCAGGAAGAGCGATCTATCTATAAGAAAATGAAAGAGCTCGTCGGGTTTCTAAAAAGCCAATCCAGAATCGAAGAATCCAGGACGGAGGGTGAGTCGATCATTGCTTTGCGGAAGTACCTACGTGTAAGCAGCCTGACCGGGTTGAAATCTTTTGCGTCGGAAGGTGCTTTTCGTATTTCGAGTAAGACTTCTATCGATCCGGATATTCTCGGAGCCTGGATATGCATGTGCAAGGCAGATACTGCTGAGCGAAAGCTGATATCCAAGTTTGAAATAGAGCGGATAGATAAGCTTATATGTGCGCTGAAGCAAGTGATGAGGAAAAACAAAGATCCGCAATCAGAACTGATAGAGTTGTTTGCAGACTATGGAGTCGACTTCAGTGTGGCGCATAACTTTAAAGGTGCTCCGGTTCAGGGATATCTGGCTAAGAAAGGTGACGCGAACTACCAGATGGTGCTCACGATACGAGGTTCATACGCAGACAGATTCTGGTTTTCTCTTTTCCATGAATTAGGACACATTGTGAATGGAGATATGGGTAAACAGAGCAGTTATTTAGACGGTGATGACGAAAGTGATGAGAGAGAACTTGCTGCGAATGAATTTGCGAAGAATGCACTGATCGATCCTCTCAAATACGATCTGTTTATACAGAAAAATGACTTTAGGTTCCGTTCAGTTCAAGAGTTTGCGGATTCGCAGAATGTTCCCGATTACATAGTTATTGGAAGGCTTCAGCACGACAAGAAGATTCCATGGGAGCGATTCGCGAAGTATAAGATCACATACAAATGGTTAACAGACGAAATGCGGTAGGGTGATAAGTTATAGTATCCCTTTGCCGAACCTCTCTGGAAGAGCTTTTAATCCGCCCGTCGCAAACTCTTCTGTGAAGGGTGTTTCTTCTATTTACGACTTCGTTGATCGCTTCGTGATCGGTAAGAGAGAAGAGGAGAAGACCCGCGGCTTTTGCCTTTTCGAGCAGCTTAAGAGGAGTATCCGTGCCATCGGATACCGCGAGGAGTGCATGTGAAGATCGATCCTGCTCTGTGTGATTATTCCGGAATGAGTGTTACCATAGAATGGCTGACGGCAATCAGCATGGTCAACAAGGAATAATTCATGGAGGTATTTTTTGCGGGGTTTTGGTGGTTGGACGCTTACAGAAAACTACTGGAAGTTAACAACGATAGAATCGATCTGCATTAAGGGGGAAGGTTATCTGATTCTACGTCCGGCATTGCCTGTGTCCGGTGGTGACATCGAATACTTGAATGTGGAAGAGTATTTAAAGGGATTGACTAAATAACCTTGTGTTCAAAAAGCGTGTTTTCTGATAAGATATGTAGCGTTGGTTTTTTAGATTAATGCATTTTACAGTATGGGAACGGCATGATACGCGAGATTTTTGAAAACGATTCAAGCATTATCGAATTGGTGCAGGAGAACAGATTTAGGAACGTTTATCTGTATATCGATGTGATGACCTATGGGGTCAATGCGGATGAGATCCGGACGTTCGTGAGTGAATCGGATAATGAGATACACGGACTGGTGTATGAGTACTATAACAGCCTTCAGCTGCTGTCTTTTGGAAAGGTCAGCGAATCCCTTGTGTCGGATATTGCCGGCTTGATCATCGGCAGCGGTATGAAAAGGATCACCGGTCCGGAAGACCTGGTCTCCGCTTTGTATGAAAGGCTTTCTTCGTCCTACACGATCACCCGCGGAAGCATTATGAGCTACTCGGGAGAAAAGAAGGCGATCGCGGAGGATACGTCCTTTGCGGGCCTGGATGATTTTGCCGAGATCGCCAGGCTGATCTGTCAGGATCATCATCTGGGAATCGGCTATGACTACGAGAATATCCGTAAGCAACTGGTTTACCGCTATGAGCACGAGAATTGTGAGAATATGATCATCCGAAAAGATGGAAAAATCATTTCCCACGTCGCCACCTATGCGGTTATTCAGGATCTGGCTGTGGTAAGTGGAATGCTGACGGCTCCGGATTATCGGAATCAGGGACATGGAATGAAGCTGATGACCTCTTTTTCCTCTTATCTGGTTCAATCGGGAAAACAACCGGTGCTGTATTGCTATGAGGACGAGTATCACTCCTGGTACGAGAAGCTCGGATACCATGATATCGGGTCTTCGGCAAAGCTGGATCTGATCCGATGAGGACACAGTTTCTCTAATTATTTATAATTTATAATTATATAATGCGTTTCCCCGATAAAAAGGTTATAATATATTGATATTGTGTGAGAGGGACGTATTAGTTTTGGAAGGCAAAACGTTTCAAAAGCTGAATATGCGCGGTGCTTGCGCGATCCGGGAGGTGGACTGTGTATAAGCGTAATGCACAGGGGTGGTCGAAGCATCTGGACTTTATGCTCGTGGATGAGCTGAGTCTGCAGGTCGCGTTTATCCTGGCGGTACTGATCCGTCTGGGAACGATGGCGTACTCGACGATGCTGTACCGGAATCTGGCGATCCTTCTTTTTCTCTTCGATTTTCTCGTGATGGTGATCCATAACTCGATGCATGATGTCATGCAGAGAGGCTACTATATCGAGTTCCTGCGCACTTTTGAGCACAGTTTTTATGTGTTCGGACTGACGATGATCTATATCTTCGCGACACAGGCCGGTGTGGAGTACTCCCGTATCATCCTGGCACTGACCTTCGGTCTGCATCTGGTGCTCGGGTATATCTACAGGGTCCTGTGGAAGAGCGTGGTCAAAGTCTTCGGACTGCAGCGCGGAAAAAGGAATAATATCCTTGTGGTGACGACACCCGAGAATGCGGAAGGGATCCTTCAGCGCCTTTCCGGTAAGGATATGGTGGGATATGTGATCTCCGGCGTGGTACTTACGGAGAAGACAGATGAGGAGAAGATCCTGAATTATCCGATCGTTTCAGATCTCGACGGGGTTTCTGACTACATTGTCCGTGAGTGGATCGATTCCGTATATATCGATGCACCGTTCTCGGATGAGCGTATCGTCAAACTGATGGACGACTGCTCGGTCATGGCGGTTCCGACACACTTCCATGTACCAAACATGACCCGAAACGGCGTTAAGCGTTTCTCGGAAAAACTGGGCGGTACGACCGTTCTTACGACATCGATCAACTACGCGACGCCCCTGCAGAGCTTTATCAAGCGCCTTTTTGATATCCTGATCGGACTGATCGGAAGTATCGTTACGCTCCTGATCATGCTCGTCGTAGGTCCGATCATTAAGAAAAAGTCGCCGGGACCGATCCTTTTCAAGCAGGAGCGTATCGGCCAGAACGGCAAGCATTTCTATATGTATAAACTCCGTTCCATGTATATGGACGCGGAAGAGAGAAAGAAAGAGCTTCTCGACCAGAACCGCGTCAAGGACGGCATGATGTTCAAGCTCGACTTTGATCCGCGCATCATCGGAAATAAGATCCTGCCGGACGGAACGAAGAAGACGGGGATCGGTGAGTTTTTAAGACGGACCAGTCTCGATGAGTTCCCGCAGTTCTTCAATGTGCTCGGCGGATCGATGTCCATGATCGGTACGCGTCCACCGACGCTCGATGAGTGGGCGAAGTATGAACTTCACCATCGTGCCAGACTGGCCACCAAGCCCGGGATCACGGGACTGTGGCAGGTAAGCGGAAGGTCGGAGATCACGGACTTTGAGGAAGTAGTTAAGCTCGATACGAAATATATCGCCAACTGGAGTATCGGACAGGATATCAAGATCCTGCTGAAGACGATCGGCGTAGTGTTTAGAAAGAAAGGTGCTATGTAAAGTATGAAGATTGCAGTTGCAGGAACGGGATATGTGGGGCTGAGCCTCGCGGTGCTCTTAAGTCAGCATAATGAGGTGGTGGCGGTAGATATCGTGCCGGAGAAGGTGGAACTTCTGAATAACTGGAAGAGCCCGATCCAGGATGAGTATATCGAGAAATTCCTCTCGGAGCATGAGGCGCGCGGACTGCAGCTGTCGGCAACGATGGATGCGGAAGCGGCGTATAAGGATGCGGACTACATCATTATCTCCACGCCGACCAACTACGATCCGCAGAAGGATTTCTTTGACTGCTCTTCGGTAGAGGCGGTCATCGAGACGGTACTGGGTAGCGGTTCTTCCGCGACGATGGTCATCAAGTCCACGATCCCGGTCGGATATACGGAGCACGTCCGCGAGAAGTTCGGAACGGACAAGATCATGTTCTCGCCGGAGTTCTTACGAGAGTCAAAGGCGCTGTACGATAACCTCTATCCGTCCCGTATCATCGTGGGATGCGACGATGCATCAAAGAAGAAGGCCGAGACGTTTGTGAACCTTCTGGTAGAAGGCGCAGAGAAAAAAGACGTACCGGTGCTTTTCATGGGGTATACCGAGGCAGAGGCCGTAAAGCTCTTCGCAAATACGTATCTGGCGCTTCGTGTATCGTTCTTTAACGAACTCGATACCTATGCCGAGATGAAGGGCTTATCTACCGCGGAGATCATTCAGGGTGTGAGCCTGGATCCGCGTATCGGAGACTTTTACAATAACCCGTCTTTCGGGTATGGCGGATACTGCCTGCCGAAGGATACCAAGCAGCTGCTGGCGAATTACCGGGATGTGCCGGAGAATCTGATCCACGCGATCGTGGACTCGAACCGGACGAGAAAAGACTATATCGCGGACCGCGTCCTTCAGATGGCGGGCGCGAACAGCTATACCGGCGGATATACGGGCGAGAAAGAAGTCGTGATCGGCGTTTACCGTCTGACCATGAAGAGCAACAGCGATAACTTCCGCCAGAGCAGTATCCAGGGCGTCATGAAGCGCATCAAGGCCAAGGGCGCGACGATCATCATCTACGAGCCGACGCTCGAAGACGGATCGACATTCTATGGCTCGAAGGTCGTTAATGACCTCGAGGAGTTTAAGAAAATGAGCGGATCTATCATCGCGAACCGCTACGATCACTGCTTGGACGATGTCGCCGGAAAAGTATATACCCGGGATCTGTTCCAGCGGGATTAAGTAAAGGATGGACGCGCACTTGAAGATCTGGATCATCAATCAGAATTCATATCTGCCGGAAGACGGACCGCACACACGGCATTTTGTCATGGGCAAATATCTTGCCAAAGACGGATACGAGCCGTATGTCTTCGCGTGCAATGAACTTCACCATGCCGGAAAGCGTATCGATACCGGGAAAGAAGACTATGTCGAGCGTAATGTCGAAGGTGTTAGGTTTTTCTATGTAAAGTCCCACCACTATAAGAAGAATGATATCCACAGGATCCTCAATATCTACTCGTTCTACCGGAAGATGTTCAAGGTCGCTAAGAAGATCTCCAAGAAGGACGGAAAACCGGACATCATCTATGCTTCGACGATGTATCCGACGGCGCTGCTTCTTGGCGTGAAACTGGCGAAGAAGTACGGGATCAAGTGCATCTCCGAGACCAGAGACATCGTACCGGAAGGGTTCGTCACGAAGGGAACTTTTAAGGAACATGGTCTTATCGCGAATACCGCAAGACGCTTCATGAAGCATGTCTATTACCGTTCCGATGCGCTGGTGTTTACGATGAGCGGAGGAAAACGCTATATCCGCGATATGCGCTGGGATCTCGAGCAGGGCGGAAAGATCGACCTGGATAAGGTCTACTATATCAATAACGGCGTGGATAAGGATGTCTTCGACAGTAACGCGCAGAAGAACGTGATCGAAGATAAGGATCTGGAGAACCCGGAGATCTTCAAGGTAGTGTACTTCGGCGCGATCCGCTTCATGAATAATATGCCGCTTTACATCGATACCGCAAGGGAACTGAAAAAACGCGGCAAGGACAACATCAAGATCCTTCTCTGGGGAACGGGAAGTAAGCTCGATGAGATGCAGAAGACGCTCGATGAGGAGCATCTGGACAATCTGGTCTTAAAGGGGTTTGTGGATAAGAATAATATCCCGGGAATTGCAAGACGTGCCGATCTTTTTATCGGGTCGGGTAACGGCAGTTCCACCGACAGATACGGCGCATCGTTCAACAAGCTGTTCGATTACTTTGCCGGCGGCAAGCCGATCGTGCTCCTGGCGGCGCTGTCGGACTCCATGGTAGAAGGGAACGGCTGCGGAGTCGAGCTCGGAAGTTCGCCGGAGCCTTCTAAGGTCGCCGATGAGATCATCCGTTTTTCGGAAATGTCCCGGGAAGAGTATGCGAAGTACTGCGAAAACGCGCATGCGATGGCCGAGATGTATGACTATAAAGTACTGGTGAAACAAGTAGAAAGGATTATCGAAGACTTATGAGTGAATCTTACTATGCCCACCCGTCGGCGCAGATCGATGAAGGCGCCGAGATAGGAGAAGGAACCCGCATCTGGCACTGGTGCCATCTCATGAAGGGGTCCAAGGTCGGAAAGAACTGCAATATCGGTGAGAATGCTTTTATCGAGAGCGGAGTCACGCTGGGCAACAACGTAAAAGTAAAGAATAACGTGGCGCTTTATACCGGACTTGAGTGCGAAGATAACGTCTTTATCGGTCCGAACGCGGTCTTTACGAATGTCGCGAATCCCCGAAGCTTTATCGAGCGGAAAAGCGAGTTTAAAAAGACGGTCATTAAAGAAGGCGCGACGATCGGCGCTAACGCGACCATCGTCTGCGGACATGATATCGGGAAGTATGCTTTTGTCGGGGCGGGATCCGTCGTCACGAAGACCGTACCGGCTTATACGATGGTGGTGGGCAACCCGGCCAAGTGGTATGCCTATGTATGTAAGTGCGGCTGTAAGCTCAATAAGAATCTTGTCTGCACGGAGTGCGGAAAGAAATATATCGCGGACGATCAGGAGGAGATCCGTCCGGAAGTAGAAGAAGGGTAAGGGAATGAAGATCCAGTTAATGAATGTGCAGCGTCAGCATGAGACGCATGCGGAAGAATACGAAGAAGCGGCACTGAGTGTCCTTCGGAGCGGAATGTATATCGGAGGATCCGAGGTCACATCTTTCGAAGAAGAGTTTGCGTCCTATGAGGGCGCACGTTTCGGAATCTCGTGCGGCAACGGTACGGATGCGATCGTTCTGGCGCTCCGCGCGCTGGGCGTAGGAAAAGGCGACGAGGTCATTACTCCGGCGTGGACGTTCTTCGCGACGGCCGAAAGCATCGCGATCACCGGTGCGACTCCGGTATTCGCGGATGTCGATCCGAAGACCTACTGCATCGATCCGGCCAAGGTTGAAGAAGCGATCACGGAAAAGACAAAAGCCGTCCTGCCGGTGCATTTTTACGGGCAGAGCTGCGATATGGATCAGCTCCGCGCGATCTGTAAGAAGCATGGCCTTTATCTGGTCAGCGACTGTGCGCAGGCCGCGGGAACGAAGTATAAGGGAGAACGGAAGAATATTCTCGGAGATGTTTCGTGCTTTTCTTTCTTCCCGACGAAGAACCTCGGTGGCGACGGTGACGGCGGAATGATCCTGACCGACGATGAGAATATCGCGAGAGCCTGCCGCTCCCTGAAGGTGCACGGATCCGGAAAGGACGGGCTGTGGACACTCAAGCGCGAATATGAGATGAAGGGACTTTCCTTCCCGGAGAATATGCCGGTCGGAGAGAGCAAATACTATAACTATCTCATCGGGTATAATTCCCGTCTCGATGCGCTTCAGGCGGCGATCCTCCGTAAGAAGCTCACGCATATGGATGAGTTCGTCGAAGGAAGAAGAAAAAATGCCGCGCTTTATAACGAAGCGCTTCGGGATACCTCGTATGAGATTCCTTTTGAGATGCCGGAGACGGAGCACGCTTACTATATCTACGCGCTGAAGCACCCGAACGCGCAGGCCATTATGGAGATCCTGAAAAGCGAGGGGGTCGCATGCGGTACTTACTATCCGGTACCGCTGCATCTGCAGGGTGCTTTTGCCCACTTAGGCTACAAGCCGGGAGATCTTCCCGTGACGGAAGACTTAAGCAGGACGACCTTTGCGATCCCGGTGTTCCCGGAACTTTTCGATGAGGAGCGGGAGTATATCATTACGGCACTGAAGAATGCCGAAAAGAATCTGGAGGCTGAAAAATGAAGTACGCGCTTATCGGATGCGGACGCATCGCGGTAAATCACATTAAAGCAGTGGTGAATAACGGTCTGGAGATGGTGGCGGTGTGTGACACCGATCCCGAGCAGATCCGGATCCTTTTTGAAAAGACTGGCTACGATAAGCCGGTCGAGAAGTTCAGTGACTATAAGGACATGATCGAAAAGCACCCGGACCTCGAGCTGGTATCGATCGCGACTGAAAGCGGAGTCCACGCAGAGATCGCTCTATACTGCATCGATCACGGGATCAACGTGATCATCGAAAAACCGATCGCGATGAGTATCGCGGACGCAGATGAGATCATCCGCCGTTCCGAAGCACGCCACGTCAAGGTGGCGGCCTGCCACCAGAACCGATTCAATCTTGCGGTCCGTGAGATGAGAAAAGCGGTCGAGGAAGGCCGTTTCGGCAAGATCTCGCACGGTGCGATCCATGTCCGCTGGAACAGGAATAAAGCGTACTACGAGCAGGCTCCCTGGAGAGGAAAGTGGGCGTCGGACGGCGGCGCGCTGATGAACCAGTGCATCCACGGGATCGATCTGTTCCGCTGGATGCTCGGTGAAGAAGTGGAGTCGGTCTACGGTGTTACTCGCCAGCAGTATCACGACTACCTGGAGTGCGAAGATGTCGGCATGGCGGTCGTTAAGTTTAAAAGCGGTATCGTCGGAACCGTCGAGGGTACCGTCAATGTCTATCCGAACAATCTCGAGGAGACGCTCTACATGTTCGGTGAGAAGGGTACCGTCAAGCTCGGAGGCACTTCCTGCAATAATATCGACGTGTGGAAATTCGAAGATGAAAGCGACGAGGATTCCGGCAAGGCCGGTTTTCAGGAGGCGACAAGCAATGTGTACGGCAATGGCCACACCAGTCTTTTTGCCGATATGATCGACGCGATCAGAAATGACAGAAAACCGTACGTGGATGCCGTGGCCGGAAGAAACGCACTGGAGATGGTGCTGGCGATCTATAAGAGCCAGCTGACGGGGCAGCCGGTAAGCCTTCCGCTTACGGACTTCTCCACGATGGAAATGACGGGAATGTTTGGCGAGGGGACACTGTAACGGAGCATATATGAAGATCCTTTATCTTTGCACGTTTTACCATATTGCTTTACTTTACAGCCAGCAGAAAGAAGCGCTCTGCCGGAGGAATATCTCTGTCAAAGTCTTTAACAGCGCCAAGTACGGTGCCGGCGTGGCGGATAAGTTCGTCCCTGCGGTCAGCGATCAGGATGTCGTTCATGAAGAGTGCTGGAAGAAGCTGGACCGTGTCTTCTTCTTCCCGAGACAGTGGAAGATCGAAAAGAGACTGAAGAAAGCCTATGACCTTTCGGACTTTGATCTGATGCATGCGCATCTTCTCGTGAGCAGCGGCTATACGGCCAGGCGCATGAAGAAAAAGTACGGCCTGAAGTATGTGCTGTCCGTCCGCGTGACCGATCTCATCGGTTTTATCCGGCTGCCGTTTTTCCATGGGCTGGCGATCAGAAATGCCGATCAGGCATCCGGTCTTTTATTCCTGTCGAAGTGCCATAAAGAAGAGTTCATGAGTAAGTATGTGCCGGCAAAGAAACGGGAGGCTTTTGAAGCAAAGAGCGTCGTGATCGGAAACCCGCTCGAGAAGTTCTGGGAGGAGCACACTTCGTCTCCGAGAACACTGGAAAGCGATAAGAAGGTCCGCATCCTTCTGGTAGGAAGGATCAATAAAGTGAAGAATATCCCGGTCGCCGCGGAAGCTGCCGGTATTCTGAGAAATAAAGGGATCGATGCGACACTGACGGTCGTCGGCGAAGTGGAAGATAAAGAAGAAGAGGCAAAACTGCGGCAGTATGACTTTGTGAAGCAGCTCCCGTTCATGGGCCATGAAGATCTGATCAAGGTGTATCAGGACAGCGATATCTTCCTTCTGCCTTCGAAGGTCGAGACCTTCGGACGTGTCTATACAGAGGCCATGTCCCAGGGCCTTCCTGTCCTTTACTCGAAAGGACAGGGTTTTGACGAGGTATATAAAGACGGGGAAGTCGGCTTCTCGGTACCCTGCGATGATCCGGAGTATATCGCGGACAGGATCGAAGTGATCATGCGTGAATACGGACGGATCTCGGAAAACTGCATCCGTAATGTTGCCGATTTCTACGAGAATAGTATTATGAATAAGTTGGAGGAATTCTACCGGTCTTCGATCGGCCGGGTATGAGAGTAAGTAAGCATGAGACTTGTGATCCGTAGAAAAAGATACTGGTCCGAAGAGGATAAGGACAGGGCGTTCAGCAGATTCATCTGCGTGTACTTCGTCCTGGATAACCTGAACTCTGTTGTTCAGGACGTTTTCGGTATCACGGGGACCGCGCTGACGACGATCAAAGTGCTTCTGGCGGGAACGATCTTCTTTTTCCTTCTGCGCCCGATGTTCCACTTTACCAAGAGAGAATGGAACACGCTTTTCTTTGCCGAGATCCTGGGATCTCTGGCCTATATCTACAGCCTCTTTGTCGGCGTAGACGGTAAAACGCTCCTCGGATGGGCCGCTACCACGCTCGGGGTATGTATCCCGATCTGTGTCGCCGTGTACCTGATCCGGGATAAGAAGATCCTTTATAAGATGATGGTGAATCACTCGTTTCTTATCTTCGCGCTTCTCGTTCTCGATATGACCGCGAATATCACGAACAAGCGGTACGACCTGCACTTCTCGTACGCGCTTCTGTTGGTCATCCTTCTGCACTTAAATGAGCTGATCAACGGCAAGAGTAAACTCTATCTTCTTACGATCGTATCCGGATGCGTCATGCTCGTTCTTTTCGGTTCCCGAGGCACGTTCCTGTGTATCGGTCTTTTCCTGATCATGAAGGTGTTTACGAATATTGAGTCCATCACCAGGCGTATCGTATACACGCTGCTTCTGGTCGCGGTATTCGCAGGCATCTGGTGGGTAAGTAATAATGAGATCATCGTATATAATTTCTTCGCGTCGATGGGCTTTAAGAGCCGTACACTGCGACTGATCGCCGAAGGTTCATTCCTGAGCCACGACTCCGGACGTTCGGAACTGTGGGCCGCCGTAAATAAGGCCATCCGCGCAAGGACCCTTCTCGGATGGGGCGTCCGCGGCGCGGTGGATCTGATGGACGGACACCCGTATCCGCATCAGTTCTTCCTGGATCTGTGGCTGTCTTTCGGCGTTCCGGTCGGAACGATCGTCATGATCCTTCTGACGGTTCCGGTACGGCGCGTACTGACCGAACCGAAGGGTGCAAGGAAAGACATGATGCAGATCTTCTTCTGCGTGGGATTCTTCCCGCTGATGTATTCCAATACGCTGTTTATCTGCCAATACTATTTCGTTCTTCTGGGACTGGTATTCTCTGGAAAAAAGATGTGGGCAAGGAGAAAGTATCATGAGCTTGAAGAGGACAATTAGCCGTACGGCGCGGGGAGTGTTCTATTTCCCGAAGACCCTGTATCTGAATTACCGCTGCCTGCCTTTTAAGGACGCGGTCAAACTTCCTTTTATCGTGATGGGATCGACCTCTCTTTGCGGGATCAAAAAGAAAAACATAAGGATCGAAGGTCCCGTCCATACCGGTATGATCCGCGTCGCGGCACAGAAGACCTCGAAGAGAGGCCTCCCGGTCAACCGGAAGACGAGCATCATCGTCGATAACGGCGGCAGCATTACCTTCTGCGGCGATACATCGATCGGCGCGGGAACATCGGTCTGCGCGCACGGCGGGAAGATCCGTCTCGGAAATAAGTTCTCGTGCAATATCAACTGCTTCCTTTACAGTATGGAATCGATCGAGACCGGATCCGATGTACTTTTAGGCTGGAATATCAATATCCGCGATAATGACGGGCATCCTCTGTATCAGAACGGGGAGATCATCAACCCGAATAAAGGTGTCCGTCTTGGAGACCGGGTATGGATCGCGTCCTATGTGGATATCATGAAAGGGGTCTGTCTTGCTGACGGCACGGCTGTCGGGACGAGAAGCCTGGTCACAAAATCATTCCCGCAGCCGAATACGCTGATCGCGGGAAGCCCGGCGAAGATCATCAAAGAGGACATCATCTGGGACTATGAATTTGATAAAAGGTGCCTGATCGATCAGGTGAAATAGACGATAATGAGCAGAATCACCCGCGCAGTCAAAAATCCATATGTGTTTTCGATTATCTCAAAAGTCATGATCGTGCTTTTGGGGTTTGCGTATACTGTGTGCCAGTCCCGCTTTCTCGGAAAAGCACTTAAGGGCGATGTCGCGTACATCGACAGCGTGACGAAGGTCACCTTCGTCGTTCTCGGTCTGGGCATCCATCAGGCCTACCCGTACTTTAAAAAGAAGACCGGAAAGAATGTTGCGCCGTTTTTTCTCCGTTTAACACTGTTACTTACGCTGATATATCTGGCTTTTGCGGTCGGACTGTCGGTGTTCTTCCGGGAAGATATCCAGATGGTGGCGATCTTCATGCTGACGCCGTGTCTCGTGTATAACCGGATCGTTTCATATATCAACATGGTGGAGACACCGAACAAAAAGAACCTGACCGAGCTGATCGTCAACTTCTTCGAAGTGATCGCCGTCGTGATCCTGTGGGCCTTCGTCCCGGCATCGATCGGATGGGGTATCTTCCTTCTTCTGTTTAAAGATCTTCTGCTGGGACTGATCTACTCCCTGCACTTAAGAAAACAATTTGTGGCACCCGCTCACTTCACGTTAAAAGAGAGCGCGGAGATCATCAAGTTCGGTATTTTCCCGATGCTGGCGCTTCTGATGACGACGCTCAACTACCGGGTGGACATTATCATGCTCAAGCAGTTCGTCACAAGTGCCGAGGTCGGCGTCTACTCGGTCGGCGTCATGCTCGCGGAGAGAGTATGGATGATCCCGGACGCACTGAAAGAAGTCATGGTCTCTAACCTTACAAAGGGGAAAGATCACAGAGAGGTCAGCTTCGTGATCCGTGTCTGCAATACCGTGTGTATTTTCGTAGTCGCCGGTATCGTTGCGCTCGGCCAGCCGTTCATCAATCTCTTCTTCGGAGAAGAGTATTCGCAGGCCTACATCGTCACGATCATTATCCTGATCGGTGTTGTCTTCATGATCTACTATAAGATGGTAGGTTCCTACAATATCGTGCACGGCAAGCAGAAAGAGAATCTTCTGTATCTGACGATCGCCGTGATCACGAATGTCATTGCGAACCTGATCCTGATCCCGCAGATGGGAAATAACGGTGCGGCGGTCGCCAGTATCATTTCGTACGCGGTCGCGGCGTTCCTGTATACGTGGCATTTCTCAAAAGGGACCGGTACCAGGGTCCGGGATATGCTTCTGGTCAACAAGGAAGATATTGCAAGAGTTAAGAGTAAAATAGGAAAGAAGAATCAAAAAGAAGAGGAAAAGACCGGAGAGGTATAGTCTTACCGGTTCTTGGGAGGTTTTAGTGGAACTGTCTGTCAAATTCATGAGAATATTCACCAGGGTATTTCGGATCTTCCCGATCGCGAATGATAAAGTCGTTATCACGAGTTTTAACGGAAGATTGTTCAACTGCAATCCGAAGTATCTGGCCATCGCTCTGGCGGATACTGACTTGAAAGTGTATTACGCGCTTCGGAATCCGAAGGCCGGAAACCAGATCCCGGAGAAAATCCATATCGTAAAATACAGATCACTCAAGCATTTCTATCTGCTGATGACCTCAAAATACATCGTGGTCAACAGCGCCGGTGTGGCCGGACTTCTGCCCTACAGAAAAAAGCAGCAGCTGATCTGTACCGCGCATGGCGGAGGTTCTTTCAAATATACCGGGGTCAAGATCTTTAAATCCAAAGAGGCGCTGAAGAAAAGAAAGATCTCCGGAGATAACACGACGTATTATCTTTCTTCTTCGCGTAAGTTCACGGAGGATCAGAGCGAAGCCATGCTGGTAAATGAGAAGAAGTTCATCAATACCGGTATGCCGAGAAATGATATCCTGTTCGGAGATCATCCGGAGGTCTTAAAGCGTGTCAAAGAGCATTATCACATTCCGGAGGAGACGGGCATCATCCTGTATGCGCCGACTTACAGAGACGGCCCGGTGAAAAGCATATCGGGGTATGGATTCGAACCTCTCGATGTCGATCAGGTGATTGATGCCTGCCGCAAACGCTTCAATAAGGATTTCGTATTTCTTTTCAAGGCCCATCACGATATGCTACCTGAGAGTATGAGTGAAGCAAGCATCAATGCGTCCGATTATTCGGATACACAGGAACTGCTCTACTGTGCGGACGTCATGATCTCGGATTATTCTACGATCCAGTGGGATTATTCACTGATGAGAAGACCGGGCTTCCTTTATGGCCCGGATCTCGAGCAGTATATGAGCGTTCATCCTTTCTTCCAGGATTATCATGAGTGGCCGTTTGCGATGTCCCGCTCCAATGAGGAACTTGTGGACAGCATCCTCCATTATGACGAAGATGCGGGGAAAAAGCGCATAGAGACTTATCTTGACCAGCTGGGCTCGTACGATGTCGGCACCGCGATCCCGCAGACGCTGAAGATAGTATTTGGAATCGAGCCCGGGAAAACAAACAGATGACATAAATGAGTGATGCGTACTATGGAAAATAACGAAGTACAACATGATACTCTGACCGATCCGGATATCCGGGAGAAATTCCTGGCGCTGATCGCTCTGGGCATCGGGATCGAAAATGACGGTTTTTCTCTGTCGGATGAGGAAAGCCGTAAGATCTCCCGTGTGGCGAAACAGCAGGCTGTCCTGCCGATCATCCAGCGGGGTGTCGGCGTGGGAAAGATCGCGAGCTCGAAGGAGGCGCTCCGGGATATGCGGAGAGCCTGCGCGAGGGATACCTTCCACACGATCCATAATCAGGAAGCCGTCAAGAGTCTTCGGAAAGTACTGGATCAGGAACAGATCCCGTACATTCTCCTTAAGGGAGCGACGTTAAGTTCGCTCTATCCGGAATCCTACCTTCGGACCAGTAGTGACATCGATATCCTGATCCGGGAAGAAGATGTAGGAAAAGCACTTCCCGCCATTGAGAAAGGTACGGATTTCCAAGTGAAAGAGAAGGGCTACCGCGATATCTCCATGGTCAGTCCGTATGTGCATCTCGAACTGCACTTTACGATCATTGAGAACATCGAGAAGATGGACGCGATCCTCTCGAAAGCCTGGGACTATGCAGCTCCTTCAGGCGAAGGTTCCCGTTATGTGTTTACGCCGGAGTTCCTGGTCTTCCATATCGTGGCGCATATGTGCAACCACTGCAAGAAAACAGGTCTTGGGATCCGTCCGTTTATCGATCTGTGGCTCCTGAGAAACAAGACCTCATACGATGAGAGCGAGGTGCGCGCCCTGTGTGAAAAGAGCGGTATCCTGACGTTCTACGAAGAATGCTGCCATCTGACAGATGTCTGGTTCGCGAAGGCTCCCCATACAGAGACTTCGCAGATGCTCGAAGAGTTCTGCCTGTCGGGAGGCGTGTATGGTAGTTCGCGGATCCGCTATGTCGTAAAGCAGCGGAAGCAGAGCGGACCGAGGTATATTCTCAGAAGACTTTTCCCACCGGCCTATGAAGTCAAAACGCTCTATCAGGATGAATCCGGGAAGAAGCATACTACGGCCTACTACTATCTCAAGCGTGATCTGAGCTGGCTCCGCAAGAACCGCCGCGATGAGCTGAAGAGCCGGATCAATAACATCATGTCCGCAGATAAGGACCACATCGATTCCGTGTCCGAACTTTTTAAGCGACTCGATCTATAAAAAATACGAAGATAATAATATTTTTGCTATTTACTCTTGCCCTCTTCCTCTATAAAATAGATGTATAGGTTTATTGGGTTTATGCCATCGGGGAAGTTCTTTTTGCATGGCAGATTTTTTCAGTTTCATCGTTAGTTTTGAAAACAGGAGAGATCCATTTTTCAGGGGAGGGAAGTTATGAGAAAGAAATCGTTTAGATTACTATCCGTTCTGCTGTCAGTATTCCTGATAGTGACTATGGTTCCGACGGTAGTATTCGCGGGCGACACGGATCCGATCACGATCACGTCGCAGCCGCAGGATGTTTCCGGGCAGAACGGTGAAGAGAAGGTCATGAGCGTCGTGGCCACCAATGCGACATCGTATCAGTGGCAGAGAGGCTCAGACGAAGCGGGCTGGTCACCCATTGGTGATTCCAATGCCAACTACAAGAACGCGAAGACGGCGAACTTGACGATCAAAGTCAATAAGACTACGATCACGCATTCATATAGATGTGTGGTCAAGAACAGTAAGTATACAGTACAGTCAGAAGCGGCCAATGTCACATTGGTGCAGCCTCTGGCGATCACGACGCAGCCACGGAATGTTTCCGGACAGAACGGCGAAGAGAAGGTCATGAGCGTTGTTGCGACAGGTGCGACATCGTATCAGTGGCAGAGAGGCTCAGACGAAGCGGGCTGGTCACCCATTGGTGATTCCAATGTCAACTACAGGAACGCGAAGACGGCGAACTTGACGATCATTGTCAACAAAAATACTGCTTCCTCTTCATATAGATGTGTCGCCAAGAACAGTAGCGGTTCTGTGACATCCCAGTCGGCCACGGTTACACTGATCCAGCCTCTGGCGATCACGACGCAGCCACAGAATGTTTCCGGACAGAACGGCGAAGAGAAGGTCATGAGCGTTGTTGTGGCAGGTGCGACATCGTATCAGTGGCAGAGAGGCTCAGACGAAGCGGGCTGGTCACCCATTGGTGTTTCCAATGCCAACTACAAGAACGCGAAGACGGCGAACTTGACGATTATTGTCAACAAAAATACTGCTTCCTTTTCATATAGATGTGTCGCAAAGAACAGTAGCGGCTCTGTGACATCCCAGTCGGCCACGGTTACACTGATGCAGCCTCTGGCGATCACGTCGCAGCCACAGAACGTTTCCGGTGAAAATGGTGAATACGTGACGATGAGTATTGTTGCTACCGGAGCTGAGTCGTATCAGTGGCAGCGCAGCGAGGATGCGGTGGAATGGAATAACATCGGCGCGTCCAATTTCGTAAACTATACTGGGTCACGCACGAGAACGTTATGTATCAGAGTAAGTAAAACAACTGCAAAATATGTATATCGATGCGTGGTATCTAATGGCAACGATTCTCTTGCGTCTGATACAGCTTCTGTTAAGATGCTTCAGCTGGTGAAGATCACATCCCAGCCGCAGGGTGAGACTTGTTATTTGGGAGATGAGACGACCCTGAGTGTAGAAGCGACAAATGCGACCTCATATCAGTGGCAGCGACGTTTGCTTCTTAGTTCGACTTGGAACACTATAGGAGTAACAAATTCAAACTATACCGGCGCAAAGACGAACACACTGAATATTAAAGTAAACAAGAATACTATGTTGTATTACTACAGATGTGTTGTCAGCAACAGCGAGAGCTCTGTAGAATCAGATACCGCTTTCCTCAACACGGTATCAGTCATTTATAACGGCAATGGCGGACTGGTCGTGGAGCCGGATAAGACAACAGCCGAAACCTATACCACGGCTCCTGCCAGAGGCGAAGTGATCTGCCCGGATGGTTTCGCTCCGGTCTATGCGGAACGTGATGGGTATTCCTTTGATGGATGGTGCTTCGATCAGGCAGGTAATTCTCAGGTAATTAACTATACTCCGACAGAGTCTGTAATCGTCTATGCCAAATGGACGAAAATCGGTAAGGTGACCATTACCTTTGATGCGACTGATGGCAAATTCAGTAACGGTCAGACTACATATACAAGAACCGTCGATCAGAATGGATATGTGGATTTTTGGTTTGTTCCTTCATTAACGAGATCCGGATACACCTTTGATGGCTGGTTCATCGATCCATACTGTACTGTACGGCTGAACACTTCTGATGTTATTGCCGTTTCTGATATGACATTCTATGCAGGCTGGACACCTGGATCCTCCGACACAGTCACCGTTACCTGGAATGCTAACGGCGGACATGACGCCTATAATGTAAGTTCCCGCTCTTATACTCATACAAAGTATCAGAATATGTACTTCTATAACCGGACGGGCGATTTTACAAGAAAAGGATACCTCTTCGACGGATGGTTCTATGATGCAGCTTGTACAAAGAGGGTAAACTTTGCCACCTTTGTCCTTACATCCGATATAACGTTCTATGCCGGATGGGTTCCGGATAATTATGTAACAATTACTTGGGATTGTAATGGTGGTTATTTCTATGATGACCCGAATTACGATATGAATACGATCTGCGAAGAACATGTAGCGAAGAATGGTGCAGTGACAAAGAACAGACCTGCCCAAAGAACCGGCTATTACTTTGGCGGGTGGTATCTCGATAAAGCATGCACTACCCCCAAGCCGAATAATATGACGGCAACTAAGAATACGACACTTTATGCAAAGTGGACTAAGGCAGTCACCCTTACCTGGGATTGTAACTATGGTTATCTTTTAGATACATATGGAAATCCTCAGCCGGTCATTGCAGAGACAGTGAGCAGGAATGCGTATATATTCCTGAAATATCGGATCCCGGAAAGAGAGGGATATGATTTTACAGGATGGAAGTATTACAAGGACGGCAAGGCGTATACGATAACCTCCGAGACGAGTTTTACGACGGATACGAATGTTTATTTCACTGCACAATGGAAGAAAACCACAAAGCTGACACTTACCCTGAACGGCAATGGAGGAGAGGTTCTGGTTGCAGACGAAACGTATAGGCCGACATTCGCTATGCAGGTAGATAAGAATTACATAATTGAGGGATATGAAAAATATGCTGTCCGTGACGGTTATTTCTTCGCTGGATGGTTCCTCGATCCGGATGGAATCGTACCTGCTGATTATCACGCGGTTACTGAAAACATGACGGTCTATGCGAAATGGATCGAAGGTGAGCATGTAAATGTCATATTTGTCGGTCAGGGCGGAACCGTTGCTATGGATGATGGGGCACACGAGACTTATGGTTACCTTAATGGAATGTATGACCCCATTCAGTATATCCCGAACTTTGAAAGAGCAGGGTATTCCTTTGGTGGCTGGTATATCGATGCGGATTATACGACACCGGCATGCTTTGCTTATGCTCAAAGGGTAGAAAACAGGACCACATGGTACTTTGCGAAGTGGATCCAGGGAGATACGGTAAAGATTACGTGGGATGCAACTGACGGGCATTTGTACGGCATGATTGGTTTTAAGACTTATACGCAAATTGTTTCGAAGAATAGTTATGTTACAGAGCCACCAAAAGCTAGTAGACTTAGCATTGGATCAAATAAATGGGTATGTGACTGGTATTATGATGCTGAGTATACGAATCCGGTGGATTTTGATACCTTTATTGCCAGAACAGATGTGACTCTCTATGCGAAATGGCGCTTAGTACCAAAAGATTCGTAGAGGATCCGTATGTGGCTTAAGTAATTCATATCTTAGGGGCTGTCTCAAAACGAGGCAGCCCCTTCTCGTTTTGAGACAGACCTCTTTGTTTACGGCTGACTTCAAAGATTTAAAACAATTGGCTATTTTCAACTCTGTAGTTGAGATTTATAAACCGCTGATAAAAGAAATACCATACCAGCACTTTAATGGCACTAGCCTGATGCCTCTACCTGATCTAATTCAGGCTACTTATATTTTGGTGATCGGCTCAATTCCGTTATCCTTAACAAAATCTCCAGAAATCTTTTGCCCTCAACTATCCGGCACTATACCGTGTTGTCTGATTGAGTACCGTTGTCGATATCGATTCTAAAAAACCTCCTTTCGCATTTGGTCGTGCTAATCAGCATGATACAAAAGGTGGAATTGGAATCTTGGTTTGTTTAGTTTCCCGTATCGATACTCTGCTTCCAGCCTTGGTCATTACCGAAATTTCAAGCACAATCAGTGTCTATCAATCTGACAACTATATTATACAAAACAGAACGTTTGTTTGTCAACTGTCAAACTGAAATAAGCCAATCAGATTATAGTCGGTTCTGATATCCGTATTCGTGATTCTGGCCGTAATGCCGGCATCGAGCTTCCGTTCGTTCCGATGCAGCCGAAAGAAACCACATGAACTACATCAAAGTCCAGGATTTCGGGCAACAGAAACGGTTGCCTCCGAGACAAAGATATCTGAGTTTTTAATATCCGGGAGATCAGTGAAAACTGGTTTCCCGGATTTTTCTTTCTGCCGGGAGATATATCAAAAACAGAAAGAGGAAATCTGTAACGGTAACAGTGTTTTGAAGAAATTGTTCACAAATAGTTAATAGATACAGTAGGGTTAATACTATTTTGTCAAATCCAATCCGAGTAAAATATATTTATATAGTATTTTTATCAATATCTCCATGTATACCTTTTTCTCAGAAGGGAGTGGGTGTACTTGGGTTATTGATCTATTTTGGGGAGTATGAAGACAGCTCAAGAGGAGGCAGTTATGAAGAGTAAATCGTCACTAAAAGTGTTATCCGTTCTGCTATCAGTATTCCTGATAGTATCGATGATTCCGACGATGGTATTCGCAGGAAGCGAAGATCCGATCGAGATCTTATCGCAGCCGGATAACATCACGGCAGAGGCCGGCGAAGAAAAGACCATGAGCGTAGCCGCGGAGAATGTGGCTTCGTATCAGTGGCAGAGAAGTGCAGATGGGCAGACCTGGTCGAACATCGGTACAACAAATACGAATTACCGTGATGTGAAGACCGAAACGCTGACGATCAAGGTCAGTAAGAATACAGCCGCATACGATTACAGATGCGCACTCAAAAACAGTGCGGGCACTGTATATACGGATCCGGCATCGGTAACGCTTCAGCAGCTGCTGGAGATCTCGCAACAGCCACAGAATATCTCCGGTAAGTCCGGCGACGAGAAGACCATGAAAGTGGTCGCCACGAATGCATCTTCTTATCAGTGGCAGAGAAGCTCGGACGATGGCGAGACCTGGTCGAATATCAGCACTACGAATGTCAACTACAAAGACGTCAAGACAAGCATCCTGACGATCAAACTCAGTAAGAACACAGCAGGCTTCGTATACAGATGCGTAGTCAAGAACAGTGAAAACACTGTAAACTCAGAAGCCGCTGCAGTAACCGTAATTCTTCCTGTCACCATCAAGACCCAGCCGCAGAATATCACGGCAGAAGCCGGTGAAGAAAAGACCATGAGCGTCGTTGCACAGAATGCTACTTCGTATCAGTGGCAGAGAAGTGCAGATGCTGGTGAGACCTGGTCGAACATCAGCACCACTAATACGAACTACAGAGATGTAAAGACAGATGTGCTGACGATCAAGGTCAGCAAGAATACAGCAGGTTTCGTATACAGATGCGTAGTTAAGAATGCGGAGTTTACTGAGAACACAGAAGCCGCTACCGTCACAGTAGCCGCTCCGGTTCAGCTGGTGGAGATCACCTTCCAGCCTCAGAACATTTCCGGAAAAGTCGGAGATATGAAGAGACTTACCGTGGATGCGAAGAACGCTACATCCTATCAGTGGCAGAGATCTGCAGATGATGGACAGACCTGGTCGAATATCAGCACCACGAACACGAACTACAGTAATCCGAAGACGAAGACACTGACGGTCAAGATCAATAAGACCACAGCGGCTTATGTATACAGATGTGTAGTTAAGAACGATGCTTCTACTGTGGAATCTGACGTTGTTACAGTAAGCATTCTTCAGAGTGTGACGATCACAGCGCAGCCTGAGGGAATCAGCGGAATTGCCGGTGAAGAGAAGACGATGAGTGTGGAAGCCAGTGGCGCGGCATCCTATCAGTGGCAGAGATCTGCAGATGATGGTGAGACATGGTCGAACATCAGCACCACAAACACAAACTATAAAGACGCGAAGACCGCAACTCTTACAATTAAGATCAGCAAGAACACTGCAGCCTACGTATATAGATGCGTAGTAAAGAATGATGCGGGCGACAGCGTGGCTTCTGATCCTGCTGCAGTAGAACTCAATGCAACCGTTACCCTTACACTTGATGCCAACGGAGGACTGATCTATGGAAATCCGACGGTTACAAGAATCAAGGAACAGAACAGTTATTTCTTTAATGACACTGAGGATGCTCCCGTCAGAGAAGGTTACATATTTGATGGATGGTGCCTTGATAAAGATGGTTTAGAACCAATCGGATTCTCCTGCCTAGTAACTGAAGATCTTACACTATATGCTGCATGGGAAGAGAATACTGGATGTACAGTTACCTTTGATGCGAATGGCGGATGCTTCAACAATGACAGTACGATTTCAACGTTAAGCTATCATTTGCAACCGGGAGATATAGCAGAGCAGGTATTCGATACAAATGAACAATTTGCAGTTTCGAAAGCTGGATATATTCTGGATGACTGGTATCTTGATCCCGAATGCACAAGATTTATTCCTCTGAATTACTATGAGGTTACTGAGAATGTTACGTTCTATGCAAAATGGGTGGAAGCATGCACAGTAACGTATAATGCCACCGATGGACTGATCGATGGTGAATCCACATATACAAAGTCTGTATCGAGGAACGGATATATCTATAGTGATATGAGTCCGGTACCGACAAGCGATACATATGCATTTGAAGGATGGTACTTCGATGCGGCTTACACAGAAAAAATGCCCTTTGAGTACCGCGTTACAGAAAGCATTACCTTGTACGCAAAGTGGGTTGAACCTATAAGTGTTACATGGAATGCAAATGGAGGACTTGTTCAAAACTGGTATACAGAAGAATGCATTGCTCCGACATATACTGAATTTGTTGTACCGAACAGATATTTGGATGATTATTATCGAACTGCTTCAAGAGACCACTATAGGTTTAAAGGATGGTTTTTTGATGAGGATCTGACAGAGAGTGTTGACTTTTCAGAGTATATCGTTACGGAGAATGTCACTCTCTATGCAAAATGGGAATATGCATACTGTGTAACCTGGGACGGCAATGGTGGATATTGGTATAATGATTCGGAAGAAACGACCCGTGTTATATTGGTATACCCGAATCAGACTGTATTTGAAATCTCGGATCCTCTCCGCGAGAACTATGCTTTTGCCGGCTGGTATTATGATGCGGCATGTACTATCGAAATAGATTGGAGCGCTGCCGTTACCGAAGATATTACGATTTATGCCAAATGGGTCGATCCTGTATATGTAACATGGGATGGTAACGGTGGATTTGTTGAGACATACCCGCGTGTAACTCGTATATATAATCAACCGTGTCTACAGGATAGCCAAGTCTACTCTGAGTACTCGGCATATAGAGCTAATTATGTATTCGACGGATGGTACCTTAATGCAGAGTGTACAGGAAAAAGAGTTAATACATATAGCTATCCGGTCAACGGGCCTGTGACTTTCTACGCAAAGTGGGTTGATCCGGTAGAAGTTACTTGGGATGGCAATGGCGGATATATCTGGGGTGAATCTGATTATCCGACTTATGTAGAATGGCTTGGACAGGGCCAGACAATCTATAGTAAGTCTGCCGAAAGAGAAAACTATGCTTTTGCCGGCTGGTATTATGATCAGGCTTGTACAGAAAGAGTTGACTTTGATGATTATGTACTGACAGAAAATGTAACGTTCTATGCCAAATGGGTCGATCCTGTATATGTAACATGGGATGGAAATGGTGGAACAGTTAATGGCAAAACATCCTATGTTGAGCCTTATGCAAGTGGCACCACTCTTGACAGTTCTTACACTGCAAAAAGAGATGGTTATGTCTTCTTTGGATGGTATCTTGATCCGGAATGTACCGAGAGTGTTAACACCTGGTACTATACTATTACTGAGAATGTAACTTTTTATGCAGATTGGGCCGAAGCAACATACGTAACTTGGGATAGTAATGGCGGCACGATTTACAACGGAAAATCGACATGTAAGGATATAGTAGGTAAGAATAGAATTCTGAACTATACTTTCAGTGCGAGTAAAGCAGGATATGCCTTAGAGGGCTGGTATCTTGATGAGGATTGTACAGAAAGATTAGATCCGTATACTTATGTTGTTTGCGGAGAAGAAACCTTCTACGCTAATTGGGTAGAAGCTGTAACTGTTACTTGGGATGCAAATGGAGGGTATTTTGGAGAATATTCGAATGTTACGACTTATGAGGATAGCATTGCAAAGAATAGCACGATTCCTTATACCAGAGATGCAGAAAAAACCGGCTATCTTTTAGTTGGATGGTGTCTCGATGCTGCTGGTGAGGAATGCATTGATGTTTATGAGTATGTACTCTCCGAAGATGTTACTCTCTATGCAAAATGGGAGAAAGCAGTATCTGTAACCTGGAATGCCAATGGTGGATATATTTGGGGAAATGAAGATTATCCAACATATATGGAATATGTTCGAAAGAATCAGGCGATAGGTTATCGTCAGACAGCTAGCAAAGACGGATATGCTTTTGGAGGCTGGTATCTTGATGAGGACTTCATGGAGAGCGTAGATCCGCAGTATTATGCTCCTTCCGGAGATGTTACTTTCTATGCTAAGTGGGTCGAAGCAGTATATGTTACCTGGGATGCTAATGACGGTTATATCTGGGGAAATGAAGATTATCCGACATATACCGAACCTGTTGCGAAAAATCAAAGAATCGGCTATACCCAGTCAATTGAAAGAGAAGGATTTGACTTCGTAGGCTGGTATCTGGATGAGGATTGTACTGAAAGTGTAGATCCCGAAGATTATGTTCCTGAAACTGATGTTACATTCTACGCAAAGTGGAGAGAGATTAAGGATGTTACGGTTACATTCGATGCAAATGGCGGAATTTACAGGTCGAGTTCGAAGGTGAGTTATACTCTCGGGTACGACAGATATGTCAGCGAACTCTTCGAAGAAGATGAACGCTTTTATCAGACTGTTCTGAGAGATGGTTATTACTTTGAGGACTGGTATCTTGATGCCGACTGCACGGAGAGTGTAGATGTTTGGGATTATAGAGCTGTCGAAGATGTAACGTTCTATGCCAAGTGGGTGGAAGCTGCACATGTTACCTGGAATGCCAACGGTGGTTATTTCTCCCTTGATGGAGGCGGTACTGCTGCGACGATGACGGTAAATGCACGCCCTGGTTATCCTATAGGTGAATATCCGGTTCCGGAGAGAGAAGGTTATTCTTTCGATGGCTGGTATCTGGATGCTTACTATTCGGAATCCGTTGATACCTGGTGGTATGACGTTTACGAAGATGTCACACTCTACGCAAAGTGGGCTGATAATGTTAATGTCACATTAGATGCTAATGGGGGATACTTTGGAGGCGATCCGGAGAGTACGACTATCAGAACATCAGCAAAGCAGTATTCCTATTTTGTTGTGGGCGATTACAACACTCCAGAAAGAGAAGGATATGTATTTGTTGGCTGGTATCTCGAACCTGACTTTATGACAAGAGTCTATTATGAGTATTATATTTGTGAGGAAACTACTCTCTATGCGAAGTGGGCTGAAGCAGTTTATATAACCTGGAACGGAAATGGTGGATATTATCTCGGCGATACATCTTCTCCGACGTACACTACTCCGGTGGCTAAGGATGAGGTTCTAAAATCCTATTGCAATTTCTTAAAAGAGAACTATGTTCTCGACGGATGGTGCCTCGATGCGAATTGCACGGAAAGTGTAGATATATATGAGTACGTGCCAAGTCAGAATGTGACATTCTATGCGAAATGGGTTGAAGCTGTCACTGTAACCTGGGATGCGAATGGCGGTTATTTCTGGCCGGAAGCAAGCGACCCGGTGTCTACACAAATGGCGATGGTTGGAAAAGGTCGTTCTGTAAATGAATATCTGACGCCGCATAGAACAGACTATGAATTTGTCGGTTGGTATCTTGATGCGGATTGCACAGAAGAAGTTGATGTTTGGAATTATCCTGTCAATCAGGATGTGACATTCTATGCAAAATGGGTTGAACCTGTATATGCTACTGTCACTTGGGATGCAAATGGCGGATATTACTGGTGGAATGAATATGCTCAGATCTATGAAGAGTATGTACTTGTAAACAATACTCCAAACTCAGTTTCGGTATACCGACCCGGATATTCCTTTGTCGGATGGTGCTTAGATGAAGAGTGTACAGAAACGGTCGACTGGTGGAATTATACTGTCACCGGAGATGTAACATTCTATGCGAAGTGGGCTGAAACTGCAGTTGTTACCTGGAATGGTAACGGCGGCTATATCTTTGGTGATTCGGATTATCCAGAGTATGTGGAGCTGTGTTCAAAAGATGATGCGATTGGACATGTGGTTTCTGTAGAGAGAGAAAACTACAGGCTCGACGGCTGGTATCTGGATGCTGCTTGTACGGAAAGTGTTGATCCGCAGACCTATGTTCCAACTACTGATGTGGAATTCTTTGCTAAGTGGATACCGATAAACGATTGATAGTTTTGTGTCAAAAAGTGATATTTTATCCGAAGGGCGTCAGATAATCTCTGACGCCCATTTATTGTTCACACTTTGTTAATGGGTAAAATACATTTTACTGGTGATTTTTGTTCCAATGCATGAAATAATAAGAGTATATATCTAAATTTCATGACATTATCGCTAATGCGGTATTCGTGGCTTTGGGTATAGGGATTGTAGGTTATGAAATTGAGTAAAACAGGTAAGGAGGCAGCTATGAGGAAAAAGCAATTTAGATGGATCTCCATCTTACTATCAGTTTTTCTGGTAGTCTCAATGATTCCGACCGTAGTGTTTGCCGGAAATGATGACGCGATCGAGATCGTGAATCAGCCGGAAGATGTTACCGCGGCGATCGGAGAAGAGAAGATCCTGAGCGTTGAGGCCAATAATGTGGCGACGTATCAGTGGCAGAGAAGTGCGGACGGCCAGGCATGGTCGAACATCAGTACAACGAATGTAAACTACAGTAACGTGAAGACCGGTTCTTTGACAGTAAAAGTCAATAAGAATACGGTCACGTTTGTTTATAGATGTACTTTGAAGAATAATGCGGGAACAATATACACAGATCCTGCTTCGGTTACTCTTCTTCAGCAGCTGGAGATCACAGCTCAGCCGCAGAATATTGCTGGAGGCGCCGGAGAAGAGAAGACCATGAGTGTTCTCGCTCCTGCTGCGACTTCATATCAGTGGCAGAGAAGCGCGAACGGCGGTGAGACCTGGTCCAACATCGGTACAACTAACACGAACTACAAAGATGTGAAGACCAATATACTGACGATCAGAGTCAGCAATAACACAGCCGGATACGTATACAGATGTGTAGTGAAGAACACTGATGCTACTGTCAATTCTGACGCGGCAAGTGTTCGGGTGATTGTTCCTGTAGAGATCACAGGGCAGCCAGAAGATATCGTGGGTGCAGTCGGTGAAGAACTGACCATGAGTGTTGCGGCGAACAATGCGGAATCTTATCAGTGGCAGAGAAGCGCAGATGGTCAGACATGGTCCAACATCAGCGCAACGAATGTGAACTATAAAGATGTAAAGACCGAAACGCTGACGATCAAACTCAGTAAGAATACAGCGGGTTATGTTTACAGATGCGTAGTGAAGAACAGTGATTCCACGGAGTATTCCGACTTCGCAACAGTAGGACTGACCCAGGACGTAAAAGTAACCTTTGACGCAGGCGAGGGTGCTTTTGAATCGGGAGAATCAACAAACGAGGTCATGGCCCCGTACGGTTATTTCTACCTGGATGACATGGAAGAGCCGGCCCGCGAAGGATACGGTTTCCTTTGCTGGAAACTCAATGGCAAGAGAGTCACCCGTGTTTATCTGAATTCGGATGTTACGCTTGAGGCCGAGTGGGTAAGACTCTATAATGTCACATTCAATGCGAATGGCGGCGAGTTTGGACCGGGTGAAGACACCCTCGTAAATCAGTATCCGTCGGGTACTGTGAACGTAGACAATATCGTTCCGGAAAGAGCCGGATATGACTTTGACGGATGGACACTCAATGGTTCCCGTGTGAAGAAACTCCGCCTGACGGGCGACGTCGAACTGGTTGCACAGTGGGTCGAAGTAATTACTGTTACTTACGATGCAAACGGCGGCTTCTGGCAGTTTGAAGATGAGCCTTCGTTTACAACTGTGGATACTTATCACGAAGCCGGAAAATACTACATCGGCTGGCATGAACCGATGCACAAGGATGAGGATTATGCTTTCCTCGGCTGGACGGTAAATGGTGAGTTTGTCGAGTATGTAAATCTTACCGAACCGATCACTGTAAAAGCAGAGTGGGCGAAGAAGTATCAGCTGACCTTCGATCCGAACGGCGGATCCTGGGACGGCGATACAGTCCCGAGAATTGATGAAGTATGGGCAGGTCCCGGTTACATCAATTACTGGTATCCGGAAAGAGATGGATTCGAGTTTGTCGGATGGAACACAAGTAAAACCGCAACCACCGGTGAGAAGAGATTCAGTTATGACATTGAGTCTGATGTGACATTCTATGCGATCTGGAAAGCTTCCGGCGATGTAGTGGTCACATACGAAGCGAACGGCGGAATCTGGGATGATGGACGTACTACGGAGGTCCACTATTGCAATGCCGGTGATTACTATTCTGTAGGTGTGTATACACCGAAACGGGAAGGCTATGACTTCGACGGATGGCTCGATGAAAATGATCAGAATGTAGATGGTGTCGAGTTTATTCTCGAAGCAAATAAGACATATACTTATCGTGCTAACTGGGTCAAGGCATACCTTGTTACCTATGATGCAACGGAAGGCGTATTTGACGGATTCGATGCGAATAATAATGAAACCAATAAGATCCATTACCGTACCGCAAGAGCCGGTGAATACTATTGGGATGGCTGGGAGCCTGAAAGAGAAGACTACCGCTTTGGCGGCTGGTCTCTGGATGGAATTACTCCGCTTGAGAATCCGTTGACGATCAGTGCAGATACGACACTTTATGCGCTGTGGAATAAGATCGTCAATGTCACTTATGTAACCGACGTTGGTATGTGGGTCGATGAATGGGATCCGGAGGGAAATTATCCCGTAATAACAAAAACAACGTTTACAGATTATGACGTCGATGAATATTACCGCATCAGCGGCTGGTGGCCGGATGCTCCGGAAGAATACATCCTCCTGGGTTATACGACCGAAGAAGGCAGCAAAGATGTCGTATATGAGCTTGATGAGGAAATCGGAAGACTCGACGACAGCATCACACTTTATGCCGTATGGGAAAAGCGTCCGGTCATTACCTATGACGCAGCTGGCGGTGTATGGGGTGACGAAGAATATACTGAAGAGATCCGTACTGATGTCCAGGAGATCGGACGTAAGTACTATGTCGGATTTGATGAGCCCTGGCGCGATGGATACGAGTTTGACGGATGGGTCGATAAAGATGGCGCTTCTGCAGACAGACGTTTCCTGGATCTTCAGGAAGGAGACGAGTACACCTTCTATGCAACGTGGGTAAAAATTGGAAAGATCTTCTACTATAGTAACGATGGTGCCTGGGATGATGAAAGAACTGTGCAAGATCATACCTGCCGTGTCGGTGAGTACTACTATGTAGGCTGCTGGGAACCGGAAAGAGAAGGCTACAGATTTGACGGATGGGTCGATGAAAATGGCGATCCTGCGGACGGAAGAGAACTCTGTATTGAAGAAGACGGTGTATACGAATTCTTCGCAAGCTGGGTTCCGGCATTTAAGGTCACATACCTTGCTAATGGCGGTGAATGGGATGATTTCCAGCCTGAAAACGGAGAAACATCCGAGATGCATATCCGTATGGAAAGAGCCGATGAGTTCTATCCGGACGGATGGCATCCTGACCGGGAAGGTTACTGGTTCATTGGATGGTCTCTGGACGGAGTCGAAGCGATCGAAGGCCCGATGGAACTGGACAATGAGATCACGCTGGTAGCTCTCTGGAAGAAGCAGATCAGCATCACTTATGTAACAGATATCAGTTACTGGAGGACCAATGAAAACGGTCAGGAAGTTTTCTATACTGTGCTCGAACGCGAAAACTGCGATCGCGAGGATCAGGTAGACGGCTGGTGGCCGGAGCCTGTGGAAGGATACAACTTCCTCGGCTACACAACAATTGAAGACAGCAAGGTTCCTGAGTATCAGCCGAATGATCCGCTTGTAACCGGCGAAGAAGATATTATTTTCTACGCAATTTGGGAACATGTTCCGGTGATCAGGTACCACGCAAACGGCGGTGCCTGGGGCGAAGGCGAAGGTGCTGAAACCATGCAGGTTGACATTCAGAATATCGGACGGCACTACTATGTACGCCATGAATTTCCGCACTATGAGGGTTATGAATTTGCCGGCTGGGTCGATGAGAATAACAATCCGGTAGATAATCTCATGATTGAACTGCAGGAAGGCGATGAATTTGACTTCTACGCTACATGGAAACTTTCTGTGAAGGTTACCTATGATGCCAATGGCGGATACTGGGGCGATGAGGAGCATCCGCAGTATATTGACGTTAAGGAAGAGTCTTCCGGTCCGTACAATGTAGGAAACTGGTATCCGGAAAGACCGGGATATATTGCCTATGGCTGGAGCACAGATCCGGAAGCAGAGTACGGAAGCGATGGATGGCTCATTGATAATCTGACTGAGGATATCACTCTCTACATGATCTGGAAGAAAGCACATACTCTGACACTTGATGCCGGTGAGGGTGCATACTTTGAAGAGAGCGGAAGTCGCTACACCTCGGAGATGCAAAGAGACGGTCAGACCGTCGGAACCGATCTGGATCAGCTCCCGACACCGATCAGACAGGGATACAGATTCGTCGGCTGGGCAATGAATGGAGAAATGGTAGCAAGACGTTACCGTATGACTTCGGATGTGACTTTCACAGCTGTATGGGAAAAGATCTGCACCATCATCCTCGATGCCAATGGCGGTAACTTCTCTAACGGTGAAGAATTGTTCTTCGACACCTGTGACGAGGGTGACTTCATAGTGCCTCAGTTCTTCGAAGAGCCGGTTCGTGAAGGCTATGTATTTGACGGCTGGGTCAACGAGCAGGGCGAAGACATCCTTCAGATGGTTGTCGATGATGACGTGAAGCTGATCGCCATGTGGGTTGAAGAGTAAGGCTTCGGAAGAGGACTTAAGAAAGTAAAACATTAAATGATCAGTCATGATCAAGTAGTTTTCAGGGAGTGGGAATCGCCGCAAGGCGGTTCCCACTTCTGTTGTAATTATTCAGCGAAAAGATGTAACAAACTAAAAATCCACTTGATAGTATTGCCTGTAAAATGAAGCCATAAATCAGAGCGAAGGACGGACATAAAAATGGCATATCAGTTAACAGCAAGACAGCTCTATTGTTTGGGAAAACTATTGAACGCGGAATATCTGGAATATACATACATTTCGGCGGTGGAACAGATTTTGGATTCTTTTGAAAACTATGAAAACGGAATCAGAGATGAGCTGATTGGAAAGGGTTATATCTTCGAGGATTTTAGCGGAGAAATTTCTGTGAAGGATGAACTGAAAGAAATTTTGGGACCTGTTTTTTTCAGTGCGAAAGAAGCTTCAGTCGATGTTTGTACCTTCGGGGAGAATGAGAATCTTCAAATCAACAGGATCCATATTATGGATGATAAGACTGTTCTGGTCGAAAACGAGGAAGATCATTTCAAACTTGGATATGTAGATCAGGACGATGTGATGAAGATCATTGAACGGATCATCCCGGAAGAATATTCCACAGAAGATGCACCGGAGATAAGTGCTTTTGAAGCAGAAAAAATATCCGAAATGATTACTGTGAAGACTTCAGATCCTGAAGATAAATGTGTGACGAAGACATATGTGATGATGGGCAATTACCTGTATCAGGAAACAGAAGAAGATCAGATCTCTGTGATGACGCGGGAAGAGTTTATAAACGATGCGAAAGCAATACTTACGGAGGTGATCTAAATGCCTTATACAGATGCCAATGGCACCATAATGATCGATGAAATCGCAGCGAACAGTGATCTTTCTAAACTGAAAGCATCCCGGGACAAATTTACGGAAGCACTGAATGCGATCCAGGTCATGATCGGCGAGAATTCGGAAATGGCCGGAGGGATCAAAGAGTCTCTCGATGAGTCGCTGCTGATGCTCTCTGACAGCATTAAGACCCAGATCAACAGGATCGATGAAATGACAAATTACCTGAAGATGGTGGTCAGTACCTATAAAGCAATCGATCAGAGCGTCAAGGGATCAATTAATTCGGTAATGCCGTAACGGGAGGATCTTATGGGAGACTTTAAAACAACATATACACGAATTTCAATTTCGATCAGCCACGATATGGATAAGCTCAAGGGCTATCGGGAAAAACTTCAGAAATCAGTAAAGCAGTTTACTGAAGTAACACAGAAACTGGATGTTATCTATCACGAAGTGGATGATGCCTGGATCTCGGATACCGCGACGATCTTTAAGAACGGAATTAAGAAGCAGAAGAAGAGCATCACGACACTGATCAGCCAGTACAAATCCGTAATCAAACTGGTGGATAAGCGGATCGCCAAACTGGAAGAGAGGGAGCGGAAGTCAAAACAGTTCTGGGAGAATATCCGGGAGCAGCTTCCGAATGTGGGTAAATCCGTTGGAGATCTCCTGGAGAAGTGAGAAGAAAGTAGGAAAAGACTATGTTGGTAAAGATTAATACAGAAGTACTTAAGGGAATGTCGTCATACGCTTCGAGAGCTTCACAGGCAGTGGTAGATGCATCTTCAATCCTGGATACAATCATTTCTCATGATGACTGGTATTGCAAGGAAAAACTGAAGATCGATGCCGGGATCAAAGCAGTAAAGACAAATGCACTGGCCATTAAAGAAAGCACGGAGTCGGTATCATCGTTTGTGGTATCCACGGCCAATTACTTCATCGAAATGGTTGCGGAAGAAGAACGGGAAATGTCCGAGATCGACAGCGGACTGGCGGAGATCTCTTCTATTCTGGATGGCCCTGGTGAGAATGTGATCTCGTGCGGATCGGGAGTGAGTCATGCCTGTGGCGAACTCCGGAACACTGCAAATAAAGTGGAAGTGATGAACTATCTTTCTTCCGCGAACAAGCCGATCTCCATTATGGAATACGTTTAATTGATAAGGATCTATCAGGGAGGGTAACATGAACCTGGCAATGAAAATAGTAACGGAAAGAATGCAGGGACTTCTTTCTGACATCAACAATACATCCGCTCTGCTCGACGATGCATGTGAGAATGCAAGAGATGCATGGGATGATCTCGGCAAGACTTTTCAGTCGATCTCTTTCCCGGCTATCAAGACGGTGCAGCAGAAGGTCAAGAAGCATCTGAATTACGGTAAAAAAGGCCTTGAAAAATCGATCAAGGAATACGAGACCATCAACGCTCAGATCGTAAAAGATGCGGAGCGCGGATATGAGATCGTTATCCCGAATCAGGTAACGAAGGTGAATACGACTGTTGACAGCAATGGTCAGGGTGTCATTACCGTTACTAAGACCGGGGATGCGAGATACAGAATCAATACTGGTACTCCCGGAACGGGAAATATCGATATCCGTAATGCGATTGAATCGACGAATCTGCCGAAGCAGAGGCAGATCTATCGTGCCGATACCGGTGAAGGTCTCTGTAATGTATCTTCTATCACGATGCTTCTTAACAGAAGATACGCGCTGGATCACGGTGGTTCAGAGAACGCTGACTGGTTCTCACTGGAGGATGTTTTCCGCGGCAATAAATGCACGGTAAGAGATGCAAGTGGTAAGAACGTCAGCATCTCCGGAAGCACGGGTCACTGGTATGACCATTCTTACGATAACGGAAGCGGGACATCCTATTACGCGACCTGTATCGGCAGCGGTTCTGTTGCGAAGAAGGTACAGGAATACGGTTCTCACGAAGAGTACTTCGCTGCGATGCTGGATCAGCACCCGGAAGGTATCGTTATCCGCAGCGGACCGAAGAATCACACGGTAACAATGACCGGTTACTCACGTGATGAAGACGGAACAGTCCACATCTTCTTCGATGATCCGGTAAATATCGCCAAAGATCCGCCGCAGTCGAATCTGGAGTTCAAAGATACCTATCTCGGCCAGAAGTGCGGTGGTAACTGGAATAACCTCGGCAGCCTGAATGTTGTTTATATTGAGTGACCTTTCATTGGTTCTTACGATATAATAGATACAATGTGGTAAGAATCGATAGGGGAGTAATGTGGGTTTTCCGTTTTATGTAGCCTATATCGTAGCGGTTTTCATCGCGGCACTGGCCGTGGTGGTGTCGGTGACGGAGAACCGGCATATTCTCGGGACGCTGTTCATGTTCTATGTGATCGCGGTGCTGATCATTACACTCTTTGTGCGCACGTATGACCTGGAGATCAAGACGATCCTCGACCCGTTCATGAAGTATAGGGCGCTGGCGAAGGATTTTTCGAAATCCGGATGGAAGTGTTTCCTGAATCATAACGGGTTTGCCTCGGAGATCTTCCTCAACATTCTTCTTTTTGTGCCGCTGGGATTTTTGGTCCCGAAGCTTCAGGAAAACTTTCAGAAGGGTTGGAAGATGCTTCTTCTGGGACTTGCGTTCAGTCTCTTTATTGAGATTTCGCAACTGGTCCTTCACATGGGATGCTTCGATATATCGGATCTCGTACATAACACTCTTGGCTCCGGCATCGGATACGCCGTATGGCATAAGTGGATGAGGGAAGAGTAGCGGGATTGATCTATGGGTTCTGATGTATTGGTTTCTGTCATTGTTCCGGTATTCGGTGTGGAGAAGTATCTTCCGAGATGTCTGGACAGTCTTCTTGTGCAGGATATGGAGAATGTGGAATTTCTGCTGATCGATGACGGATCGCGCGACCGGTGTGGGGAGATCCTGGATGACAAAAACAGGGCACCTGATATCAGGGTAATTCTACCACGCATCAGGTGCCTCAAACTTACTATGTGCTGTTTCTAAACTGTGAATATTTTGTAGGGAGAGCGTCCGGGCCGCTCGGTCTCACTTCAGCCCGCCGCCAGCCGCCTTCCGTCTGGCATCCGGCCCCGAAAATCACCACGTGTAATTTTCTACGAGCTTTGTCTGCCCTCTTTCATCTCCCTCGGTCACGCTGATGAACTCAATGTCACGCGGACCGTTCATGGTGAGATAGTAGTGGCGCAGGCCCCTGTCGGAGTTCTTGGTCTTCTTGTACTTGTAGCAGGTGACCATCATTTTGCATTTCTCATCTCTGTCCTTGACGATATTGGTCAGGATCTCCACCATCTCGTCGTTAGAAGGGAAGTTGCCGTCTCGCTTGATCAGTTCGACTTTGACGTAATCGAAGTGCAGATACTTCTTGACGTACTTCTTAAAAGAACAGTTATCGAGTTCCGTCTTTCCTTCGTCCGGAGTGTATTTTACTTCGATGGAATCGACATCGAAATAGTCTTCCAGATACTCCGCGATGTATTCGTCCGACTCTTTGGCGTAGAGGTGGTTGTTATAGTTGGATATGAGCTTGCCGTCTTTTTTCTGTAGGACAATGTAATCATCCGGCATTTTCTTCGACCGTACTACAGCTTCATTGCGCGCTGAGCCGCCCATGAATCCGCTTCCCGAATCGCACAGATACGTGAGTTCATCGTCCTCATAGATCTCATTCATTTCATCGACCCATTGCTGTTCTTCTTCCGTTCTTATGGTCTCGCATCCGGCGAAAAAAGTCGCGCAGATACCTATGATCATGCCGATCGCGGCTGCTTTTCTAAATGCTTTCATATACCCAATCTCCACTTTCTTTCATCTTGCAAAGGCCCTTATGCAAATAAGACGACGGAGAAAAAGGATCTGTTGCAAAATTTTGAAATTCAAATTATGTGGTGGTTTTACCAGTCCAGTTTTTTGAAACTCTTGCGGTTCTTTTCAATGATGATAGAACCGCTATCCTGGTTTTTCGTCATCAAGAGTGTGTAGTAGCAGACACAGTTGTTAATCAGGCATTACGTCCCGAAAAGCACTCGTACAAGTTCATGATACTATATCCGTCCAGACATGAACAGAACGGCGGCAAACTCCTTTTCAGAGGCGGTATTTCCAATTTGAAAGAACGAGATGTAACTTTTGACGCAAATCATGTAATTTTTGAATATGCGTGTCGCAAAATGCGACATACAATAGAACCATAGTAAAGCGAAACACGATAAGCAAACGAAAGTGTTTCGGATTTGAAAGAAACGACCGAAAAGGTGCAACAATATTGAAAGGGGTGTACAGTATGGCAACCAATAATATAAAAATCTGTGTTTCTTGTAAAAGACCTATTCCGGCTGGAAGAAATGTGTGTCCGCTTTGTGGGGTATCGCAGACCATGACGTATAACAATCAGCCGGCTTTTCCTCAGCAGACATATTCCCGCCAGGCTTATCCGCAGCAGGCTGTAGTGCCGCAACCACAGGTTCGCCAGGCATATCCGCAACAGATCAATGCTCAGACCCAGTATCCTCAGCAGGTCAATGCTCAGGCTCAGTATCCTCAGCAGTATCCGTACCCTCAGCAGTATCCATATCCGATGGCATATGGCTACCCGCAGCAGAAAAAGGGTCATGGTGGTCTGATCGCAGCATTTGTGATCATTAGTATGCTCATCATCGGTGGAGTTATGCTGTTCAATTATTTGAACTCGAAATCACCTTCGAACCAGTATAAGAAATATAAGAATAGGGCAGAGAACTACTTAGAAGATATAATGGACTGGTAACAAGGAGAGACGGGCATCGGATTATAAGCACTCCGACAAACAGAAACGATCGCCTCCTTTTTCTTAACAGACACCCCTGGTTTATGGAATCGCATTCATCTTATCTAATCGTGGAATCACATTTTACTATGGATTTTTGACTCTCCTCGTGAAATAATAAAAGCATAGATAATGCACACTTCAGATAAGGGGGCAGTTATGAAAAAGAAATCATTTAGACTGTGGACAGTTCTTTTATCAGTATTCCTGATGGTAACGATCCTTCCAGCAGTAGTTTATGCAGGAAGTGGAGAACCTATTGAGGTGGTAACCCAGCCGACACGTGTATCCGGGTATGCCGGGGAACAAAAGACAATGAGCGTTTCTGCTACAGGCGTAACCTCGTATCACTGGCAAAGACGCGCTGATGGAGGTGAATGGTCATATATCAGCGAGACTAATGTGAATTACAGTGGTGCGAAGACAGACTCGTTGACGATTAAGATCAATAAGACGACAGCAAGCTTCTATTATAGGTGTGTGCTGAAGAATAGTACGAGATCGGCAACTTCTAAATCAGCTAATGTTACGCTTTTCCTGCCACCGGTCATTACTTCGCAACCGAAGAACATTTCCGGATATGCCGGAGACCAGAAGTCCATGAGTATCACGGACACTGGAGCGACAGCATATCAATGGCAGAGAAGTGCAGATGGATCTTCCTGGTCGAATATTGGTGCGAGTAATGTAAATTACAGCGGTATAAAGACGAATACCCTTTCCATCAAGATCAACGCGACGACCGCAGACTTTGCTTATAGATGTGTAGCAAAGAACGGAGATGGTTCTGTCGCATCAGAAGCGGCAACTATTCTACTTTTCCAGCCGCCGGTCATTTCTTCGCAGCCGAAGAACATTTCCGGATATTCCGGTGAACAGAAGACCATGAAGATTTCCGCCACAAGTGCAACCGCGTATCAATGGCAGAGAAGTGCAGATGGATCTTCCTGGTCGAATATCGGCGCAACTAATGTGAATTACAGCGGAATAAAGACAAATACCCTTTCCATCAAGATCAATTCGACAACTTCAGACTTTGCTTATAGATGTGTAGCAAAGAACGAAGACGGATCTGTCGAATCAGAAGCGGCAACTATTACGCTCTTTCAGCTGCCGACGATCTCGTCACAGCCGAAGAATATCTCCGGATATTCCGGCGATCAAAAGTCCATGAGTATTTCTGCTTCCAATGCGACATCGTATCAGTGGCAGAGAAGCACAGATGGAGTGGCTTGGGTCAATATCGGCACGACCAATGTAAACTACAGTGGAGTCAAGACAGAAACTTTGACTATCAATATTGGTAAATCGACAGCAGAGTATATGTACAGATGTGTAGCGAAAAACAGCGGCGGTTCTGCAGAATCAAGAGCGGCTTCTATTACACTATTCCAGCCACCGGTGATCTCGGCTCAGCCGAAGGATGTTTCCGGTTATGCAGGAGATCTGAAGATCATGAGCGTCACAGTTACAGGTGCAGATACGTATCAGTGGCAGAGAAGCGCAGATGGTGTGACATGGTCAAACATCGGTGCAACGAATGTTAACTATAGCGGAATAAAGACGGAAAATATGACCATCAAGGTCAGTGCAACATCAGAAGGATATCTGTATAGATGTATTGTAAAAAACAGTGATGGTTCTGTAGCATCAGCTCCTGCGGCCGTCTCTATGATCCGTCTTCCGGAAATAATCACACAGCCGGCGACTATTACCGGATATGCCGGGGATCTGAATAATATTTCTGTGGTTGCCGCCAATGCAGCGTCCTTCCAGTGGCAGAGAAGTGCAGATGGTGTGACTTGGACTAATATCGGCGCTTCCAATACAAACTACAGCGGAATCAAGACAGATACGCTGACTGTCAATCTCAGTTATACGACATCTTTGTATGTTTATAGATGTGTTATAAAGAATGCTGCGGGTGATATTCTGGAATCAAATCCCGCCGGAATCGATGTTATTACCGTAACATACGATGCTAATAGCGGAATGTTGCTGGCTCCAGATGATAGACTGGTTAAAACATATAAAATGTACCCGAGCAGAGATCAAATCATTTGCGCGAGCGGAGATTGGGATCTGTTTGCAGAACGTGAAGGTTATACATTTGCCGGATGGTACTACGATAAAGCATGTACTTCTCAAGTATGGAACTTCAGCCCGGATAAAGATACAAGAATTTATGCTAAGTGGATCAAAGGCAATGCGGCGGGTGTCTTCTTCGATGCTATGGGCGGCTCCATTGTAATGGGAGGAGATCTCTACCCTGTTTATTCTACACTGACTGAGAGGAACAAGCCCTTTGGGCATGGACAGACAGCAATTAAGGAAGGATACAAACTTGTATGCTGGTGCCTGGATATGGAATGCACGCAGGCTGTGGAACCGTATGATTATGTAGTAACAGATGATGTATGGTTCTATGCAAGATGGGCTGAAGCTGTAAAAGTAACCTGGAATGCGAATGGCGGAATAATAACGGAAATGAATAGTGCAACTGTGGTTTGGACAGTCTTTAAAGATCAGGCTATGGGCGCAGAACCAAGTGTTCAGAGAGAAGGCTACACTTTTGGCGGCTGGTATCTCGACGCCGCATGTACGATCCCAGTAGATGTTTATTATTTCTTCATACCTACAGAAGACGTGACCTTGTATGCGAAATGGACATGATAGTTTGATGGTATAGATTTCAGTTATATGCTATCAATATAGCCCAAATGATCGATCTTTATAGGAGGACAGAACTATCTGTCCTCCTTTTTGGCGTGTTTTTCGACAAATATGAACACTTTACTATAGATTTTTGACTTTTTTCGTGAAATAATATCAGTGCAAATAACAAATTGGTTTGGCAAGGGGGTTGTTATGAGTAAGAAATCATTTAAGTTATGGTCGGTTCTGTTATCTATCTTCCTAATAGTATCTATGGTACCGACAGTGGTGTTTGCCGGAAGCGGAGATGCTATTAGTATAGTTTCTCAGCCGAAGGACATCACAGCACAGGTTGGCGAAGAGAAAAGTTTGAAGGTTGTTGCGAACAATGTGACATCCTATCAGTGGCAGAGAAGTGCGGATGGAGAGACCTGGTCCAACATCGGTACATCGAATGTAAACTATAGCGGAGTCAAGACGGACACGATGACAGTGAAAGTCAATAAGACTACTGCTGTATATTCATATAGGTGCACACTGAAAAACAGTGCCGGATCTAAAGTGACCGAGGCGGCAACAGTAACTCTGCTTCAGTCGTTGGAGATCACCAAACAGCCGGCAAATATCACCGGAATGGCCGGAGAAGAGAAGAATATGAAGATCACTGCCTCTGGTGCAACGTCTTACCAGTGGCAGAGAAGTGCAGATGAAGAAACTTGGTCGAACATCAGCACGACGAATGCAAACTACAGCGGAGCGAAGACGGATACTCTAACTATCAAGATCAGTAAGACAACAGCTTCTTATGTTTACAGATGTGTTGTCAAGAATAGTGATACTACTGAGTATTCGGAGGTTGCTGTTGTTGAAGCGATCCTGCCTGTAGAGATCAAGACACAGCCGAAGAATATTTCTGGAACTGCCGGTGAAGAAAAGACCATGCGCGTTGTTGCAAATAATGCGACCTCGTATCAGTGGCAGAGAAGTGCTGATGGAGAGACCTGGTCCAATATCAGCACAACGAATGCAAATTACAGCGGAGCAAAGGCAGACATCCTTACGATCAAGGTCAGCAAAACAACTGCTACTTATGTGTATAGATGTGTGGTAAAGAATGATAAGAGTTCTCAGAATACCGAGGCAGCTTCGGTAACATTGATTGTACCGGTACTGACTGTAGAAATCGTTTCCGATCCGGAGAGCATCTCTGGTCAGAATGGTGAAGAGAAGATCATGAGTGTTGTAGCAAACAATGCTACCTCTTATCAGTGGCAGAGAAGTGCAGATGAAGAGAATTGGTCCAATATCAGCACAACGAACGTAAACTACAGTGGAGTGAAGACAGACACTCTGACAGTGAAAATCAATAAGACTACAGCATCTTATATATACAGATGCGTAGCAAAGAATAGTTCCGGTTCAGATGTGTCAGAAATTGCAGTGGTGAGCATTTCTGAACAGATGGAGATCGTCGAGCAGCCGGAGAGTATAGTCGGTCAGATTGGTGAAATGCAGAGTATAAGTGTCGTTGCTACTGGTGCAACAACATATCAGTGGCAGAGAAGCTCTGATGGAGAGACCTGGACGAGTATTGGTACTACGAACACCAATTACAGCGGTGTGAAGTCAGCTGCACTGACGGTTAAAATTAGTAAAACAACAGCTTCGTATATTTATAGATGTGTTGTTAAAAACAGTAGTGGTGACACTTTAACTTCAAATATTGTAGAGGTTGCTATTATTACGCCTAGCGCCCAAGTAACCTTTGATGCCCAAGGTGGCAAAGTTGTGGATGCTGGTCAGAAGTATTCGCTTTATACGATTGAAGTCGAAGTGAATACACGTATTACAACCCGTGCATATGCAGAAAAAGATAGTTACTCCTTTGCAGGTTGGTATCTGGATCCGGAATGTACACAGAAAGTAGATCTTAAGACATACATTGTTACTAAAGATGTAACACTCTATGCAAAATGGGTCAGCACATCTATTGTATTGCCATTTATACCCGTTTAACTGATAGATAATCTTTCAATATGCAGATTCAGCCCCCGAGTAAGTCATCCTTACTTGGGGGTATTTTTTGCAGGCGAAAAGAGGGATTTGTTAACAATTCGTTAAAAATATAAAACAATTAACAGAAGAATTTGATTTTTATATGTGTAATAATAGGAGTATATATTTGGGTAAATGTATAGCGTAGAAATACGTGAAGAGAGAGAAGATTTGGGTTTTTCTTACTATATAGTTTTGATAGTAATGATATGTATTGCCGGACTGGCTGTACTTGTCGCAAAAACAAAGAATCGTCAGATGGTTGGATGGATATTTATCCTATATATCATTGCGATTCTGATCATTACACTTGTGGTTCGGACGTATGATCTGGATGCAAAAACCCTTCTTGACCCATTTTCAAAGTATAAATGGCTATGGAGGAAGTTCCATAGGATCGGGACGAGGACTTTCTCAAAAGGTGAAGGTGTGATTACAGAGATCCTGCTGAATATTCTTCTTTTTGTGCCGATGGGTTTTCTGGTACCGACTCTTAAAGAAAAACTCCGTGTCTGGTGGAAGATCCTACTTCTGGGGCTGGGAAGCAGCCTGTTTATTGAGTTGTCTCAGCTAGTGCTTCGCATGGGCTGTTTCGATGTGGCGGATCTTATGCATAACACAATCGGAGCAATCATCGGGTATTTTGTGTGGTGGAAGTTTCTGAAGCACGAGAAGACAGCTAAGAAGTCCAGGTGAGAAAACATAAAATACACATACTATTAGATTTTTGATATAATACACTTTGGATTGTTTTGTAAACAAAGAATAGGAGACAGTATTATGGGATTTGAAATGAAGTATGAGGAACTTGTGCTGGAAGTGATCCGTTTTGAGAATGAAGATGTGATCCGTACATCCAGCCCGCTTCCGTATGAACCATCCTGACGGTTTATCTTGAAAAGGAAAAAGTAAATCAAACGCTCCCGGAAGTGTTATCGCTTTAGGGGGTCAATTTAGGTTTTGAAAAAATGGAGAAAACGTATGAAGAAAAAGAGATTATTATCCTTGCTGCTTAGTGCGATCATGCTGGTCGGATCGATGCCGGCGCTGGTCCTGGCAGAAGGAAACGAAGGTGAAGAAGACGATCCGGTAATAACGGATGGGGAACTGGACGAAGGCGGCGATGAAGACGGCGATGTCCGGCATCTCGGGGATATGCCGGAGAATAGTGTTTTTACAGTAGGACAGATGGAAGCAAATGAATTATTGGTTTTCCAGTTTACGCCTTCGACAACAGGAAGATATGGTTTCCTATGTGCGGATGGCCGTGATCTGAATGTCGCTATCTATGATGATAAAGGAGAAATCGCTCCGATAGAAGAAAAGCGCGATTACCGCTATGTTGTCCAGTATCTGAATCTTGAGGCGGGAAAAGCTTACTCTGTCAAGATCGAATCGGGCGAGGATAATACTCTCTCCGATAGAGATGTATATTGCTATGCCTGCCCGATGTCCGAGACACTTCCTTACGGAGAGAGCACGCTTTTCGTAAAGTCAAGGGACGGCTATACGAAACATACTTTCATTCCGGAAGTAAGCGGACAGCATATCTTCGAGTTTACCCCGTTAAGATCAGATCATTATGTAAGTCTCGAGCTCTTTTCCGGTTCTGAACAGCAGGCTTATTCTTATACTCAGGGAAAGCTCGTTGCCGATCTGAAAGCCGGCGTGCCGTATGACTTTAAGATCACCTATAATCGAGGATTTGAATCCTATAGCTACAATGTACTGAAAGTGAACATTAGAAAAGATGTTCCTGCCCTGAAAGTAGGGGAGAATCCAGCACAGTTGAAACCTGATAACGAGATCTCTTTCTTCTCTTTTACCCCGGAAAGCAGTGGGGTCTATGTATTTGAGACAAAAGGAGAGTTCGATACACAGGCAACGCTCGTGAATTCCGGCAACGATTACGGAGAAGGAAAGAATTTCCGCCTTGGTTTGTATTTGACAGAAGGAAAGACTTATTATCTCCAGATTTCTCAGGCATCTTCTGAGCAGGTCACGGTTCCGGTCTATGTCCGGCATGCGGAACAGATCCAGCCGGAACAGGAGTATTCCTTCGATGGGATGTACTCGGATAATTACTACTATGCCATAACTACTACAAAAAGCGGATGGTATCATCTGGATTCAGGGAATTCCTCGCATTCGATAACTGTATGTGACAGTAACAATAACTACCCACTGAGAATCTTGGATTTCTGGTATATGGAGGCAGGTAAGGTTTATTATGTTATCTACCAGCACTACGGTGAGGAAGCTGCTACCGTAAAGTTTTCGGTGGATCGGATAACATCGGATCTGATAGTTGATTCATCTTCTGCTGTTTCGAACTTTACTGCCTTAAATAATTGTTTCTATACGGTATTTACACCGGAAGTGAGCGGTGTGTATCAGTTTGCTTCGGACCACACCATAAATCACTTCGATATCTACGATACCCGATCCAGTATAGTGAGCGTGGGTTTTTATAATAATGCAAAGTTAGATAGAACGGCTTACCTTTTTGCAAACACTCCATATCTTATTTACTTTACTTCTTATTCTAATAACGACATACCGTATGTGGTTACGTTAAAAAAGTCGGAGAATAATGTCACAACTGATGTTGAATATGCGGTTGATTTTCCATCAGATGTAAGAAAACAGTATTCGTTTACACCTGAGACATCCGGGTATTATTGGATCTATTCCTTTGGCGGAGTTTCGATCGGTGCCATACATGAAGGAACGAAGGATCTATATGGGACGAGTGGATCCGGACAATTGGGATTCCAAAGTAAAATGGTGGAACTGGAGGCCGGAAAAACCTATGGACTCGAATTCTATCACTCTGAGACAAATCTGGATGGCCTGTACTGGTGTATTCACAAGGTAGATCCCCTCACGCCCGGTAAGGATATTGATATCGATGTAATCGGCGGATATGCTTACTATACGTTTACTCCATCGGAAAATGGTGTCTATACATTTACATCGGATGTGTTCGAGACGGCCTGGGACTACTCCGCCCTGCAAGTCAAAAAAGTCACGAAGTATAGTGAAGATATGGTAAATGTTGCTACTCTGAGTAACAGCCAGCTGAATAATGGTTTTACGGCGGTTCTTGAAAAAGGAAAGACGTACCTTCTGAATGTGCAGATGAAGACCAAAGTCAGTGGCTCTTATACGATGGATATCGTGAAAGAACAGGCACTGGAGGTCGGAGATAATACTGTCCCGATCACCAACCGGAACACTAATCATGACTTCCAAAGAAACGGCTTCTGTTCTTTTACTCCGGAAAAAGACGGACTCTATGCCATTATGTCTCACGGAGAGAAAGGTGTCGATCCGCATATCGTCGTCTATGATTCGCAGAAGAATAAAGTCGGCGAAGATGATATCTCCGGAGATGTATACTGGAATTTCAAAGTGGAACTCTTCCTTAATGGCGGAGAGACATACTTTATCGATATCGATGAGACAGAAGAATTCGATCTTCCGGTAGAGATCAAAGAACTGGAAATCATGGAAGCGAAGCTCGAGGGCTATTCCCTGAGCCTCGATGGTTCAATCGCGATCAATCTCTATATGACGCTGAGTGATAAAGTTGCTGATAGTAAGACTTCGGTCCTGGAGTACACACGTGCGGATGGCTCTATGCTCTACTACAGCATGGATAAGGCAGAAAAACGTGAAATGAATGGGAAGAACTACTATGTTTTCCATCTGCCGGTGGCAGCCAAAGAGATGACTTCCGAATTAAAGGCACAGATCGTAGATCCGGATAGTGCTTTTGAAGGAAAAGAATACACTTTCACCGTACAGGATTACGCGAAGTACATCATCGAAAATGCATATTCTCCTGATGATTACAGTGTGATCCAGAATCAGGAGTTCTACGAAGCGCTTCCGCTGATAACGGCGCTGCTGAACTACGGAACTGCAGCACAGAAATACTTCGGGATCAATGTAGATGATCCGGCGAATTCTATCATACCCGATACATATATGGGAAATGTTCCGACATCGGCGTTGCCTGCATATAACAAGGATAACGAGGTCCTGCCGGATGGAGTAAGCTTCGAGGGCGCCAGCCTGTCGATCGAGTCGGAAACAGATCTGACATTCTATCTCTCGAATCCGTCCGGTGCGAAGCTCTCCTTTACGGACAGTAACGGCAAACGTCTGACTTCCAGAATGAAGGGCGAGTACACAACTGTCAAAGTAAAGGGCATTCCTGCACATAAACTCGGAGAACCCGTTACGATTCGGATCAAGGTCGAGGGGGATGCAAATGATTATAAGGTTTCTTATATCCCGATGACCTACTGCTATAACGTCCTGACCAGATCACTGACGGAGACGCGTACTGCCGAGCTTAAGGAACTGATGAAGGCATTCTATTTCTATCACAAGGCGGCTGTCGCATATATGGCAGGCAGATCCGGGAATTAAGAGAAGGACCCGATCCTTTTTGATCTGACGATCCTTTGGAACAAAAAACTAAAGACGACTCACATGATGTGGGCCGTCTTTTCATATCAGTGCGGTGACCTGCGGGACTTTGTCTCTGAGAAAGTCGATGAAACGCTCGAGATCAGCGGGGTAGAGAGTGAAGACGATCTCGGAGTCGCTACCTCCACCGGAATCGTAAACGAGTTTATATGCCTTATATTTCGGAAGGGCAGACATGTCCATGGTATCCCAGTCCTCAGTCCGGGTGCCGGTCGGTATAAAGTGATCGGAAATAGTGACCTTTCCGATCGATTTCCAGCGGAGGATCTGCTTATAAGTGAAAATGGCATAGTCATCGGTAAAAACAATGAATGTCCCGATATTGTTTTCGTCTTGGAAAAACACTTCCGCAGAAGGCGCGGTCATCTGGGAGATAAGCTTCTCGTGACCGATTTCTTTTGCTTTGCGGATATAGTTGTCGCGCGTGATCGTGGAACGTCGGATGAAATGGATCATGATCAGACAGAATGCGGCCAGCGGGACGGAAAGGATGATGCGGGAGAGGACAGCGCTGCTGTTCCCGAAGTAACGGATGAGCGAGTAGGGAAGGAACGCAATGAAGAAAATAAAAAGTACTGTGAAGAATGTCACGGGAAGCTTGACGTTCTTATTATATTTTTGCTGTTCCTCCGAAGACGGCCAGTACTCGAGAAGTGCTTTTGCAGTACCTTCAGTGAGATGGTAAGCATCATCGCGGTCGGACAGGGGATCCTCGTTAAGTTTCTTAAGGAGATATTCGCCGAAGTCATCGTCTGTCTTCCCGGTGAAGACGATCCCGTTGGTGCCGAAGTAGGCGATCGTGACGAGGGGCTCGCCGTCTTTCATGCGGGAAAAGTCGAGGTAGGCGATGTTTCCGTCATCGTCGCAGAGGTTGAAAAACGGGAGAAGATACGGCGGGAAACCGGCTTCTCGGGCTTCGAGGGCGACGGCAAGGAGATTGAAGCTGGTATCTTCGGTATCATTCGGATCCAGGAAAAGCACGTCACGACGCTCGATCGTCAGATCGCCGCACTGCGTATAGAAAAGGATCATCTGCTCGGAAAAATCGAGCCCGAGCTTCTTCTCGACAGAAGCGATGTCCTCGCGGCGGACACAGCGTTCCGGCCAGAGAAGACCACGGTCTTTCGCGATCCTTATGAGTTCCTGATAGTGCGCTATACTCATTTTCGTTTTTTCCTCTCTTCAGATAGGAGATCAGTTTTCAAAGTATATAATACCATAGCATTTTATTGTGGTAGTTTTATGATTCTAAGGGCGATTCATGATATAATATTTTATTGATATTCCATATGAAACGAGGAGCATTATGAAAGCTTTAATACTCAATTCCGGACTTGGTTCCCGAATGGGTGTGCTGACGTCAGAACACCCGAAATGTATGACGGAGATCAGTTCCAAGGAGACGATACTTTCCCGTCAGCTTAGGCTTCTCGCCGGAGCCGGAGTCAGTGAGATCGTGATCACGACCGGATATTACGATGCAGTGCTGGTGAACTACTGTTATTCGCTGGATCTTCCGCTGCACTATACTTTTGTAAAGAACCCGGTATTCCGGGAGACGAACTATATTTATTCTATCTACTGCGCACGTGAATACCTGGATGACGATATCATTCTGATGCACGGCGATCTGGTATTTGAGGAAGAAGTCTTCGATCGGGTCGTGAATTCTCCTGTGTCCTGCATGACTGTATCCTCGACACTTCCGCTTCCGGAAAAGGACTTTAAAGCGGTCGTCAAAGACGGTATGGTCCTAAAGGTCGGTGTCGATCTTTTTAACGATGCGATGGAGGCGCAGGCACTTTATCACTTGAAGAAAGCGGACTGGAAAGTCTGGCTCGATAAGATCTGTGAATTCTGTGCGAGCGGGAACACGAAGGTCTATGCGGAAAACGCGCTCAATGAACTGAACGGTGCGGCGAATATCCATATACTTGATGTGAAGAACCTGCTCTGCTCGGAGATCGATAACCCAGAGGATCTGGCGGTCGTCTCTACGCGGCTCCAGGAAGTGGAATCGCGGCTGGTCTATATGTGTTTCGCATCCGATATCATTCATGCGGGTCACATCTCGATCATAAAAAAGGCGGAAAAACTCGGTAAACTCATCATCGGCGTTCTCTCGGACGACGCGGTATCTTCTTATAAGCGAAAACCACTCATCCCGGCATCGGACCGTAAGGTCGTGTATGCGAATATCAGTGGTGTTTCGGAGGTCGTTGACCAGAATACGCTCTCTTATCGTGAAAACCTGCTGAAGTACAAGCCTGCGATCGTGGTTCATGGCGACGACTGGCTCGAGGGATTTCAGCGGCCGATCCGTGATGAGGTCACCGAGATCCTCGCATCTTATGGCGGACGCCTCGTGGAGTTCCCGTATTCTGCAGATCTGAAGTATCAGACGCTTGAAGAAAAAGCATCCTATACGCTGGAGCAGAGTGTCATCACTTCGAAGAATGATTATGCGGAATTTAAGGAATGGGTGGCAAAGAATGTCAGAAGCAAGCTGATGATCGTTTGTGGTGAGACCCTCAAACATATGGAAAAGTTCAATGCATGCCTCTCTGAGATTCGATCTGCAGGAACAGAAATCGTGCTGTTCTCGGACTTCTGCTCCAATCCGCTCTATGAGAGTGTTGTCAAGGGTGTGGAACTTTTCCATAAGGAAGGCTGTGACAGTCTGATGGCCATCGGTGGCGGTTCTGCGATGGATGTCGCCAAGTGTATCAAGCTTTATTCGAATCTTCCGGGCGACGGCGCCAACGGCTCCTGGCTGAAGGCGGACTTTGTCTCCAGTGATATTCCGTTCCTCGTGCTTCCGACGACAGCCGGATCCGGCTCCGAATCGACACGGTATGCGGTCATCTACTATAACGGAGCGAAGCAGTCGATCACCAGTGAAAGCATCATTCCGGAGACGATCCTGATGGATCCTCATGCGCTTGCGACGCTGCCTCTTTATCAGAAGAAAGCTACTATGATGGATGCATTCTGTCATGCACTCGAGTCCTTCTGGTCTGTCAATAGTACGAAGATCAGCCGAGAATACAGCAGCGAAGCGATCAAACTCGTATTGAAGCATATGGACGGATATTTGAAAAATAGGGAAGAAGATAATGCCGGGATGCTCCGTGCTGCGCATATTGCCGGAAAGGCGATCAATATCACGCAGACGACGGCAGGCCATGCGATGTGCTATAAGATCACCGGTCTTTTTGGCGCGGCACATGGACATGCCGCGATACTCTGCGACAGAGTGCTTCTTCCGTGGATGCTCGATAATACTGATAAATGCATCGACCATCGTGGCGCGGATTATCTTAAGGATCTGTTCTGCGAGATCGCAAAAGCGATGGGATGTGTGGATGAAAATGGCCGAGGAGATGCAAAAGCGGCGGCAGAAAAGCTCAATGCTATATTCGAGGGTCTCGAGCTGGAGATCCCTGCGGCGTCTGAGGAAGAGTTCGATCTTCTGAAGAAATCGGTCAATCCGGTCCGCCTGAAAAATCATCCGATCGCGCTGGATGTCCAGACGATCGATCTGTTGTATAGAAAGATCTTAAATGTAAAATTTTGATTATATCTGGAGGTGAAGGGTTATGAAGGTTTGTCCGACATGTGGTTCGCAGAAGCAGGATTTTGAAAAGTTTTGTGATCAGTGCGGATCTCTCTTGGAAGTGAAGAATGATGCGCCGATGGCAGTTGGCGCGACAGTTTATGTGTCACCGCTGCCTGACGAGAATGAGGCTCCTGCACAAGCGCCGGCACAGCCGATTGCGCAACCGGCTCCAGCACCGGCTCCAGCACCGGCACCTGCCCCGGCTCCGGCTGCTCCTCAGGCACCAGCTCCGGCTCCGGTTGCACCTCAGGCACCAGCTCCGGCTCCGGCTGCTCCTCAGTTCCAAAGTCCGGCGCAGGCACCTCAGCCATATGCTCAGCCGGCGCCTCAATATCAGGCTCCGCAGCAGCCTCAGATGACACAGCCGCAGCAGCAACCATTGCAGCAGCCGGTACAGCAGCAATTCCAGCAGGCGGCACCGCAGCAGTATGGTGTTCCGGCATATCCGGTGTATGCGCAGCAGCCGCAGCAGAGACCGCAGGCTCCGGTTCAGCCTCAGCCTCAATACCAGCAGCCGCAGCAGAGACCGCAGGCTCCGGCTCAGCCCCAGCAGCAATACCAACAGCCTTATGCTGCTCCGTTACCGACACCGTATCAGCAGTATTCTCCTTCTGCGATGACAAAGAAAAAAGGTGTGGATGTACTGGCAATCATAGCCTGTGTACTGGCGATCTTTATCTTTGTAGTGCCTTTCCTGAAGACATATCAAGCGAAGGCGGGGAAGAGGACAGGCAATTCGCAATCCCAGTATGATGTGACGAAACAAGTAATTGAGGCTTTAGATGAGAAGGATAGCAGTTCATATCAAACTCAAATTAAAGTATTCGTTCTGTCGTTTGCCGGTCTTATCATTACAGCGCTGATCCTATTGATACCATCTTTCATTTATTCGTGCAAAGGGAATAGACCAAAGGCATGGAAATTCATACTTCTGACGAGCATATTTGCACTTCTCGCCAATGCTTCTTATATGTATGCCATGAAATGCGATGAAGACTTAATGAATGTTTATTCGAATTCTCGGGTATATAAGTTAGAACCTAATGCTTTATTCATTATCCTGCTGGTCTTCATCGTTGCGCTGATGGTCACATCTATCGTGAAGATGTCACTTTCGAAGAAACAACCGGCGTGATCAGCATTATTGTACCAATCTATAACGTGGAACAGTATCTGCGCGAGTGTGTGGACAGCATACTCGCGCAGTCTTTTTCTGATATCGAGATAATTCTCATAGATGACGGATCTTCTGACGGAAGTGGAAAAATCTGTGATGAATACGCTACAAAAGATAGTCGGATACGTGTTTTTCATACGGAGAACCGAGGGGTATCGGCCGCCAGAAATAGGGGCTTGATCGAGGCACGGGGAGAGTATATCGGTTTCGTCGATGCGGATGACTGGATTGAGAAAGATATGTTTCAGGTGCTTCTTACAAGAATGGAGGAAACCGGCTCGGAGGTCGTTTTTGGCTGCGCCTGGCGGGAGGAAGGGGGCCGAAGTATGGTGAAGGGATATGATCATGAGGAGATCTTCACCCCTACAGAAGCTGTTCGCGCCATGATCCTCGAACAGCTTGCGAATGCCGTGTGGAACAAGCTGTATAAAGCCGAATGCTGGCGGGGAGTGCTTTTCACAGAGGGAAAGGTCTATGAGGACATAAGTACGACGTACAAGGCGGTTCTGAATGCCAATCAGGTCGCGACCACATCGGCATGCACGTATCATTACCGATACCGGGAGAACAGTATCACGGCAAGTTTGTCGATAGAAAAACTGAAGGACTACTGGTATGTATGTGTGGACCGTTATGAGATGATCGCTAAGATGCCACAGTTTTCTAATGATACGGAGATTATGAACAGGCTTCAGTACTTCGTGGCGGGGGCGATCGGACGGAACTGGCGATGGACAAATGCTTTCCCGAAGCAGGATCGGGATCGCCGGCATCTGCGGGAGATGTCGAAGTTTAACCGCGAGACATTCCCGATGTTCGGGAAGAAAGGGTGGCAACTGTCGCTTCGGGTCACGACCTTCCTGGCGAGGTATGAAAACAGGTTTTCGCTCGCAACAGCACATATCCTGAACCGTGCATATCGCAGAATAAGAGCGGTTCACTGAGATTTTAGCGGAAAGAGTATTTTACTTTTTTCTTCTTGAAAGCATATCCGCAGTATAGTAATCTTTGTATATAGGTTTGTATGGAAATCGATGGTGATGACCTCTTCGGTCAGATGCATCAATTACTGAAAGCAAGTCGAGGGAAGAATGGAAAAGAAAGAAACGGAAAAGAAGCCGGAAGGCAGAAGATTAACGAAGTTTAATAAGAAGATCATCATCGGAGTGGTCACAGGTATCGTGGCAGCAGGCTCGATCGGAGCGATCGTGTATATGAGTGCTACGAAGGATAATAAAAAAGCACCTGCCGCCACTACTCCGGCGGAGACAACAACGGTTGCTCCTTCGGTGAGCCCGGCGGAACTGGAGAACATGAAGAAAGTGGTCGATGATCCGAATTTCTATGACGGTATCACGATCAACGGCGTCAGCGTTTCCGGCAAGACGAAAGAAGAAGTCAAGAAACAGTTCGCTCCGGACGCATCCCAGCTGATCGACGTGAAGTTCCAGGTCGGTGACGATCTCGTGCCGCTCAAGACAGACGGGCTCAAGCTCGAAAGTGATGCGGACGCTGTTATCGAAGAGGCTTACAATTACGGCAGAACAAGCACTCAGACCGGAGATGCGGCGATCCAGGAGCGTTATGCTACGGTAAATGCGCTGAAAACGGAACCGAAGAATTTTGAAACGACCTTTAAGCTCGGTGATGTGGATGTCGATGCACTGGTGCACCAGACACTTGATGAGTGCAATACAGAGCTTGCAGAAGCTTCTGTCGAGGGCTTCGATCTCGAGAAGCTTGAGTTCATCATCAAGGAATCTTCCAACGGCTGTACGGTGGATGTCGATAAGGCGATCGCTGATGTGAAGACGCAGTTCAGTAATGCGAATTATCAGGTCGTGATCCCGGTCGATGCGGATATCGTGAAGCCGGAGACATCTTCGGACGATCTGAAGGAGATCCTCGGTCTCGTTTCGACATCGACTTCGGAAACAACAGACAACGATAACCGTAACACGAATATCCGTCTCGTCTGCGAAAAACTTGACGGCCTCGTGCTCCAGCCGGGCGATAAGTTCAACTTCAATGACTATATCGGCAGAAGAACGTCTGAGGGCGGTTATAAGATGGCGCACGGTATCTATAATGGCTCGATGAGAGATGAGATCGGCGGCGGTATCTGCCAGGCGAATACGATGCTTTATCAGAGTGTTACGAAGGCGAACCTGAAAGTCGATGAGAGAAAGAATCACTCGATCCCGAGTACCTATGTAGATAAGGGTACGGATGCAACAGTTACCTGGTACAGCCCGAACTTCCGTTTCACGAACGATTCGGAATACCCGATCGCGATCCACGCATACTATGCAGATCAGAAAGTTACGGTCGAGATCTACGGCAGAAAGCTCCCGGACGGACAGCGTATCGAGCTGGTCGGTGAGCAGGTCAGAACGATCTCTCCGGGCACGAGCTATGTCTCTGATTCGAGCCTGCCGGCCGGAACACAGAAGAAAGTATCTTCCGGACGTACCGGTTATGTCTATAAGTCCTATAAGGTATGGTATGACAAGGACGGCAACGAGATCAAGAAAGAAGACTATTTCCCGAGCACCTATCCGGCGAGATCCGCGATCATCCATGTCGGAACCGGCGGAGGCGGCGGAACGGTCGATCCGAACACCGGCACAGTGACACCGGATACAACACCGGATCCGAATGCCGGGAACGATACACCGACACCACCGTCGAGCAACGATACGCCGACCACCCCACCGCCGGAGAACGGTGGAGGAAGCGGTAGCGGCTCCGAAGGTGGCTCCGGCAGCGGAAGCGAAGGAGGCAGCGGAAGTGGTGGTTCCGAAAGCGGTGGCGGTTCTGAGGGCGGCTCCGGCGGCGGAAGTGAAGGTGGATCCGGCGGAGGCTCTGAGGGAGGCTCGGGATCTGGCGGCGGATCCGAAGGAGGATCCGGTGGCGGCGGTTCTGAAGGCGGTGGCAGCGAGGGCGGCTCCGGCGGAGGAGAAGGCGGTAGCGGCGCCTAAGTGCTTTTGCCGTGGAAGACTGCGGACAATATTAAAAGAACAACCGGGATAAACGCGCGGATAAGCGGTTTGTCCCGGTTCTTTTTATGGGGGGGAACGGCGCATATCCTGCGGAAGAGCGGGTGCTTTTTGCAAAGAATCTAGATTCTTTTTATGCAGATGAACGAACGCGGAATATTGTTATACAATCCGGAATGATAACGCAAGTAAACCGGTTTCGAAAGTGCTATACTGTCCGTGTTGTGATCGTCAAAGAGTGGGTTTGTTGTAATCGATCAATATCTCAAAAAAATAAATTAAACAAAGGAAGTAATTGTATGGAAAAATCAAAGCGTATGGCAAAGGCCGCTACGCTTCTGATGGCTTTGGTGATCCTTTTCATCCCATTCGGAAGTGTATTTGCGGCAGCACCCCAGCTACCTCTTATTTCGAACCTCCAGGTTGTCAAAAACGGAACCAGAAACATGATGGGTTCAGAAGGTACGTACTATGTGGTTGAGGGAGACACTAACTTTCTGAACGGTACAATCACCAATGTCGGATCCTCGTTCACCTTGGCGGTTCGGGTCAGAAACCGGGATACCGATACCTATATCCGAAAAGCAACCGCGAGGATCTCATTCAATTCGAAACGGGACTATTTCGAGCTGAGAGAACTGTCCCATGACCGCAGGCTCAAAGGCGGACAGTACAGTAGCGAGCAGAACGCGCTGTCCGAAGCGCTTCGCCTGGATAATCTCCAACCCGGATACTATAGTTTCTCTTTCGCATTCAGCGAGTGGTCGAGTTCCTGGACGACCATCTATGTCAGAGTCCTCTCCAGTAAGATAGAGACCTTCGTGCGTCAGGCGTATGCCTATATGGATCTGAGATATCCTTCTGATTATTTGAAGACTGCTTATAAACTTCAGACGAAGAGCATTTCCGCGACGGATTTCCTCTACTATTCTCTTTTCTCCGCAAACTGGACGAAGTTCTCGGATATGAATAGAGTCAATGCGATCCAGATGATCTATACGGCAACGATGGGAAGCCGGTGCACCTCGTCCAGGATGAACGCGTATCTCAGCTATTCCGTAGGAAACGGGTTGTTCGTAACAGTGCAGGCGATCATCTACTCGAGGGATTTTTCCGAGAGGTGTGAGAAGCTGGGAATCAAGTTCTACTAAGCCGGATCTTCCGAAGCCTGGTACAAGGTGAAAGAACCCCCGTTCTTTTCTTAAAAGAGCGGGGGCATTTTTATGCGGAGACGAATCATCCGCTTGATCGGTCCGTGAACCGATCCTGTTATCGGACATACTGTAGAGCAGCCATGTTATAAAGATGGAAGGCCTTCATCAGATTCTTTAATTCTTCCGGATATTCTTCTTTCGGATCGTTGTAGAGTACATTATGAGCATAGGTCATCGGGCTATATTCTAAGTAATACTCCTCAGATTCTCCAGAAACGGCGACGACGATCTTGAAACGTTCTCTCAGTTTATGTGCCGGGATTCCTTCTATCCTAACGATGATCTCCTCACCATCTACTTCCTGAGGAAGTTCGATTCTTCTTCCATTGTCGAACAGGAAGAAGGAGATCGGCTGATTTAGAGTGTTATCGAAACGGAGACTCAATACGGTATCTGAGTCCAGTGTCAGACTGACAGCATTAAAATGAAGAGCTTCAGGAAGATGAGTCAAGTTGCTGAAATAAGGATGACCGAATTCTGCAAGCGTGGATGTGATCGAATAATCACCATTATCGATCCCTTCGTTCGCCAGATCGTCCTCGTTGTAGCCGAAATACAGTTGTGCATACGCACCGTAGTTCAACATAGCCCGGACTAACGGAACAGCCTTCGCATATTGTGTCTGATTATCAAAGATATACTGGGCGTACTGTTTAATGGAATATGTATTTTCATCAATCGTCTGACCGCCTGCGATATACTCGGCACAGATCGGTGAGGTCATATTTCTTGCAGGTACGCGGCAGGTAAATACGCTATAGGTAACACCATTCGCTGTAACTGTCTTTGCATCCTTGGCGTAAACAGTCTGCGTTCCGGAAAGACCTTCGACGGTAAACAGCATATAGTCAGTGTCCGTGTTTCCGTCGGGAAGAACGGTATAGTAGTTTACTCCGATCGTGCCGTCAAGAGTTAAGGTGTATCCTCTAAATATAGACTCGGTATCTTCCATCGATTTCATCCAGCCGGCGTAGATCGTGACGTCATCATGCAGAAGCTTGTTAAAGTCATAAGGGATCGAGCAGGATTTATCTGCGTACCATCCGGAGAATGTTTTTCCTTGCGATGTAGGATCCTGTTCCGGCCGGACAGCAGGTTTCCCTTCTTCAACGATCAATGAAGACGTGACATTATTCCCGTAATCAAATACGACATCAAAGAATCCGAAAGAATAACATGTGGCATTTGGAAAACAGCTTTTAAAGAAAGATCTGAAGCGTTTGAGCTGATTATTTGACCCGTAAAATAGTATAGTAGTGACTTTATTTGATTCGAATGCGCCAACAGTAATAGAAAGCGAATCGTTGGCTCCGAAAACCAATGTCTTTAGTGAAGTGCATCCGCTAAAAGCTTCATATGGAATATCATTAAGGTTTCGAATATCTGCGTAAGTGAGACTGGTGCATTGGCGGAAGGCGCGGTCAAACAGTACTTCCAGTTTCTCGAGGTTGATAGTAGTTAAAGAACTGCATCCATCGAAAGTATATGCATTGATTTCTGTGACAGAATCACCGAGGAGTACGGATATCAATCCCGAACAGGAAGTAAATGCGGCACGTCCGATCGTGGTTGCACTGCTTAGATCGATCTCTGTCAGGCCGGAGCAGTAGCCAAATGCATTTTCACTGATCGTTTCGGTATGGCTCAGATCGATAGTATTGAGTTTCTTGCAAAGCTGAAAAGCTTCTTTTCCGATAGATTTACACTTATCTCCAAGAGTGACGGACGATAACTCGGAACAGCCATAGAATGCCCGCAGGTCGATGATCGTGGCACTGCTCAAATCAATACTTACTAAACTTGTGCATCCGCGGAATGCGTCTTCGTAAGCACCTGATGCACTTCTGAAGTCCAAAGTGGTAAGCGAAGTGCAGTTCTTAAAGGCATAAGCGCCAATGGAAGTGACATTGGAAGATGCGCTTACTGTTTTAAGACTCGTACAGCCGATAAAAGCACTGCGTTCGATTGTTCTGACACCGCTGAGATCAAGAGACGTTATTCCGGTGCAGTACTCAAACGCACTGCTTTCGACAATGACACAGTTAGATAGATCCACTGATCGTAAGCTTTCACATTTTCGGAAAGCATTGCCGGCGATCGATTCCACATGACTCAGATCAATAGAAGAAAGATTTGTACACTCTTCGAAGGCACGGAATTTGATCGCTTTAATGCTGCTTCCCATTATGACGGTTTCAAGAGCTGAGCATTTACTGAAAGCATACATATCCAGTGATGAGACATTTGTCAGATTGATCTCTTTCAGACTGGTACAATTGGCAAAAGCACTGTCACCGATCGTTGTGGTACCCGATCCTAACGTGACGTGCTCGAGGTTGTAATGATATTTAAATGCATTTCTCGGAAGAGAAGTGACAGTATCAGCAATGATAACTTCTCTTACGTCTTCCGGGGTCCATTCCACGTTCAGCGACGAAAATGCATCATCACTGGTGATCGTCAGTGCTCCATCAGCTGATAGAGTCCAGCCGTTTCCTGATTCATCTGCACGGACTCCTTTTCCGAGGAAAAAGAAATAGGCAGATATACTGAGTGCGAAAAGAAGAATACCTAAGAAAAAACTTTTTCCGGTCTTAGTAAAAGTCATAATAGATCCTCCCAAATTGAAGTATATGAATTCCATATACAATGCCATCTAACCCTTAACGTGATTATAACATGGATAGGATAAGGGAGAGGAAAATGGGGAAAATAAAAATCCTGAAAACCTTATTCAGATTTTCAGGATCTCTTGGCGGAGAAGGAGAGATTCGAACTCTCGAAACCCTTTTGGGGTTTACACGATTTCCAGTCGTGCGCGCTCGACCAGGCTACGCGACTTCTCCATGTCTGATCGAATTTGTGAAACGTCTGTTTCACGTGCCTTAAAATAATATCTATTTCAGAAGGATTTGTCAACCTGTTTTTTTGAATTCGGAAAAGGCGGTAGAAAACACGATAACGGACGGTGCGGAAGAAATGATCTCCGAAAAGAAGACCCGGGCGGGAAAAAGATCCCGTCCGGGTGCTTTTGAATAAGAATGATCAGTGTTTGTGGCCATTAAGGTCGGCCAATCAAGTAGTTCATTGCTGGTTTGATATACATGTCACCCAAAGAAGTGTCAGCCAAAGAAGATCTTGTTGAACAGCCAGACGATAAACAGCTCGCAAACCGAGTAGCAGCCGACGGTGCAGATCGTGAACCAGACAGGTTTATGTCTCTTATCTCCGGGTTTTTGATTCTGTGTCGCATATGCAAAAAGCGCAATGCTAAGAAATACAGTAGTTATCGCTAGGATCGAAGAGGAAATGCTGATGAACTTCTGATTCTCGTCCAGAGCGTTCATGATCTTGGTGTTAATATAGGCAATCACGGTGCACGGGAAGGCAAATATCATGCTCAATCCGCTCAGTGAAAGCGACGATAGGAAATCAAGACTTCTGATCTTAAATGCTGAAGAGAACATCATTACAAGTAAAACGAGTACGCCCGACGAGAAGAGAGCGGAAAGAAGTACACTGAAAGACATGGAAGCAGCGGTATATTTGCTGTTGATGTATTTCATATCAGAATCGTATTCGATCAGTGTGATAAGGAAGCTGGCTAAGATATATGCGCAGAATGAGAGAAGACCGAAAAGCCAGCCGGAAGGATGGACTCTTCTGTTGATCGCATCTGTCGGACCCTTGAAAAAATCTGAGAAGAAAGCACCGAAGCTTGTATCCGGTTTATTTTTCGAGGGAGCTTGAGGGTACGGCGCAACTGCGACCGGAACCGCATATACCGGATAAGCATATCCCTGCTGCGGAGGATATCCCGGCTGCTGTGGATACCCCGGTTGAGGATAGCCCTGCTGCGGATAAGCCTGCTGAGGATAGCCGGGCTGCGGCTGCTGGAACGGCGCGGCCTGAGGAGCTGGAGCGACAGGTGTGCCACATTGGGGGCAAAGATTGATTCCGTCAGGAACCAGATTACCGCATTTTGGACATACAGTTGACATGATGCGTTCCTCCTGTACTAATAAAGAATTCTTTAATTTCAATATACACCATTTTATATGAATACAAAACCCCGGACAGGGGATTCCGTGTCCGGGGTCGTGAATCGTAGGTCAGATCGTACTAAACGATTAGAATAATCTTGACAAGCTATTGATCTCGTTCATTACAGCGCCACCCATGTCAGCAGCGTAGTTCGGGAGGTCAAACATCTTGCAGAACAGCCACTTGAAGAAGTCGCCTGCAATCATGAAGCATGCAACACAAAGAATTGCGAAAATCAGAGCGGAGGTCTTGGATACTGCGCCCGGGTTTGCATTCAGAGCGAAATCGTACAGAACGAGAATGAGGAAGAAGAGAGCTACCATCCAGATAACGTTGGAGATGGAGATGAACTCATACTTCTTATCGATAGCGTGCATGATCTTGTCATTCAGATAAGAAACCAGTTTGCATGCGAAGAGCATTACGAACGGGAGACCTGCCAGAGAAAGAGAAGACAGGAAGTCGAGCTTCTTGATCTTGAATGCAGAAGAGAACAGCATAACGATGCAAACAAATGCAGCGATAGTAAAAATATCTGTGAAGAGGAAGGCAAAACCTGTCTGAGCCTTCTTGTAGGAATACTCGATCATCGTCAGGACGAAGTTCAAGAGAGCAAAAGCACCTGCGAAGATGAGACCCATGAGCCAGAACTTAGAATTAGCTCTGGATGTAACAGAATCGATCGGGCTCTTGAAGAAGTCACCGAAGAATCCGCCTACATTGAGGTCGAAGTTTGCCGGCTGCTTCGGAGCTGCCATCGGAGCAACACCATACGGAGCCTGCGGATAACCCTGCTGCGGGTACGGCTGCTGAGCATACTGAGCGTTCGGATCATAACCCTGCGGAGCAACCGGAGCCTGCTGAACCGGAGCCTGCTGAGCTGCTGGAGCCTGCGGAGCCGGTGCGCCGATCGGAGTGCCGCACTGGGAGCACACATTAGCACCATCAGGGAGCTGTGTGCCGCATTTTGGACAGAAAAAAGACATAATACATTTCCTCCTAAATTTCTTGTAACTAAATCCCTCGATGTTTATTTAGTTAAACATACTAACATAATTTTTACACTAATGATTTAAAAAAGCAATAGAAATAGGAAAGGAACGTGACTTTTCTGATATGGCTTTTTCTGCAGAAAAAGCACTTTCGCTCGGGGCTATTTTGCGTATCGGGTCATTCGATCAAAGAGATACGGAGACTCTGCGGCTGCTTAAATAGTTCATATTCGAGGATGAGTTCTTTTCCCTCGGTATAAATGTCCTTAATGACCGCCTGACGCAGGGAGTGGATGGTGTTCCAGGTGACGGTGTCCTCGGCCTCATAGGAGCTTAAGTCGTCGGAGGTGAGGATCATGCCGCGGGACATGCCCATCGCACGGCCGAGCGCGAACCGCTTGTCCTTCGAGAAATAGAAGAGCGGGTTGTTGATCGGAAGTGCATTTGTGAAGATCGCAAAAGCACGGCCGGCGAGCTGTCTGTGGTTGATCATGTCCATCAGGGCGCGGTAGGTGGAGTTCTGCTCACGCGATGCCTGCGACAGAGGCGGGAACCACTCCGGGGAGAGGTCGCAGCTGACCTGGCAGTAGTCCATGACACCGGCGGCCGCCATCAGCGGGACGCCGCATGCAATCGTGATGGAATCGCCGACGCAGTCCTTCAGAAAATGAATGCAGTCGTATATCTTTTCCGCTCTGGTCTGTGTGGTCGAAGGGATCATGCAGGCCGCATAGAGGAAGTCGAACTTAAATACCGAGATCCCCCAGTCATCGCGCATCGTCATGAGGACGTTCTTCAGATGACGGCGGAAGTTCGCATTGCTGGTGTCGAGGCAGTAGCACGTATTCCAGGAAGTGCAGGCCTTGACGAAGTTGCCGGACTTATCCTTCAGGAGCCAGTCACGGTGATGCTTGAAGATACGCGAGTGCTTCTCGCAGATAAACGGTGCGATCCAGATGCCGGCACGCATTCCTGCGCCCGTGATCTTCTTCGTGATCGGATATATTCCATGCGGAAAAGCACTTTTCTTCGGCGTCAGCCAGTCGCCGAGTGCGTTTTCGTAGCCCTCGTCGATGCAGAAGACCTGACATGCGTACTTGGAAGATGCTTCGCTGACCTCGGCGAGGTCCTTCAGCATCTGGCGCTCGGAGATATCCTGCTGGTGACGGTACCAGGTGGTGTAGCCGGTCATCGGCTGGGCATTCGTGGAGGTGATACCGAGTTTCTCGAAATAACCGTCAAAGACCTCGTCCTCGGTGCCTCTAAGGAAGATAACGTCCAGCGCGGTGAACTCCGTGTCGAAAAGTCTGGCCTGCAGGTCTTTTCGGATCGTGAATGTTTCTTTTTTTGTATCGATGTCGAAGAAGGTGAAGCCCTGCTCTTCGTTCAGGGAACCGAAGAAGCGGAAGTCTGCCTTCTGGCGGATGTAGCCGTAGCTTACGCCGTGCAGCCAGCGGTTCTCTTTCTCGTAGTCCGTGAACTGGCGGTCACCGGTGTTATCGGTCTTTCTGTGCTTCAGGAACTTCGCCATATTCTCGGCGCGGTCGATGGTCGTGTCGCTGCTGTATTCTTTGCAGACGGTCCAGGACTGATATCCGTTCATGAGGATATGGTCGCGGTCGTCAAACTTATACGGGTAAACGATCTTCAGCTCCGTGATCTCGACTGCGGACTTCGGCGTGAGGCGGATCGTGATGCGGTCATCTTCGATCGTGTTTTCAAAGCGCAGAAGATCGTCTGGCTTGCCGAAAAGGTCCAGCTCATGCTGCTCTCCGTTCTGTAGGAATGTGATAACTGCGCTATCCGGTTTCATGTTCACTCACGCTCGATTTCATTTATTCAATACAAGTATATTTAGTTTTCACGATTTTGCAAATCTTGAATGAGGAGGCCGGGCCGGCGGTTGGTGGGGAATGAATGCTGGGTATGGACACGCGGGCCCGGCCAGCGGGCGCGCAGAAAGAAGAAAAGGGGGCGGAGAGTTCACAAATGAGTGCTTTTCGAGTAAAATAGCGGGGAAATGCCGACCGCCGCGAAGAGCTGTGAGGCGGAAGAGCCGCCGGGTCAGGAGGACTGAGAGGCGGAAGAAACGCCGGGTCAGGAGTGTCCGAGGGATGGACCGCGAGAGGGCGGCGGCCGGAAAAAGGAGAAAAGCAATGGCCAGAATGCGCAAAAAGAAGAATCTTGTTTCCCGTACCGAGGCGTGTGCCGAGCACTTTTTCGAGGTGCCGCAGGACAACCGCGGAAAGTGGAGAACGGCGTGCGGCATGCCGGAGGACTGCCGGCTGTTCGTCGAGATCGGCTGCGGGAAGGGTTCTTTTTCCGAGCAGATGGCAAAAAAATATCCGGACGTGTGCTATGTGGCGATCGAGCGCGAGCCGTCATGCTGCCTGCTCGCGATGGAGAAGGCGCAGCGCGAGGGCCTGAAGAATCTGTTCTTTATCAGGGGCGACGCGCAGGGACTTCTCGAGTTTTTCGGCGAGGGTGAGGTCGATCGGATCTTCATTAACTTCTGCGATCCCTGGACCAGACAGAATAAGCCGAAGCGCCGCCTGACGTACCGCGCGTTTCTGGACATGTACCGCCAGGTGATGGTGCCGGGCGGGGAGATCCACTTTAAGACGGACAACGATCCGCTCTATGACTTTACGCTCGAGGAGATGGAGGCGTCCGGCTGGGAGACGACGTGCGTGACGCGCGATCTGCACCACAGCGAGTGGGACGCGGACAATATCCGAACGGAGTTCGAGACGAAGTATGCTGAGCAGGGCATCCCGATCAAGCGCGTCGTGGGCGTGATGCGGGAGAAATCGCAATAATGCTTGCGAAATAGGAAATCTTCTTGTTTATTCCGATTTGTCCATATATAATTAGGGGCGTCCGCGATGGTTGGTTGTCGTGGAACGAGGAGGACAGAGAATATGGCTGCTTTGTTTGAACCTAAGAAGAATAATTCGATCGCGATACTGCAGAAATCGATCGAGGAGAAGGACGGACGTATCCGCTTCCTGTATGATGAGATCGGCAAACTGTATTTCCGCCAGTACCGTGATATGAATGCGGATGTTTCGCGCGAGATCAATACCCGCTGTGAGTTTATCACCAATCTTTATATCGATATCGAGAATTGCCGTCTGCGTATCCTTTACGAGAAGGGCTACAAAGAGTGCAAGAACTGCAAGCGGCCGAATCTTCTGGAGCATGCGTACTGCTGCGCGTGTGGCTCGAAATTCCCTGATTCCAATGATGTTAACATTGTTACAGCTGTCGATCCGGAGAAATTTGTGATCAAGATCCCGGAAGTGACGATGATTCCGATGGCGGAGGCAAGTGCTCCGGTTGCGCAGACAGTGGCTCCTGATCCGGTTGCTCAGGCTCCGGTTGCTGAGACGGCTCCGGTTGCAGCGCCTGTGGAAGCTCCGGCCCCAGTTGAGGCCCCGGTTGAAGTGGTCACAGGTGAAGTGATCTCTGCGGATGTAGTTCCTGCTGAAGTGGCCAGCGCCCGCGCAGTGGAGGAGACTGAAGCTGCGGCCGAGTGATATCAGATGTATGAGTTTTCCAGTTCTTTTCAAAAAAACTCATACATCGAAGAAGAAAAAAGTATGAGTTTTTCAGTGCTTTTCGAAAAAACTCATACATCGGAAAAGAAAAAGTATGAGTTTTTCAGTGCCTTTCGAAAAAACTCATACATCGGGAAAGAAAATGTATGAGTTTTCCAGTGCTTTTCGAAAATACTCATACATCGAAGAAGAAAAAGTATGAGTTTTTCAGTGCTTTTCGAAAAAACTCATACATGCGTGATTGCGACTATTCCAGGACACAAAAAAAGAGCCTCCCTGTGTGAAGCCCCAACATTATTATTCTAGCATACTTTGCGAAAACTTTCCGACGCGTATGTTACCATTTTGTGAACCTTAGTTCGATATAATGGAGACGTAGACAGAACAAGGGTCTACGAAATTGAACAATCGGAAGGATGTGATTATATGAAGATCACGACACAGGGAAACGGAATCAAGATCGGCACACGTCTGGAGGAGAAAATCGCCGGCAAACTCGCTAAATTTGACAAGTATTTCGGAGAGGAGGGATCTTTCAACATTAAGATCCATCCCGAAAGAGAGCAGAAGAAAGTGGAGATCACACTTAAACTTCAGAATCATATTTTCAGGGCGGAGGCCAAAGACGGAGACATCCTGAATGCGGTTGACCGTACGGTCGATAAGCTGGAGTCGCAGATCAGGAAACAGAAGACAAGGATCCAGCGTCAGAAGAAGGACTATCCGATCATCAACGACTATCTCAATGACATCGTTGAGGAGGATTACGAAGAAGAGGACAACGAACCCAAGATCATTAAGCGTAAATCATTTGAACTGGTACCGATGGATTCGGACGAAGCAATTCTGCAGATGGAAATGCTCGGACACAGTTTCCTGGTTTATCTGGATGCGCAGACCGGGAATGTGTGTGTGGTATATAAGCGCAAAGACGGTCAGTATGGTCTAATCGAGCCTACCTATTAATTCCTTCCATCAAAAGTATTAATTTCCTTGTTCAATAGCCGTACTTGCGCTTGAACACCGGGAGGGGATCCTGAAAAGGGTCCCCTTCGTTTTTTTGCTTTTTGAAAAGCACTTGCCGGCGGGTCGGCGCTTTTTCTGCGCGAAAAGCACTTGCCCGGCGGCGCGAATGCTGTCCGGAAAATTAGACTGGCGGTAACTGTTAGTACGTGTGGCCTTATGTTAAAATTTTGATTGTGAAGGGGAAATCACACAAGGAAACATAGAGGAAACACAAAATGGCAAAGGAAGCAAAGGGGAAAAAACAGGCTCCTGAAAATGGGAAAAAGCAAAGCCCTGATCAGGGGAAGAATAAAAGCCCGGATAAGGGGAAAAAGAAGTCCTCGGATAAGCTGTCGTTCAGACAGACGGTGAGCAATAATGTGTTCGCCATGAAACTGGCGGGAAAATATACCCGCCTGATGGTCATCGCCGCATTCATCTCGACCGTGTTCGGGTATTTTGAATGGGTGTTTTTCGATGGCGTTTTCATCAGAAAGCTCGTGCAGGCGCTGGACAGTAATGCATCGTTCCGCTCGGTCCTGGGATTCATCGGGATCATGACGGCGGTGTTCTTTGTGGTCGAGCTCTATAACAAGTATGCGGACAATGTGATCTACCCGCTTGAGACCATCAAGCTTTACGGAGGCATCTATAAGCAGCTTTTCGCCAAGGCGAAGAATGTGGAGCTGCGGTGCTATGAAGATCCGGATTTCTACGATAAATACACTATGGCCATCGACGGGGCGGAAGAAAAGATCTGTGCCATCGTCCGGCGCTTCTGGGGTTTTATCGTATCGCTTCCGGCACTGGGTGTGGTCTTTTATCTCATGTACGATATCGACCACTATGCGGTGCTCTTTATCATCTCGCCCTTGATCGGTAACTTCATCTTCGGTAACTATAAGCGGATATATGAGTATAAGCGGTATCAGGCGCAGGTGCCGGGAAACAAGGTGCATAACTACGTCAGCCGCATGATGTATCTTCCGGACGGCGCAAAAGAAATGCGTCTTTCCAATGTGTTCTCGCTTTTAAAGAAGCAGTACAGTGAAGCCACGGAAAAGAATGTCCGGGCGGCGGTAAAGTATGCCTTTGCCAACTGCTCGCTTTCGTTCTGGAGAATTACGTTTACGTTCACCATCATCTTCGAGGGCGTGCTCTTTTATGCCAGCTACAGAACCCTTGTCAGTAAGACAATTACGCTTTCCCAGTTAGCCATCATGACGAGCCTGATGGTGGCCATGACCTGGATGCTGATCACGGCATTCGAAGACATCGTGGAGCTCATGAAAAACGGCGTCTTCATCAATAACCTCCGGACCTTCCTGGAGTATGAGGAAAAGATCCCGCAGGATCAGGGCGGCGTGATGCCGGAGGGCTTCGAGAGCCTCGAGTTCAGAAATGTGTGCTTCTCGTATAAGGATGAGGAGACGATCAAAGATCTTTCCTTCAAGATCGATAACGGCGATATCGTCGCGCTCGTCGGCCATAACGGCGCCGGCAAGACAACGATCATCAAGCTGCTGCTGCGTTTCTACGATCCGACCTCTGGCGAGATCCTCTTGAACGGGCGCAACATCAAGGAGTATGACTTGCGTGCGTACCGGCGCCTCTTCGCGACGACGTTCCAGGATTTCGCGATCTTCGCGATGAGCGTAAAGGAGAATGTCCTGATGGGCCGCCACTACGAAAACGAAGACGAGATCGTGCACCGGGCGCTGCGCCGTGCCGGCATCCTCGAGAAAGTCGAGTCGCTGCCGAATGGTGTGGATACGGTCATGACGAAGGAGTTTGATAAGGACGGCGCAGTCTTCAGTGGCGGCCAGCACCAGAAACTCGCGGTGGCCAGAACTTTTGCGAAGGAATCGCCGGTCAAGATCTTCGACGAGCCTTCTTCCGCGCTCGACCCGATCGCAGAGTACGACCTGTTTAAGAACATCATGAAAGAAGGCCGCACACATACGATGGTCTTCATCTCGCACCGCCTGTCGTCGGTCAAAAACTGTGACAAAGTTTTCATGCTCGAAAAGGGCACGATCGTCGAGCGCGGCTCGCACCGTGAACTGATCGATGCGCATGGAAAATACGCGAAAATGTATATCCGCCAGGCCATGAACTACCTGGCCGTAGAAAAGGAAGAGGAGGTGATCCTGTGAGTAAGAATGCAAGTGCTTTTGCCGAAGAAAAAGAAAAGAAGATCAAGCAGCCGGCCTCGCAGGTCTTTAAGAACAACTTCTACTTCATGGGCATGATGTTCAAAGCCTCCCCGAAGTTTGTGCTTTTCCCGGCGCTGGATGCGATCCGCGGACAGGTCTCCATCTTCTTCGAGCACATGATCCTCATCGGATTCGTCCTCGAGGCGGCGGAGTTCGGCTACTCCTTTAGAAGAGTCGGCATGACGATCCTGATCTTTGCCGCGGCGATCACGCTGGGCATGGTGTTCACGGTCATCGCCGGCGACCTGATGCAGGAAAAAGAACGGCCGAAAGTGCGGCAGAAGATCAAGCTGATGCTCTACGAAAAGGCGCGCTCCGTGGACCTCTCCTGTTACGACGATCCGGAGTTCTACAACAGCCAGGTCATGGCCATCTCCGAGGTCGATAAGCAGATCGACCAGACGATGGATTTCATTAAGAAAGTGCTGTCGAGTCTGACCGTATTCTTCCTGACCGGCGGCTATTTCCTGGTGAAGGACAAGCTCTCCATCGTCTTCGTGCTGATCTCCTTCGTGTTCAGTTTCCTTCTGAATAAGGTCTATAACAAACTGTCCTTTCAGATCCGCATGCGCCGCTATCCGCCGGAAAGAAAGCGCGAATACGTCAAGCGTGTCTACTATCTGAAAGATTATGCCAAAGAGATCCGACTGGATCCGGAAGTGACGGACGTGCTGGAGGAGCGCTTTGTGGCGGCCAATAACGAAGTCTATGAGGCGGAAAAGTCACTGGCGAAAAAGAAGTTCGGCGTGGCTTTCCTGAAGGATCACATCTGCAGCCGGCTGTTTACGGATTCATTCTATTCGTCGTATCTGGTCTACCGCTACACAGTCATGCACGCGATCTCGCTGTCGTCGCTGGTCATGCTCTTTAACTGGTTTACGGATCTCAAGCGGAGCCTTCGTGTCTTTACCGAGTCCTATCCGAAGGCCTGTGAGACGAGCCTTTATATCCAGAAGATCAGAGACTTCCTGGCCTATGAGCCGAAGGTCGTCAGCGAGGGGGATGCGATCCCGTCTTCTTCGGCAAAAGCACTGGAACTGGAGAATGTGGGATTTGCCTACAAAGAGGGTCTTCCGAAGGTGCTGTCCGATATCTCCATGAAGGTGCACCCGGGTGAGAAGATCGCGCTCGTCGGCTATAACGGCGCGGGCAAGACTACGCTGGTCAAGCTGCTGATGCGTCTTTATGATACGAGTGAGGGTCGGATCCTCGCCGACGGTGTCGATGTGCGGAAGTACGATGTCGAAGCCTACCGCGACTCTATCGGTACGGTATTCCAGGACTTCGAGATCTTTGCGGGAACCGTGAAGGAGAACGTGGTGCTGGATGATCTGGATCTCCCGGCACCGGAAGGGAAGACGTCCCGCTTCGATGAAGGAAAGATCCGGCAGGCGCTTTCGGACAGCGGACTTCTGAAGAAAGCCGAGTCTCTTCCCATGAAACTGGATACGCCGCTGACCCATGAGTTCTCGGAAAACGGCGTGGACCTGTCAGGCGGTGAGCGCCAGAAACTGGCCATCTCCCGTGTGTTCTACCAGAATGCGTCGCTGATGATCCTGGACGAGCCGTCCTCGGCGCTCGACCCGATCGCGGAGTACCAGCTCAACCACGCGATGCTCGAGGCGACGAAAGATAAGACCGTCATCTTCATCTCGCACCGTCTCTCGACCACGCGTCTCGCGGACAGGATCTTCATGCTCGAAGAGGGCCACATCGTGGAGGAGGGTTCGCACGAATCGCTCCTCACAAAGGGCGGCAAGTACGCCGAGATGTGGCGGGCGCAGGCCGGCGCGTATATTGAGGTGTAAGTGCTTTTCGGGTGGAATCGAAGGGGAAAAATTGACGGATAGGATCTTCTTGATGGATTTTCACGATTGATCCTATCGAAAAGCACTCGTGATAGGATCATTCGGCAAAAAATGGCGATACGATCCTATCAAATAACATCAGCAATAGGATCCAATTGTACAAATCCTGGAAATGATCCTATTCGGATGAAAAGAAGATAGGATCATTTGCCAGAAAGTGGGAGAAAGATCCTATGACACAGAAAATCAGATAGGATCATCTGCTGAAAAATGAAAAGAAGATCCTATGGAGCAGAAAAAAAGATAGGATCAAGATGCTTCTTAAAAGTGTTTTGATCCTATTTGTATCTGAAGAATAGGATTAAATTCCTTAAACTAAACTGAAAGATCCTAGCCGTGGAGCTGCTCGTCGGCGAGGATGACGGGGTGACGCTTGTTGTAGCAGACGATAGTTGCGCGGGAGCCCTCTGTGAGGAGGCGGAGCGTGTGCGCGGAGAAAACGGGCATGGCTTCCATGGTCTCGCCGGATTCGGAGATGAAAGTGACCGCGTCGTAGTACATGCCGGTATCTTCGCTGGTGCTGACTTCGCGCTTGTTGGAGACGCGGCCGTGGCAGACCTTGCATTTCCAGGCAGGCATGTCGATGATGGCGGTGTAGATGAGGATCACGAGCGCGATGCCCATACCGATCGCGGAGATCCACTTGAGCCGGCCGTTCGCGACGATGAAAAGCGCTGCGATTGCGAGAATAGCGCAGACAAGCCAGATCGTGCTGCGCAGATTCAGCGCGCGGAAGATCCTCTTTTTCTCCTCTTTGGATGCGTCACGAAATGTCAGCGTTGAGACATCGATATCCATGTTTACCCCCTAATAATATAAACAATAGTACCATATACGCGCATGGTGGGCAAATTCGCGAGATTCCGTGATGAAAAAGTAGTATGATTCCGCTTCTGAATTATGTACAATAAAGTTAGGGGAAAGTTCTTTTGCAAAAGCACTGTTACGGGATACGTCGGTGCGTGCTTGATCAGGTTGGAGGACTGGATTATGTTTACTAGAACAATGAATGGATTTGATAAGCCTGTCTCGCTTCTGGGCTTCGGGTGCATGCGTTTCCCGACGACGGCGGACGGCAAGATCGACCGGGCCAGAGCGAGAGCGATGCTGCTTCGCGCGCACAAGATGGGCGTGAATTACTTTGATACCGCTTATCCCTATCACGGCGGCGAGTCGGAGTATGTGGTCGGCGAGGTTCTTTCAGAGCTTCCGAGAGATACGTATTTCTTGACGACGAAGCTTCCGGTATGGGAAGTGAAGTCGAGAGAGGACGCCGAGAAGCTCTTCGAGAAACAGCTCGAAAAGCTCAAGCAGAACTACCTCGATCTTTATCTTCTACATGCGATGAATGAGGACCGTTTCCAGGAGATGGAGGACCTCGGCGTGATCGACTTCATGTTCGAGCTCAAGAAGCAGGGGAAGATCAAGAACGTGGGATTCTCGTTCCACGATGATTACCCTGTCTTCGAGAAGTGGATCAAGAAGTATCCGTGGGATGCCTGCCAGATCCAGTTCAACTTCATGGATATTGAGAACCAGGCCGGCACGAAGGGCCTGAAACTGGCGGAGTCGATGGGCATCCCGGTGATCGTCATGGAGCCGATCCGCGGCGGTTCGCTGTGCATGTATCCGGACGATCTGCTGGATGAACTGAACGCGATCCGCCCCGGCATGTCAAAAGCCTCTTGGGCGCTGCGTTTTGTCGCTTCTTTTGAGGGCGTGAAGGTGATCCTGTCGGGCATGTCCGCCGAGGATCAGCTCGAGGACAACCTCGATACATTTAACCGCTACGTGCCGATGACGGAAGACGAGCTCACCGGTATGGCGAATCTGAAAAAGGCGCTCGACGCGAGAGTTTTCAATCCTTGCACCGGTTGCCGTTACTGCATGCCTTGTCCGGGCGGCCTCGATATCCCGAAGGTCTTCCGCATCTGGAATGAGTACGGTAAATACGGTAACGCCGGCCATGCGAAATGGGAGTGGAATCAGTTTAAAGAAGACGAAAAACCGGAGAACTGCATGTGGTGCGGGGCCTGCGAAGACCAGTGTCCGCAGAAGATCAGTATCCGCGAGGATCTCGTAAAGGCGGGCGAAATGATCGCGAAACTGTGAGCGGACCGAGTGCTTTTCGAACGGGAAAAGGCGGAAAAACGGCGGCGGAATGCGCAAATATGCAAATTTCGTTGACGAACGCCGAAAATTAGAGTAATATATGTCCTGTTTGAAACCGATAGATTTGGGTTTCCTAAGTTTAATGCACGGAAGGAGGGATAACAAGTGTCGGAAATCAGACTTAAAGAAAATGAGTCCCTTGACAGTGCTCTGCGTCGTTTCAAGCGTTCCTGCGCTCGTTCTGGTGTACTCGCTGAGGTACGTAAGAGAGAGCATTACGAGAAGCCTTCTGTACGCCGTAAGAAGAAGTCGGAGGCGGCTAGAAAGCGTAAGAGATAATTACTCTTTTTGAAATTGCTTAATAAAAAGCCTGTCGGATCAGATCCGGCAGGCTTTTTCTTTTTGGTGCGACGGTTGAACGATGGTGAGCGGAGCAGGCGTAGGCTGACGCGTGGGAGAACGCGCGATTATAACATGCATCTGAAAAAAGAAAAGGGTGGATTTACAGATTTAATTCCGATCTCACGGCAAGATTTCCGTGAGATCCTTCTTTTTACGGAAGATCCGCGGGTTTTCAGATCCTGGGATGTGCGCTACACTGAAAACGTATTAGGGAGTAGCTTATATGCTTCGGGACCCTTCAGGATCAACGATGGATCAACTTCAGGAACGACATCAGGATCGGCATCAGAGTTGACATAAGATCGGAATCAGGAGCGACCTTAACGATCGATTGAAGAAACGACATCAGGATCCGCATCGGAAGCATGTGACATATTTCGTCATCACGGGAATCCCCGCCGTCTCTGATCTCTTGCGAAAAGCCCTCAGCTTCTTGCTGTGGTGCGTGCGTGAGAGGGAGAAAGAAAGCGGTCTTTCCCCGGAATATGTCGGAAGAAGCGAGACTTTTACTGCATGGAATACTGCAGCAAAAGCTCGTTTTTTGTTGCCCGGAAAAGGAGGTGGCGAAGTGCTCCGGATACATTTTAGAAGATTTACCCAAAAAGCATCGTAGAAACGGACCGGATAATTGTACGCACTGATCAAAAGTGTGGGTTGCTTTTGGCTAACACATGAACTATAATACATATGAACGAGTGTTCATATGTTGAACCGTTTACCAATTCAATAAGATCAACGAGAGGTAATAGATATGTCAGAACAGGAATTTCTCAAAGTATGTAATGTATGTAAAGGCTTTGGTGAGGGCGACAGCCGCCAGGAGGTCCTCCGCGGGATGGACTTCACCGTGAAGAAAGGTGAGTTCTGCGTGCTGCTCGGGCCGTCCGGCTCCGGTAAGTCCACGCTCCTGAATATCATCGGCGGCATCGACAGCGCCGACGACGGATATATCGCAATCGCGGGCGACAAGCTCCGTGATATGGATGAAAAAGCACTGACCCGCTACCGCAGGAAGCACCTGGGCTACGTCTTCCAGCTTTATAATCTGATCCCGAACCTGAACGTGAAGGAGAATATCGAGGTCGGCGCGTATCTTTCCGATGCACCGCTTGATATCGACGATCTTCTGAATACACTCGGTCTCTGGGAGCACCGCTATAAGCTCCCGAACCAGCTCTCCGGCGGACAGCAGCAGAGAACTTCGATCGGCCGCGCGATCGTCAAGAACCCGGACATCCTCCTGTGCGACGAGCCGACCGGCGCACTCGATTACAACACCTCTAAGGAGATCCTCAAGCTCATCGAGGACGTCAACAGAAAGTACGGAAACACCATCATCATGGTCACCCACAACAACGCGATCTCCGAAATGGCCGACCACACGATCAAGCTCCGTGACGGCAAAGTGAGAAAGAACATCATCAACGAAAACAAGGTCTCCGCAGTAGATCTCGACTGGTGACGGAGGAGAGAATCATGGCAGTAATCACGAATAACACTAAGGGAAAAGCACTCGCTCCGGTGGCTTCTGCGTCCCGGAAAAAAGTCGGAAACCCGATGCGCAAGCGTCTGTTCCGCGAGATGAAAAAGAACTGGAAGAGATACATCGTGCTCTTCCTCCTGATGGTATTTATGATCGGCCTTGCATCCGGTATCGATGTTGCGAACGACAGCATGATGGCCGCGATCGACGAGTCCTACGAGAAATACTCGATCGAGAACGGACACTTCGAGCTCAGAGATAAGGCATCCGATGCGTTGATCGCTGAGATCGAGGGCGAAGGCATCACGGTCTATGAACAGTTCTATAAAGATCTTTCCGAAAGCAAGACCGCACCGGGAGATATCCCGATGGCAGATGCCGGCGAGGTTGGCGCAAACAACGACACTCGAGAGAATGCCGGTGACGAAGCTTCAGATGCCGCCGCAGTGAAGCCCTCCGAGAGGATCGATTCCGATGAAAAAGATGTCACCGTGCGCGTGTTTAAGATTAGAAACGAAGTGAACCGCGCCTGCCTCATGAAGGGCGAGATGCCGGTGAGACCTGACGAGATCGCCATCGACAACAACCACGCCTACATCAACAAGATCAAGGTCGGCGACACACTGTATATCGGGGGAAGTGCTTTTACCGTATCCGGATTGATTTCTTCGTCCGACTACACCACGCTCTATAAGAACAACTCCGACTTCATGTTCAATGCGGTCGACTTCGACATCGCGGTCATGACGGAAGTGGGCTGGGAGAACCTCAAGTCCTCAACATTCTACCAGTATGCGTTCATGTATAACGAGAAGCCGGCGACGGTCTCGGAGCAGAAAGAAAAAGCGGACGCACTCATGGAAAAACTCGCAGTACTGTCCGCGACGGGTGGTTTTACCGATGAAAAAGAAGCGGCCGGGGAACTTCAGGTGAAGCTTCAGGCGGAAGACCCGGAGACGATGAAGATGTATGCCGAGCGCAAAGACGACGTAAACGAACTCATGGACTTCGTGCCGGAGTACGCAAATCAGGCGATCCACTTCGCGCCGGGCGATATGGGCTCCGACAAAGCACTGATGTCGGTCCTGGTATATGTATTCATCGGGGTCATGGCCTTTATCTTCGCGATCACGACGAGCAACACCATCACCAATGAGGCCGCGGTCATCGGCACACTCCGTGCGACCGGCTACTCGAGAGGCGAGATCCTCCGCCACTACATGCTGATGCCGGTCATCGTGACACTTCTGGCGGCGGTAGTCGGAAATCTCCTGGGCTACACGTTCTTCAAGGACGCGGCCGTCGCGCTCTACTACAATTCCTACAGCCTCGTAAAATACGAGACACGGTGGAATATGAGTGCATTTCTTGTCACCACGCTCCTGCCGCTGATCCTGATGGCCATCATCAACTTCGTCGTCATCTACAGAAAGCTCCGCCTGTCGCCGCTGCGTTTCTTAAGAAAAGACCTGAACACATCGAAGAGAAAGAAGGCCATGAGACTTCCGTCCTGGAGCTTCCTCAAGAGATTCCGTCTCCGTATCTTCTTCGATAACATGGGCGGATACATCGTACTCTTCGTAGGTATCGCATTTGTCATGCTGCTGCTGGCGTTCTCGATCGGACTTCCGCAGACGCTCGACCACTATAAGGCGAACGTTGACGAGAACCTGCTGTCGAACTACCAGTACATCCTCAAGGGATATAAGGACGAAGCGGGAAATGTCATTTCCACTTCGGAGGAGACAGCGGAGAAGTATTCGATCGCATCTCTCGAGACGACCGACGGCGCGCACGTCGGCGAGGAGATCGGCGTGTACGGGTTCGCGGAAGGCGGCCGCTACATCAAGATCGATGAAGAACTGAACGGAAATGAGGTCTTTATCTCTTCGCCGTACCAGAAGAAGTTCCGCCTGTCCGAGGGCGACACCATCACGCTGAAAGAAAAGTACGGAGATAAGTCCTACGACTTCGTGGTCAAGGGCGTGTACGATTACGACGGCAGTCTCTGTGTATTCCTTCCGCAAAAGAACTTCAACAGCATCTTCGGTCTGGAGGCGGATGCTTTTACCGGATTCCTGTCACAGAATACGATCTCGGATATCGACTACGAGCAGATCTACACCGTAGTGACGATCGAAGAGGTCATGAGCATCGCGACGCAGCTCGACCACAGCATGGGCGACATGATGGACATGGTGTCCTGGGTCTGCCTGATCATGGCGGTCCTGATGATGTATCTGCTGACGAAGATCATTATCGAAAAGAACGCGACCTCGATCTCGATGGTCAAGGTCCTCGGCTATGAGAACAAAGAGATCAACAGCCTCTATATTCTTCTGACCTCCATCGTGGTCATCGTCAGCGCGCTTCTTACCGCCGCGCTCGCGATCTTCGGTCTCGCCGGCGTCTTCCGCCTGTACATGAGATCGATGAACGGCTGGTTCGATGTGTATATCAGCCCGATGGGCATACTGAAGATGATCCTGATCCTCGTCATCTCCTACGCGATCGTCGCGGTCTTCGACACGATCCGCATCAAGAGGATCCCGCTCGCCAATGCACTCAAGAATGTTGAGTGATGGCGGCGCCGGGGCGCGGGGCACGGCGGACTGCGGCGCTGGGGCACCCCGCCCCACATAACATTGAATGACCCACTTTCATAATACCCTCCAATCCACCCTCTTGGGGCCGCCTGAAAAAGGCGGTCCTTTCTTTTTCACTGGCGAAGGCGCTGGAGCTGCTGTGGGCGGGTGCTTTTTGCTGAGAAATCACCAAAAAACGGAATTTGGTGAGTGATATGCGAATTCCTACCCGAAAAGCACTTTTCCCGGAGTTTTTTCACTATATACTCACCTAAAAGTGCTTTTGCAGGTGGAGTGATCTTCTATACCGAGCACGAAGTGTGGATCAAACTGATATAATTATTCATGAATCGTACTTGCCGCAGAAGCCCCGTAAGTCGTACTTGCCGCAGAAGCCCTGCATGTGAATGAAGAGGACACCGGACTCATGAGTAAAAAGATTATAGCCATTTCAGTAGGAATAATGTTCGTGGTGCTAACTGCGGTTTTCTATTTCGTGGGAGGTCACAATACTTCAGTTGATCCGGATACTGAATTTGCGGATCTTCGGGCCACTGATGAAGCGGATCTGTTCACTATCGAACAGATGGAAGACGGCTCTCTTCAAGTGGAAAGGGAAAACGGACCATTTAGTTTTGTTCGCTATGATGAAGCGGCGGATGAGATCTGTTTCATGGATATACGCCTGGTAGATTTTGCGAGTAGCGAGATCTCGAAAAACGGGGTGCGTTTATCTCATGAGGAGATGGTTGATCTTCTGGCCTCATCCGCACGCGGGGAGTGCACGCTGCATGGAGAACGGACATCGGTTTCAGAAGAGGAAATCAAATATACCAGATTTGAGATAGATGGAGAGTATACCGGACAGTTTACTCTGTACGCGAACCACGGCAAACATATCTGCAGGATCCCGGCCTCGCTGACAAATAAGCATTCCCTGGACAAAAGAATTGCGTTCGATGTCGAGTTGTTCTTAAAGGCTGTGTTTTGCGCAGCAGTTGCGTGCCTGATCCTGGTGGCTATTCTTATCGTGATTTCAATTGCCCGAACGAAAAAGATATCGGAGGGAGAAAGATGAAAAAGGAGGAAGCATCCTGCTGAGCGCGGCCGCCATTCCCCAGATGCTCACCTAAAACGGAAAATAGGTGAGGAATTAGGTGAATATCTTCGCGAAAAGCACTTCACCTGCCATTTATTCGCAGTATGCTCACCTAAAACGGAAAATAGGTGAGGGATTAGGTGAATAACTTCGCGAAAAGCACTTCACCTGCCATTTATTCGCAAAATGCTCACCTAAAAGTGCTTTTCGGTGAGTGTATAGGTGAGTGTCCGCTTGAAAAGCACTTTCCCGCGGCATGATTTCCACCAGATTTCCATAAAAGCCCCGGAATTTGGAAATATTCTGAAAACCGCGAAAACCGCGCATGGTTTCTGTTGTCGGATTCCAAAGTTGCAGATTGTTTTTTGTTGGCGATTTCCATTGAAATCGAAGATTTAATGTTACAATAGATGCAAGAGATTTTTTGGAGTGATTTTTTTGATTCTTCTTGAGAAGAAATGGCGGCTGCCGGAGACCCCGGATATCGGCGAGATGGCGGGTGCAGATGAGTCTGTGCCTTCTTTGCTTGCGCGCCTTTTGAAAAGCCGCGGGATCGATCCCGAGTCCCTTTTTTCGGGAAAAGCACTGGAATGGCACGATCCTTTCCTGATGAACGACATGCAGCCCGCCGTCGAGCGCATCTGCGCGGCGGTGAAAAATAGCGAGAAGATCCTGATCTGCGGCGACTACGACGCGGACGGCGTGACCGCGACTTCGGTCCTCATGATCTTCTTCCGGAAGATCGGCGCGGACGTGGATTACGTGATCCCGAACCGCCTTAGCGAGGGCTACGGCATCTCCGACGGCCTTCTGGAGCGCATCAGAAGCAAAAACGCAGACCTTCTGATCACCGTGGACTGCGGCGTCGCGAACGCCGAGGCCGTCGAACAGCTGATCGCGGAGGGGATGGACGTCATCGTGACGGACCACCACGAGGTGAAAGACGAGCTTCCGCCGGCGCTTGCGGTCATCGACTGCAAACGTCCGGACAATACATATCCTTTCGTACATCTTTGCGGCGCCGGCGTGGCGCTGAAACTTGTCGCCGCGCTGAGCCCGAAATTCCCGGAAAAGGTTGAAAAAGAGGAGTGGAGAAACTACCTCGATATCGTTACCATCGGCACGATCGCGGACGTGGTGAGCCTTACTGGCGAGAATAGAACGATCGTGAAGGAAGGCCTGAAAGCCCTAAGCATGACGAGGCGTCCGGGTCTTCGGACGCTCCTTGCTTCCGTCAAGCAGAATGCCGGCGCGGGAAATGGCCGGACGTCGGGGGCCGAAAGCGTGCAGGCTCTGGATATGAATACTCCGATCCCTGTAAGCACGGGCGATATTTCGTTCCAGATCTCCCCGAAGATCAATGCCTGCGGCCGCCTGGGCGAGGCGGACCGTGCGCTCGAGCTCCTTCTGACGGAGGATCCGGCGCGGGCAGGAATGCTCGCCGAGGAGCTGATCGAGGAGAACGCGAAACGCCAGGAGCTCGAACAGGATCTGGTAGACCAGGCGGTCGCTCAGATCGAGTCAGACCCTGAGCTGATCGCGAACATGAAGAACTACTCAATGCCGATCATCGTCGTCGGCGAGAACTGGCATCTCGGCATCCTCGGCATCGTGGCCAACCGCCTCGTGAACCGCTACCAGAGAACGGCGATCGTGTTTGCCGAGGAGGACGGGATCCTGAAGGGCAGCTGCCGCACCGCCGGCGACTTCCCGATCCTGGAATGCCTGAAATACTGCGGTGTAACAGTGTTACAGTATGGCGGCCATAAGCGCGCGGCCGGCGTTTCCGTCGAGAAGAAGAACTACGAAGAATTCAAGGCGAAGGTAAGTGCTTTTGCCGAGGAAAGAAATACCGAGAACGACCTCCTGTTCACCGACGTGGACATGGTCATCTCGCACGAGGACTTGTCTCTTGATACGGCAAAAGAACTCGCCGGGCTCGAGCCTTTTGGCGAGGGAAACAGAGAACCCGTGTTCCTGCTGTCGGACATGAAAGTTCTGCAGCCGAAGACCGTCGGCGCCGCAAACCGCCATCTGAAGATGGTCCTGAGCTGCAAAGACAAGGACGGAAACATCAAAAACTACGATGCGATCGCGTTTGGCGCGGGCGAGTGGGTCGATATGTTCGCCGAGGGGAGCAACGTCGATGTACTCGCGGAGATGGGCGTGAACGTCTGGAATAACCGGGAGAACCTGTCGCTGCGCGTCGCGGACATGCATTTCGCGGGGATCGGGAAGATCATCTGGGACAAGCCGCAGGTGCTCGAGAACCTTTATAGAAACGGCCTGCCGCTCAAGCAGATCGCGATGATCGGCAAGTGCAGGGAAGAGGAGCTGCGCCCGACCGGCGAGGAAATGGGCATCCTGTATAAGTATTTCCAGCAGAGCGCGGTCGGAACGAAGAACGAGACGAACATCGTCGATCTGAACCTCCTGGCGCGGCTTCTGACCGGCAAATTCCGTAAGCCCCTGCACGCGTTCAAAATCTCTAGAGCGCTCGACATTTTCAGCGAAGCGGGGCTCATCGATCTGATGCGCATAAATGACGAAAGAGTATGTTTTACCTTGTTATCTGTGCAAGAAAGGGTTAAACTCGAAAATACAAAGACGTTCCAAGTGCTTTTCGCAAATACGGCAAAAGCACCTGAAGCGAACTGATGCGGGCGGGCGCGAAGGTCCGGTTGCCGGACAAAAGCCGGCGGATGCAAAAGCCGCGCCGCAGCCGCAGATAGAGCGAGTGCGAGAATTGCGCCATAGCTGCAGATAGAGCGGGCGCGAAGGCTGCGCCCGAGATAAAGGGGAATGGCCGGAAGGCCGGGGATATGAAGACATGAGTGGTGACGCGAAGAAAACTGAAGAGCTTGCGCCGGACGTCCAGGCGATGTTCGACGACCTGCGCGATGACACCATGCCGGGGGATGTGAGCGAAGAGATCCTCGACATGCTCGAAGAAGTCATCACGCGCTACAAGTTCTACTCCGAAAAAGACGAGACGGACAGGATCCGCCGCGCCTTCATTTTCGCGTACAAAGCCCACAGTTCCCAGAAGAGAAAATCCGGTGAACCGTACATCATCCACCCGATCGCGACAGCACAGATCCTGACGGAGCTCGAAGTCGATGCGGACACGCTGGTGGCTGCATTTCTGCATGACACGGTCGAAGATACGCCCGTTACGCAGGAGCTGATCACGGAGATCTTCGGCGACGACGTGGCGCTTCTCGTCGATGGCGTCACCAAACTCGGCCGGATCCCGTATTCGTCGAAGGAAGAGCAGCAGGCGGAGAACATGCGCAAGATGTTCCTCGCGATGGCCAAGGACATCCGCGTTATCCTCATCAAGCTCGCCGACCGACTCCACAACATGCGTACCATGAAGCATCAGAACCCCGAGAGACAGCGCGCGATCGCAAACGAGACGCTCGATATCTACGCGCCGCTCGCCCACCGTCTCGGTATCTATAAGATCAAGTGGGAGCTCGAGGACCTCTGCCTCCGCTACACCGATCCGGACGCGTATTACGAGCTCGTCGGCGCGATCTCCCAGAAGAGATCCGAGCGCGAGAAATTCCTCGAGAACGTCGTCGGCGAGATGTCCGAAAGGATCACGCAGATGGGCATTCACGCCGAGATCGAAGGCCGCCCGAAGCACTTTTACAGCATTTACAATAAGATGAAGAACCAGGACAAGCACCTGGATCAGATCTACGATATTTTCGCATGCCGCATCATCGTCGATACGGTGTCCGACTGCTACGCGGTCCTGGGCCTCGTCCACGAGATGTACTACCCGATGCCGGGGCGTTTTAAGGACTACATCGCGATGCCGAAGCCGAACATGTACCAGTCGCTGCACACGACGGTCATCGGCAAAGAGGGCATCCCGTTCGAGGTCCAGATCAGAACCCTCGCGATGCACCGGACTGCCGAGTACGGTATCGCCGCGCACTGGAAGTATAAGGAAAGCGGCAATTCCAATGTCAAAGCGAAAAGCACTTCCTTTGATAACAAGCTTTCGTGGCTTCGTCAGATCCTCGACTGGCAGGGCGAGTCCAAGGATGCAAACGAGTATCTCGACTCTCTGAAGACCGGCCTCGTTGCGGAGGAGGTTTTCGTGTTCACGCCGAAGGGCGACGTTATCTCGCTCCCGCTGCACTCGTGCCCGATCGACTTCGCCTATGCGATCCACAGCGGCATCGGTAACCGAATGTACGGCGCGAAGGTCAACGGCCGTCTCGTGCCGCTTTCTTACGAGCTTCAGAACGGCGATATCGTCGATATTCTGACGTCCGAGCAGATCAAAGGACCTTCGCGTGACTGGCTGAAGATGGTCAAGACTTCCCAGGCGAAGTCGAAGATCAACGCCTGGTTCAAGAAAGAGTCCCGCGACGATAACATCCTTCTCGGCAAGGAGTCCGTCGAGCGCGAGATGAAGAAGCTCGGCTTTGCCCCGCATCAGCTCCTGCAGAAGCCTTTCGTGGAGACGATCCTCCGAAAGACCGCGCAGAATACACTCGACGACCTTTATGCGGCGATCGGCTACGGCGTGATCACGGCACAGAAGGTGGTCGGACGTCTTCGTGATGAGTATATAAAAGCACTTCCGGAGGACGAGCGGTTCGAGCTCGGCTATCGTGTAACCGGTAACGGCCAGGTCGTTTATCAGCCGATCGCGAAGGAGATCCTCGACGAGAAGAACCTGACTTCCGGACCTACCTTGTCGGCAAGTTCGCAGGAACAGCAGCACAAATCCGGCAAGAAAGCCTCGCCTCGTGCGCATCAGGATACCGGTGTCGTCGTGACCGGCATCGACAACTGCCTCGTGCATCTTTCCCGCTGCTGCAACCCGGTTCCGGGCGATGAGATCATCGGATACATCACGCGCGGAAACGGCGTCGGTGTGCATCGCAAGGACTGCAGCAATATCCGAAATATCATGCGGAATGCGACGGCTTCCGCGCGTGCGGCGGAGCGTGCGTCGCGTCTGATCGAAGTGTACTGGGCGAACCAGGAGCACACGAAAGCGATCTATCCGGTGGAGTTTACCGTCATCGCGCACGACCGCCGTCATCTGCTGGCGGATATCAGTAACGCGATCGCCGAGGAGCGCATCCCGATCACATCGGCTTCCATGTCCGCGATGAAGGACATCACCGCCCGCTTCACCATGACGATCGAGGTCAAGGACCAGGAGCAGCTCGACCGCGTTTTCGGCCGCATCAAGGCGATCCGCGACATCATCGAGGTAAGAAAAGGCAGCTGACCCTTTTAACGAGAAAACGTTCCCTGAAGTAAAGACAATGGTGCAAAATCTTTCGGTTTGTAGCATAATTGAGTTATCGAAAGAAATTGATTTTTGGGGGATGGGATTATGGCAGCAAATCCGAATGATCCGAACCGGTTTGGAGCACCGGAGGGTATGAATCCGTATGGCGGGCAGAATGTTCCGCCGTATCCGCAGGGACAATATGATCCTAATTTTCCGCAGGGGCAGTATGACCCGAACTTTCCGCAGGGGCAGTATGATCCCAACTACCAGCAGGGACAGTTCGCGCCAGGCTATCCGGTGCCGCAGGACCCGCAATACTATCCTCAGGGTCAGTACGATCCCTCGCAGATGCAGTATGATCCGAATCTGGCGCAGACCGTGTACGATCCGAACCTTGCACAGGGCCAGTTCCAGTCGCCGTATGCGCCGGTCGGACAGACACCATATGATCCGAATTACCAGCAGCCGCAGTATGGCCAGAACATCCCGCAAGGACAGTACGACCCGAACTTTCCGCAGCCGTATGATCCCAACTATCCGCAGGGACAGGATCCGCAGGGATACCAGGTGCCGCAGGATCCGCAGTACTATCCTCAGGGACAGTACGATCCGAACTATCAGCAGCCACAGTATGATGCGAACTTCCAGCAGGGACAGTTCGATCCGAGTCTCGCACAGCCCCAGTTCCAGTCGCCGTATGAACCGGTCGGACAGACTCCATATGATTCGAACTATCAGGAAGATCCGAGTGTTCTGGAACAGCTTTCAAAGACCACATCTGTTTTCCCGGGGGCGCAGGAACCCGTGTCCGCCACAGAAGACCCGGGGGAGAGTGGTTTTCGCGAATCATATTATAAGGAATACGGGCAGGAATCGTCCTCGGAAGAAAGCGGCGAAGAGAAGCCTGAAAAGAAATCGAAAAAGAAACTTCTGCTCATCCTGATCCCGTCTATCGTGGCGTTTCTGGGTGCTTTTGCAGCGGTATTCTTCATCTTCATCATGCCGAAAATAAAGGGCGATGACGAGAACCTTTCCGCCAAGAAAAAGAAGAAGTCCACTCGTGATTATGATGCTACGGATGAGTATGATGAAGACGACGAAGACGACGAAGATGACGATGATGATGACGA
>JAGCXQ010000011.1 GCA_017961235.1 Clostridiales bacterium | reverse complement strand
AGAAGAGCATGTAGGAAACAAAGACCTGATCTCCAACGAATCTGCATTCTCCTAAATCGGCATAGACTACTTTCCTGTTCTTTTCAACAGGAATGGACAGTTCCTTCTCCGTTATGTAGAAGTACGGGTCGGACTCCGCGACGGCTTCCTTCCGATCTCTTGCCGCAACCTGTGTCCCGCCCTGCTTCTCCGATGCAGAGTTTCTACTGCATCCTGCCATCGGGACCATCAGCGCCATACTGATCAGTGTCGCCACCAGTTTGAGAGCCTTTCTGTTTTTCATCGCTGCCTCCTTTTCATGTTATCCATTCCCTGTGTTTTTATCACTTCATCCAAATTTAATGCGGCTCTTAATTAACTACATATGTAGTTAACGAGAGTAAAAAAACACACGCATCATGTAGCCGTTGTTTCTTCCCAGTACGTTTCTTCTACCCAATCGTCATCATTCGCATAGGCAGACGATTCCACCTGATCCTCATCTTCGACCCATGTGGTATATTCCTCGTAGTATGTTGTTTCTTCCACTTCCTGCTCGGACCATTCCGTATTCGTTTCGTATTCTTCAGAAGATTCAATCACATCCACTTGGTGGATCTTGCTGCTGACTCCGGAAGCTTCTTTTCCGCTCTTTTCGCCCAGTACAAAACCAGACACGACTGTCAGCATCCCCGCCAGGATAAGGACACCTATGACCTTTCTCGTCTTTCCCCGAAGCACCATGGAGAAGCGGTGCTTAAGTCCGGATTTCGGCGAATAGAAACTCGTTGCCAGAACCGGCCGCATCTCCCGTCCGTTTCTTCTCACCTGATCCGCCAATGTATTTACGATCGAGTTGCAGTAGACCTTCCGCATCTTCTCCGGCTCATTTTCCATGACCGACATATCGCAGTAGTATTCGCATTCCTGCTCGATCGACCTGGCGAAAAGCACCATAAACGGATTAAACCAGTGCACGGCCCGGCAGAGGATCAAAAGAAGTTTGAACCAGAGATCCCTGTGGAGATAATGCGTCAGTTCGTGCTTGATGATCAGTCTTAATTCATCGTATTCATAGTGACGGATCGGAAGCAAAATGGTCGGGGTGAAAAGACCGATCAACATGGGGGAAGATACCGCATCCGATATACGGACTTCCACCGGACCGATCTCCATCTCTTCCGCGAAAGAAGAAACAAATGCATCATAGTAAGGAGATGTCGAAGATAGTCTCAGAATAGTTCTTTTCCATCTGAAAAAACGGATAACAGATACTGCGGCATACACGCCCGCGCCGAGTATCCAGATCACAAACAGTATGGTCATGATCGTATTCCACGAAAGCCCTGCTTCCGCAGCTTTTATCACAGTCGTACCTGCCCCGATCGTTACCGCCGGTGCTTCGGATGCATTTGAAACATGAAACAGTGTGTAACCGAACGAGAATCGAACAGGGATGAGAAATCCGAGAAGTACGATCAGCCAGGAATAATACCGGATCTTCGGAGACTGGATATTCTTAAGCGCGCGAAGAATGATCATCAGAAGCAGTGCGACCAATGTCATATTCAGCGAGTTTAGAACGATCGTCTGGAAAAGATTTCCCATGCTTCTCCTTACTGCTCATCGAGCCATTTTTTCAAGTCCGAGATCTCTTCTTCCGAGAGATCTCCGCCATCGCAAAGTGACTTTACCAATCCTGTGACACGAGCTCCTCCGAAGCGCTGGCGGAGGCTTCTCGCTTCGACCTGCATATACTCTTCTTCGGACACCGCCGGAGAATAGTATCTCTCTTTACCATTTTTCTCCGAACGGAGAAATGCTTTCTTTTCCAGACGGACCAGCATCGTCATGACGGTCTGCTGCTTCCAGTCCTTCTCGGGAAGAGCGAGCCGGAGTTTCTCTGTAAGGATCGGCGAAGTCACCGGCTCACTGCACCTCCAGATCGCCCGCATGATCTCAAATTCCGCATCCGGAAGTTTCTTGATTTCCTTACTGCTCATATGCTCTCCCGTCTCATAAAATACATTTGTAGTTTATCTACATGGTAGCACCGCAAAGAGGCACTGTCAACGCATTTCCCTTATGTTTCGAATTGGCAGATTTTGATTTCCGGCATTCGGATTCTCTTACAAGAATTTTCAGTCTTTGAACAGATCATCTAGGTTCAGAAGGATCGCGCCATCTTCCTTTGCATGGCGAATCACCGACTGATCGTATCCGGATTTGCTGATAAAATACATATAGCGTTCTCTTATCTCAGGAAATGCTTCCATTGCATTTTTCAGATCTTCATACTCTTTGTGAGGCATCTTGTCAGAAGTAAACTTGCATTCTACAAAAATACCCTTCTTGCCACTCCTGTCTATCATGAGTATATCTACATCATCCTGTGCCTTGATATACGGATTATTCCCCCACCATTTTCCGATTTTATAGGGAACAAACGGCAGTTTGCCTTCTTTCCCCTTTCTGATCATATATTCCATACATACCCCTTCAAAGGCATCTCCCATATAATCCGATATGCTGTCTACTATTTCGACGGATGCTTTATCTGCACCTAACATCTCGTAATACACGTTATTTGTGAATTCATACCTGAACCAGAATCGGAAGAAGTTGTCGGTGAGCCGATAAATTCCCTTGCGGGTACTTGTACTCTCTCCACAGGGAATGCTTTTCTCAACAAGTCTCATCGTTTGCAGTACAACCAGGTACTTTGATACTTTGGTATTCTCTTCATGAATATAATCAGAGATCTCCTGCACCTTATTTCTACCATTCGCTATCGCACTCAAAATACTGTTGTAAACGTTCGGATCGCGAAGCTCGGCTTTCAGAAGGTTGGTCGGCTCCTCATTAAGATATGCTCCTCTTCGGATAATCTTGGATGCAATATTCTGCTCCAAAGTCAGGCTGTCATCAAAGGCTTCCAGATACCTGGGCACACCTCCGAGGATTCCATATGCGATTATCTTCTCCACATTTGTATATCGAGGATAGAAGAGACTGCTGTCAAGATAATCAAAGGGTCTGATCTCTAATGCAGATGTCTGCCGATCATGTAGCGGACTCTTCCTACCCATAACATCTGTTTCCATAAAGCTAACTGAAGATCCGCACAGTATCAGGAAGATATTCTTATTATTCTTCCACATATGGTCGATAGCATGCTGAAGAATCGATTTAACCGTAGGATTCTCTTCCGCGATGAAAGGGAATTCATCGATTATAATTGCCATACGACGACTCACCTTCCTGTCAATATACTCAAATGCTTCCTTCCATCCTTCAAAAGGGGAGATAAACATACCGTCCAATTTCAGTTGAATCATCCTCGAAAAATCACTGAGATTTAGGGAATCATTCTTCTCCTGAGCAGGATAGAATATCACTTCTTTATCTTTTGCAAACTCCTGAAGAAGAGTTGTCTTGCCAACTCTCCGTCTACCGTACATGACGAGAAATTCAAATCGATCGCTGCTATATAAAGAATTGAGATAATCTAGTTCATTGATCCGTCCAAACATTCCCGCTCCTCCTTTTTATACTCATGAGTATTATACTTATGAGTAGTTTATATCCAAGGTGATCATCTGTCAACGTTGTTCGATGAAAAGACGTAAATGAGTTCTCCTAGAACTAAGAAAGGACCCCGATACCGCGATAGTTTCGGGGTCCTCTTATTCATATGGAAAAGCACTTCAATTCGAATCCGCAGCCGTTTCTTCTGTAGGATCTCCCGTCGTGATGTTATATCCGAATCCGAAGATTCCAGCGACCGACTCATACCAGGTGCTCTTTTCGCCGTATGCGATCTGGAAGTGAGTACCCTTACTCCTATCGAAGAAGTCGACCGGGGTGAGGCCGACAACAAAATCATCAGATTTCCAGGACCCGTCCGGCTTCTGCTCAATAACGGGATGTCTCTGCTTCATGATCTCGATAAATTCATCGGCCAACTCTGTATCACAGATATCGATGACGAGACCTGTTCCGAAATAATCGACCTTATCGATGTGAGGTCCGCCGTTTTTCGGATATCCGTCGTTATATACACCACTTACAAAGATGACATTAACGTTGCTTTTGTCGGACTTGCTGTATCTTCCTTCGAGCAAAGTAGCTCCGGTGAAGCGCCAGGGCCTAACATCAAAGTACGTTTTCTGTACGTCTTCTAATGTATCTCCGACCTTCGGGATCTTTCTGGTAGTCAGGCCATCGCAAAGATCTGCGATCTCTTCTGCAGACATTCCGCTGAGGTCATATACAGATTCGACCTCCTCTGTTTCTGTCGGAGCAGCTGTAGTATCTTCTGTGGCAGCTTCGGTAGTTGATTCCGTGGCGGCTTCTGTGGATCCTTTTGTTCCCGCCGCGTCAGAAGTGCTTTTCGCGCCGGATGGATCTTCGCCGTTCAGGCCTGTATCCTCGGCATCCGGATCGATCGCTGTGATCTCGTTTTCTTCATTCTTTCCGGCACGTTTTTTTGCATCGTTTTTCTCATTTTTTCTCGTTGCGAAATAGATGATCCCGGCTGTGGCCGCGCCTACTAAAACTACAGATACACTGGTAATAATGATTTTCTTAAGCATAACCTCTGTCCCTTTCTTTAATGCCTGTGAGGCAATTTCAGACCCGGCTGCTTCTGCAGCCCCCGTAGACGCGGACAGATTCAAAAGTGATGCCGGAATAGGTTTAAATGGCACCTGTTCGGCTTCTTTCTCAAACAATTGCGTTAAGAATGGTACGACCATAAATAGCTTCGTGTCGTTCTCTTCTTCATATTTCTCGACCTCCTTCTTGATTTTCTTCTTGGCAGAATGGATGCGCCGCGAAACGGTCCCTTCCGGGATCCCGAGAGCCTCGGCAACTTCTTTGGTGCTCATCTCGTCAAAGTAGAAGAGGATCAGCGTCATCCGGGTATCTTCCGACAAAGAATTGTTGATGATATCCATGATGATCTTCCTCGTCTCTTCCGACTCAACGAGCGAATCCGGGAGGAAATCCTCGGGAACGGTTTCGACTGTATCAAAGAACTCGTCCTCCACATTGTCCGTCTTCGTCCTCGTGAGACGATTCAGGGACTTGTTGGCGGCGACCTTCTTCAGCCACGGTACGATCTTGCTTTTATCCTGAATGCTGTCATACGAGTTGATCAGGGCAACAAACGTATCCTGCACGATGTCCTGCGCATCGTCTTCATTCTTCAGAAGAGAAAATGCCGTCCAGTACACCGCACGATAGGCTTCATTGTAGATCTTTTCAAGTTCTTTTCTATCCATTTCTTCTGCCTCCTTATGTCCGCATCTATCCTATAGACACATGACAATGGAAATTTCTTCGCAGGTACGAGAAAAAATTTTTCTATATTTATGAAAATACGCAGAAGGCCGTCCTGTCAAGAAGCTGTATATAACTTGGACACGGCTCTCCAATACCCATTTTATTCGTGTGCTTCAAGTCCGAACATCTTCGCAGCATACCACACATGTTCTGAACGTGTGATATTCTTTAAGTATCAGCTATGCGGTGCAACATACTCTTCTGAAGTATCGTCATATGTATATAGGAGGGATTGTCATATGAAAAAGCCAGTTGTTAGATGGATAGCGTTAGTTTCTGTGGCCGCATGTACACTGCCTAGTGTAACAGGATGCAAGAATAAGAAGAAAAGTGCTTTTCCGGAAGAAGACTCTTTCACCACATATACGATTCCGGTCGAGGAAAGGAAAGCGGAAGCAACGAAACCCGTCCCGATCCTCGCGGACGAATCCACATTTAAAGCCAACCTCCACGCTGTTCCGGACGACTTTACTTTTCTCCCGGAGAAAGACGAGAAACTGATCGAACACTATTCGTGTCCGGCGGACAACATGTTCGGGCTGAAAGAGATCTATGTTTATGAGAATACGGTCATCATGTATTTCGATCAGGAGACTTTCGATTCGATCGACACTCTATATAACTTCGACAGAAATCCCGAATGGACAGAGGGAAGCTGGAAGGAAGATCAATATAAGGAAAACGTGGCCAGAGAATTTAAAGACAGCCACACTGACGGCTGGGCAACGACTGTCTCTGGAAAGGACCGGATATGTATCGTAAAGATCTTCTATTCCGAAGAGAAAAAGAAAGAGATCGAGAAAGAGCCGAAGAATTATTCCGGAAGAGGCTTCGTCTCCATTCTGGGAAGAGATATTGACTTCAATGATGGAGATATCAGCTTGTACTACGAGGAAGAATTCAACTATGACATCACCCGGGAACACCGGCAGAAATATGATTCGAAAACCGGGAAATGGAGCAAAGAAGATTTTAACGAGTACTTTTGGGATGATTAATAGAAACACAACCCGATTGGTTCAAGAGTATTGTGAGCAGACCGGTAAAACACCGGACACACTAACAGATGCTGACGAAGAAGTTATCTGGGAGTATGCCGGCAACCACATTGCCTTCTTTATTACCTGGCTGATCCGGCACGATCTGCTCGGAGAGATCCATCACGAGGATGAAGAAGAGGAAGCGGATCTTCAGGACGTGAAGGATCAGAAGAAAACGGGAATGTATATCCTCAGCACATATTGCGACATGGTATTCACTGATGAAGATATTTCTGAAGAGGCTCTTCCTTTCATAGAAGACTACTACGAACACCAGTATCTGCATGATTACGGCGAGGTCCTTCGCGAGAAGGTATTGGCCGCCGGTTTTTCGTGGGATGACTATCTGAAGCTCGAGCCAATCATCGATGCCGCATATAAGAAGTTCTGCGAGAAGTAAGCGATACGCTCTCCTTTTTTCCGCAACAACAAAGGAGGCCGTCTCATCACTGAGACGACCTCCTGCTTTATTCGCTATAGATCTGTGATCCGCCGCTGGTCCGCATCCTGCGCCACCGGTCAGCAGCCTGCAGCGCGGGGCCCGGACCATGCCGTACAGGCTCTTACGCGTCCGCGCCGAGCTTATTGAGGAGCTCACAGAACTCTTCTCTGTATCGATTGTTATCTGCTCCCGACTTGGCAAGCTGGTATGCCGAATCAAGTGTCGAATTGCCCTTGTAATCGCTATTTCTCAGCACCATGGAGGCCTCGATCACGCCGCATACGAAGTTGAAGTCTTCTCTCTTGCTGACGCCGTTATCGGTGAGCGGGTATTCGATCTTGGCGCTCTCGTCCGAATCCGGAGCCTTGTATCTGACGGCTACCGTGCAGAGTTCGCCGGATCCTGCCTGCTCGGAAAGCGTCGTATCCTGATACTTCAGTCCGCCGCCTTCTTTTCCTGCGCCTGCCGGAACGATCTCATAGCAGACCGTTACCTGTGCGCCCGCGCCGATCTCGCCGCCGTCTTTCTTATCGTCGTTAAAATCACTTGCCGACATCCGTCTGTTCTCATATCCGATCTGGCGGTATTCCGCAACTTCCGCCGGGTTGAACTCGACCTGGAACTTGACGTCTTTTGCGACAGTCACCGTGGTCTGCATCATCTTCTCGCAGAGTACTCTCTCTGCTTCTTCGAGGGAATCGATGTAGAAGTAATTTCCGTTACCTGCATCTGCGAGGGATTCCATGTTGGCATCGCTGTAGTTTCCTGTACCATAGCCGAGGACCGTCAGGAAAACGCCGGATTCCTTTTTCTCTTTAATGAGATCGATAAGTCCGCTCTGGCTTGTGATACCGAGGTTCATGTCACCGTCAGATGCGATGATGACACGGTTGTTTCCGTTCTTGACGAAGTTCTCCTGTGCACACTTATATGCTGCTTCGATACCGCCGGAACCATTCGTTCCGCCATAGGCATCGATTCTATCGAGTGCATCACAGATCTTCTCATAATTGTCTGAACCCTCAAGAAGTGTTTCGGAACTTCCCGCATAAGTTACAACTGACACACGGTCTTTCGGTCCGAGATTCTGCGCCAGAAGCTTGAAGCTCTCTTTTACGAGCGGGAGCTTATCTTCCGAGTTCATGGATCCGGAAGAATCGACCAGGAAAACGAAGTTATTTCCTTCGTTCGGGACATTCATCTCGGCATTGGCCTGCATCGTCATGACCAGAAGCTTGTTATCCGCATTCCACGGGCACTCTCCAACGGAATACTGTACGCTGAAAACGTCCTCGGCGCTATCGACCTTATAGTCGAAGTAGTTGATCATCTCTTCCGTTCTGATTGCAGATTTGACATTATCCAGGCTCCATCCGTCGCGGATCATTCTTCGGAGATTACAGTACGAGCCGGTATCTACATCGGCTGCGAAAGTCGAGAGCGGAGCGTCCGCGACTTTTACAAAGCCATTCTCTTCGATCCTGTTGTATTCTTCTGTGTTGAGATCCTCTTCCGTCATATTGGGCTGCGTCTCATAGGCTTCTGTCGCTTCGTACCTCTGAGCGGAACCATCCCCGAGAATCGGATCTATTTCAGCAATTACTGTGTCGATCGCATCATTGTGCTCTTTGACCTGCCTTGTACTTTCCGATCTTTCTTTTTTGCCGCACCCCGCTGATGCCACTACAAAAGCACCTGCCAGAAGTACTGCCATTATTTTCTTTTTCATAGTTGCCACCTCCATATGATAGTCTCGTTCTTTATATCGAAAAGAACCCTTACACATATATGACGATGGTCTTTACGGATATGTTGCAAACAAGTACACTTTGCCGCGGCGTTATTTGCGCGGAGCAGTCTCCGGCCACGGCTCTATTTATCGTGCATCAGTGTCCCATAAGTTTGTAGAGGATCCAGAATATTCCGGCAAGGATCAAAAACGATACTCCCATGTAGATCAGTGTTCCTGTAAAATGAGTCTTCGTCTTGCTGTTCAGTTCAGCCAGCGGGAGATTATCCTCCGGATGCTCCGGATCATAGCAGATGGTCTGGTGCTCTCTGTCCTGGCGTGACCAGGAGCCGTACCCTTTTCCGGTATATGTATTTCCTCCGACCTCGAACTCATACATAATAACCGTACCATGTGATCTCGTTTCAAGCTGTCCATCTTCATCCCGGACATCATATGTATCCTCATAATGGCTGGTGATCCGGCCTTCGATCCGTCCGGAAAGATGTGCCAGCTGCTTTCTTGCGCGGAGCACCCTGGGGATACGGTTCACCTCGATAGAAAGGATAAATCCGATAAAGACTACTATATAGAAAATAATCGCGGATTTCGGCTCCTTGAGAAATTCGACGCCATAAAGTTTCAGGAAAGCAACTAATCCCGCAAAATAAAGTACTACAAACATAATTCCTACCTCACTTACTTTTATCCTGCTTTCCGGACATCGTAGAGCACCCAGTCGTCTGTTGCCGGTTCGCATTCCTTACCGCAATACGGGCAGTTCTTCGATTTGAAAGAATTAAAGCTGGCGCCGCAGGATGGGCACTGGATCTTCGCGATAGAGAAATTCGTCGAAAACGGAATATCGGTCCTTCTTCCCGCCGTAATTTGATACACCTCGCTTTTTACTTTGAGCCGGTCACCGAGGTCCCGGGTAGTATCGACATACACATCGCCCGTGACATAGACGATGTTATTTTCCACCCGGATATCCTTGCAGGACATCCATCCGTGGAAGGTACAGTCAATCACATTATCGAAATCCGTCCCGATATTTTTCACCGCGTTAAAAGGCAGGCTTTCCTTATTGTCGGAGAATACCAGGATCCGGAAAAGCGTGGTGATCTTCGAAGAGAAGGTCTCAAAGGTGTATTCGGGACTGATCGCCGACATCTGCGCGGCAAATCTTTTTCTGGAATTTCCGACAGAGAGCGCGGCCGGCGTTTCTTTTCCGACGGAACGGAAAGCGGCAACAAATGTCGAGAGTATCCATAAGAAATATCCGATGACCGGGGTCATGATGATCATGGCAAAAATATATGCGATGACCTTCTGCACGGACGGAACCGTCCACTGCAGATTTTTCAGTGTCTGACTCGAGTCTGTCGTCTTCAGAAGGATCATCGGCAGAAACAGGATCAGCGTCACAGGAAGTGCACGAAGTCCGTACCGGATCGCCGTCTTCCACAGAGGATCCGTGCTTACGGCCGGGTCCGGAACGAAGTAATAGTTGGCTACCTTCGGATACAGTTCGGTCATCTTGAAGGATGTTCCGCACTGGCTGCACCCTTCCTGGAGTTCTCTGATCGTGGAGACCGCGCCGCAGTTCGGGCAGCAGTAGGTATCGCCGCTGATATCTTCTCCGTCGCACACATCGACGATCGTCTCGAAGATCTGCTGCGGCTGCGTCTTTTTGAAGCTCTTCATGCCGGCACGTTCCGCTGATTTTATATGCTTGATGTAGCCGACAGACCACGAGGTCTCATAGTGGCCGTCCTTCCATGAACGGACATTATTCAAGCTGTTGGCGGGTGTTTTTCCCGGATCCATATCCTCTTTATACTGGAGATTTCTCCGCGCCAGGCGGTCTCTCTGAAGCTCCAGGCAATACCGGAGTTCTCTATCTGCCGACATCACCTTGACACCCGGCTCAAATGCATGTCTTATTTCTTCGCGAAAAGCACTTGCCACGGCATCTCTTGCTGCCTGCCGGTCAACCGTGCTCCCTCCGGAAGATGCTAATGCGATGGCTTCCTCTTCTGTCCGATAATTCTGATTATTCTCTGCACACATACCCTACTCTCCCGATCCTATGTATTTGTGATCATACAACCCTTGAAAATTATAACATGCGTCATCCGCTTCTATATACTTAACAACTCAGCATCGGAAATTATTAGATAGGCAGAAAAGATTTTTCTATTTATCACTGATATACTGATGGAGAAGAAATTTTTCTCATACCATCTAATAATTCGTGTCCGTCAGTTGTTAAGTAAGTAGATGCGGATATGAAGGAGGCTGAAAATGACAGAGAAAGAAATCGAAAAGATCTATAACGAAGGCTATCGCGCCGTGTACTGGACCGCCATGTCGCTTCTTCGAAATGAAGCCGACGCCGAGGATGTCGTGCAGGACACATTCGTATCCTTTATTGAATCGTATGGAAATCTCGAGGATACGAGCAAAGCGGTCGCCCTTCTTAAGAAGATCGCTGCCAACAAGAGCCTGAACCGTCTGAAGTCGGTACGAACAGAGAACGTGGACGATGAGGTCATGGAGACCATCGAGACCGTCCCCGAAGACTTTCTGCCGGATTCACTCGTAGAGTCAGCCGAGATGCGCAGGATCATTATGGACATTATCGACCGGACCCTGTCAGAGGATGTCAGAAGAACGATCATCTTATTTTACTTTAATGAGATGAGCACCCAGGAGATCGCAGAGGCACTGGGCATCCTGCAGGGAACCGTTCTGTGGCGTCTGAGCTATGCCAGAAAAAAGATCAAAAAGGAGGTAGAGAAATATGAAGAAGAAAGTAACTCGAAGCTATTTGCTATGCCGGTGCCTTTCTTAACACTACTATTCAACAAAGAAGCCGAGCAGGTCGTTATCAAACCCGTGCCCGCTTCATTACTCCGCCTGTCCGCATCATCATCTATGCAGGCCGCTTCCGTGGAAGCAGGAAAAAAGATCGCTTCCGAAGCAGCAAGGAAAGGAACAGGTATTATGGCCAAGAAATTACTTATCGGTTTAGCAGCCGTACTGGCGGTGGGCGCAGTTGCTACTGTTGTTTACCTCACCTTAAATCATCAGGAAGATAAAAAAGAAGAAACCTCGAAGAATGCTATCGCGGAGATCACATCAGAAGAAAACATTGCAGAAAGTATCGAAGGTGACACCCAGGACGGCATCAAGAATGCTTCGGATCAAACAGCGTCCCAGAAAGAGGAAACGACGGAACCGACCACTGACGCGACAACGGATGAAACTACTGAAGATACCACGAATACAAATACTTACACCAAGGCAGGCAAGACAAATCCGAATGGAACCGTTTTCGTATCGTTTGACGGAAAGACCGCGGATGAAGTAAAGGAAAACCTTCTCGAGATCTTCCGGACGCCAAAGGATATCACTTTAGATAACCAAGACGAGAGATTCATGGTATATCCGAACGATCGGCAGTACAAGGAAGACGCAGTAGCTTGGGTCGTTTATTTCTGGGATACGAATTCTCTGGGATATACAGAAGGCATTTATCAGGCCAGTGCACATATCGTTCGTAATGACGATGGCACACTGGATATGGGAAGCCGCATCTCAGTATGTTTCGTCGTCAAGGACCGCGAAAGATGGGAAGAATTATATACCGCATCCTGCGAGGCTCTGATGGAAATGGAGGGGATCAATTCTCTTATGAAGTCCGGATCAGGAGACAACGAGTCTTCCCTGCACATGTCATACTTTGTTTCCAAGAAAACTGACGGAGACGGCAAGTTACTGATCATGGTCGAGATGCCGCTGAGAGATCCGGCAGAAGATAAGGAAGCATAAGTTCTCGCATATACCGAACACAGAAAACACGAGGAGGCTGTCCCAAGGGGCGGCCTCTTCTTTTTTTTGCACTCACTTCCGGCTACTCGGTACGATCATGCGAAAAGCACTTGTCCCGCTGGTATAAAACTCTCAAAATATCAAATGGTAGTGGTAAGATATGTATATTCATTTCAGGGAGGTGCATCGCATGGGAGCGAAACCGAGTACATTTAAGCAGTTGCGCTATGCTCTGAAACAGGTGTGGCAGTCCGACAAGCTGCTTCTGATCTTCACGCTTTTCAAGAACTCCATCGAGCAGATCTTCTATGTTTTCTTCTTCGTTTATCTCACCAAGTACATCTTCAACTGTATCGAGCGCGGCGTGGAATACAGCAGGCTTTTCTGGTTCCTGATCATCGCCTGTACCGGGCACGTCGTGGTGCACTTTATCTGCGGGTGGTACGAGACATATAGGAAGATCCGCACTCCCCTCGTATACCGCCACATTTTCTATAAGGTAATGGATATCTCCGATACGCTGACGCTCTCGGATTACGAAAATCCGGAGTTCTACGACCGGTATGCCCGAGCCCTCGAGCGAAGCGCAGAGTCCGCGATGGATCTGGCGATCACGACCGGCGTGTATATCGGTAATGTGGGCGCGACGATCATGTCGCTGGCTGTCGTGGTCATGGTCGACCCCGTCCTTCTGGTGTTTATGATCATCCCGATGGCCGTCAGCCTCTACTACGGCAAAAAGAACGGCATCTGCAACTTCGACCGTGAAAAGGCGATTACCCGCGACAAGCGTACCATGAACTATGTCAATCGCGTGTACTATGAGAAAAAGTATGCGGCAGAGATCCGTCTTTTCGATATCAACTCGATCCTTCTGGACAAGCAGGAATCCGCTGTCGAGCAGATGGCGAAGGTCTCGATGAAGTACCGCATGCGGTCCGCTTTTTATTCGTTTCTCATGAAGGGAAGCTATTCGATCCTAGCCGGCATCGCCGCCTACTTCTACGTCGTATTTAAGGTCAAGTCCGGAAACGCGGCAGACATCTCGAGCTATGTAGCCATGATCTCGGCGATGGCCTTCTCGACGGATCAGCTGAAGCACGCGGTCGAGAACCGTATCGCGCTGAGCAACGACTCCCGACTCTTTAAGAATCTGGAAGACTTTCTGGAACAGGCTAGAAAGAAGCCGGAACCGAAGCCGGATGCCGGCGAGATCTTAAGCATCGAGCTGGATCACGTGTCTTTCACCTATCCGGGCGCGAAGAAAACCACGATCCACGATGTCAGTTTCTCCTGGAATAAGGGCGAGAAGCTGGCAATCGTCGGCTATAACGGCGCCGGAAAGACCACTCTTATTAAGCTGATCATGGGACTGTATCCGGTCACCTCCGGAAAGATCCTGGTCAACGGGAAAGACATCAACGACATCGACGGCGAGTCCTACCGGAGAAGATTCGGCACGGTCTTCCAGGACCTGCAGGTCTTTGCGATGCCGCTCGTGGAGAATGTCCTGATGCGGAAGCCCGACGGCGAAGAAGATTATAAAGCCGCGGAAAAAGCACTTATCGCCGCACAGTTTGATGTGAATCATCCGGAGCTGGAGAAGGGCCTCGATACCATCGTTACCCGTGAATTTGACGAGAAGGGATTCGTCCCTTCCGGAGGCCAGGCGCAGAAGATCGCGATCGCCAGAGTCTTCGCGCATGAGCCGGATATGGTCATCCTCGACGAACCGTCTTCGGCACTGGATCCGCTGGCGGAATATAACATGTATAACAACATGATGCGCATCTCTCTGGGACGCGGCGTGATCTTCATCTCCCACCGTCTGTCTTCTGCAAGAATGGCAGATAAGATCTACATGATGAAAGACGGTCAGGTCGTGGAGCATGGTTCCCACGAAGAACTGATGGAAAGAAAGAAGCACTACTACGATATGTTCATGCTTCAGGCCGAGAACTATCAGGACAGCTTACCGGAAGAAATGCTGAAAGGAGCACAGGCTTTCTATGAGTAAAGATACGGGTCGCAAAAAAGAAAAAAAGAATAAGAAATCGAAAGAAGAAAAGATCACGATCCGCCATATGATTAGTAACGTGCTCTATATGGTACGGTATGCGGCAAAGTACGACAAGCCCCTGATCATAAGGATCATTCTTCTGAACGTGATCCTAAAGAGCGGCATGGCCGTCAATGACACCTTCATCCTGAAGATGATCATCGAGGGACTTACCGGTAATACGGAAGTTTCGAAGATCGTGACGCTGCTTCTGATCTCTCTCGTGATGCTGGTCATCCTGGAGTGGATCCATCAGCTTCTGAATGAATGGGCAAAGGCAAAGCTCATTTATCTGACCGGACGGATCATGCGCGATCTTTCCGAAAAGAACAGTAAGCGTGATCTTCTCTTCTATGATGATCCGGAAAACTACGATAACTATTCCATCGTATCGAAGCGTGCCGATGCCCTGATCGAAGATACCGTGACGATCATCAGCCAGATCTTAGGAGGTGCCGTGGCACTCCTGATCGCTGCCGCCATGATCCTGACCATCAATCCGGTCCTGGCTCTCTTCCCGCTTGCCGGATTCATCGTCAATCTTCTTACGCGCTTTAAGATCGAGAGCATCAATTACCAGTGGTGGATCGAGAGCAGAAAGGATCTTCGTAAGGCGGAGTACAGCCAGCGCGTCTTTTACCAGCCGGAATTTGCGAAAGAATGCAAGCTGAATGATGTAAAAGAACCTCTCCGCCGACAGTTCGATGAAGCGATCAAAGAAGCAGCGGATAAGGGCAGAAAGTACGGACCTCCTCTGACATGGATCTCCCTGGTGAACTGGATCTCTGTCTTTACGGTCTTCTCTTTCTTTGCGATCCCTGCATACTTAGGTTATCTGGCGCTGGTCGTAAAATCCATCGCGCTCGGAGAAGTTGCCTCGGCGAACAATGCCGCCAACTATGTAAGACGAAACCTCAATGAGATCAACTACTGTCTTGTAGATTTTCAGGTGATCGGCCAGTACGGGGATAAGTTCATCCGTCTGATGGAAGAAAAGCCGAACATCGAAGTCGCAGATGGTCTTATCCCTGCCAGGGGATCCGATCCGCTGGTACTCTCGCATGTGTCCTTCCGTTATCCGAATACGGATAAAGATACGCTGAAAGATATCTCCATCGAGATCCATCCCGGAGAGAAGATTGCAATCGTAGGTGAAAACGGAGCCGGAAAGACCACCTTCGTGAAGCTCCTCATGCGTCTTTACGACGTGACCGGTGGAAGCATCCGGTATGGCGGTCACGACATCCGCGAGTACAACACGCACGAATACAGAAAGAAGATCAGTGCCGTGTTCCAGGATTTCAATATCTACGCGGCGACGATCGCCGAAAATGTACTGCTGCACAAGGTAGAAGAAAAGGACGAAGAGGACGTCATCCATGCGCTCCGCAAGGCAGACTTCGGAAAGAAACTGGATTCTCTCGAACAAGGGATCCACACACCGCTGACACGTGAATTTGATGATGCCGGCGTCAACCTCTCCGGCGGTGAGAGCCAGAAACTGGCGATCTCCCGTGTCTTCCTGAAAAATGAAGACCGCGCGATCTCCATCTTAGATGAACCCTCGTCCGCCCTGGATCCGGTTTCGGAGTATAAGCTGAATAAAAACCTGATCGAGAACGCCGGCGAAGATACCGTCATCTTCATCTCCCACCGTCTATCGACCACAAGAATGGCTGACCGCATCTATCTCTTCGAGCACGGAGAGATCATCGAGCAGGGCTCACACGAAGAGCTCATGGAATTAGGCGGGAAATATAAAGAGATGTTCGACCGTCAGGCGCACAACTACCTGGTGTGATATTGAACAATCTGTGATACTCTTCACGAAAAGAAAAAGCCTTCTCCGTAAACTTCTGTTTTGGGAGAAGGCTCCTTTTATTTCTCGGGTTTGTATCCGTATCTTCCGGATTCGCCACCATATTTCTTACCGGTTTCCGCTTCTTTTTCCGTCGGCTGGCAATAGATATGCATGTACACGCTGGGGCAGGCATACACTCTTGTAAAGTGTTTCCTGTCCTTATCGAATTCTTCCAGTGCATCATACGTAAAGCCTAAGATCTCACTCTGCTCTTCCTGCGTCAGGATCTTACCTGAATAGAAATTGATCGTCGCGAGATAGGGCATGATCATTCCTTCTGTATAGGCAGGCTCCGTTTCACTCTGTTCGATCGTCAGATCATACTTATCGATGAGTTCGGAATAATCCGTTTTTTCCAGGAACACTTTCAAATACTCGTAATCAAATTCGCCACTCGTATAGTTCCAGTCTTTTTTATGCTGTGCAGTGTTCATCGCCTCGACGCGATACGTAAAGCCGTACTCCGTGTCTTCCATGACGGTGATCTCTACTTTTGATCCGTCATCATGCTCGACAGCCGTAAACTCGTCGATCACTTTACACGGACCGCACCAGACCTCGGCATAATCCTTTGCCGTCTTATATCCGTATGGCATATCATCTTTTCTTCTATAACAGCCCGATGAGATGATCATCATGAACGAAAGAAAAACGCATAGTGCTTTTCGCATAGTATTTCTCCCTATAGTCTGAACAGATTGCAATACTTATCCGGGGAATATATCCGCTTCGGTAAGTTTGCCCTTGAACGGGATCTCTTCTCCGTTTATGTCCGTAACCACCAGATTTTTCGGCATTCTGTCGAGTCTGACTCCGCTGCACGGATACGGACTTTTCTCTGTTTCTTCCAGTTCTTCTGTCCCTGTGTATGTCTCCATATCAAAGGTGAGAACAAGTGTATCCAGCGGAATCGTCTCACTTCTGACTCTCTGGGTGTACACGTAGGTGCCTCGGGTGTCCTGCTTACCGCTGGAATAGAGAATATAGACGCCCCCGTCTTTTTCCAGGGAATACCAGCCGCGCTCCAGCTCCGGGCCGAATTCCCTATTGATACTGCAAATGCACTTGACTCCGTAATAGCTGGTTTCCTTATACAGAGACTCATCCATGGAAGAGTAGATCAGCGTCTGCTCGATTCCGTTTACGTTTAATATATCTCTGACGTTTCCGGTAAATGTATCCTTGAATACCCAGATCTCCGTCTTGTCTTTAAGTTTCCACACATAGAAGCCGGAGCACTCAAATCTGGAATACGGACCGACCTCTTTTACCAGTGCTTTTATCGAATAACCATTATCGATCTTCTCGAAATCCTTAAGGGTAAGATCACTTTTGATTTCGGTGGTTTCCGTCGTCGGCTCCTCCGTAGTGGTCTCTTCGGTCGTCTCGGTAGTCGTCTCTTTTGTCGTGGTCGTCATCTCGGTTTCTGTTGTGCTTTCACTCGTTTCCGGAGCCGTTGTCTGTTCCGTGTCATACATCGTCGTCGGGAAGAACTTGTCTTCGAAATACGAACACCCTCCGAAAAGCACTGTTACCGAAACCAGTGCTGCGATACATGCGGATCCTATGACCGGGTTATTTTTTCTTTTTCCTTTCATCTTCCATAACCTCCCAAATACCTACCCCATAGTATATATGCTTATAACCTGTTTTTCCACACCTTCAGCTGTCAGATGACTTTGTCAACCATCCAGCCGTCAAATCTTTTTCCATCCGGAGCCATAAACCCCGCAATCTCCATCCTTTCCGCGTTTCATAGCACAAACTGCACTTCGTCTCCCATGTATTGCTTTTCGGATAATAAAGTATGTAAAATATGGGTAAGCTACATGATTTTTCCGAATCGGAAAGGACCCCGGCTATGGTAACACTCTGTCCCAACTGCTCCGCTATGATAAAATGAAATCGGGTTGAGTTGGCAGTGCTTTTCGCGTATGGGAAGCACATCACGGGGGTATGGCATATGAAAATTGATAAGGTCGATATCGAGAAGATCCTGCTGACAGATAAGCGTGGCATTTACGGGCAGGAAAAGGACGAAGGCAAAGGCTTTTTTAAGAAACTTTTCCACGGAAAGAATAAAGACGCGGGCACGTATTACGAAGAGCGGATCAGTGAGATCGGAAGAGATGAACTGGAGCAGGAGCTTTCCGGCGAGATCGATGCATACTGGATCGCAAAAAGCGACCCGATGACCACCATCATCCTTACCGAGAATTATCTCATCCTGCCGAACCAGGACATCTTCCCGCTGGAAAACGTCAAGAAGTTCGCCCTCGGCGCCGTCTATCTTCCGGATTACATGCAGTATGCGTATGACCGCGAAGGCGTACCCTACGATCCGGAGTATAAAAGCGAATACGAGGGCGAGGAATCGTACGAGCTCGACCGTTTTAATATCGATCTCGTGCTCGCCGATGAGGAAAATGCCATCTATACGTACACCTTCCCGATGGAGATCCCGGACCGCAAGGATTTCCGCGACCGCTTGAGCGACCGGTGCATCGCGAACGACCTGTCGGAGGATCTCGTCTTCGAAGGTAAGTTCAACGAAGACCACTCCATCAGCCAGGACTTCCTGAGTAATATTTTTAAGACATAAAAACATCATATGCAAAAAGCACCCTCCCGGAAAATCCGGAAGGGTGCCCGTTTTTGCTACGTTTATTCGTTCCTTCGTCTTTCGATCAGGATCAGAAGCGGATCTTAATCTCTCGAGTTGGATCCGAGGATGCGGAGGATACGGAGGAACAGGTTGATGATATCGAGGTAAAGATCGACTGCGCAGTCCACTGCGTTATCGAGTGTCTTCGGATACATCTGCGCTTTGCTGTAGTCGTAGCCGATGTACAGAGAGAAGATCGCTGCTCCTGCCCATGCGAAGATGTCATGGCTGGAACGGAAGATCAGAAGTGCGATCAGTTCAGCAACTACAAGTCCGATCAGTGCGCAGAACAGGATCTTTCCGAGGCCCTGGAAGAATGTCGGGAATGCACACGACAGTGCGAGCATCACGAAGGTGGTGATCGCGGTGATCACGATCGCCTGGAAAACGACCTGGTCCATACCTGCGGACAGATAACCGGAAACAGTAACCGATACCAGAAGTCCCACCGGAACAACGACGAGGTTATACCCTAGGAAACTGATGCCCGGATTCGCGGATTTATGGGCGATAACTGTACCGATAATCGCGAAAATAAAATAACCTACCAAAAGAATGATCATATTCGAAGAGGATTCGAGGATCCAGTCGAGCACCCTCTCACCAAATACTTTACATATGATCACGTTCATCAGAAGTCCGTAGAAGACCGTTCCGCCGAGCACCAGATTATAAGATCTGTCACTGATGATCTCGCCGTTAATGGTATTCATGCGTTCTTCTTTTCTAGCTGAAGTCCAACTCATAAAATACCTCCTGAAAAATCTTTTTCCCAATTGAAAATCATTATAACATGTAAATTCAGCATCTAAAACAGTTTCTATGCAGATATGTCATTTGCTTTTTCCCCGGCAAAAGCACTATTCCCTTTCTTCTATGCGAAAAGCACTATTCCTCTTCTTTTACCGGATCCTTCTCCACATCCTTTACCAGATCCTTGATGACTTCTCCCGCGATGATGAGGCCGACAACTGATGGAACAAAGGCGGTCGAGCCCGGGATGTCCCTTCGCTCCGTGCACTTTCTCACCGTGCCCGGCGGGCAGATGCAGTGCTGGCGGCAGCTGATCGACATGTCCTCGAGCGGACGGATCGGCTCTTCCTTCGAATAGACGACCTTGAGGGATCTGATGCCTCTCTTCTTGCACTCTCTGCGCATGACCTTCGCGAGCGGACAGACGGAAGTCTTATACAGATCCGTGACCTCGAATGCCGTCGGGTCGAGTTTATTTCCAGCGCCCATGCTGCTGATGATCGGCGTGCCTGCTTTATTTGCCTGCTCGATGAGTTCGAGCTTTCCGGTCACGGTATCGATCGCATCGATGACGTAGTCATACTCGCTGAAATCGAACAGCGACGCGGTGTCCGGCATATAGAATGTCTTATAGGTTTTTACCACGCAGTCGGGATTGATATCATGGATACGCTCCTCCGCGACATCGACTTTATACTTCCCGACGGTCTTTCGCGTCGCGATGATCTGGCGGTTGATATTCGTCAGGCACACCTTATCGTCATCGATCAGGTCGAGTGCTCCGACGCCGCTTCGGGCGAGCGCCTCTACGGCATAGCCGCCGACACCGCCGATGCCGAAGACCGCGACACGGGACTCCGAAAGCTTCTTCATGCCTTCCGGACCTAAGAGTAATTGTGTTCTCGAAAATGAATTCAGCATTCTCTTTACCGTCCCTTACTTCTTCCCTGTCGCAAGCGCCTTCTCGGAAGCATCCAGCGTCTCATTCATGCTGCCCGTGCGATAACCGGAAAGGTCCATCGTCACATAGGCGAATCCAAGTGCTTTTAGCGTGGAATATACTCTCGTGCGGGCCGGCTCAGCTGTCAGCTTTCCGATCTCTTCAGGAAGCACTTCGATACGTGCGATATTTCCGTGGATGCGGACGCGCACCTGACGGAATCCGAGGTCGAGAAGCAGCTGCTCGGCCTGATCGACCATGTGCAGTTTCTCTTCGCTGATCGTCTCACCATAGACGAAGCGAGACGCAAGGCACGCGAACGACGGCTTGTCCCAGGTGGGGAGGTTCATCTCTTTAGAGAGTTCGCGGATCTCTTCCTTCGTCAGCTCCGCATAACGAAGCGGGCTCTTGACGCCGAGCTCCGCGACAGCCATCAGTCCCGGACGGTAATCACCGTTATCGTCCATATTCGAGCCTTCCGCAACATGCTCGATGCCGTTTTCCGCAGCGACGCGGATGATCTTCGAGAAGAGCTCGCGCTTGCAGATATAGCATCTGTTTTTCGGGTTCTGGCGGAATCCGTCGATGTTGAGTTCTTCCGACTCGATCACGATCTGGCGGATGCCCTCCTTCTGACAGAATGCAGTCGCCTCGTCGAGTTCGCGTCCCGGAAAAGAACACGACTTCGCGGTCACGGCGATCGCTTTATCGCCGAGGACGTCTTTTGCCACTTTCAGAAGGAACGTCGAGTCCACGCCGGACGAAAACGCTACCGCGAGACTTCCGAGTTCACGGAGATATCCTTCCAGTTTCAGTTTTTTCTCATGCTTAAGATCCATAGTTGTCTATCTACCCTGTAATATCAGTTTTTTGCTTCGAACAATTATATCATGCTATGGTAGGCCTTTAATACTTCCCGGGTTATAAAATCATTTTTTAACAGGAGGTTGAGTATGGCGAAGATCGAGCCGCCGAGGATCACCCCGCCAACCAGCTTGAGCCACATCGGATCCACGAGGAATGAAAATCCGATCACCGCCCCGAACATCGCAAGCGATGAGATCGTGGTCACGACGAGGTTTCGGAGGTTGATCCTGTAGTTCTGGTACTTTTTCGAGCGGATGATCACGATCGCAAATACGATGATCTCCGAGATCAGGGAGGCGGCCGATGCGCCAAAAGCACCATACCTCGGGATAAGCAGAAGGTTATTGATCACGTTTACGAGGAGTGTGATCATGTAGGCGATCATGAGGAAGGACTCCTGCCCGGCGCACATCATGACCTGATAGCAGACGATGTCGCCGATACACTTCAGCGGGATCATAAATGCGAGGATGATCAGGCACGGGACTGCATCTTCGTAACCGGCGCCGAGCCAGACAGATACTAGCGGAGACGCGATCGCCGCGAGGCCGAGGCACATCGGGATGGAGATGAAGATCATCAGATCAGCGCCGAATTTCGTCAGCTTATTAAACTTTTCTTTTTCGTTTGAGAAGTAGTAGCTCAGCCTCGGGAGGAATACCGCCGTGACCGCGATCAGCGTCACAACGATCAGGTTCACGATCTTCTGTGCATAGGAGTAGGAGGCCACTGTTGAGTGCTCTTTCATGACGTCGAGCATCGTGACGTCCATTCTCGCGTAGAGCTCCGTGGATACCGTGCATAGCGCGAGGAAAAACAGCGGCAGCAGATGTCTTTTCAGTTCCGCCCCACGCAGGCTGAACTTCGCATCTTTCCCTGCATGCGTGATACTGAGGAAATAGTAAAGCGCGGTGGTGAGAACTCCGATCAGGGCGTATTTATAGATATCTTCCGGCGTGCGGATGAAGATAAATACGGCGATAAGCGATACGATCTTGACCACGAGAGAGCGGAATGCGATGAACTTAAAATCCTCCGTTCCCTGGAAGTACCAGTCCACATTAAACATATTCGTCACGATGGTGATGGCGCAGATGAGATAAAGGCTCCGTTCCGCCCGAAACAGCGGGATGAATCCCATGCATATACTAAACGCACAGGCAGCCACTGCGGTCAGGATACATCCGACGATCAGCATCTCGGAGAAGAGTTTGTCTCTCTCTTTCTTATCGTTTTTTCTCCGTGCGATCTCTCTGGTGGCATAGGCCTGTATCCCGAGCGACCCGAGGATCACGAAATACGAGACATTATTCACGGCCGCCGCGTGCCGCCCGACCACATCGGACGTCAGTTTTCTGGCGACATAGCCGTAGCTGATCAGCGGAAAAAGAATATGCAGCAGCCGGTAGATCACACTGAAGACTGCGTTTTTCGCAAGAGATGTTACTTCTTTATTCCCGCTCATCTTATTTCCCTTTTTCCGTTCCGCATATCTTTTCCAGAATATCCATATAGCGCTCGCAGAATCTTCTCATCGAATATTCCTTCTCGAAAAGCACTCTCTGAGCGGCTTCTTTTTCTTTTCTGACATCAGGATCTTCGTTCATTCTGTTTCGTATCAGAGTTATTGCTTCCTCCTCCGTATCAAAGAGATAGATCCCCTGCTCCTCTTTCCCCTCAAAGACCTTATTTCCTCCGGTCCTGGAAAGCAGTGCGGTCTTTCCGATGGAGAGTGTCTCCAGAAGTGCTAAGTCGAAGTATGTTTCTCTATTCGGCAGGATAAAGAGATCGGATGCCTGTACGTAGGAAGCAGCATCGTCCGTCCATCCCACTTCGATCCAGTCCGGAGAATCAGGATGTGCGATCGCGCCTTCTTTCCCGCAGCAAAGGACCGTCACACCGGAGAAGCTCTGCCGGACACTACTATCCCGCGTCCCCGGAAGTTCATGAAGCCCTTGGAAAATCTTCTTCAGCCGGTCGTATCCCTTGACGCTGTTATGTCTTCCGACAAATGAGATGACGAAGCGGTCCTCCGGGATCTGAAGCTCCGCGCGGACCTGCTCCCTCGTCTTCTTCGGGCAGCACTTTCTGCTTCCGGTCGGAAGATAAAGGATCTTCTTTTCATCTCTATACTTCGGGTATTCTTCCCAGGTATGTAAATACGGTTCTTCCGCTTCTTTACACGGGAAGATCAGGTAGTCTGCCCGCGCGAATGCATACTCATCCCATTCCCTCGTTCTCGCGAGAAGTGCCTGTTCTTTTTCCGATATATCCGCAGCATTCGTCAGGTCCGAAGTGTGCACCATGTCTTCGATCCACTCACGGTGCGGTGCTTTTGGCGTATGGGAGGTAAGAATGACTATCCCTTCATAGTTCTCCAGATTTTTCTTCTGCGTGAACATGTCCGCTGTACTATGAAAATGCACGGCATCAAATCTGCTCAGGTCAAAGGGGCCAGCCTGTCCGCTCTCGAAAAATATCTGCTCCACTCTTCTTCCCACGTCCGACAGTGAACGGTCCGAGGAGAAAACACGGTGCGCCGCATTCTTCATTTTAAACGAAAGATCCGAGTGAAAATCCGTATCATTGAGGAACTCGAGTTGGATGTCACCACGCATATCAGAAAGCGCGCCGGCAGCTCCTGCTCCGCACTTTTCCTCCTGTGCGCCGGCAGCTCCTGCTCCACCCGAACGGGTCTTCTCGAGATACGACTTCAGATTATAGAGATAGCCGGACGGACCACCGCTCGGTGTCATGTATTTTTCATGAAAATATACCAGAACTTTTTTCATCTTTTACGAAACATCCTTCTGTAGATCTTCACACCGAAAAGCCGCAGCACAAGTGCTTTTACCTTCGTCTTACCGTGTTTTGACGCTGATACTATTTTACCGCGCGGCAGGTCCTTTCTTGAAGCATATCTTTCGAAATCATATTTGCTGATCAGGAACAGATACGTGTCCGCCCAGCCGGAAAGAAGCACTTTCCTCGTTTTCTTATCCCGAATCCCCGCATCGTATAGCGTATGCAGCTTTGCCATGATGTAGAGGATCGAGTGCACGTGTCTGTCATCCTTTCCGGAAGGATGCATGATCGAGTTTTCGCGTACGCGGTAGCAGTACACCTTCTCGGGAAGATAATCCACGGTCTTCGCGGAGGTCATCACCTGCGGGGTCCAGAGCTCATCTTCGTGCAGGATCCCGTGCTGGAACTCCGGCACCGAAGAAAGAAGGAAGTCCCGGCGGCAAGCGCGGAGCCAGACCGTCATGCATGCTTTTCCGTGATCCTTGATCTGCATCGTCATCGCATCGATGCCGGTCATCGGTCCCTCGGGAAGGCCGTCATGAGTTAGGATCAGATCATAGGAAGATGCGATGGTCTTTCCGCTCTCATCGATCGCTATACCATCCCAGAGGATCACATCCGCATCACTGTCCGATGCTTTTCGGATCACTTTAGATATGCCATCTGCGGTCACCATATCATCCGCATCGAGGAAGAATACATACTTGCCTTTCGCCTGCGAAAGGCCGTAATTTCTGGCGTCCGAGAGACCACCATTCGTTTTGCTGAAGTAACGGATGAACATATACTCATCCGCATAGGATCTCGCGATCGCACCGGATCCATCGGTGGATCCGTCATCGATCAGAAGGATCTCCGTCTTACTGATCTCATCCGAAGAAAGAAGCGAATCGATACAGTTTCGAAGATATTTCTCAACATTATAGATTGGAACGATGATCGAGAGAACACTGCTTCCTTCCGACGATGCAGTTTCTTTTCTGCAGAGGAAAAGCCGGTTGATATCATACTTTGACGGACCGCTCACCGGAAGCGTGTTGCCGGGATACTCCGAGCCATCGATCACGCTCACCTCATATCCCGCTTTCTTTAGGAGCTGATCCGCATTTCTTCCGAAAAGGCGCACGTGATCGCTCTGTCCGTACCTGCGGAGCCGCTCGTCATCTGTTGTCACTTCCGGGTCTTCTTCGATAAGATCGACATCCGGACTCATCGGAAATGAGACGATAAAGATACCACCGGGGCGGAGGATCCTCTTCACCTCGGCAAGTGCTTTTTCATAGGAATCGACATGCTCCAGTACGTGATTGCAGATAACGGCATCGTAGGATCCGCCGGGAAGTCCGGTGTCCGTGATATCGAGCTGAAGGTCAGTATCTTCGTCCTGAAGATCTGCAGTCGTGAAGGCGATCCCGTTCTTTTTCATCCAGTGGGTCATGCCGCGCTCCGGCGCGAAGTAGAGGACATCTTTTCCGGAAAGAAGATCTATATTTTTCTCTCCCCACATCGCGAGGATGCGATGCCTCGGAAGAGATCCGCAGGCCGGACAGAGAACGTCCTTCACCGTGTTCTCAAATAAAGAAAGATCATAGAATCCCGGACGTCCCTGATAGTCGCCTTCGACGAAGCTTTTCAGCTTCGTTCCGCAGCACGGGCAGTACATCTCCATCTTTTTCCCGCCAAATGTCATCCTCATCCGGCAGCGCAGAAAATTCACCTTCCGGTACACCGCGCGGGTGCTTTTCCAGAGGAATCCCGGGCATTTATTCTTGATGGCATACTTTCGTTTCGCGTCCATTTTCTTCCAGCCCTTTTCAGTGCGCGATCACATAAAGCCCCAGCACCAGGACCTTGTCGCGAAGGCGCCGCGAGGTCTTCCAGAGGCGTTTCTTGTCGATTTTCTTTCCGTATCCGTATTTCCAGAAACGAAGCTTATAGATCATGTGCAGATATCGCTTCGTGAGGTTCCCCTCGATGATCTCCTTCAGCGGATCGCCCGCGAGCACTCTGTCATAGTAATCATACAGCGATGTATAGACGTAAAGAAGCGCTTCGACATTCTTCTTCAGGTCCTTCTTGTCGGGATTCGTGATCGAGCCGCGGCGGACGCGGTATCTGTAGATCTTCTTCGGAAGATAGTGGACGGTCTTCGCCGCCAGGAGCACCTTCGGCACCCACAGCTCATCTTCGTAGATCAGTCCATCTTCAAACAGGAGATCATTTCCCAGAAGGAAGTCCCTCCGGTACGCACCCAGCCAGACCGTCGCAATGAAGCCCTTTCCATTCCGGATCAGGATCTCCATGATCTCTTTTCCCGAGTAGGTCTGTTCTTTCTTCGGAAGCCCGTAATGCGCGAAGTACTCCTCATCTTTTTTCGCAAGGAGATCCTTCATGTCATAGACGATCTCGCTGTCCCACATGAACATGTCTTCCGCGCTTCCTTCCGAAAGCTTTATCACCCTCTCGAAAAGCACCGGTACGACCATATCGTCTGCGTCGCAAAAGAAGATATATTTTCCCCGTGCCTCTCTTACGCCAAGATTTCTCGTGGCGGAAGGTCCTTCGTTTTCTTTTCGGATCACACGGATATTGGGATTTTCTTTCTCATATTTTCCGGCTACAGATGCAGAGCTGTCAGAGGATCCGTCATCGATCAGGAGGATCTCCGTATCTTTGATCCCCTTTGTTTCAAGAAGCGAATCAAGACATGCGGGCAGATATTTTTCCGCATTATAGATCGGGATGATGATCGATAGATTCGTTGCTTCTTCCATATATCATCCCTCAGTGAAACATCTGATCCACGATCTTCGACAGTTCTTCGCAGAATTCAGTATTATGCGGACGCAGAGAAGACATGTCCATATCTTTTACCAGTTCATCGTACCTTCCGATATACTCACCGAGCTTTGCGATATCTTCGACCAGAAGGATGGTATTATAGCGTCGCTTATATTCTCTTCCGATCTCGATCTGATGATCGTCATACTGCTCTCCGAGCTTATGGCTTCGCGGGATAACGATCGGGATCTTGCCGCATCTTTGCACCTCGGTATAGCAGGCCGGTCCGCCATGGGAAATCACGATGCGTGCATCTTTGATCTTATCGAGCATCTCCTCGCGCGTCAGAAAATCCTTCTGTTTCGCGTTCTTCGCGACATACTTCGTATAGCCGGACTGGATGAACACTTCTTCATCGTGTTCCCCCGCCCAGGTATCCATATATTCGACCAGTCTTCTGAAGGACTGTTCATGCGTTCCGACAGTAACAAAAATCATACTCAGTAGATGCTCCCCAGACAAACAGCTTTCGGATATACTTTCTTCATTTCTTCCCACTGCACGATGAAAACATCTGCAACTTTATAGCACCACTTACCAGTCAGGGAGCGGGTGTGCACACGGTCAAACGGCTCGATATAAATGAGTTTTTTCCGCATCAGTTTCCCGATATAGAAGAACGGGACAGCCGGCGCAGCGCCAGCTGATATGATCAGGTCGGGCTTTTCTTTCCTAAGGATCTTGATAGCACGGAATGTGTTGATGATCAGTGCTTTTAGCGAACGGTTCGACGGAAAATACACCGGGTAGATCTTCTCTCCGGCAAGAAGACTTCTCGAGTCTTCTTTATCAAATGTCGCCCAGAACCGCTCTTTATCTTCCCAGAACGGTTTCAGCATATAAAGATGATTAAGATGCCCGCCGGAAGACCCGACCAGGCACACCTTGATCCTATTATCACTCATATCCCCATATCGGCAGATGATCAGAGCTTCAATCCGATCCGTTCCGCCTCTTCTCCTCAGAAGTCATTTGAAGTCATTATACACCAGGAAGACCCGGCGCTTATACTGTGATTACAGCGAAATACCTGTCGTTTTTATGTGCTGCTTTATGGTCTTTTACTTATCTTCTGATTCATGATCTTCGGCCGGCTGATCCGGAGCAAATTCCAGGATCTCCTCATCGACCGGAGAAAACTCCATGACATCTCTGTCTTCCTTATCCTTCTCATCCTTCGGGAGTGCCGAGAGGATCGCATTTGTGACGCCTTCGTATTCTCTCATCATCTCATCGTGGGCATCCCGGCTTACGTCCGGATTCTCCTGGCTGGCATTCTTCTCAAGTTTTGCCGCCAGCTCGGCAAGATCCGTCGCACCGATCGTCTTCGATGTACTCTTCAGGGAGTGCACATCGATCGCATAATCGTGCCAGTTCTCTTCTTCAAAATTCTTCGTCAGCCTCTGTGCTTTTTCCTTCCGGCCGTTGGCATATTCCATCAGGATCTCCCGATAGAAAACTTCATCATTCTGGCAGAACGACATGCCCGTCTTCGGCTCGATCCCCGAGGCCCGGAGCGTCGCAAAGCCCTCCGGTTCATCTGTCGCGCGGAGTTCCGGAATATCGTCCCCGGCGGGTGCTTTTGCCGGAGAATCATCATCGGATGAAGTACTGTTTTCAGATGCATTTACCGCCTCTCTGACATGGCGGATCTTGTCCTGCGGGAGATACTTCACCAGCATCTTTTCAAGAGCAGTGCTGTTGATCGGCTTGGTAAGATAGTCCGAAAATCCCTCGGCAAGATATCTCTCACGCGCGCCCATCACGGCATCTGCGGTAAGGCAGATCACCGGCACATCGCGGCTCGCTCCGGTCTCGGAAGCGCGGATGCTGTGAAGCGTCTCAGTACCATCCATCTCCGGCATGCGCTGGTCCATCAGGATCAGGTCATACTTCGTCTCATCCGCCATCTCGATAGCTTTCATGCCGGATGTCGTCGTGTCGATCTTCATCTTCGTATTCTTCAGAAGATTTACGGCCACGGTGAGATTGATCTTCGTATCATCGACGATCAGGATGCGGGCACCCGGTGCACGGAAGGTCTCGCGGTACGGCCCAGCCGCCATCATGGTCGCCTCAAAGCGTGCCTGGAAATCTCCTACCGGCTCATCGGATACGATCTTCTGCGGGATCTTCACGGTGAAGGTCGAACCCTTGCCGTACTCACTCTGCACATCGATCGTACCTTCCATCATGTCGAGAAGTTTCCGCGTGATCGAAAGGCCCAGGCCGGTTCCCTCAACGGTGCTGTTATGCTCCATCTCGAGACGCTCGAACTTTGTAAAGAGCTTGCTCTGATCCTCCGGCTTGATGCCGATTCCGGTATCCTGCACGGAAGCCGTCAGGATGATATTTCCATCTTCCTGCTTCTCCCCGTTCAGGGTGAACTTTACGAAGCCCTTATCTGTATATTTCACTGCATTATTGAGGATGTTCGTATAGATCTGGCGGATGCGGACTTCATCTCCCATCAGGGCATCCGGGATCGTCGGATCCACTTCGATGGAGAATCCGAGATCCTTGTCCTGCGTCTTAAAAAGGATCATGTTGTTCAGGTCATTGAGCACGGAGCTCAGCTGGTAAGGCGCCACTACAAGATCGAGCTTTCCGGCTTCGATCTTACTGAAATCGAGGATGTCGTTTACGATCGAAAGGAGATTATTTCCTGCGCTCTTTACATCCTGCGCATATACACCGATATTCGACAGCGCATCGCGCGTGCCCTGAATATCATCCCGCGAGAGATCCATGCCGCGCTGTTTCTCGCGGATGATCATCTCATTCATGCCGAGCACCGCATTGATCGGTGTTCTGATCTCATGGGACATATTCGCCAGAAAGTCACTCTTGGCCTGGCTGGCGCTCTCGGCTCTTACTTTTTCTTCGAGAAGTTTTCCCTGCTGGGTGACAAACGGGCGGACCATCAGCAGCAGAAGGAGTGCCGCCACAAGCTGTGTAAATACCAGGATCACGATGTACCCGATGATGGTATCTCTGGTCTGCTTGGCGAGCTGTCCATCGAACCAGTCCGCGGAGAAGTCTGCGACAACGATGCCGGCGACCTTACCCTCTGAATCAATGACTGGGCTGTAGGCACTATAGAATTCGCCCCACTGGTCGGTGTATGGTTTCTCATCGACTGCGGCGGTTCCTTTTCCTGCCTTCGCGAGGGCATCCGTAAACTCGACTTCGTCACCGTAATGGCCGGGCGCGACCGGGTCGGTGTCCATGACAAACACGTATTTTCCGTTACTTATTTCCCTGATGCTGTAAATGTATTCAAGTTCGGCATTGACTCGAAAGACATCCAGTTTGCTGAAGATATCATCGTATTCGGGAGAGCCGATATTCGTCTCATTGATCGTTTTCAGAACATCGCCGCTGATCGAGCCGGACGCGCAGTTTGCGATATCCAGCATACGCTGCCGGATCGAACGCCGGATCGCATTTCTTGACCGGACCACGGAAACCGTGCCGAAAAGAATACTGGAGATCAGGATGATCCCCTCAACCATCAAAACGATCTTGGTGGAAAGCTTGTTTTTCGACGCCACGAAGCGCACACCCCCATATATTTACCATCTATACCCAACACTAGCATAGTAACGTAAGGACAAGTGCTTTTCAAGCATGGGAAGCCCGACGCCATCGGCATGTCACATTTGTTCGAAATTCGCCCTTGCGTCGTTTTTCGCATTTTAAAATTCGCGACATACGCGACATGCAAATGTCCATCCGCCCGCTCGAAAAGCACTTGTCCCCCGGAAGAAAAGTATCCCCGCGCCTCTTTTCCAAGAAGCGCGGGGACGTGCCATCTTTCTGCCTTCGCCCGCAATCTGGTCCCGGTTACTCTTTGTCGAGTTCGTCGATCACTTCAGCCGAAGCCTTCGTCGTCACAGCTTCTTTTCCGCCGGCGATATTCGCGACTTCCGTAGCAAGCGATTCCGCTTTTCTGCCCTTGATCGGATCTGCTACAGCGGAGACGAGCTTTCTCACTGTATCGGTGAGGTCTTCACCATTCAGCGCCTCGTTCTGCATATCCGCCTTGGCAAATACCTGCGGGATCCTGCCGAGGATACCGGTCAGGAGATCTCCGCCGCCTTCCTGCTTCGCACCGCCGCCAAAGTCGTAGAACTTCGCATTCTTGCCGACTTCCGCCATGACTGTCGCGATATTGGTGGCGACCTGTACTCTGGTGTTCTGCTCGATTTCGATCCTCTTGAGCTCGAAGTTGACCTTGTCGTTCGCAGCCTGTGCATCGGACAGCGCACGTGCAGCTTCCGCTTCCGCCTTACCTTTGGCCTCGATCGCTTCTGCTTCTGCTTTACCCTTTGCCTCGATGGCCTGGGCTTCTGCCTTACCTTTTGCGATGGTTGCGGTCGCTTCCGCATCTGCCTGGACCTTCACCGCTTCTGCCTCCGCGGCGGCCTCGGTCTTTCTCGCGGTCGCAGCACCTTCCGCTTCGAGTTTTCTGGCTTCTGCAGCACCGTCTGCTTCGGTCTTTCTGGCTTCCGCTTCCGCAGCGGCTTCGCGTGTCTTTCTGACAGCGGCTGCCTCTGCTTCACCGGCTGCGGTCAGCTTCTGTGCCTCGGCATTACCTGCGGCAGACACTTTCTTCGCTTCCGCTTCACCGGCAGCTTCCGCCTTCTTTCTCTCGGCCTCGGCCTGCGCATTGATGACCGTAGTCTTCTTCTGTGTCTCGGCTCTGGTGATCTCGACTTCCTGCTGCTTCAGTGCGGCACGATTTGCCTGCTCTGCTTTCGTTACCAGAACGGTACCCTGCTTCTCGGCAAGCTGCTGATTGATCGCTTCCTGCTCGAGGTCGGCAGCCATCTGCGACTTCACCTGCTCACGTGCGGTCTCTGCCATGAACTGCGCTCTCTTGACGTCTGTGTCACGCTGACGCTCTGCCACAGCGACCTGCGCGTCGAGTTCTTTTTCCTGAGCGATACGGTCTGTCTCGGCTCTCTTCTCACGCATGGACTGTTCTGCTTCTGCGGAGATGTTTGCCGCGTCACGGCGTCTGGTCTCTCTGTCTCTTGCGGCTAAGTCCTTGTAATAGGTGCTGCCCGCTGCGTCCTCGACTTCGTGGATCGACAGGATCGTGTTAAATCCGAGATCCTTCATCTGTGCGGAGATCGAGTCCTTGACCTGATCGTCGAGCTTGTCTTTTCCGTTCATGACCTCTTCCGGGGTCATCTTCGCGATTACTGCACGGACACCGCCGGACACTACGTCCAGGATGACTCGCTCGAGTTCCTTGTCATTCTTGTCAAGGAAATTGCATACCGCTCTCTGCAGGCTCTCATTCGAAGAAACGTCCGGATTGTAGGCTACTGCCCAGTCGATCTGGATCGGCACGCCGGTCTGTGTCTTCGTGACATCGCCCGTGACCTTCGCCGTTCTTACACAGAGATCGAAGTACTTCGCTTTCTGGATGAACGGGATGACCACGCGGCCGCCTGCTCTCTTGATCTTCGGATTGCCGTGCTTGTCGGTCGCGCCGACACCGGATACTACCAGTGCCTCGTTACCTTTGGCCGTCTTGATCATCGCGAACAAGATAATCGTGATCAGGATGATTCCTCCGACGATCGATGCAATTAAAATAATCATTTCCGTTGTCATAATCCCTACCTCCCTACCGTCAATGTAATTGATTGATTATGATGCGCGGGCTCTTTCTTTTTTCCTGAAAGCTCACCTCACGCTTGTATATATTCTAGATTTCGGCGGATGCGGAATAAATGGATACCGGATATCCGCGGGATCACATATTTTCACCGCCTGATGCAAATATGTGATGTTATTTCGTAGGCGGATGTGCGGTTTTATCATATTTATTTGTAAATTAAGATTCTGTAGTATAATAAAGGATGTGATTTTTCCTTTCTTCTCTTGCGAAAAGCACTGTTAGCTGAAGAAAGCGGAAACTCAAGGGGGTTTATTTCTTATGTCACAAACATATTATGTCAATCCGGCAGCTGTGCCTGTTCAGGCCGCGCCGAATGTCAGCAGCCTGAGTGTTACTATCTTTGATGGTATCCAGACACCGGCAACTTATCTTCTAAGCAGTTTCGGAAAAGCACAGATCACTTTCGGACGTGCTCCGGGAAACGATCTTATGCTTTATTCTCCGATCGTCTCGTCCCTTCACGGACGTTTCATCTTCCAGAACGGCAGATGGTATATCGAGGACCGTGCCGTATTCGGTGGAACGCCGAGTAAGAACGGATTGATCTACAATAATTCCTATCTTGATTCGAGAGTCATCAGCGAGGGCGACTTCGTCCGAATCGATGATGGTGTCCAGACCATCGCCGATGGCGTACTCTTCATGTTCTCTTCCAATGAGCAGGAAAAAAGATGGAACATGATGCCGCTTGCGGGGATCAACGAAGTAAGGATCGGCCGTGATCCGAACAGCCAGATCTACTTCCCGCACATCAGTGTATCGAGACTTCATGCGAGGATCGTAAGGACCCAGCAGGGTTTCTTCCTCTACGACAACTCCAGTAAGAACGGTGTCGTCGTCAACAACCAGAGAGTAAAGGGTTCTGTCCGTCTGAATGAAAAGGACGTGATCATGATCTCGAATAACAAGATCATCTTCACCTCTAACCTTCTCTTCTTCGCCAGCTTCAATTCCGGTATCTCCGTCGATGCGGAAAATATCCTCATCTCCAGAGGCTCCGGCAAAAACGCTTTTGCTACTCCGTATCCGATCGATATCAACATCCGTCCGGGTGAACTGATCGCAGTCGTCGGATGCTCCGGTGCAGGTAAGTCCACGATCATGAACTGTATGTCCGGTTATCTGCAGCCGTCACAGGGTCATGTCAGCATCAACGGCACAGACCTGTACGAGAACTTCGACTCATTGAAGGAGATCATCGGATACGTACCGCAGGCGGATATCGTTTATGACAACCTGACGGTCTTCGATATGCTGATGTACACCGCCAAGATGCGTCTGGCCAAGGAGCTTACCCTCGAAGAGCGAAGAGCCGCAGTAGAGCGTGCGATCCAGATGGTCGATCTTCAGGAGCATCAGCAGCGTCTGATCAAGAAACTCAGCGGCGGCCAGAAAAAGAGAGCCAGCATCGCGGTCGAGCTTCTCTCCGACCCGAGCCTTCTCTTCCTCGATGAGCCGGCATCCGGTCTCGATCCGGGAACGGAAAAGATGCTGATGGAATCCCTCCGCAAGATGGCCAACGGCGGCAAGACCGTCATCCTAGTCACGCACAGCGTACTTCAGCTTCAGATGTGCGACCGTATCATCTTCATGGGAAAAGGCGGACGCCTCTGCTTCTTCGGAAGTTATCAGGAAGCGATGGCTTTCTTCAATATTACCGATATCGTCGATGTATATAACATCCTTGCCAACGATCCGGAGAACTGCGCACAGAGATTCATGGCCTCGAAGCCGAAGGTCAGAGCCAGGATCCAGAGCGCAGGCCGCGCAGTCATCCCGAAGAGACAGAAACAGTCCGAGATACCGGTGCTTTTCTCAAGGTATCTGAAACTGCTGTTTAATGACCGGCAGAGGGCGGCGATCGTGTTCCTGCAGGCACCAGTCCTCGCGATACTGATCTTTATGGTAAAGCACGGCAAGCCTTTTGAGACGGGAGAAAGCGCGACGAACCTTCTGTTCTCGCTCTCCTGCGCTGCGTTCTTCATGGGAATGTATAACTCGATCCAGGAAGTATGTAAGGAAAGAAACATCGTGAAACGAGAATTCATGGCCGGCATGTCCCTGAACTCCTATCTTCTTTCGAAGGTCTATGCACTGGCATTTGTCTGCGGAATACAGAGCCTGCTTCTGTCCACCACCTTCATCATAACGATCGGTACACCGGACGGTGTCATGATGGGCGGATTTTTGGAAATGCTTCTAACGACATATCTCACCGCTATGGCTGCCAGCTCGATCGGACTTCTGCTCTCGGCACTCTTTACGAATCCGGACCGTGCGCTTACCGTCGCACCGCTTCCGATCCTGGTACAGATCCTCTTCTCCGGCTTGATCTTCGACTTAAGCGGAGTTACGGATGTACTTTCCTGGATCGTTGTCTGCCGCTGGAGTATGGAGGGATTCGGAACAACGGCTAACCTCAATCAGTTTGCCCCCTTCGGCGCCGAAAAAGCAAGTTACAAATACACGAGCGGACACCTGCTTCTTGTCTGGTTCATCATCATCTGCATCATCGGTGTTTCACTGTTCATCACACAGAGAGCATTGACGTCACTGTCAAAGGATAATAAGTCATAATATGAAAGACAAAGAACTGATCAAAAACTATAACGAAGATCCGGTCGCCGTATCGGAAAGCGGTACTGTCGCAAGTGATGTGGCTGATACTGTAGGCAAGAAAAAAAAGAAGATGCGCCTTAGGACGAAGATCATCATCGCATCTTCGATCGTGCTTGCGATCCTGATCGCGGTAGCGGTCGGCGTCTTCCTGTACATCAAGGCATCTCCGGAATGGGCGCTGAAAGAGATCATCACAGATGTCAAATCAGACGGTATCGATGGACTGAAAGCGCACTCCACCGAATCCTTCTGCGAGAAGATCGATAAGATCGAAAACTACGCGAAGGAAAAAGGTATCGGAACATCTTCCGACGATGATGATCAGGGTACCAAGAGCAGATTGCAGTATCTGAAGGACGATGCGAAAAATTATATCGCCGCGGAACTTCTTTCCAAGATCAAAGACATCGACTGGGGCCTCGAGGATGTCCGGCATGGCAGAAAGAGCGCGGATGTCGTCGTGACTTTCGATTACAGCAAAGATCTTAACGGAACATTTGAGATCAATATGATAAAAGAAGGCGGCAAATGGAAGATCGATAATGTCGATCTGTCCCAGATCATTAAAAGCGCGCTGAAGAGCATCCTTTCCATCTTCGGATAAAGTGAAACCGGCCGGGATCTCGGCGCCGGCTCCCGGTTCTGCTGCGGCCAGTGGCTTCTTCCCAGCTTCCGGTTCAGCTCCGGCCGGGATCAGAATTTCTTTTTCAATTTGAGGATATTTTTGCCGTCCTTATACTCGTACTTCACATCGTCCATGGTCTTCTGCGTCATGAAGATGCCCAGTCCGCCGATCTCTCTTTCTTCTCCGGAAAGTGTGACGTCAGGCGTTTCTGCTGCGAGCGGATCAAATGCGACGCCGCTGTCGACAAAGACGATCTCGGCGGTCTTATCTTCTACACGGACACGGATCGTGGCATCTCCGCCTTCTTCCTTATCCTTATAGGCATAGTGCGCGATATTGACGAAGATCTCCTCCACCGCGACGCTGATCTGCATCATCGGCTTCATCGGGCAGGAGGCAGCCTCCAGCCGCTCCTCGACGAACTTCTGGACGTCGGAGAGTGCTTTTACATCGGCATGTACCGTGATCTCATCGTACTTATGTGCAGCATCTTCAGTCTTCACGGCCTCACCTCCGTTATACTTAAAGCTCAGCATCGTGATATCGTCAAACTGCGGAGCGCCCTTGACGAACTGGTCGATCGCATGCATCATGTCCGAGTCGATCTGCGTGACGTCTCTGTCCTTTTTCTCCGGATCATTTAACGTCTCCAGAACACGATCCATGCCGAAAAGCACCTGGTCGCGGTTCGTTGCTTCCGCCACGCCGTCGGTATAAAGGAAGATCACATCGCCGGGCGAAAGGGTGATCCGCTCCTCTTTGTAGCGGACGCCCTCGATACAGCCGATCGGCGGGGAGTTCTTGCCTTTTACCACTGAAAACGGCTTATCGCCGCGCTTAAAGATCGGGTATTCGTGACCGGCATTGGAATAGACCAGTTCACCGGTCGACAGCGTCAGGATACCCAGCCAGACCGTCACGAACATGTTGAGGTCATTGTTCTCACAGAACTGGTCATTCAGATTCCCGAGGATCCTCGCGGTACTGCCCTTCTTGCCAAGCACGAGCGTCTGGCTCTTTACGAGGGACTTACTGACCATCATATAAAGGGCCGCCGGGATCCCTTTACCGGAAACATCCGCGATAACCAGCGCGATATGGTCGTCGTCGATCAGGTAAAAATCGTAGAAATCACCGCCGACTTCTTTTGCCGGGGTCATGGATGCATAGATGTCGAAATCATGCCTGTTCGGGAACGGCGGGAATACGCGCGGGAGCATGTTCTCCTGGATGATCCTCGCCATATGCAGTTCGCTCTCGGCGACCGACTTCTCTTTTCCCTGATCGACGTTCAGGATGCAGTACATCAGAAGGAACGTCATCATCGCCACATAGCCGAACGGTGAAAGGCCGTAGGTAAAGGCCGAGACGACACCGGCGATGACCGGCGCCGCCGAGTAAATAAATATGCAGATGATCTGGTGGCGCTTGAATCGTTTTCTCGCGATCACGACAAGGATCAGCGTCAGAATTACGACGACCACAGAATAGATATACGAGAGCGGGAAAAACGCTTCGCGGCTATATACGCCGTCTTCGTTTACAGTAAAATAGTAACCGAACTGCACATTCAGGATACGGATTGCGATAGCGACCAGCACACCGAGGCGGAAAGCCACATCATACTTATGGCTCCGTTCTTTCTCCACATTCAGGAATGTGATGACATACCGCCAGAAAATGTAGGCCAGCATCGGCGTCGTGCAGTAATAGACCGTGTTGACCCATAGATTCACTTCTCGAAGGTCTGCTCTTCCATCGACGAGCCAGGCGATCATATCCGTGTATAGTCCGAGCATATCGACCACGATCAGCAAGAGAAAATAACTGAGGTTTGGGCCGCGCCACTGCTTATCCATGATGCAGCAGACATAAAGTATATATCCGAGGAACATCGCGCCCAGTTCAAGTGTGATATTGATGATGCGGATCGGCTCCTGGTTCTCCACATGCAGGCCGACCATGCCGCAGATCGCCAGCACGATTCCCGCGATAAACAGAAGTGAGCCCCGTATCGGTCTGAATTTGAAAGACCTGGAATCCTGTGCTTTATCCATAAGTGACAAGTCCTCCGCCCTAAATATGCAAAAAGCACCGGCACAGTTCATGCCCGGTGCCCGATCTCTTACTCGATCGTCAGGATATCGGAAAAGCCTGTGACATCAAATATCTCCATGATCATATCCTTGACATGGATGACCTTCATGCCACCTTTCTTACTAAATGCCTTATAGTTGGCAAGAAGCACCCGGAGTCCGGCGGAAGAGATGTAATCGACATCTTCGAAGTCGAATACCAGTTCATCGACAGTATCGGTCACCGGCTGAAGTGCAGCTTCGAGTTCTACAGCAGTATTCGTATCCAGTCGTCCTTCCAGAGCGAATGTCGCCTTGGAACCTTCTATCGTCTTTTTTATGTTCAGCATGAGAGAACCTCCTCACTACGCTTATTGGGGCGGTAACGCCTTTCGCTTATTATATCATACAGATGTAACCTTCGTCGGATGACCTACGGAGAGGCTGTCGGAAGGGTGATCTTCCGGCCAGCGGAACTGTTAATTTCCGAATGTAAAGCAGATCAGGAATCCACCGTCTTCTTTTCTTAAGACCTTCGCATATTTGCGGTCACCGTTTTCTTTCAGCATGATATTCGTCCGCTCAGCAAGCTCCAGATCCGCTTCGATCAGCGCATATCTTCCGTCTTCCGAACGCTTGATGATCGTGCAGCTGTGCTCCTGCTCGATAACGGTCTTTCCTTCCAGAAGGAAAAGCAGGCAGGAAACCTCGGAAGTGCTTTTCCAGGAGATCTCTTCTTCTTTTCTTCGGATGAAAAGATCGTCCCCGATGCCGGTCACCTCGTAGTAGCTGACCGCATTTATGCCGCCCTTCGGGAAAAAACTGTCTTCGGATATGTATTCAAAGCTTTCCGGGATCAGTTTCTTCGTATTCTCGGAGACAAGGATCTGACCGCCGATCGTAAGGCTTTCCAGCCTTCCTGTGAGATTGACCGCCGCACCGACGCATCCGTACTTCATCTTCTTTTCCGAGCCGATATTTCCGACGACGACAGTGCCGGAATTGATTCCGATGCCCATCTCGAGGTTCGGATAGCCGTTTTCCTGATTCCAGGCGTTTACTTCCTGCATGCAGTTCTGCATCTCGATCGCACAGCGGACCGCTCTCGAGGCATGGTCAGGAAGGTCTTTCGGCGCGCCGAAAAGAACGAAGATCCCGTCGCCGAGAAACTCGATCACCGTGCCGCCGTATCTCTCGATGATGGCGACCATCTGCTCAAAATAGTGATTCAGAAGGTCGATCAGGTCCTGTGGCGGAAGGCTTGCCGATATTGCGGTAAAGCCTCGAAGATCAGAAAGAAGGACCGTCACTTCCTGTGACACACCGCCGCGCTTCTGGCCTTCCGAAGTCGTGAGAACGTAGTCGGCGATGTCCGGAGATGTATATCTGGCAAATGCCGCCTCAGTCCTGATCAGCTTCGTTAAGTCCGTGATGACGAGAAGGTAGGCCGCCAGTTCTTCCTTATAGTAAGTAAGACGGATATGCAGGTTATGCTTCTTCCCTTCATTATTTACATAATCGACGATCGCTTCATGCGACTGAAGCTTACTCGTTACGGTATCGATAAACATCTGGATCAGGTCGTCGTTTTCTTCTACATACGGGATCGATTTCCATATCTTAAGATGATCTGAAGCTGATATCCCGAGGATCTTTTCCGCCACGGGATTGGCCATCAGAAGCTCACCGGAAGTGCTGATCACACAAATACCATCATCTGATTTTTCAAAGAAATACCGCGCCTGTTCCGCAGAAAAATTATCTAACATTTATGTCTCCAATTATTCATTCTTTAGTTATTCTACTTATAGCTGTTACAGGCTTAAACATCAGCTATGGGCAGGTCACTCATATCTGCCGCAAAGATCAGAGAGTTCCCTGCAGGCAGCAAGATAATCACCGTTCAATACACGCAGACGGTAGGAAATATGCTTGAGGATCGCCTCCACCTTCTCCGGAGACTCTTCCATCATTTTCTCGAGATCCTCCGGACGGATGATCTCAACGCAGGTATCTTCCGTTTCCGCGATGGCGGTAGCGGATCTCAGATCGTCCGATACCATGCCCATCTCACCGAAATATGAGCCCGGATGAAGCATCGTCAGAAGCAGCTGCTTATCTGTCCCGTAATTACTGTATATCCCGACAGAGCCGCTATAGATCAGATACATACATCTGGCATATTCGCCCTGCTTAAAGATCACCGTTCCCTGGTTGTATATCTCGATATTTGACGGCCGGTCCTCATTGATCGTAGCCGAGACTTCGCGCTGTGATTCAACGGACGGTACTTCCGCATAATTCGCTTTATTAGTACTTCCCGCCTTATTTCCGGAAGAAGGGAAAATCGCAGAAGAGTAAAGGGCAAGTGCTTTTCGCACCTTAGAAAGAAGCGGTTCCTCCGCCTTACGCTCTGCATTTTTCACGGCTTTCAGTTCATTTCTTACTTCGTTATAATCTTCCGTCATCGTTCTGATGCGGCTGCCGAGCTGCTTCATGATCTTAAGGATCATCTCCGGTCTTTCCTTAAAGTACGACATGAGATCTTCCTGCGTGATCTCCAAAAGGCGGACATCCTCTTTCGCAATGATGGTGGAGCTTCTCGGATAATCCTCCACAACGGCCATCTCTCCGAAGATCTTTCCTACGCCGAGAGTGGCCAGGGGAAACTCGTCTTCCTGAGCGTAATTCGCAATAACTTGTACAGATCCTTCGATGATCTGAAATAGGTTTTTCCCTTCATCGCCCTCCTTGAATATCACTTCGCCCTTAGAAAAACGTCTCTCTGTTTTCATCGGTTCGAGCCTCCTTCGATTATAATCAATCTTATTTTACATCAGCGGATAGCAGAAAAATACTGCTTCACGATAATGTTTATATATTGTTCAATATGGTGACAAATCCGTCACTGCGGCGTCATGTCAAAGTCATTTGCGAAAAATAAAATGGACTTAACAAATCACCTGAAAGATATTTCCAGTTGACACGATGGGAGGACATCTATGAAGAAAACAACACGTACCTTGATTGCAATGGCACTCGCCGCGCAGATGACAGTTTCACTGACAGCCTGTGGATCAAAGAAGAAAGACGACAGTTCCGGCACAGCAGCAGGCAGCGGATCAGGAAGCACCAGCTCCGGTGCCGCATCCGGAGACACGGCCGGTGCAAAAACATCCTCCGGATCCGGAAGGATCGTCCAGGAGAGCGACCCTTATTTCAATGTAAACGCCAACAAACTGCAGGCAAATATCAACAAGGAGAGAGAAGTCCGTTACAGCGATCAGAATGCACACTATATCGCCGGCGACCTGGTCATCTCTGAAGTAGTCGTCGATTACAAGATGCCGGATAGTGTTCAGAAAGAACTTGACAGCCTGGATCTCAACGATGACAAGCAGCTCGAAAAATACAATAAAACTTTTGACGAATACTTCGAGAGAAGCCTGCAGATCTTTAACATGAACGGTGAATTCCTCTCTTCTCTTCCTCTGGATGATTCAACAGAATTCATCGGTGCTTATCCGGGAACAAATGACGAGATACTGATCGTCTGCAGCAAGATGAACATGGCAAACTGCTCTGCCAAACCAGTGCTTTTCGTAATATCAAAAACCGGTGAAAAGGTGCGTGACATCAATGTAACCGTTGATGGCGATCTTGTCGGACTTTCCATCCATGCGCTGGATAACGGCAATTACATCCTGGCAGGAAGCGGATGCATCTTCCTTGTGAATTCCGAGGGTAAACAGATCGCCAAGATAGAGGACCCGAATCTTACCGGAATAGTTCTGTGTTCAGGCGGCAAATGGTATGCAGCAACCATGAGAATCACCGCGGACGGAGAAACCGCACAGATCCAGGAACTCGATGTCGATCAGGGAAAACTTGTCGGGAAGGCGAAAGACACAGACAATGACGTATTTTATGTCAACCAGGGAAAGCAGGACTGCTTCGTCATGGACACAAATGGTGTGCATAAACTTGATCTGGAAAACAATACAAAATCACAGGTAATGGCCTGGAAGGATACAGACATCAACTTTATGACGATCGATATCAACGGTGGACAAATCGTATCAGAAAATGAAATGATGTTCTTCCAAAGAGCGTATGTCGATGATAACGGCCGTGATTCCATGGATCGGAAGGCCAGCGGCGCGGCGGATATGTCTGTCGTAAAGCTCACCAGGGCGGAGAAAAATCCTCATACAGGCAAAGCGATCTTAAAGCTCGGCATGAACGGAAACGTCACTTCGGATTTCGTCGAAAAAGTTCTACAGTATAACCAGGATGAGTCAAAAGCAGCAAGGATCGAGATCACCGACTATGACACCGATACAAACGATCTCTCTTTTGAGTGGGGCGGTAATACTGCGGTCGATTCCAAGAATGCCGCTCAGCTTCAGCTCGATATGTTAAGCGGCGAAGGCCCGGACATTATCGTCGGATTCTCCGGCGCATCGCAGTTCAATGATCCGTCGATGCTCCTTGACCTGAATACATATCTTGACAACGACAGCTCGATCAACAGGGAAAACTACTACGATAATATTTTCCGCGCCTTTGAAACCGACGGGAAGCTCTATACGATCCCTCTCACCTACAGCATCGAGGGCCTTGCCGCCAACGGAAAGTATGACGGAGTAAAAGAGAAATGGACATATGCGGACTTCAATCAGATGGCTGCTTCCCTGCCCAGTGACAAGATGCCGCTAAGTTCGGACTCTTATGACAGACTTCTGCGTGCGTGGATGATGCACCAGTCCTCTCTTTTCATCGATTATGCGAACAAGAAAGTAAACTTCGAATCTGACGAGTTTAAACAGCTCCTGGAAACCATCAAGAAATATGGTGAGACAAAGAATAAGAATTCAGGAGCACCGGAAGATCCTATGTTCGATCGCTATCTTCGTATGAATGACGACATCGGTTTTCTAGATGATATGATTGCAGCATGCAGTGTTTCACTGAATGATCTTGAGATATATTGCATGCTCCTTGGAAACGGCAACGACAAAGTCATCTTTACCGGTATCCCATCGGCTTCCGGAATGGGTATGACAGCACGCGGACATCTCACGATGTCGATCGCAGCGGATTGCAAAGATCCTGATGCAGCCTGGAACTTCATCTCTTCCTTCCTTGCGGAAGATGTCCAGCAGCAGCTGAGCTTCAATTCTGACCTGTTACCGGTAAACAAAAACGCATATAAAACGAATTGCAAAACATCGATCGAGGTCAATCAGGCAGAGCTGAAGCAGCTTCGTGAAGATGCAAAGAACCTTCCGCCGGAAAAGGTAGGCGACCTTTCCAAGGCAGTCGAACTCACACAGGAAAAAGCAGATGCTCTTGAAGCCCTGATCAGTTCCGTAGAACATGCACAGTCCTCTGATACGGATGTAATGGATATCATCCTTGAAGAAGCCGCCGGTTTCTTCGCAGGACAGCGTTCCATCGATGATGTATGCAAGAACATCCAGAACAGAGCATCTCTCGTAGTTCAGGAAAGATAAGGAGGTATTTCATTAGATAAAGTGGCCGCTCGGCATCACAGTAGAAAATGGCATGAATGAATGCGGGAAGCCGCGGGAAAAGTGCTTTTGGATAATAAGAAATAAAGCAGATGGGAATGGGAAGGACTTGAAATTCTTCCCATTTTCATATAGGCTTTCATGTGTAGTCCTGCCGCATGGGCAGGTCGGTTCCGGATCCGGGATGAATGGTTCGGGCGGCTTGCGGAGTGCGGATAGATAGCAAGGAGATTTTGAGATGGATGTAGTTTGCCTGGATATGGAAGGTGTTCTCGTTCCGGAGATCTGGATCGCATTTGCGGAGGCGTCGGGGATCCCCGAGCTGCGCCGGACAACGCGTGACGAGCCCGATTACGATAAGCTCATGAAGTGGAGACTTCAGATCCTGAAGGAGCACGGTCTCGGTCTGAAGGAGATCCAGGAGGTTATTGCCACCATCGATCCGCTCCCGGGGGCGAAGCAGTTCCTCGACTCACTCCGTGCTGAGGCGCAGGTCATCATCCTGAGTGACACTTTTACGCAGTTTGCGATGCCGCTGATGGCGAAGCTCGGTTATCCGACGCTCTTCTGCAATACCCTTGAGGTCGCACCGGACGGTGAGATCACCGGTTTCAAGATGCGTATCGAGAACAGCAAGCTGACGACGGTGAAGCATCTGCAGGCGATGGGCTTTGATACGATCGCGGCGGGCGACAGTTTCAATGATCTGGCGATGATCCAGGCGAGCCGCGCAGGCTTCCTCTTCCGCTCTACCGATGCAATCAAGAAAGCATATCCTGAGCTTCCGGCGTACGAGGAGTTCGATGAGTTCCTCGAGGCGATCCGCGGCGCACTGAGAAGCTGAGTGAGAGTGCCTTTCGTGAAGAAGCGAATCGATATAAAAACTAAGAAATAAACGAAGACGGAATCGAAAAACTCGGTTCCGTCTTTTTCATTTTGAATTGTATGAGTTTTTCGAAGTAAGTCTTAAAAACTCATATCTCACTTTTGAAATTGTATGAGTTTTTCGAAGCAAGCCTAAAAAAATCATATTTCACTTTTGAAATTGTATGAGTTTTTCGAAGTAACTCTTAAAAACTCATACTTCTCTATCCAAAAATCTACACAAGGAAAATCTCACGCACACTTGAACGAAACTGTTCAGGATTGAAAGGATATCCTTCGGTCTCTCCTGTAATTATCAGATTCTTCCCGATATATATTCCATTCTTCCGATACTCTCTGAACTTCCACATCTGTTCTTCAATATAATCCGGCTTATCCAGACAACCAAGATGTTCATGATAAACGATTCTGCGATGCAAAGTATCAAGGATAGTAAAGTCAGGATGAAGTATCACATTCTCCCTCAGTGCCAACGAGCATTCGTAGCGATATGGAATTCCATACTCAAAATAGATATTCGCAATGAACGCCTCTGACTTTGACCGGACTAATTCACCTCGCCGAGTTTGAAATCTCAGATGCTCGGGATGATTAGAAGATTTCTCATATGACTGCGAACACCATCGCTCGCGCGAAGTCTTTCCATCAAGCATTATCGGAGTTACCAACTGTCTTCTCGCAGGCTTCAACTGTGAATATATCTGATCTGCACTTTTACGATCCAGTCTCGCCAAATATCTTTCTATCTCATTGAGTTCGCTCTTTGCTCTTTCGAGAAGTTTTTCAGCATATTCTTTGTTTGCAAGACGCGTAGCAAAATCGCTTTCTTTATCCGAGATATAAACCCTATTGGATGAATTGGGCGGAATAAGAAAATAACGCGCAAACTTTTTGCTCGAGTCGATCTGAAGTGATCCATCCGGGGCGGCTCTGATTACATCGACTGCTTTTTCGATTGCTTTTTCCAGAGATTGTTTTCGAATTAGGAGTTCTCGCTTCAAACTGTCCATCTGATCTTCCCTTTCTTCTTGTTTATTCTTCGCGAAAAGCACTTTTCCAGCAGTTTCTGCATCACCTGAATTGCGCGCTCTTCCTGCAGCATTTCGCTTCGAGTCTTTCTTCAGCGTCGTGCTCCTATTGAACATCGGAGACGTTTTGAGAAGCAATATTTTATATGAGTAGTTTTGTAAACATTTTAGGAAGTTTCATCCTGATCGCAGTTCAAGATCAGCGAACGAAAAAACTCCCAGGTCCGCTTTTCTTTTAGCGAAGACCCGGGAGGCTTCAGTTCTTTTTCTTTTCTTATTCAATCACTCGTTGACGATCTTCTCCTGGTTGAACAGATAGCTTACGAACATCAGGCAGAGCACACCGAATGCGATGTTGATTCCGCAGGTGACGAGCATCTCTGTCATAGTAAATCCCGAAAGAAGAATGTTCTTCGTAAGATATGTCGCATTCCACATCGGAATCAGGAAATGTTTGAATCCGAAGCTTGTCAGAACACCTTCCATACTTGCGTTACTTGTGAGCATGGATCCGAAGAAAAGGACCATGACAGGAAGTGCGGTAAGTGTCTGTGCGGAACGTGCAGTCTTCGCCAGTGTGGAGATCACGAGGATCAGTCCGACGAGCGCGAAGGTTACGCAGATGATTGCCAGGAATACGAAGAAGTAATCACTCATTGCATAGCTGACTGCATACTCGCCCATCATCTTCTGGAAGTCTTTCATCAGGAACGAAAGTCCGATAAAAGAAGAGATAGAAGAAATACCTGCAGCGGTCATGACGGCGAGTGCTTTTCCGAGCGCGACACTGGTTCGGGATACCGGAGTGATAAGAACAGTATTAAGGAAGCCTGTTTCTTTATCACCTGCGATGATGTTGCCTGCGAGTGCCATGATACCATATACGATGGTAAGAAGAAGAAGTCCCGGCACCATGCTGGCGATAAAGTTTTTCGCCTGATATTCTTCATCACCGAGGTCGTATGTTTTTTCCGCATTTGCGTTAATTGTGAAAACGATCGGACGGAGAGTATCGAGGTATGTGGACAACTGTTCGCGGATCCTCAGCGAGTCGTTGTTCGAAGAATTGAAGTACACTTCGATGTCGGAAACATCTCCGGTCTCAGATGCGGCGATCTTAAAGTTTTCCGGGAAAACGACGAGCATATCCGCGTTCTTATTCTTAATATCTTCGATGCACTTATCGAAGTCCACTGAATCATCCTTAAAACCGATCGACAGAAGTCCTTCTTTCATATCTTCCGGTGCATTGATAAAATACGCGTCGTATGTCTTCTGTCTTTCATTTTCTTCGCCGGCGCCCATTGCAGTCATGAGTTTGCCTTCGCCAAACATAAAGAGGAAAGGAAGAAGCACACACATGAAGAGTACTGTCTTATCTTTCAGGATCGATTTGATCTCTTTTCTATATACGGTTAATGTATCTCTAAACATTTTTTCATTCATCCTTTCGACTTACTGTCCCTTGTACTGCTGGTAGATCTCATAGAACGAATCCTCGAGGGACTTGCCGTTCATGAGGTTCGGCAGTGTGTCGTTGACGACGATCTTACCGTCCACGATCATCGCGGCGCGGTCACAGATCTTCTCAACAAGATCGAAAAGATGCGTCGAAAGAATGATGCATTTTCCTTCTGCTTTCATGCGCAGGATAAACTCGCGCACTTCTCTTGATGCGATGATATCCAGACCATTTGTCGGCTCATCGAAGATGATGAAATCCGGATCATGAATAACAGAAATTACAAGTGAAACTTTCTGTCTCTGACCCTGGGAAAGTTTGCTTATCTTCTGCTCTGCAAAAGGCTGGATATTGAATGTGTCGAAAAGCTTCTTTTTTCTTTCGGCAAGCTCTTCCTTCGCCACGTGATGAAGTCCTGCAAAATAGTCGAACATGTCATTCGCCGTGGACTTCTTGTCGAGCTGAAGATCAGTCGTCAGAAATGCGAATCTGCTCTTGATCTCGATGGGCTTTTCTTTGATGCTGACACCGTCATAAAGAACGTCACCGTTGTCCGGCTTGATCAGTGTCGCGAGCATTCGCATGGTCGTTGTTTTACCGGCACCGTTCGGTCCCAAAAGGCCGAAGATCTCACCGGCATTTGCAGTAAAACTGATATCGTTTACCGCAACTTTTTTTCTTTCGTTCAGATCCAGTGAACGGCGCTGCGCTTCGCTGATCTTGAAAGACTTGCACAGATTTTTTGCTTCGATAGTATGCATGATAATCCTCCCACTTCCTTGCTTACGTTATCATTCTATCTTTCGAGAGTTAAGAAATCGCTAAAGTAGTGTCTCATATTACTAAGAATTGGTAAAGTTTTCCCATGTCATTATTGTTGATTTCACGTCCTATTTCAATAAGTTTTCCGTCACGAAAAGCACTTGTTTTTCTCAACGTGTTATACCTCTCTTTTCTACATCTTTCTTATCTTTTACGCACAAAAAACGGCTGCCATTTCTGACAGCCGTTTCGGAATATTCTCTATAACAAACAAGAATTAGAAGAGTTCTACAGCGTTTCCGTTTGTGTCGAAGATCTTCTTCTCAGCAGCTACTACATAAACGTCGCCACCGAGCTTTGCAGCCTTCTTCTCGATTGCCTTGATGTCGATCTGCTGGCCATCAAACTCGAAGATGATCTTGCCGAGCTTCTTAGCCGGAGCCTTCTTTGCAGCAGCCTTCTTTGCCGGAGCCTTCTTGCTAGCCGCTTTCTTTGCCGGAGCAGCTTTCTTAGCAGCAGCCTTCGGAGCAGCAGCTTTCTTAGCCGGAGCAGCCTTCTTAGCCGGAGCCTTCTTGCTAGCCGCTTTCTTTGCCGGAGCTTTCTTAGCAGCAGCCTTCGGAGCAGCAACTACTTTCTTTTCTTCTTTCTTAGCAGCATCAGCCGGCTTAACCTCAGCAACAACAGCCTTTACTGCCTCTTTGTTTGCACTCTCTTTTACCATTTTGAGAATCCTCCATTTGATGTAATTATGATTAAAAATCACGCAACCAATTCGTGCATCGGTTTCCTGATGCGACTTCATTATAGCATAGTAATATTTTTTTAACTATGTACAATATGCCGATTATTCACGGTGTGTTCGCGTTATTTGTGAAGTATATTCTACTATTTCCGACACTTTTTTATCCACGAACTACACGTTCCAATTCAGATGATGTTAATAGTACACATGATGGATCGTTGATTTCTTTCACGCAGAAAATATATAAAACGGAGAGAAAATAATCCGCGGTTTTTTCTGTATTCCCTTTTGCAAAAGAACCATCTTTCTGTCCTTCTTTTATGATGTTTTTCATCATCAGAAACAGTGCATCCTCATCGCTGGAACGTCCTTCTGCGCGGTCTTTCAGCGCGAGCAGAAGATAACTGCAGAATGATTTTTCCTCCGATAATTTTTTCAGAATATAATCCGAAACATAACGAAGTTTTCTCACTGCAGGAACATCTTTTTCTTCGATAGAAAGAAGTTCTTCCGATGCGATTTTTTCTTTTGCAAATTCCACTACTGCATCATAAACTTCTTCTTTCGTATTATAGTAAACATAAAGTGCACCCTGGGAGATACCGATGCCTTTTGTAAGACCGCTGATCTTCGTTCCTTCTACACCGTTCTTTGCAAAAAACGCGACAGATTTCTGAAGGATCTTCGTCTTTGCTTCTTCTCTGATCTTTTCATTCTGTTCTCTCGATCTCGGCATCTTCTTTCCCTCCGTTTTTCTTTTCCAAAAGCACTCTCCGCAGTGTGTTTCTGCGAAGCAACTTTCTTTAAACACTATGCACCCGATCATCCGGATCCGGCGCTCATCGCACGGAATCATGCACCTTTTACACTGAACGACCGTTCATATTCAGAGTAGCATCCGCCATGATCAAGCGCAATAGAAAAACGGAAGATGTATCAATAACGTAATGAAAAGAAATTCATGTCCGTCGCTGGTCCTCGACGCTTTCGCGTCTTCCGAATCGCTCCTTGACATGAATTCCTTTTCATCGATTTTATTAGTGAATTCGCAGATGAAGAAAAAGACTTCGACGTGCCTACGAAGTACAGCACAAGAAGTCTTTTTTCTTCAGTATTCAGGAACCGGTGAAGTCGTACTTTCTTACTCCGAGCATCCAGAACTTGTAGCTCAGATAGAAGAACAGTACACCGATGGCCGGCGCGCACCAAGTGAGTACCGGTACGTTTTCTGATTCTAGGATCGCAAGGCTCGGGTAGTATGCGACAAATGCGATCGGGATCACGAACGTGAACAGGATCCTAAATACACCGTGGAAGATGTTCGACGGATACTTCGCGAAGTCCTTGAAACGGAACATGATGACCATGACGTATCCTGATCCGACGATCCAGAAACATGTCGCTGCGGCTGCATTCATGATCGCGATCATGAATAGCGAAGCAGTGATAAGAAACAGGATCAGTTTCAGTATCACCAGAGGCGTCACCGGGATACCGATGTGCACCCACGCATACACCAGCGTACCGATACCGAACGCAAACTGGCCGAGTCCTTTTACATCGAAAACTTCCGACATGAAATAGAAGAACACATTGATCGGGCGGAAGCAGTACTTGATAAAGTCACCGCTCTGCACCTGGAATCTGAGGTTCCAGTTATTGTCGAAGAAGCACTGCACGGGCGTCAGCGCGATCAGCGAAAAACCATAGAGGAACAGCATGTGGTGGTAGTCCCATCCGTTGATCGACGGAAAGTTTTTAAACAGGATCAGGAACGTCACAAATCCACTTAGATTCGTCATGATCATTCCGATCGTCGAGATGATAAAATCCGCACGGTAACTCATCTTGCTCTTGAGGTCCTGCACTAAGATCTTCCTGTAGATCCTCGCGTAAAATCCGAAGCCTCTTCTGCGCTTTTTTACTTCATTTCCAAAAGCACTTTCATTCATCTTTTATTCTCTCTTTCTTCATCTGTGATCTATGAAAGATCACTTCGTCAAACTCATTTTTTTCCTTCGGTTAGCCACCGTTTACCGTGATCTTCTTCACGGCATGATTCCAGAAAAGTGTTCCCGCAAGCGTCAGCACCAGTGCCCAGATCAGCTGCAGTCCGAACATCGGAAGAACTCCTTCGATCGTGTCTGCGCCGTTCTTTTCAAGAAGGATCGTGAGCGGGATATCATAGACCGCACGGAACGGCAGATACTCGACGATCGTTTTGAATCCGTCCGGGAAGAATGCCAGGGGGATCGAAGCACCGGAAAGAAGGAGGACGATGGTTTCTTTCACGATGTTGATGCCCCAGGTCGATTCCGTATAAAGACAGATCGTTGAGACGATCATTTCCATGCTGAAGTTTACGACCAGTGCGATCACCGTCGCGATCGCAAAGTACAGAAGATTGATCCCCATCGGAATCGCGCCGTGTGTGACGATCATGACGACGATAAATGTCGGAATAAATGTCAGTGTAAAGAGCACCACGTGCGAACCGCTATAGCTCCAGAATGTGTAGCTTCGGAACTTCATCGGTTTGAGAAGATCGAGGACGATCTTTCCCGACTGGATCGACCGGCTCATATCCCAGACGACGAACATCTCGAGGAAATTAAAAAGCGCGGTCGCGAGGATCAGATAGATCATCGTATCGGTAAATGTCATGCCGTTCACGACATCCGTTCCTGCAGAAGCATAGATCGCTTTCCAGAGAAAATACACCAGCACGAGATAGATCAGATTTGCGAAAAGCGTGACTGCTGTGCCGAGGCGGTACTGGAGAGATTCCATGATGCCCGCACGCGTCAGCGCAAGTCTTTTTCTTAAGTTCATTTCGCGCCTCCTTCTTCTGAAGATGCAGCCGCATCCGCTGCTACAGCAGCCACTTCAAGTGCTTTTGCCGAAGTATCTGATGCCGCTTCTTCTCCGCCGTAGATCTTCTTAATGACCTCTTCGGTCGAGATCTCCTGCAGCTGGATGTCCTTGATCTTACACTCTTTCTGCTTCTTCATAATGACGTCCATGACGTCTTCTTTTGACTCGTCGATCACGCGCTCTTCCCATGTATCATCGGAGAGCCTCATGCGGAGCGTACGGTACGATCCGAAGTAGGTCTTCAGGTGATCGATGTCGTTATCGTAGATCTTCATTCCCTTATCGATGATGACGATCCTTTTGCAGAGTGCATCGACATCGCCCATATCATGTGTGGTCAGAATAACGGTCGTTCCCTTCTGCTGGTTCAGTCCCTTGATGAGATCTCTGATCTTCGACTTCATCGCGACGTCGAGACCGATCGTCGGCTCATCAAGGAATACGATGTCCGGGTTGTGGAGGAACGCCGCGAGAATATCACTGAGCGTTCTCTGACCAAGCGACATCTGGCGCACCGGCTTATGGAGGATCGGCTCGATATCAACGAGCGAACGATACAGCGCGAGCATATTCTCGTAATCTTCTTTTGATACCATATAAATATCACGCAGGAGCTTGAACGACTCGATCAGAGGGAGCGACCACCACAGCTGGCTTCTCTGTCCGAAAACGACACCGATATGCTCGGAGTTCGCTGTTCTGTCCTTATACGGCACTCTTCCGTTGACGATGATCTCGCCGGATGTCGGTTCGAGAACACCGGTCATCATCTTTATGGTCGTTGACTTGCCCGCGCCGTTCGGCCCGAGGTAGCCGATGATCTCGCCCTTTGCGATCTCGAGCGAAACATCCTTTACCGCGGAGATCGTTTTATAGTCCCGCGAGAAAAGATCCCGGATACTACCCTTCAGCCCCTCGTGACGGTTGAGGATCTTAAAATCCTTGCAGACATTCTTCATTACAATTGCGTTTTCCATTTTCTTTTCCTCTCTTGAATAGGTCTTCAACATCGGATCCCCGAAAAGGGGCTTGCTTTTCTTCTTATTTGCAAGTATATTGTAGGAGAAAGTGCTTTTCTATACGATATTTAGCGATTATTTATAACTATGTTCCACCATTTTGCTAGATTGTTATAATTCTTTGGAACATTAGACAGAGATTATACTACACGTATACATATACAATATAAGCAGGTTAAGAATTTTACTTCTGCAAAAGCACCCTCGGCGGGGCCCGGTTCTCCGCCTTAAGAATCGAGCTATTGTTAGAATCGGGCTAGCATATGAATCGAGGTAATGTATGAATCGCGACATCATGGGTCTGATCGTAAAGAGAGAGGATGGTTCGGAGATCGTAAACTACGATGATCCGCAGTTCCCTTCCTATATTTTTGAAGGCTGGGTCAAGCCGAACGTCACCTGGGAGAGGGTGCCGCATTTTCACGAGGACATCGAGATGTGCACGGTCACGCAGGGCAAGATGGCCTACTCTGTTAACGGCAAGACTATCATGCTCGAAGAGGGCGACACGATCTTCGTCAACAGTAACCAGATCCACTACAGCATGTGCATTGACGATGTTGGCGCGAGATATATCATCTTCATCGCGCACCCCGGCATCCTGAATGCCTCTGTCGCGGTCGAGATGCAGGCGATCCGCCCGATCGTCGAGAATAAGGATCTCCCCTATCTCCGCTTCCGCGACATCGATGAGATGACGGAGGAAGTGTCCCGCCTCATGCATACTCTTCCGCCGGTCCGCCACTGCGCCTTTGAAGTAACGAAGCAGTTCTACCAGATCTGGGATCTCGTCATCAAAAGATCGGAGATCATCGGCGTGCTCGGTCCGGAAGAAGCGCCGGATGCGCGGATGCAGACGTTTAAGAACATGATGCATTTCATCTCCAACAACTACCAGCGGACGATCACGCTCGAAGAGATCGCCGGCTCCGCGAATATCAGCAAATCGCTCTGCAACCTTCTTTTCAAGCAGTTCGTGGGCGAATCGCCGATCAATTATCTGATGCATCTTCGCGCCAGAAAAGTCGCCGAGTATCTCCGCTCAAGCAACCTGAACATGACCGAGATCGCCTCACTTTCCGGCTTCTCGGGCGTCAGCTACATGAGTGAGACGTTTAAGAAATTCTTCGATTCCACGCCGCGCGATTACCGAAAACAGTGGCGCGAAATCGCAGGAAATACCGACTCCTAATTCGGCGATCCGGATGATGAATATAAGTGCTTTTGACGTATAATGATTAGGTGATTTATCCGAGGCCTTATTATCCGGCCCCAAATCTACTAACTTATTCAAGGACGGAATCATCATGGCAACATTATGCAAAAACTGCGCGACTCCACTGGTCTTTGACCCGGTGAAGCAGAAGGTCGTCTGCCCATCTTGCGGCGGCGCCTGGGAAGCGGAAGAAGTCGAATCCAGCGAGAAAAAATATCAGGAGAGCCGGAAGGCAGTCTCCGCTGCGGAGGTCTATGGCGTCGATAAAGAGACGGCGCAGGAGTTCTTCGACTGCTACATCTACACCTGCGGCTCCTGCGGCGGCGAGATCTCGATCAACGGCACCGAGGCCTCCACGAAGTGCATCTACTGCGGAAGTTCCAGCGTAGTCTTCAATCGTATTTCCAAGGAAAAAGCACCGGAATTCATCATTCCGTTTAAGATCAGCAAGGAGCAGGCCGTCGATCTGGTCAAGCAGAGATTTAAGCACGGTCCATTTATTCCGAAAGAAGTAAAGAATTTCAAGCCATCCGAGGTGCGCGGCATCTACGTCCCGTTCTGGCTGGCAAATGCATATCACGTCGAGGCGGACGTCATCTCCAGCGAAGTCGGCTCCGGCAAACACAGGCATACCAAGTACTGGGGACGTTCCGGCGCGATGGGCGTCACGAATCTTCCTGTAGATGGATCGCAGATGCTCTCGGACGAGAGTTCCCAGCGACTGGAGCCTTTCAATTACTCGGATATCAAGCTGTTCGACGAGGACTATCTTCTCGGCTTTTACTCGAATGTATCCGATATCTCCAATGCAGATCTCGAGCAGGTCGTATCTTACCGCGCCAGAGAGGCTTTTCACAACCGCGTCGCAAAATCAGTAAGCGGCTCGAGCAAGAAGATAAGAAGAGAATGCTCTTCCACGCTGGTGGATCAGGATGTGCGGTATGTCATGATCCCTGTGTGGTTCATCTGCTACGACTTCGAAGGAAAACACAACACCATTATGGTGAACGGCCAGACCGGAAAAGTGGTATGCGGTATCCCGTGGAATAAGAAGCTTTTCCTCGGCGTGACAGCAGGACTTTCCGCTCTTTTCACCGGACTTCTGACGTACTGGTTCGGAACTTCGCTGCTGCCCGCTATGTTCCGCTCATATACCGAGCGCAGGGTACGCCGCTCCAGCAGCAGCAGTAACAACAATCCGGTCTCCATCATCATCGCGGCGCTCATGATCGCGCTGGCGATCTTCATCGTCGGATATGCGATGTATAAGAAAGTGACGAAGCAGCTGAAGCTGTCCCAGTCCAATTCGATATTTAACTTTATGAAGAAGAGACAGGGGTGATACAAATGAGTGGTTTAACATGGTTTTTAGCACTGATCATGGGCGCAGCCATCGGTATTGGTACCGCATTCCTGATCACAACACTTATCCTGAACGCCTCGAATAACAAGGGCGACAGCCGCGCCAAGATCGAGGACTTCAGCTCAGACATCATTTTCTTCAGCCAGCAGGACAGCATGCGGATGAACCCTCAAGAGTTTGTCAACTTCACAGAGTGGAACGCCGAGGCGCTGTGCAGAAGCCAGGAGTACGGCGCACGCCTGGCAACGAGCCTTCCTTTCGCTTCCACGGCGCCGGTAACACGCTATATTCCGGGAAAGGAAGTGCAGAATCCCGGATATGCAACGATAGATGGTTCGGCAGGCGCAGCTGTCTATGGTGCCGTCAACGGAACACAGGCGGTTCAGAGAGAGCCCGTCATTTTTACATCGGATGTAATGAGTGCGGGTGCTTTTCGAAAGGCAATGATCATCGAATTCGGAAAAGAAATCGAAACCAGCAAATACGGGACGTATCGTTCACTGTCCGGTCATGACATGACAGCTACGGCATATAACTCCATGTCCGGCAGCACTACTGTGAATCCCGCAGTTACGGCCGCGCAGATCGGCTCGATCGGAGGCGGCGCGACGATCGGCATGCCGCAGTTCTCTTCGCAGCAGCCGGCCCGGCCCATGCCGATGGCTTCTCCTATGCCCGCGGCTCCGCAGGTTCCCGTGCAGCAGGCTCCCGCTTCCGCACCTGCCCCTGCTTCCGCACCTGCCCCCACACCACAGCCTGGACCGATCTACGAGGCGCCCACCGCCACACGCCCGCTCTGGGAGAACCCCAGCAGCAATGACGACTTCAGCGATTTTTCGGATATGATGTAGTGCGAACAGGTGAAGTTCAAGTGTGAAGTGATAAGATTATAATTCACGATACGTCGAAAAAAGCTTTGTGCTGATTTCGACGTATTTTTTTGCCTTGATTTACGTCGATTTTCCCTTTATCTGAAAAACGACGTATTTTCGAAGAGAAATATACGTTGAAAAACAAGATTCTCGAAATACGACGTATTTTGATCGATTATTTTACGTTTTTCCCAAGCGTTTTCAGAAAACGACGTATTGGGTATATAAACATGCGTCGAAAACAGCAATTTCCAAAAACGACGTATCTGACATAAAATGACCCCGGAAGTGGTTCCCGGGGTCTCTGAATTGTCAGATCGTTATTTCTTCCGGCCTTGCCTTTGGCCCAGCTTTCTACCTTGCCTTCTGCCCTTCGGCCTCAAAGGCTTGAAATTACAGCGTAAACTCGTGCAGTACATAAGGCTTTTCGGAATCATTCTCCTTGGCGGTGATGAGTTCCTCGATGAGCTTGTCCGTCTCGAAGTCGGCGTGCCACATGAAGTTATAGTCCGACGATCCGTCCGTCTTGATCTTGTCGTCGCGGTAGGTGACCTTGCCGTCTTCGCCGATCAGAACGTTCTCGACGTAGGCCATCACATAGACTTCCTTATCCAGGACCTCGTCGCTTTTCGGCGAATTGTTCTTGCCCTTCATCTCCATCGCGATCAGCATGTAGAGGTAGTTTCTGTCCTCGCGCGTCAGCAGATAGTACTTCATCACATGAAGGTCATCAGTGCGGTTCCAGATGTACAGCGTGTCGTCCGTGGACTCATACACAGAACCGTCATGGTCCTTCTTGATCATCTCGATGGCCTTCGCAGATACTTCCTCTAGAAAAGCACCCGCCCCCTTGAGTTCCGACGGGGTGATCCGGTAATTCTTTGCCACTTCCGTCTGTGTCGTGGACTGCGTCTTCTTTGACTTTGACGATACGTCCAGATTCTTAAGCAGAATGATCATACCCACGATGACCACGGCGCTTATCACCAAGGTGATCACCACAGTTCGTATGGAATGCATAAGACTGCGGCGGCGGATCGGACGCATCATCTCTTCCATTCGTTCTTTTCTCTGACGCTCCGCCTCGATCTCCGCTTCTTCCTTCGCACGCTGGAACTCTTCGAGTGCACGTTTGTCGGCTTCGATGGAAGCTTCCGAGTTCTCCAGGGACCTCTGGATATGCTCCATCTGCTTTGTCTCGAAACTTACATCGAGATCAAAGACACCCCCGCAAACATCACAGTGAAGTTTTCCATCCGCTTCTCGAAGTGGATTTCCGCAGTTTTGGCAGTTTAAGCTCTTTAGTTTCATGATATTTCTCCGTCAGTTTTTACATCAGGCATTTACCAGATCAGCGGTCAGATCATCACAGATTCCGTTCTTGCCGAGCACGACTTCACGATACAGCTGATCCTTGTCATCGTATGCCGCATAACTCAGGTCCATACCTGTTCCGTAATCCATCTGGACGTTGTAGTCGGTTATGATCTTTCCTTCGCTGTTGCGGGAAATGCCGGAAAGATAGCAGGCGAAGTACATCGTTTTTGTACGGTCGATATCCTGGTTATAACCGAAGGTCAGTTCAAACACCATAACGAAGTATCTGTTATCGGATTCAATGAAATATGCATTTACCAGTTCCGGCTCTTCTACGAGAGAAGCTTGCGGGACCATATCCAGATTCAGTTCGGTCTTCAGATCAAAGTCATTGATAATCTTTGAGTGCTTGGCCTTTGCGCAGGACACACCGGAAGCAATCGCGTTCTCAATGAAAGACTTATCGTTCAGGATGAGTTCCGGGGTGATGACCCGGTCCGTCGGTTTCGTGGCTGTCGTGGCCACCGTTCCTTTCGTCGAGTTGGTCATCCAGTTGGTTGCTCTCTTGCTTACTCTTTTTCCTATAACAGTGAAAAAGATCAGAGATCCGATGCTCATCACCAGCATGATGCAGATCGGGATAAGGAAGAGCTTCAGGATGCCGCCGGTCGCCGCTTTTCTGGTGCGCTCGGCTCTTCTTATCTGCGCTTCTTCCTCGAGGCGGATCTTCGTCGCCATCAGTTCTTTTTCGCGCTCGATACGGATACGCTCACGCTCTGCTTCCGTCTGCAGTCTCTCGTGCTCGACATCAGCCTCATCGTAATCGATGGCAAAAGCACCTCCACAGCTCATGCAGATGAACTTTCCGTTTTCTTCTTTCAGCTGACCATTGCAGTTCGGGCAATTGATGCTTGTAAGTTTCATATCCGTACCCTCTTTTCTCAAATTCCGTTGTCATTATACCATGTAGCATCGTTCTTGAAAAAGAAGCATCCGTTATGGTTCGGATATATATAATCTGCGCCCCCGGCAGAAATAAAATGCAGGTTTTCGTGTTCAGAGTTGCAAATTAGCATCCCGAAATTGAACATAAGGCGTCCTTCCATCATGTCTCCGGACATAAGAAAAAGGACTGTCCCTGAAGGAACAGTCCCTTTGATTCTTGTTAACTTAAGAACTCTTTTTGAGAGTAGCTATTAGCCGAGTTCAGCGTTTATGCCGAACTCTTTTGTATCTATTAGCCGAGTTCAGCGAAGTACTTGATTGTACGAACCATCTGAGATGTGTAGGAGTTCTCGTTGTCATACCAGGAAACTACCTGAACGAGGTTGTCAGCGCCAACCATTGTCTGTGTAGCATCGAAGATAGAACCGTATGTAGAACCTACGATATCAGAAGAAACGATCTCATCCTCGTTGTAACCGAAGGACTCGTTAGAAGCAGCCTTCATAGCAGCGTTGATCTCTTCCTTAGTAACGGACTTCTCAACTGTAGCTACGAGAATTGTTGTAGAACCTGTCGGTGTCGGAACACGCTGAGCGGAACCGATGAGCTTACCGTTGAGCTCCGGGATAACCAGGCCGATAGCCTTAGCAGCACCTGTGGAGTTCGGAACGATGTTGATAGCACCAGCTCTGGATCTTCTGAGGTCACCCTTACGCTGCGGGCCGTCGAGGATCATCTGGTCACCTGTGTAAGCGTGGATGGTGCTCATGATACCGGACTTGATGCCAGCGAGATCATTGAGAGCCTTAGCCATCGGAGCCAGGCAGTTAGTTGTACAGGAAGCAGCAGAGATGATCTTGTCATCAGCTGTCAGAGTTGTGTGGTTTACATTGTAAACGATTGTCGGGAGATCGTTACCAGCCGGAGCGGAGATAACAACCTTCTTAGCACCAGCATTGATGTGAGCCTGTGCCTTTTCCTTAGATGTGTAGAAACCGGAGCACTCGAGAACAACGTCAACACCGAGCTCACCCCAAGGGCAATTGTTAGCATCCGGCTCTTTGTAGATCTTCAGTGTCTTACCGTCAACTGTGATGGAATCCTCACCAGCGGAAACGGTATCCTTCAGAGCGTAGGAACCCTGAGCGGAGTCATACTTCAGAAGATGAGCGAGCATCTTCGGGGATGTGAGGTCGTTGATAGCAACTACTTCGTAACCTTCTGCGCCAAACATCTGACGGAAAGCGAGACGGCCGATACGACCAAAACCATTGATTGCAACTTTAACTGCCATGTTAAAATCCTCCTATATTTTCCCCGGATGGGGATTATTAATGAGATTGTGCACATATTCGCACCGAATAAAATTTTACAACAGAATCGGTTTTATTACAATCAAATTTCATGGTGAAATCGATAAAAACGCAGTTTTTCTTCTCTTTTCCTGCAAAAATCAAAGCAAATGATTTTCATATGCTTATACGGGCTAACTGATATAATAGATTCATCAGTGACATCAGGAGGAACCTTCTACATCATGGCCGGCCGACTTAAACACATCTCGAAAAGCACTCTCCCCCTTCTTCTTGCGATCAGTCTCCTTTTCGGGACCTCCTGCCGGAAGAAAACGGCGGAGAATGCGGATCCTTTTGAGAAGATCTCGCTCGGGGAAAACCGGACCTGGACCAACGAGGATCCGAAATACGAAGATCTCATAAAGACGCTCCGCGTCGGCTCCATCGATAAATCCTCTTATAAAGGAAGTTACCTGATCGCAAACGATGACGCGGTCCTGTTTCTTTACTGTGAAGATGCACTCGAGATCGACGGGAAGACCTCCGTCAATCCATATACGACATACGACATCGGATCGACTTCAAAGACGATCACGGCGGTTTCCGTGATGCAGATCATCGAAAAGGGCAAGATCTCCCTTCATGACACGATCGACAAATTCTTCCCGGACTACCAGGAAGGAAAGAACATCACCGTCTATCACCTTCTCCACATGCAGTCCGGGATCCCGGATTACCTGAATACGCCTGAAAAGTTCTGGGGCTTTACCGGAGAGTGGAAGCAAAAGGATGATCTTCTCTCGGACCGCATCACGGATGAGGAATTCTTATCCGCCCTGTATGCAGCGCCGCTTGATTTTCCGCCGGGATCGAAAATGATGTACTGCAACACGAACTACCAGCTCCTGGCCATGATCGTGGAGATGGTTTCAGGGCAGCGCTTCTGCGATTATCTGAAGGAGAATATTTTTGATCCGTGCGGCATGAAGCACACCACCTCCATGGTTCAGGGAAATGAGACCGCTGTCCCGCTGAGTTTTAAGCCCTACTATGACAGCGTCATGGTCGATGAGAAAGGTCACTCGAAGCAGTGCATCCGCGAGCGCGGCGACGGCGGGATCCACACCTGCGTTGCCGATCTTCTGGCATTCGACCGGGCGCTTTTCGGCGGGAAACTTATAAACCCCGACTCTCTTGCGGAGATGATGAACTTCGATCACGGATACGGATGCGGCCTGATGCCCGTAGGATCCTCCGGATGCGGACACGCGGGAAACGCATTTACCTACACCGCCGAAAACAAGATCACCCCGCTAAAAGACGGCGGCAACCTCTATGTAATCATTCTCGAGCATCACTGATCTGCAGGATCTATTTTGCCCGCAAATCGCCCGAATCAAAACATTTTCACTTGCCTGAATCAACCATTCGGCTAGCCGATAGGATTAAAACTTGGTCGAAACGTTTTTTGATCCTATCGCATAGGGGGTATCCAGTGCTTTTCGAGCAGAAAACTCATTTTTTCGGGGATACATCAGAAGCAAAAGTAGGACCAAAACCTTATTTTCTTCGTTTTGATCCTATCAAGCCCCTGAAAAAGTCAGACAAAAATGCCATTTTTCGCAATTTGATCCTATCGGGAAAGGCGATATACCCCCTGGGGGTATGCACATTGGAAGATTTCTTCGCGAAAAGCACTCGCCCACGACATACGCTTATTCATCCCTGGTGATGTTCTTTACCCACTTATATTTCTTGTAATGAATATAGACGGCAGGGATCTTGACGAATTCGTCGAGTGTCAGGATCGCAGCGACCGCGATGACCGGGAGGTTCCAGACGAAGGCGGCAAGTGCGCCTAAGGGGACGACCACGAGCCACAGGGTGATGCAGTCGCAGATCATGCCGAACTTCGTATCTCCTCCGGCAGGGAATATTCCGCCGATGACCGTGGAGTTCAGGGAGTTCCCGATGATGTAATATGTCGCGAGGAAGAGCATCCACTTGAGGTATCCGTGCGCAACCGGCGTCATGTCCGTAGGCATCATGAGAACGAGCGGGATGCCCGCCAGGATCACAAGGCCCGAGACGGCACCGATCCCGAGCGACAGCCGGACGAAGCGGCCGCCGGTCTTCTTCGCCAGTTCCAGTTCCCCTGCCCCGAGCATCTTTCCGATGATGATCGAGGCTCCGGTGGAGAGCGCCCAGCATACACTGGCGATCAGGGCGCGGACAATACTGGAGATCGAGTTCGCCGCCGTGGCGTCAGAGCCGAGGTGTCCCATGATGACCGAGTACATCGTCATACCGCCGCCCCAGCCGAACTGGTTGATCATGACGGGAAACGAGTATTTCCAGAAATCTGAATGGATGAACTTCTTGCTTAGCGTGATGAGCTTTCTGACGCGGAGCTTGACGCAGTCGGTCATGAGCACGGCAAATGCCACGATCACGAGCTCGATCACTCTCGATATAACTGTCGCGAGTGCCGCTCCCTCGATCCCCATCTTCGGGAAAGGCCCGAGTCCGAAGATCAGAAGTGCATTCAGGATGATGTTGATGACGACGCCGATCGATGAGATGACTGTGCTGAGCATCGTCTTCTCACAGATCTTCATGAAGCACAGATACGAGTCCACAAAGCCCATGATGAAGTACCCGACCGCCACCATGCGCAGGTACTTGACGCCGCCCTCGATGAGCTCGGGATCACGGGTAAACACGCGCATCAGAAGGCTCGGGCAGAAGACCGCCGCCAGCGTGAACGCCATGCCGACGAGCATAACGTAGCGCATGGTCACACCGAGAACGTCTTCGAGCGTAGTGTATTCCTTCTTTCCCCAGTACTGGGCGCCGAGCACCATCGCACCGGTCAGGAACGTGTTGATGAAAAGATAGTACACGAAGGCTACCTGTCCCGCGAGCGATACCGCGGACAGGGAGGTCTGGTCCAGAAAGCCCAGCATAAATGCATCGGACGCGGAAACCAGCGCCGACATGAAATACTGGAAGACGATCGGCAGGACCAGCTTGCAGAGCATCTTATAAAAGGCCTTCCGGTCATTGAACGCCGGGAAGGTGTTTGAAGTTCTAACGGATGTCATATTTTCCTTTCTTTTGACGGATGAGGCCGAGCCCTTTCCGGGAACGCAGGTTCAGAGTTTAATAACGACTACAGAGTCGATCCCTCTTTCCGAGATCTCTTTGGCAAAAGCACTTCCACAGTTCTTTTCGCCGACCGGGTCTCCGTAGTGCGTCGGGATGACATACTTCGGGCAGAGGTATCCTGTAAACTCCGCGGCTTCTTTATAGTCCATGGTATAGGTGCCGCCGCAGGGAACGAGAAGCACATCGCACTTGACGTTCTTTCCTTCTTCCGTGATATCCATATCACCGCAGATATAGTAGCGGAGGCCATCTACGGTGACGACAAATCCGACCCAGCCGTTCGCCTTCGGATGGAATTTCTTTCCGGGGTTATAGGAAGCGATGACCTCGACCGGCACACCTGAAACTTCGAGTGCATCGCCGGGAGCGACGGTAACGATACGATCGGACGGGATCTGAAAGGTCTGTCTGATCAGGGCTGCCGTAGATGCAGGGGCCACGAAGACGGTGTCCGCCTTCATCACTTTCGCGATATCTTCCGGAGAGAAATGATCGTAGTGATCATGTGTCACGAAGATGATGTCCGCATCGTGCTTTTGCTCCGTGATACGGAAAGGATCGAAGTATAGTGCTTTTCCCGAAGTAATTCTAATACTGCTATGGAGATTGATCGTGACACTGTCGAGCATTTCTTTTCCCTCACTTTATTTCTTTTTTACAGTTTGATTATATCATGCACCTGTCCATTTCTACGTGCTAATCTTATACTATAGGTAAATAGATTTTATCGTAAGGAGGTTTTATTATGGATTCTTTAAGAAAGTATCTTGCTGAGATCATCGGTACATTCGTACTGGTAGTATTCGGCTGCGGTACCGCGATCGTTACAGGCTGCGGAACGACCGGCGGAATGGGTGCTTATGCTCTGACGGCTCTGGCTTTCGGTCTCGTGATCGTAGCGATGGCTTACTCCATCGGCAACATCTCCGGATGCCACATCAACCCGGCAGTTTCCCTGGCGATGTTCGTCAACAAGAAGATGTCCCTTCAGGATATGCTCCTTTACTGGTGCTCCCAGGTCATCGGCGCATGCGGCGGTGCACTTCTGCTGACAATTTTCTTCAATCCTGATGAGAGCGGCTTTGGTACAAACGGTCTCTTCGACAACGATGTTGCAAAGTCCTTCGTTATAGAGGGCGTTCTGACATTCGTATTTGTTCTGGCGATCCTGGGTGTTACATCGAAAGTTGCAAACTCTAATATCGCAGGTCTCGTGATCGGTCTTACACTGACTCTGGTCCACATCCTCGGTATCGGCTTTACCGGCACTTCCGTTAACCCGGCAAGATCCGTAGGACCTGCTCTCTTCAAGGGCGGCGAAGCTCTCGAGAACGTCTGGATCTTCATCGTTGCTCCGCTTATCGGTGCAGCATTTGCAGCGATCATCTACCGCTTCCTCGATCCTGCTTCCGTAACTTCTGAGAAGAAGGCAGAAAAGAAGGAAGAAAAGAAAGAAGCAGCCTGATAGCTGCCTCAGAAAAAGGATCCCATGCGGCGACACGATCATCAACCGTAATGTGATCCTCACTCGGTTACGATAATGAAATTATCCCTTCCGGGCTTTTTGGGTGTCTGTGCATTATTCCTTTGAATAAATGCCAGGCACCCATTTTTATCCATCGGACGGGCGTAGTAGAATCCCTGGATCCCGTCCGGACTGCACTCCGAGATCCACTGCGACTGCACGGTCGTCTCACATCCGACGACCACCGACTGGATCTCGATCTTCTTAAGAACGTCGATCGTATTTTCAAAAAGGATGCGGCTTCTGGCCGACGTCTCCACTTCTTCTAAGACCGACCGGTCGAGCTTGACGATCGAGAACGGCAGCATCGCCAGCTTTGCGATATCTCCTTTTCCCAGTCCCACATTATCGACGGCGAACTGAAAGCCCATCGACGAAAGTTCCTGAAGGTTCTCGATCATGAGGATGATCGAGGTCATCAGGGCATTCTCCGTGATCTCGAAAACGATCTTCCGGTACGGGATACCGTACTCGTCGAGGATCGCTCTGACCTTCTTCGGGAAGGACGGACTTGCCAGCTCCGTAACGGAAACATTTACACTGACATAGTCGATCTCGACATCCTTCGCACTCTTTAAGAAGTCGCATGCTCTCCTCAGCACAAATTCATCGATCTGCGCGACCAGGCCTCGTTTCTCGGCGATCGGGATGAACTCCGAAGCCGGCACATCTCCCCAATCGTCATGCGTAAATCTCGCGAGCGCTTCCACCTTCGAGTAGCGTCCCGTGGCGGTGGAAAGGATCGGCTGGAAGCGCACATCCAGCGTCTCCTCGGCAAGTGCTTTTTCCAGAGAAGTTTCGAGCATCAGGTGGCGCTCGATCTTCGAGAGTTCCCGTTCACTTACGGTCACGGTGTCACCCTTCGGAACGGCCGGGAGCACGATCTCCACCACTTTATACAGATCCGCTCCTTCTGCAAAAGAACTTGTCTCGGGCATTTCAGCAACGGTAAGAAGCAGGTTGAGCTCGAGGCCGCGGATGTGCCAGGGGTTTTCGAACCTTTCGTGGAGAAGGTCGAGGATCTTCTCATGCGTCTCTTCGCTGGTACTTACGACCGCAAACTGGTTACTCATGAGGCGGAATGCCCACGCCGGCGGAAGTGTCCGCTCAAGGCGGCGCGCATCTCCCACGGTCTTTTCGGACTTTTCTTTCGCCTTCGGATCGGAGGCATTGGCACCTTCATAGACCTTCAGGTTCTTCCGAAGTCTGGATCTCTCCTTCATGTCCGGCGAAAAGGTCGAAAGGAAATCGGCCACATTCTTCAGTGTCAAACTTCCGACCGTGTAGCCGAAGATCGAATTGATGCGGCGGATATTCTCCACCTTCATGACGATCACATAGTAGCGCGCCTCGCGGTTGATCAGCTCATCCGTATAAGTCATCAGGGCATCGAGATTCAGAAGCCCTGTCGTATGGTCGATCATGGACTCCGGCTTCTTCAGGGAAAGATATGCCAGCAGCATGCTCGTCGCGATCGCGATCGACGAAACATTTAAGCGCGGCCACGCTGCCTCAGCCATGACACTGCCGAGGGCCAGGAGCGAGATGCCCGCCACCACGCGGAATCCTCTCTCCTGAAAAGCACTTTTCTTTACGAGTGCATAGATCACCGAAAAGAGTGCGGACAGGATCGTCAGGACGGCAAGAAGAGGAAAGTATTCCCCTTTATAGTAGGTATCGTTTTTAATATAGATAAAGTGTTCTGTCACCGGAGTCAGAAGGATGATCAGGCCAACAATCGCGGTCGGAATACTCATCAGAACGATCGACATGAGATTTCTTCTCTTCAGGCTCTGCGTCACCGAGATGGAGTGGAAGATCATCAGCAGCGGGAAAGAAAGCCTCATGAGATAGAACAGGATAAGGACGACTTGTCCCAGGACCGGCGGCACGGAAGATGAATTATTCACGACCAGTGCAGCAAAGACTTCCAGAACAACATCCGCGCAGGCCAGAAGGATCGCCGCCGTGAACATGCGGTTCCTCTGCACCGGGATCTGCCGCTTGCTGAAAAAGTGCAGCGTCAGAACAAGAAGAGAAAGCATCGCACAGATGGGATAGGCATAGGAGATGATCAATATGTCATTCACGGATCGCGTATTCCTTTCTTCTCTTCTTTTTTCTTATTCTACTCGATTTACAGACGGATTTCTATTCCTCCCATCCTACTCTCACTGCGGAACACGTGATAAAATAGAATACGGAAACAAGAAAACAAAAAGCACGGGGACAAGTGCTTTTGCAGAGGGATAAAATGGCAACGATATTAGATTACGCGAAGAAGGAAACGCGTACATTTGACGAGTTTCCTTTCAATCATATAGATGCGCTCGTCTTCGCGGAGGCGACATATTTTCAGTGGGAGTACCCGCTTCACAATATCTGGACGCCGGAGTGGCCATACAAGATCTCTGATTCCATGCTCTTTTCGGAGATGCCTGCATCCACAGAGATGCCTCTTTTCGGTCAGTATGCGGCGGACACGCCGAACAACCTCAAGATGATCGATATCCTGCGGGAAAGCACGCGGTACAAGGACGTTTCCGTATCGCACCTGTGCGCGCGGACAAATGACAAGGAACAGATCCAGTTCGCTGCGATGTGCTTCCATCTTCCAGGCGATGTCTGCTATATTGCATTCCGCGGGACTGACGGCACGCTGATCGGCTGGAAGGAAGACTTCCAGCTATCCTACCAGTACCCGGTTCCGGCGCAGGAAGAAGCCGGACGGTATGTCAGTTCTCTCTCGCGTGAACTCCCTCCGCATGTAAAGTTCTATATCGGCGGTCATTCCAAAGGCGGCAACCTCTCCATCTACTCCGCAACGAGCTGTTCGGATGCCATGAAGTCAAGGATCCTCGGTGTCTATTCCTTCGACGGCCCGGGATTCTCCTTCAACCTTCACGAGACCGAAGAATACAAGAAGATCGGAGATCTGGTGCACCACCTCGTACCTTCTGCATCTTTCGTCGGGATGCTTCTTCAGAGCGCTCCCGGTACCCGCTTCATCAAGAACAAAGCCGTCTGGCTGAAGCAGCACAGTCCTTTTACATGGGAAGTCGGCGAGGAGGACTTCGACTACGAACCCGGTTGGGACATTAATGCCAAGAACAGGATCGTCGCCGTCAACTCATGGCTCGCTGACCAGTCATACGAAGAACGCGAGAGCTTCACCGAGATGCTCTACCATATCGCCAGTTCGTCCGGTGCCGGCAACATCTTCCGCCCGGGTTCAAGCTGGGCAACCAAGATGTCGCGCATCCTTGAGGCCACGCGCGCCGTTGATGCAAAAGCCAGAGGCCGCCTGATCGAGACGCTGAAGCTCATGGTACTGCTGTCGATCCGCGCACGCGGGTGACATTATTCAGGACGTCATTCCCCAGTCAGTCACCTATATGCTCACCTATATGCTCACCTATTTCTTCATTTAGGTGAGCTATATGCGAATAATCGGTATGTTTGCTCTGATTTCGTCCTCCAGTCACCTATTTGCTCACCTTTTTCTTCAATTAGGTGAGCTTTATGCGAATAATCGGTATGTTCACCCCGATTTCACTCTCCATTCACCTATTTGCTCACCTTTTTCTTCAATTAGGTGAGCTATATGCGAATAATCGGTATGTTCACATAAAAAAGAAGGAGCTCTAAGCGATTTCTCACTTAGAGCTCCTTTTGATTATCGATTTACTTCAGTTTACTGTTGATTATCGTCCATCGGCGGGTTCTTCTCCCAGATCGGAACCTGAGTTTCGACAACCGGAGCCTGTGCCGGAGCAACAGGAGCCTGTGGAGCAGCCGGTGCCGGAGCCGCATTAGCAGCTACCGGAGCAGCCTTTGCAACATTTGCAGCCTTTGTGGTATCTACAGCCTTAGGAGCCTCTTCCACCTTCGGTGTTTCCACTGCTTCTACTTCTTTTGCATTCGCAGATACTTCCTTCGCATCCGATGCGGATACGATCTCAGCTGCAGCGCCGTCTTCCTGCTTGTCCATCTTCTTGCCGAGGAACTCCGGAAGGTTCATGCCGGCCATCTCGAAGATCTCATTCATCGGCGGAACACTCTTCATGAGGCCGGAGATGAAGTTAGCAGTAGAGCTTTTGCCATCGGCGCCTGTGCCGTTGCCGGAATCCCAAACAGTTACCTTGTCGATCTTCAGGTCGCGGATCGCTTCTACCTGAATCTTCATGAGGTCTTCCATCTTATCGGCGAGCATGAGCATCATCGCGTTCTTTGCATCACCGCCGGCAGCAGCAACGATCTTCTCGAAACCTGCAGCCTGCTTAGAAAGGATCTCCTGCATACCACGAGCCTGCGCTTCCATCTTCGCGTAGATAGCGTCAGCTTCACCGGCTGCCTGTCTTCTGATCTTTTCAGCCTCTGCCTCAGCAGCGAGCTCGATCTCTCTCTTTGTGATCTCAGCCTTAACGATAACGTCGGCTTCGAGGGTCGCCTTTTCACGGGCGGAACGGGAAAGCTCAGCTTCTTTTTCAGCTGCATACGCTTCTTCGAGCGCCTTAGCTGCCTGAACCTTCTCGGCTGCGATCGCCAGTCTCATCGCCTCAGCGGCTTTCTCACGGCGTACAGCCTCGGAATTTGCAACTTCGATCTTCGCATCGTTCTCACCACGGATCGCCATGGAGTTTGCGGATGCAACCTGGATTCTCTGATCTTTCTGAGCGAGAGCCTCACCGATAGAACCGTCTCTTTCCTTCTCAGCAACGTTCTTCTTCGCGTCGTTGATGGCCTTCGCAGCTGCCTCTTTACCAAGAGCGCTGATGTAGCCGGACTCATCGGAAATATCCGTTACGTTTACGTTGATCAGTCGGAGACCGATCTTCTTGAGCTCTGTTTCCACGTTTCTGGAAACTGCTTCGAGGAACTTATCACGGTCGGTGTTGATCTCCTCGATGTCCATCGTTGCGATAACGAGACGAAGCTGACCGAAGATGATGTCCTTTGCGAGTTCCTGGATCTCCGAGAGCTTCAGTCCCAGGAGACGCTCAGCTGCGTTCTGCATGACACCCGGTTCTGTGGAGATACCGACTGTAAAAATAGACGGTACGTCGATACGGATGTTCTGACGGGACAGTGCCGAACGAAGGTCAACAGCGATCGAGATCGGCGTCAGGTCCAGGTACTGGTACGACTGAATGATCGGCCAAACAAACGCAGCACCACCATGAATACATTTCGATGAGCGCGCGGTTCCGTCCGCATTCTTACCAACCTTACCATAGATGACCATGATACGGTCAGACGGGCATTTTCTGTATCTTGAAAGAAAGATCAAGAACAGCGTGAATACCAGAAGAGCGATGACGACGAGTAAGCAGATCAGCTCAAATGGCATGGCAGCCAACAATACTTGTACTAATTTCATTGGCATTTTCGTTTCCTCCTACTACTTCTTGTTAATTATGTTTGGTCACAATCAGTGTTGTACCCTTTGTAATTCCGATCACCGTCACATGTGTTCCGGTGGGGATCTTTTCCTCTTCGTCCGTGACCGCCTCGAATTCCTGAAGCTGGTCCTGGACCTCTACCATGACTTTACCGGGCTGTGCACGCTTTCCCGGGATCGGGATATACACTTCACCGGTCTTGCCGAGCGCGTACTTTATATTCAGTGTACCATCAGACTGGATCTTCTGCATACCCCAGAGCGCAAGTCCCATAAGGAACATCCCCAGGAAACCGCAGATAAATGCCAGGATCGCTGCGGCCCATACCGGGAGTCCGCCCTTCATGAAAAGAAGTCCGGTCCATCCGAAGATGGAGAAGAATGCGATGATTCCCTGCATCGTTACGAGGCGGAATCCGGAGCCGTGCACTTTGTCCGCGCGGTCCACATACGTTCTTCCGTCCGGCAGATCCTGATCCGGGATACCTACGTCCGGACCGTGAACCATGAGGTCGTGCGGTGCCGCGTCCGCCAGATAGATGTCGCCGGTGTGTACATCGACGACCACGCCGCCCTGCACATCTGCGAAGTCGTGTGCGATCGCTCCGACGTGTCCGGATCCTGCTTCCATGTCGTGGCTGTACTCGTAGGAACCGTCATGTGTTACTTCGATTCCGCCATCTGATCCGTCCGCGCCAAAAGCACTTGTCCCGTCATGTACTGCGCCTCCTGTGACATCTCCGTGGACACCGCCGAAGTCGCCGTGTCCGAAATCATGTCCGATGTCATGGGCGACATCACCGTGTCCTCCGAAGTCATGACCCGCATGGCCAAAGTCGTGGCCGCCATCTCCGAAGTCATGTCCGACATCGTGACCCATATCCATGTCATGTCCATCACCGAAGTCATGTCCGTGACCGCCGACATCATGTCCGTCCAGATCACCAGCGTGGGATGCCGCGCCGATCAGAAGAAGAATAAACTGGAAGATCAGCAGTACGGTAAACACGACGGCGATGCACGCGAAGATCTGCTCCGGCAGATTCAGTGCTTCAAACCAATTCGTAAGAAAATCCATTTTCATTCTCCTTTCAAATCTCTGTTAACAGTCTCTCCGCTTCTTTCTTCAGAACGATGGAAAGATGCGCCGTATAAAGTATCGTCAAAAGCCGCCGGATCTGTTCTTTGCTCGTCTTCCCGTAGTCGAAGTTCTGTGTATCGACGACCTTCGTCACGATGTCACTGAGCTTCGTTTCCGACCGGACCGGATCGACCGGGGCCATCGAGAGGAGTTTGCAAAACGCACTGTACACGGTGCTGTCCTGATCCACCATCTTTAGCAGGGAGATGATCCCTTCGAGCGAGAAGACATCTTTAAAGTAGTTCAGGATCGCAAGCCGGATAAACTTATCTCTGTTGTACAGTTTCTTTACCGGTGACTCTACGAAACCGCGCTTGACCCAGTTCTGCACAGTGTGCGCCTCGATCCCCAGAAGCCCCGTTACCTGCCGGAGCTGCATGCCTTCCATCAGAAACATCGGATCCAGGATCTGATCCACATTCTTCAGGTGGTCCTTTGAAACACTGATCAAGGTTCCCGGAAGATACTCACTCATCTAAGATGCCTCCTTTCCCGTTATTCTCCTTCTGTTCGGAGCACCTGTGATGTATAGTGCTCCGATCGTCCGGAATATGTACATCATATCACGCGGTCACGTGACCGTCAAGAACTTTCATGCGACCTTTCAACCTCCTCTATATAAAACCGCACATTAACTGTATAATATGGATAGCAAGGGAGGACGGAAAAATGTCTTTTCAACAGGATACTTTTATGGGGTCCGATGGTGAGACCCTGATCACCTATTTCAAAATGGTTCCGGAGACGCAGGTCCGGGGAATCGTCCAGATCGTACACGGAATGTGCGAATACATGGAGCGGTACACCAATCTCGCGGAATACCTGACAGATAAGGGTTACATCGTCTGCGGCGAAGATCACATGGGACACGGACGGACCGTCGGCGAAGGCGGCATCTACGGCTATTTCGGACGCGAAGACGGCTGGGAGCACCTGATCGAAGACGTTGAGAAACTCCACCGCGTCATGAAAGAGACCTATAAAGATATTCCATACATCGTGCTCGGCCACTCAATGGGTTCATTTATCGCGAGGAACTGGTACGCCCGATATGGCAATGACTGCGCAGGGCTGATCCTCTCGGGCACCGCTAAGTCAAATAAACTTCTTCGTCCGCTTACACTGCTTGCGAAGATCCAGCGTCTGTTCCGGGGAGACAAGCGTCCTGCGAATATGCTTAACCGGACCATTAATAAGCAGTATCTCAAGAAGATCAGCAAGCCGAAAACTTCTTCCGACTGGATCTCTTATGACGAGGAAGTCGTAAAGAAATATGTGGCGGATCCGCTCTGTACATTTATTTTCACGCACTCCGGATATATCGACCTTTTCCGTCTGCTTCGGGAGTGCAATGCCGACTCGTGGTATGAATCGATCCCGAAGGATAAACCGATACTGATCATCTCCGGCGATGAGGACCCTGTCGGTGACTACGGAGAGGGACCGCAGGAGATCTACGATAAAATGATCGAGTCCGGTCAGGTCAAGGTCACGATCGACATCCGCCACGGCATGCGTCACGAACCGCACAACGAGATCGGCCGCGAAGCCGTCTTCCAGAGATATGCTTCCTGGCTCTACGACAATTTCGGCAAGGAAGATACGAAGGAAAAAGAATAGAATACTCTGCTTCACATCGGGAAGCTATCGAGGACAAACGGGGTTTTACAGGAGGTTTCAGGTATGAAAAAAGCACTGGCAGTTTTACTTTCCATGTCGATGATCTTAGCGATTTCCGGCTGCTCAAAATCCGAAGAGACAAAGCGGACAAAGAGAACGACATCTTCGAAGGAGGAGCAGACCGAAGAGAGTTCGGACGAACCTTCGGAAACTTCGTCTGATCCGACGACAGAGTCTTCCGAAGATCCGACTACGGAGACTTCCGCTACGCCGGAAATCAAGCCCTCTGAAAACCTGCACTCACGGATAGACAGGAAGACTCACGGATGCGCGGAATTTCTCGACGACAATCCTCCGATTGTCAGTGCGATCAACTATGAACTGAACTATATCACCTTCACTACTGACCGGTTCCCGGAGCTTCAAAAGAAAGTCGGTGATTTCTACACTGACCTTGAAACCCGGCTCACAGAGCGTTTTGATGCGCGGGCGGCCAATGGCTATAATTCCGATACGTATTACGACGATCAGTGCGATGCGGATACGTTTATCTTCCGTGACGACTCATATATCTTCTCTTTCATCGTCAAGCTTCCCTCTGACCTCTCGAGCGATAACGACGGATGTATCTCGCAGGCTTACTGGAGCGAGACAGGCGAAGAGATCTCGCTTTCAGACATCGTCACGAACGACGATATCCTTTCCGAGAAGATCACCTCCCTCGGTCAGAAGTATAATATCCCGGACGAGAACCTGCTTAGGATGAAAGTTGGTGTCCAAAACGGCAGCGGAGACTTCGCGCTTACCTATGACGGACTTTATCTTTTCGACGATTATTTGGAACTGAAACTCCCGTTCGACCAGATCGAAGAGGGCGTTGACAGCAAGTTTTTCGGTCATGCTCCGGAGATGTACTTCGTGGACTTCGATCTCGATGGCACGCTGAAGTGGGACATGGACGGCGACGGCGCGGCAGAGGATATCATTCTCGAGCCGAAGTTTGATAATCCGAATGACTCTATTCTCGTCACTTCTGTTGTTATCCATGTCGGCGACGAAACATGCGAAGTCAAAGAAGGCATCTGGGGCGAGTTTTATCCGCAATACGGTTCTTTCTATCTTATGAAAGCACCGGATGCTTTCTACATCTTTATGTCGGTCGGTATCGATGAAGGCATCGAGGAAGTAGGATACAAATACGAAAACGGCACCTGGACATTTACCGGCAATTGGGAAACCGGAGAATACGATCACCCCTATGACCCGCAGCGGGTGAAGATGAGCAAGTACTTCGGAAATCTGGGAACCAATTACATGTATTCCTATTACGATCTGACCAAAAACGGTCAGCCGGAGCATCTGGGAGAACTGTTCTACTCCTCGGATTATTATCTCATTACTGATAAAGACCTTCACTTCACCATGTACGATGACAACGGAGCAACGCTCGATGATAACTGGAAGGTCTCTGCAAGAACCCTCTTCCAGGTCCTCTCTTACGATCCCACGGAAAACCTTCTTTACGCCAATGTTTACTCAAGACATGCCGACACCTATGTGCTCGGGTCCATAAAAATGCAGGCGGATCCGTGGACGGTCGATGGTGTTCCTGTCGAGGAGGCATTCCTCGGACTCCACTACGCCGGCTGACGCGTCATACATATCGCTTGAAAACCTAAGAAGGAGCGGCATTTTGCCACTCCTTCTTTTTCATTTACTATTACTTTTTGAAAAGCACTCGCACCGGACCTCTATCCTCCGGCTTTCGCCGTGGCGCAGATCGCGGCAGAGCTTCTACCCGACTCTTATACTCTGTTGTAGTTGATCAGGCAGCCCTTCAGGATGATCTGACGTTCTTCATCGGTCAGATCGCCGAGGCGCAGGTCAAACTCTGTAAGACCGCTTTCACCGACGGTGTATGCCTTGATGACTTCGGTCTTGTTCTCGACCGCTGCCTTGATGCCCGGGATGAAGATGTAGTCGAGGTTCTTGAACGGAAGCTCACCCTCTTCGATCAGGAACGGGAGCATACCCCAGTTGATGAGGTTGGATCTATAACGCTTGGTAGCGTATTCATTCGCGATGTTCGCCCAGCCGCCTAATACCTTCTGGCAGGAAGCCGCCTGCTCACGAGCAGAACCGTCACCCGGCTTCACTGCAAAGATCGTGGAACCGAATCCGGTATTGGTGCGGTGCACATCCGGGAAGTCCTTCTTGATGGTCTGCATTACCGTATGGATCTCCGGGAACAGATCGCAGAGCTTCTTATCTTCTTCTCTTGCCTTCTCGACCTTCTGGATCTCCTTGGCGCGGCCGACATACTCCGGATCCTTACGGCTCAGAGTAAACTCGGCAAGTCCGAGAGGGTTGGATCTGTAGGAAGATGTCTCACCGGACGGGATCAGTTCGTCGGTCGTGGTGACCGGATCGTGGATCTCGGAAACGCAGCGCAGAACGAGGTTATCGGTAAGAGCGACCATGGCCGGCCAGTCCTTGATGTTCGGACCGAAGTGGATCGGATACTCCGGATCCGCCACGCCCTTAGAATCAAATACACGGTTCGCGTAGATCTTCGAATCGAAGAAGTACTTATACTTACCGAACTCACCGTCGAACTCGGTCGCGGCTGTCAGCTCGCCCTGGTTGGCTGCTGTTGCTGCGATGGATCTTGCATCCATGAGTGCAACGGAAGAGATCTGACCGTTCTGGAGCTTGGATCCTTCACGGTTCGGGAAGTTTCTTGTAGAGTGACGGATACTGAAGGCATTGTTTGCCGGAGTATCACCTGCACCGAAGCACGGTCCGCAGAATGCGGTCTTCATGATGGCACCGGTCTCCATGATGGTTGCAGCGCAGCCGTTTCTTACGAGCTCCATGTATACAGGCATGGATGCCGGGTATACGGAAAGTGTGAATTCGTTACTTCCGATGTACTTACCCTTCAGGATATCGGCAGCAGCGCAGATATTCTCGAATCCGCCGCCGGCGCATCCTGCGATGATTCCCTGATCGACCATGAACTTGCCGTTTCTGATCTTGCTTCTCAGAGAGAAATCGACCTTATCGCCGAGGGAGACCTTCGCACGCTTCTCGACATCGTCGAGGATATCGTCGAGGTTTGCCTTCAGGTCTTCGATCGTGTAAGTATTTGACGGGTGGAACGGCATAGCGATCATCGGACGGATCGCAGAAAGATCGATTTCGACAACGCCATCGTAATAAGCAACTTCACCCGGGTTGAGTTCTTTATAATCTGCGGAACGGCCGTGAATATCGTAGAAAGACTTGACCTCATCGTCTGTCTGCCAGATGGAGGAAAGACATGTGGTCTCGGTGGTCATAACATCGACACCGATACGGAAGTCGGTGGACAGGCTCGCAACACCAGGACCTACGAACTCCATGACCTTATTCTTTACATAACCGTTTGCAAATACTGCACCGATGATCGCGAGAGCAACGTCCTGCGGTCCGACGCCCTTGACCGGCGCGCCCTTCAGGTAGATCGCGACAACACCCGGCATGCTGATGTCATAGGTCTGGTTCAGAAGCTGCTTAACGAGTTCCGGTCCGCCCTCGCCCATCGCCATGGTACCAAGTGCACCATAACGTGTATGGGAGTCCGAACCGAGGATCATCTTACCGCCGCCGGCGAGCATCTCACGGGCGAACTGGTGGATAACAGCCTGATGCGGCGGTACATAGACGCCGCCGTACTTCTTCGCGCAGGAAAGACCGAACATGTGGTCATCTTCGTTGATCGTACCGCCGACAGCACAGAGAGAGTTGTGGCAGTTCGTCAGAACATACGGTACCGGGAACTTGGTAAGTCCGGAAGCACGTGCGGTCTGGATGATACCAACGAATGTAATATCATGGGAAGTCAGTTTATCGAACTTGATCTTCAGCTTCTCCATGTTATCGGATGTGTTATGGTCTCTTAAGATCCCATATGCGATGGTCTCTTTCTTCGCATCCTCTTTGCTTACGTTCTTTCCGGTCTTGCTGAGGATCGCCGCAGCGGCCTCCTGATTATCCGGGATAATTTCAGTTCCACGCAGAAGATATGCGCCGGAATCAAGTAAAGAAATCATAGATCATCCTCCTAAAAACTATCTATCTCATAGGGACAGGTGCTTTTTCATCGGCAAAAGCACTTGTCCGCCACTTTTTCGAACACTCCTATTATAAGGAAATCACGGGAAGTTGCAAGCAAGATACCTTGAGAGTCCGTTTTTTATCTGATTCTCCGATCGTCGAAGGGATGCTTGACCTGCCGTGGAATTCGTGCAACTATATAAAATATAATTAATCGGGGCGGGATGTATGCATCTGCCCACTTCATGACATAACAGATCACGAGGCAGCATATGGAGAAGAGAAAGAAAATCGCTGTTTTTTCACCGAATATCTATGAACCGATGGCGCATGCGATCCAGGACGGCATCAGTAAGGCCGCGCTCGAACTCGGGGTCAAGGCCATTTTCTTCGTCACCTTCAGCGACGATTTCACCACCAGGCTGTATGATGAGTATAAGAACTACGACGAGGGAGATATTGCGGCTTTTGAGCTTCCGGATCTCGATGACTTCGATGGCATCATCCGCGTGGATCTCGCATATGGCCCGTACTCGCAGAAGCATCTTGATGAAAGACTCAGTAACGTATCGATCCCGATCGTCAATGTCGGTGGACAGGATCCCCGTTACCTCAATGTCGTCACGAACGAAAACGAGTCTTTCACCAATGTCGTTAATCACCTGATCGAGGCCCATGACTGCAAAGACATCTATCATCTGGCCGGCCTGAAGGAACGTCCCTTTACCCAGCCGCGAATCGATGCATACCGCAGAGCTCTCGAATCGCACTGCATCTCTTTTGACCAGGATAAGATCTTCTACGGCACACTCTGGCATGACTGCGGCGAACCGGCGCTCGACTACATTCTCGCCGACTGTGAGAAACGCGGGAAGAAATATCCGGATGCGATCGTCTGTGCCAATGATTACTCCGCCGTCGGTCTGGTCGAAGCCTGCCATAAGCGGGGCATCGAGGTCCCGGGCGACATTCTTATTACCGGATACGACGGTCTTGACGAGGCCATTCAGGGGTATCCGTCGATCACGACAGTCGCACAGCCCTTCTCCGCCTCCGGCTACGAAGGTGTCTTTACCTTAAAGAAGATCTGGGATGGAGAAGACATTAAAGAGGATATCCTGATCCCTGGTGAACTGATCTGCAATCAGTCCTGCGGATGCAAGTCCATGAGTTCCTACAACATCGAAGATATCCGAAGCCTCTACACACGGCGTATGGACCGTGTCTCCGTTCTGGCGCAGTCCACGACGAACCTGATCCTGAGTGTCTCGAGTGCGCAGACGATGGACGAATGCTTCCAGGAGATCACGGAAAATTCCTCCATCGAGTCCGGTTTTACCAATATGCTTCTATGCCTGGCACCGGAATGGGAGGAGCAGCGCGTGATCCCTACCGATTTTGCGAAGCAGGACGAGGAGATGACGGTCGTCGCCGGTTTTATCGGCGCAGAGCCCGTGAAGCGTGAAGTCTTCCGAAAGAAAGACCTGCTTCCGCCGGACCTTCTCTCAGATCCGAACCCGTATTATATCTGCGCGATCCACCATCTGCAGTATTACATGGGATATCTCATCGTTTCCCCGCAGAAAGAGTCCATCGATTCCCTGTCGATGAAATCGTGGTATGTAAACCTCGGCTCCATGCTGGAGAACTGGAGGATCCGCCATAAGCTGAACCTCGCCGTGCAGCGTCTGGAAAATCTTTACAACCGCGACATGCTGACGAACCTGTATAACCGCCGCGGCTATGAGCCTTTCTTCTCGGAGATGTTCCAGGCGTGCCAGAAAGAAGGTGTCCCGATCGGCGTCATGATGATCGACATGGATAACTTAAAGCTCACCAACGATAATTACGGTCACGAAGAAGGCGACTACAGTCTTACCACGATCGCGGACGGCATGCGCCTGGCTGCGATCAACGGCGAAGTTTGCCTTAGGACCGGCGGCGATGAGTTCGTCGTCCTCGCGAAGAATTATTCCGAGGAAAAAGCGACGATCTACGTCCAGTCGCTGTGCGATTATATCCAGAAATGCGTCCGCCGCGACAAAAAGATCTATCCTCTCGATGTCAGCACCGGAGTCTGCATCAAGATCCCCCCGAAAGATGCCGGGAACGATGAAGAAACGATCCGCGCTTTTTCCGAGGAATACTTAAGGATCGCGGACGCGAAGATGTATGAGGTCAAGAAAGCACATAAGGCGATACGCCCCTGACATCTTCTGAATTCAAGCGCAAAAAAGCAGTGCCTCCTCTTCGGAAGCACTGCTCTTTTTTATCTAACAAATGAATCTTACTTGAGTTTCTTCTCGAGTTCTTTGATGACGATCTCGAGTGCTTTGATACGTGCATACTTCTTATCCACGGATTCAAGTACATGCCACGGCGCAAACTTCGTCGAGGTCTTCTGGATCATCTCGTTGATCGCATCTTCATAGACATCCCACTTCTCTCTGTTGCGCCAGTCTTCGTCCGTGATCTTCCACTGCTTCTCCGGTGTATTCTGGCGGTCGGTGAACCTCTCCAGCTGCGTATCCTTATCGATCTGCACCCAGAACTTGATGATGACCGCGCCCCAGTCGTCGAGTTCTTTTTCAAACTCATTGATCTCGTTATAGGCACGTTTCCAGTCATTCTCGGAGCAGAATCCCTCGATTCTCTCGACCATTACACGGCCATACCAGGTGCGGTCGAAGATCGCGACATGTCCGTCTTTCGGAAGACGCGTCCAGAAACGCCACAGATAGTGTCTGGCTTTTTCATGCGGCTCCGGACTTGCAATCGGATGCACTTCATAGCCACGCGGATCAAGGGCCTCGGCGATACGCTTGATGTTGCCGCCCTTTCCTGCTGCATCCCATCCTTCGTAAGCGATGATGAGCGGGACTCTTTTTCTGTAAAGACGATTATGCAGTTCCGACAGGCGGTCCTGAAGTTTGTCGAGTTTCTCCTTATACTCCTCGTCGGAGAGTTCTTTTCCCTCGAGAGGAATATCGGCAAGCTTCGGCATCTTCACAAGCGGGAAAGTATTCTGCAGAAGCGGTACCGCCAGCGAGTGATTCTGAAGCGCGATATCGATACCCTCATTCATGCGCTCGAGGACCTGAAGCTCAGTCCATTTTTCCGACTTGGCATCGACGATATACCACGGGGCGGAGGAGGTATCCGTATCCTCGAGATACTTCTCGAAGATCTTCTCGCACTCTTTGTAGTGCTTGTTCTGCCAGATATCGCCCTCGCTGACACGCCACTTCGTATCGATATGATCCTTAAGATTGTTGATGCGCTTCTTCTGTTCGTCTTCCGTGATATGCATGAAGAACTTTAAGACCAGATACCCGTTATCGGTAAGCTGGCGCTCGAAGCGTCGGATGCTCGCGATACGCTTCTCATAAAGTGAATTCGACATCGAACCGTCGAGACGTGACATCACGATCTCATTCATCCAGCCGGTGTTATAAAAACGGAATTTGCCTGCCTCCGGAAGCGCCTCAAAATAGCGGCACAGAAACGGCTTTCTCTTCTCCAGATCCGTCGGCATATCGAAGGTTGCGACCTTATAGAAACGCGGGTCGATGTTGTTGATGACATTGCCGATGAGCGTGCCCTTTCCGGCGGTACCCCAGCCCTCGACCAGTACAACGACCGGGAGCTTATTGTCCTTGATCTTATTCTGATTGACAAAGAGGAGATCTTCCTGTTCTTTCAGACGGGATTTCAGTATCTCTTTTTCAGGCTTCTCGTTCAAATATGCACTCTTGAGCATGATCGCCGCCTCCTTTGGCACAAAAGAATTTGATACCTCGATTCTACCACGGATCGGCGCAATAGTCTTATTGCATTTGTGAACTTTATATTCGTAAGGATCTTTTCTTTGATCGATTTCCGATGAAGCGCAGCGCTGATCCACTCGCGATCAGAAGATCGGAGCGATCAGGCGGAGGATAAGGCGGAACAGACTCCAGCCGCGCTTATAGTTCAGTTCATCTTTCATGACCTCATCGGAAGCTTCAAAGGACTTCAGCATGTCGTCACGGACATCGAGAACGGTCGGAGTATTACACATCCACACTGCACTCTCAAAATGGAGATACAGGCTTCTATAGTCCCAGTTCACGGAGCCGACGATCGCGGCTTTGTCATCGATGACAACGGTCTTACTGTGCATAAATCCCGGAGTATATTCATAGATATGGACACCGGCATTTACGAGATCTCTATAGTAGGAACGGGTCGCCTGATGGATCATCCACTTATCGTATTTACTCGGAGTTACGATACGGACATCAACACCGCTCTTGGCCGCGAGGCTCAGCGCGGAGATCATATCCTCGTCGATGATCAGATACGGCGTACTGATGTAGATATATTTCTCCGCAGAAGAGATCATGTGCATATAGACACTCTCGCCGACACGTTCGTGATCTGTCGGGATGTCGTTATAGGGCTGTACGAATCCGTCATTTTTGATCGGGCACGGAGCATCCTTCCACGGATAGAACTGACTGAAGTCTTCGGATGTCACCTGATTGATCTGCCAGATCTGAAGGAAAAAGCATGTGATACTCCAGGCGGCTTCTCCTTCGACCATTAAGGCGGAATCTTTCCAGTAGCCGAAGCGCTCCTTCTCGTTAACATACTCATCCGAAAGATTCAGTCCGCCGCAGAAGGCGATCTTACCGTCGATCGAGGTGAGTTTTCTATGGTCACGGTTATTCTGAATGGTCGTAAAGAACGGGCGGAACGGGTTAAATACCTTACACTCGATGCCCAGTGATTTTAGATAGTCAGGATACTCGGAAGGAAGAGAAAGGAAGCATCCCATGTCATCGTACATGATGCGGACAAGGACACCATTGGCTGCCTTTTCTTTCAGGATATCGAGAACGGAATTCCAGAACTTTCCTTCGCCGATCGTAAAGTACTCGAGGAAGATATACTTCTCCGCCGTCTTCAGTTTCTCGAGGAATACCGGCCAGAACTCTTCTCCCGGAGAAAGATATTTCGTTTCCGAATTTTGATAGACAGGGAATTTCTGCACATTTTCCAGATATTCCACACTCTTTACATATACCGGGAACTTCTCTCTGAGCTCATCTCTCAGCGACGGATCGAGCGTAAACTGATCCTGGGAAGCTCGGATGACCTCATCGAGGTTCTTCGCGTAACGGTTAGAGATCATCTGGGAGTTGATAAATACATAGAGCACGCCGCCGAATACCGGGAATACCAGGATCAGGAATACCCAGATCAGCCGGTATCCGCCCTTGTCATTTTTACTGATAACATAGAGTGCAACGATGACGGAGAGAACACGGAATATGATAGCTGCCACTTCCGAGACGATCGTTCCGGCCACGATCAGGAAAATGAAGGACGAGATTTCGACAAGCAGGATCAGTATGATGACTGCCCGGCGCATTAATAATGATTGGAACCATTGTTTACGCATTTATTCCCTCACTTTCCTTATCTAATATAATTATCAACAAACTGAAAATTAAGTCAAATGAAAGTAGGTTTTTTGGTACTTGTGGTATAAAATGAGTGATAGGTAATGAAGGAGCAGAGTTATGAGTTCAAGCAAATCCAGTCGTCAGAGATCCATTCTGACGTTTCTTATTCCGGCTACATTTCTCTTCGGTGCAGGCGTAACCTATCTGGTATATAAGACGGGCGGCACGCCTAGTATCTATGCCAATCTGATCCTTATCCCCATCGTTCTTACAGCACTGTTTTCACCGGTATGGTATAGTGCACTTTTTGCCGCTCTTTCCGGTATCGCGATGGGACCTCTGATCACTTACCTGAATGAAGGAGACAATTCGAGCTGGACCTGGCTTATCCGCGCACTGATCTATGTCGCAGTCAGCATCGTTATCTCCTCCATCTCGGCAGGAAGCAGAAGACGTGAACGTCACTTCGAGCATCTGGCTACCCACGATCCGCTCACGGATCTTCCGAACTTCTCTTACATCACTTCTTCGAGGATCCCGTCTTCCGGCGCGATGTCGATCCTGATGCTCGCCTTTAACGAAGACAGCGATATCCAGGGTCTTTTCGGTTCGGATTTCTACTCATCGATCGTGAAGAAGATCTCCTCGGAATTAAAGGAACTTCTCTCCACATATCCCAATGCCACGCTCTGCAAAAGAAACAATCTGAATTATGCGATCATCGTCAACCATTACTCGAACGAGGAAAGCCTCGAGAACATCCTCGCGGCACTGAACAACATCAACGATGTAACGATCACCATCGAGGGGATCCCCGTCTATGTTTCCTACCGTATCGGATTTACGGTGATCCGACCGGGATCGAGCATCTCCGAGGGACTCCGCCAGGCCAATATCGCGCTCCGTTATTCGTTCCTCGAAGACCAGCAGATCAGCCGTTATACAGACGCGATGCGCGATTACTATAAGGGTACGGTAAGCATTGCCAGCGAATTTTCCTCCGCCATCGCAAAAGGGATGGTACAGGCCTCGTATCAGACGATACATAGAGCCGTTTCCCACGAAGCGGTCGGAGTGGAGATCCTCGCCAAATGGATCCGTGATGACGGCACAAAAATGACCGCTGAGGAATTCGTACCGATCCTCGAAAAGACATCCTGTCTTCAGAAACTGACGATGTTTATGACGGAGGAAGCGATACAGTATGCCAAGCTTCCCGTTAACGAAGGGAAAAAGTTCAGCATCAACTTCTCCGCCTCCGAGCTCTCCGAGCGGAGCGTCATGGAATTTGTCCGTTCCGTCGAAGGTTCCGGAATCGATACCAGCCGTATCCTTGTCGAACTTACGGGTGCTTTTACCGAAGATGATTTCCTCGTAAGAGATAATCTGATGTTCCTGAGAAAGCACGGCATCCAGATCGCGATCGACTATCTGAGCGCCGTTTCCTCCTCTTTTATCCTCGTGTCCGATACGCCTATCGACATCATTAAGATCAACCGGTCGATCACGAATCATATCGATCAGGCACGAGGCGCGGAGATGATCAGGAGTATTATCCGTTTCGCCAAGTCGGCCGGCATCCTGACGGTCGCCGAGGGCATCGAAAACGAGTCCCAGCTGACTTTCTGCGAGGAAGCCGGTGTGGACTATATGCAGGGCTACTTCTTCTCTGTACCGCAGCTTATGCGATCCGAGAAGAAGGATTCTCCGGACAAGGCATCTTCCGCATCTTCCGAAGACGCCAAAGAGAACATCGCTGAAAGGCCTTCAGGACCCATCATCACGATCGTGACCCACGATGAAAATGAGGAAAAAGAAGAAGACTCCGAACCGGATCCCGATAATGAAAAAGAGCAGTGATCACTGCTCTTTTTTCTCTTCTGCGGACTGACTTTCTTTCCGCTTTGCTTTCACTTTTCTTCCTACCCGGACCAGATCCGCATAGCGGTTCGCTGTCTGGTAGGCTTCCCTCGCCTGAACAGCCTTCGGATCATCCTCTTCCTTCTTCAGGAAGTGTTTATCCTCCTCCGGCGGCACGAGCTTGGTCTGATTATACTTGTTAGAAAAATGCAGTTTTCCCACATTCGCACGGCGGATCGCCTTGGCGCGTACATGACGGGAGATCGCATTCATATATGCTTCTTCCACTCTGCCTGCAAAGACCTCTGCCGAGTAATTGGCGACAGTCTTCTCTGCATTGGCGGAATAGCGCTCCGCAGTGACCGGATCTTTGAAGATCTCGGAAACGATATCCGCGATCTCGTTCTCATCTTTAAACAGACGCGCGTTCTCTCCATCCTTGAAAAGCTCGTTGACGGCATCATCTTTTCTGGCAATTACCGGAAGACCGGCTGCCATTGCTTCATAATAGGTAAGGCCCTGTGTCTCTGATGTCGAGCAGGAAATAAATGCATCTCCCAGCTGGTAATACTTTCCGATCTCGGCATAAGGAGCCGCGCCGGCGAAGATCACCTTATCACTTATGCCAAGTTTTTCGGCCTGTGCTTTTAGCTCGGGAAGCGCCGGACCATCTCCGACGACAAGCACGCGGACATTCGGAGATTTCTCACAGATCGCAGGCACCTGATCGATGACCTTATCGATACTCTTTTCCTTGGCGACACGTCCTAAAGAAAGAAGGATCTTCTCATCCGGACGGATGCCGAATTTCTTCCTTAATTCATCGATCTCCGCCGGGTCAAAGTTCGCCTTATTAAACGGTGAAACATCGATACCGGTCGGGATAACATATATAGGTTTTTTCACTCCGTAATCACGAAGTGCATTCTTAACTTTTTCCGTAGGAACGATCAGACCGGTCGGAACATTACAGAAACTCTTGCTGTATTTTCTGGCCACTTCCGGTGTGATGATCTTCTTGATCTTACCGCCCAGGATATAATGGGTATAGTCTTCCAGCATCGTGTGATATGTGTGTACGATCGGAAGATGAAGTGTCATAGACGTGGAAAGCCCCATCAGCCCCATCGAGAATTCGGTCTGAGTGTGAATGATATCGATCTTCAGTCTCTTTAAGATCTGTACCAGACGGAATGAATACGGGATGGTCGTGCGGTACGGACGCACGAAGATCGTCGGGAAACTCGGGATGCTGAAAACCGGAGGATTTTTCCCGACACGGCGGACGACTGGAGATGTGTTCTGCGAAGTCACAAAAATATACACGCGATTGCCTCTTTTTCTGAGGGCAAGCGCAAGCGTATAGATCGATGATGCGACACCGTTAATATCCGGAAAATACGTATCCGTTATAATTGCAATATTCATACTTCCTCCAGTTCCAAGTCAATTATACCATAACCTGCTTTTTAAGAATGACAATTCCATCACTATTCTGATATACTCAACTCAAATATGCCGTTATACTCGGAATATGACGTAATCACAAGGCGGAACGGCTCGCTCCTTCTTCCGCCGTTCACACAATTTAAGGAGGAATATACTATGCCTTTACCGAAAGATTTTATCTGGGGCGTTGCAGGCGCTTCCTATCAGGTCGAGGGTGCCTGGAACGAAGACGGCAAGGGTCCGTCCATCTGGGATACATATACACACTGGCGCAATTCGCCGGTACATAATCACGAGACAGGAGATGTCGCCTGTGACCATTACCATCACTATAAAGAGGATGTTGCGCTTCTTAAAGAAATGGGTGTCAAGGCATACCGCTTCTCCATCTGCTGGCCGCGTGTCATTCCGGACGGTATCGGAGATGTCAATCCGAAGGGACTCGAGTTCTACTCCAATCTCGTTGATGAACTGATCAAAAACGGCATCGAGCCGATGGTCACGATCTTCCACTGGGATCTTCCGCAGGGTGTCTTTGACCGCGGCGGATGGCTGAATCCGGAGATCATCGGATGGTTTGAAAACTATACCAGAGTTGTCGTAGAAGCGCTCTCCGACCGTGTAAAATACTGGTTCACGATCAATGAGCCGCAGATCTTTATCGGACTCGGCTGCTACCTCGGCGCGCATGCTCCGTTCATGAAGTACACCGATGGTGAGATCTTCCGCATGTCGAAGAACGTCCTTCTTGCACACGGTACCTCGGTTAGAACGATCAGAAAGTACAGCAGGCAGGAGGCCAAAGTCTCCTATGCTCCGACGGGACCTTCCTTCATTCCGGATAATGATTCTCCGGAAGCGATCGAGGAAGCCAGAGCGAAGACCTTTGCGTTTGACAGCCACGGATATATCCTTTCGAATTCCTGGTGGTCCGATCCGATCTTCCTTAGGAAATTCCCGGATGGCGCGAAAGAATTCTTCGGATCCGATTTTTCCGACTTTACCGAAGAGGAATGGGATATCGTCCAGTCTCCTCTGGATTTCTACGGCATGAATATCTATGCTGCGATGAGAGATCTCAGCAAGCTCTCTGCCGCGGAAGGAAACGGCGAACTTACCGGCGAGCCTCTGACTGCACTGAAGTGGTCTATTACTCCGGAGGTCCTCTACTGGTCTGCGAAGTTTATGCACGAGCGCTATAAGGTCCCGGTCATGATCACCGAGAACGGATGCGCATGCACAGACAGCGTCCATCTTGACGGCAAGGTGCACGATCCGCAGCGTATCGATTTCTTAAAGAGATATATCCGTGAGTTCTACAAAGCCGGTGAGGACGGAATCCCGCTGGTCGGCTATATCCACTGGTCCTTCATGGATAACTTCGAGTGGGCAGACGGCTATGATCCGCGGTTCGGACTGGTTTACATCAACTACCAGACACAGAAGAGAACGCTCAAGGACTCTGCTTACTGGTACAAGGAAGTCATCGAAACGAACGGCGAATCGCTCTGGAAGTGATTATTTCTTAAATGGATTCGGGCCTGCCGGATCATACTCCGGGAGGTCTGCAAGTCCAAATTCGACCGCCACACTGGAAGGTGTTTCCGGCGTGTCGAACTGGTCTTCATTGCCGACTTTACGGTCGAGCGGTTTTTCCGGAAGTCTTTTTCCTCTTCCCAGAGAACGGTTATTCGCCTCTTCCCGCATAAGGAACAGAGGTGAGTGTTCGCTCGGGAGCGGAACGGGTTTGCTCGGGATCGGCTGTTCTTTACTCTTCTGGACTTGTTCTTCTACTTCCGCCTGATACGCTTTCTCGATAACAGGTACCGAGACGGTCTGCTGCGTCTTGCGCATCTGTTTTTCCAGATGCAGCAGGCTCTTGTCCGCAGACATCTCGTTGAGCATCATCTCGGATGCGATCGATGATGCGACGATATCGATCATGAATGTCCTGTAATTGACAGGTTTATCTTCCGGTCCGAAGTCTTCGATCGTGAACGCCTTGATGCGTTTTTTATTCATCGTTTTCAGCGTCGGTTCCTCATCTATTACGGCCGGCTTTTCCTCCAGGGATTCCCACGAGACCTCCGAGCTCTTGCCGGAGACCGCATTCAAATACCAGGTCAGGCACTGCTCTTTCTTCTTGATCTTCAGAATCCACATCGGAATGAAGATCAGCTGGCCGAGCGCCGGCTGATAATTCGTTTTATCCACATAAGAGGTAATGTTGAAGTGCATGAGGTTTTCCGTCACGAGGCATTCCTTTACAAAGGCCTTTATACGGGTCATAAACTCTTTTTCGATCACTTCCGCAGACCGGTCGATATCAAGGATCACCGCATTCGTCAGTTCTGAAAGAGATGCATCTTTTGCACCGGCTCCGCCTCTTAATATCGGAGAAACTTCATCGAGTTTTTCCATCCTGATTGCTGTACTTGCGCTCTGCGGTACCGCCTGCCAGGCCATCTCACTGTTCATGGTCTTCGGATAAGGCGTCGCCACTGAAGAACTTCTTTCCAGCGTAAAATCATTAAGAAGTACGACGGACAGGAATTTCTCTCCTCTGCCTCTCGGCGTCTTGATATTCGGTACGACACTTAAGATCGCATTCCCGAAAATGTGGTAATCATAGAAGATAATCGGCACATATACCGGCGTGATCGCATCGGTATATTCTTCTCCGGCATAGGAATGCTGCTTGATCTTCATGCGCTTGACGCTCTTCAAATACTCTTCCACCGCTTCTTCACGGCTGCACGAAAAAGGCACGGCAGAGATGTTTTCCGGGAGAAGAAGATCCTCAGGAGAACTGATAAGGTCATCGCTTCCGCAGCAGATGCACCTTGAGGCTTTCACATCTCCGGAAACAGCAGAGAACATGGACTTCCCGCACTTTCCGCAGGTGGATCGTCTCATCTTTATGGTCCCCATCGAGCCGATATAAAAACCGCCCTTGGGATTCTTATTTTCATCTTTATCCTGTAGTTCCGCATGACAGAAGCAGCATGTTTTCTCTGACTCATCCACCAGGATCACTGAAGCCCCGCACTTCGGACATACATAAGCTTTTTCCATAGACATTCTCCGATATATAAAAATACGCACCGGGAAGCACTATTCCGTACTCCCGGTGCGCATGATGATACTTGATCAGTACGGTTTAAAAGGACTCGGTCCATCCGGATCATAATCCGATAAACCACGCTGCATTCTCTGTTCAGCCTTCATTTCCGCTTCTTCGAGTTCCTGTCTGTATCTTTCAGCGTCGCGGGCCAGTGCAGGGATCTCTCTCTCCTTGGCCAGGTGATGGATGCTTTCCTCACCGAGCGGCTCCGGAAGCATATCCAGAGAAGCTACAACAGACGGCTTATCCTCGAACTGTGTGGATTCAAAGGTCCTGTTCACCGGTTCACTGTCTTCCGGTTCCTCGTCGATCATATTCGCCGGGCGGCGGAACGGAGTGCGAGGTGTCTCCTTTTCCGGATTTGCAAAAGAACTCTGGATCTGGCGTCTTCTCTCCTCTTCTTCCATCTGGCGGCGCTGTGCGAATGTTCTCGGACGAGCTTCGATTTCTCTTGCCGGACGGGCTTCGATCTCTCTAGCCGGGCGCTCCGGAGTGATTTCTCTAGATGCCGGACGATTGATCTCTCTTGCGCGCGGCGGCGGTGAAGGTCTTCTCGGTGATGGTCTCTCTTCCTCTGCTTCTCTTCTTGCGGAAGGAAGGACTTCTGAATCAGATCCGCTCGGTCCCCAGAGAGAAGGTCTTTCTCTCGGTTTCTCGACATCGATGATCTGGTCCTTCGGTTTGCTCAGAGATCCGAGCGGACGATCATCATCTACATATGCTGCGGAACTTCCCCATGCCGGAACAGGTCCGTCTGTTTCCGGGACACGCTCCCAGATCGGAACGTTCTTCTGCGGTTTTGCAGATTCCTCTTCTCTGGATGCGCGGAAAGCACCCGGACGGCCGGCTGGTCTTGTCGGTGCCGGTTCGGATTCCTGTCTCGGCGCCATTCTTGCCAGTGCCGGACGATCATCCTCTTCCTGCTCTTCTCTCTGCGCAAATGCAGCTCCCGGTCTTCCCGCCGGCTTAAAGATGCCGGACATATCCGGTGTATCGTCATTTCTGCCCAGTGTTCTCGGACCGTTTCTGTTTACGCCGGAAGAAGCTCTCTCGGATACTTCTTCATCCTGAGAAGATCTTGCCAGTGTTCTCGGTCCGTTTCTGTTCACGGCCACAGAAGCGCGGACAGTTGCCTCCACTTCTCTGGAGCCTCTCTCAAGCGATCTCGGACCGTTATTCTCCGGACGCAGACCCGGTCTCTGATCCGCATATTCTTCACTTTCCTGCTTTGCTTCCGCCAGGGATCTCGGTCTTCTATTCGAGCGAGGTGCAGCGCTGGCGCGTCTTGCTGCTTCTTCCGATGCTGCGCGGAGTTCTTCCTTGGACAGGTAATTTCTGCCGCGGTTTCTCGGTGATACAAAAGCACTGGAGCTGTCCTGCTGCGGTTTTGCCCAGGAAGGTGTCTCCTTGGCTTCCGGCATCTCGCCCCATCTCGGTTTATCTGCCTCGAGGGAGTGCATCGGATGGATCTCTTCATCCAGCGGCTGTTCCGTCATATATTCCAGACTCGGACCCTGTTCGGTCGCTCTTGCCAGCGGGGCCGGCGGACGTGTCGCCAGCGGACGGTTATTCTCATCGTCCTCCGGATTCAGATCGACACGGTCGTTATACTCGATATTCATATTGGACATCGCATTTGCCAGAGGCGCAGCCGGACGGTACTTCAGCGGAACATCGTTTTCTTCGCTTCCTCTGTAGTATTCTGTCGCATTGAGCTGTGTCTTCGGGAGGATCTCGCGGACTTCTCCCTCATCCACTTCATGCTGTACTTCCGTATGGCGGAGCACACCAGAGTCATACTCGCTGTTCATGATCGACATGCCGCGCTGCTCTGCCGGAGCTCTTTCCAGCTGTCTCGGGATCGGAGCTGCATCAGTTACACGCTCTTCGCTATCCATTACCGGCTTCTTCTTGTTAAAGGAGAAGGTGATATTGGCAACCATTTCCTCTTCTTCCACCGGTTCCTCGATAACAGGTTCCTCAACGACAGGCTCTTCCTCATAAACAGGCTCTTCATATTCAGGAGCCTTAAAGATCGGCTTCGGCTGTTCTTTCTTCTCTTTTGCGATCTTCGGCATCGGGATCTCATAGGATTCCGGCTCCTCGATATCACGGGAAGAGCTCGATACCAGCTGCTCGCGGAAAGCCTTTTCTTCCGGTGCCGGAGTCTTATACTTATCCGGTACCTTCATGTACGTATCCTGCTGCACCGGCATCTTGTCGAGGTCTTCGAGTGTCATATCGGAAACATCGATATTCGGGTTAGCCGCAAACGGAGAGACTTCTTCGCCGCCTCTTGCCATGTGGCTGGCCATCGAAGATGCTCTTTCCTTATTCGGATTTCTCTCAGCAGCGAGCTCTTCCTCGGTCTTTTCCCAGAGCGGCTTATTGGCAGAAGATGCGGCAGACGACTTCATGCCGCCACCCACTTTCTTCGTTCTTGCCGGACGGGCAGAAGTCGTGTTCGCAGACGGCGGAGGCGTCACTGCCTTTGCCCAGGAAGGAACACTGGTAGCCGCTGCCATGTCGCCCTTCGGTTCTTCTCTGGCAGCGACGGCAAGTCTTGCGATCATCTCGCGCTCACGCTGGAGTTCTTCTTCTTTCGTCAGTTGCTTATCCGGATCCTTTCTCTTACCGAACCCGTATTCCATCTCAAGCTCGGAGAATTTCTTCTTCGTCTTTTCGCTCTCCGGCTTCGGCTCGTCTTCGGATGTCTCGAAGACGGAATCCAGAGAAGTTCTGGCCTTCGATGTATCCATATCCAGACGGCCGTTCGGAGTAACTCTCGACTCCTTCGGTTTCTCGAAGAAGGAATAGTCGAGGATCTCGATGCTCGGGTCATGGATATTGAACTCGAAGTGTGTATCTGTCAGCGCAGTGCAGCGGGACTTATCCCAGTACTGCTGGTAGGTGATACCGGAACTCTTCGCTGTGCCCTTGCTCATCGGGATATTTGCATCGACTTCACCGTTCTGTCCATTCATGGCATAGAAGAAATCTCTTCCCATATATTCGCCCTTCATGTACCAGATCGGGAAAAGCACCAGTTCACCGATACCGAGCGGGTAGTCGGTCTTATCCTGGAAATAGGAGATATCGTAAGAATCGGAGTGTGCATCCATGATCATCTGGCGGGTCCACTTCTTGATCCTGTCCATGAATTCCTGCATGCAGGAGATCGGATCCTTCGTCATCATAAGAACAGGTGTATCCATCAGGACCTTATCATTGAGAAGGACCATCTTGCTCTGGTCATACGGCTGGAGCGAGTTGATCACGTTGGTCGGCAATACACCAGATGCATCAAACGGGATACCCTGCCAGGAAAGCACACCGCCGGTAATATGCTCGGAAGGCTGTTCACCGGAAGCTGTTTCTTTCGAAGCATTCTTCTTGTTCTTTTGGAAACGGGAGAAGGAGGAACGGATCGCGGACAGCGACTCGGAGATTCCCTCCGCGATGCCCTCGGTACCGTTGATACCGAAGAGCGTCTTGCTCTCGTTGGCCTTATTTCTGATCATTGCGGTCACTTTTGCATGCGCAAGGACCTCATAGGTAAACAGCCAGATCGGCACATATACCTTGTGAAGGAGTTCCTTGTTCTCATCGGTTGCCAGCGTACGGCCGACCGCGGAATTGTTTCTGATATAGTCCAGGAACTTCTCCTGAGCTTCCTGGCGCGTATGTGTGAAAGGGATCACACGACGCGGCATAGCACCGATGATTCCGCCATTATCCTTGGTTGAAGTAGAAGAACATAGAGGGCAGCATGCATTCGGGGAACCCGGCTTCGCGATATAATCCGCTCCGCAATCCTCACAGTGAAAACTGTGATACACCTTATCATTCCATGCATCACCTACATAGTAGCCGCCTTCGAGTTCTTTTACCTCGTTGGACTCATCAAGAACAGTATGACAAAAGCAGCATGTGTAGCGCTTGGATTCATCGTATATAAGATCTGCCAGACAATTGGGACAGTGAAATGCTATTTCCATATATACAGCCCTCCTACTTCACTCTATAATATAAAATTTGTTTGTGAGATTGTCAATTATTCTTCAGTATGCTACACTTTTAATATTCATATTTAACTGGGCAAGTAGGCTCTTTCTTTCCTCTTTACGGATGGAAAAGAACCGAAGATCCGAAAAGAGAGCAGGGAATCTATGAGGAACGTCGCATTTTCGCCTGAATATGCGCAAAGATATGAGAGCCAGAGCAAGATCCTCTTCCGCGATGAAAACCGTCGCGCAAAGGAGGAAGGGTGCTTCGCGAACGGCTATTTTCTCCTCTGTGAAAGCTACGAAGGAGAGCTTGACGGTGAGCACCGTTTTGCTGCCCGCTATTCCCTTTTCACGCCGAATCACGATCTGGTACTGAGTTATGACTGTCTCGACAGCGAGCACGCGCTCAGCGAGATGATCTCCCATAATGACGGAAATGTCTATTACATCTTCCGCCGTGACCGTTTCGGCTTCTCGGTCTTTAACCTGAATACGCTCCGCGAGCACCGCTACTACTCCGATGAGGCTTTTGCCAAGGATTCGGACTTCATCTGGTGCGGCGCCGAATATTATGCGGACAGAGATACTCTTTTCGTCGTCGGACACATGCCGTATGCGCCGTTCGAGGTCTATGAATTCGATTTCTCCGACCCGATGACCTGCGTGGCGTTCGTTCCGGAAGATGCGCTGATCCTGACACTTCCGACCGTGGATTTCGCCGATGAGATGGAAGATTTCCGTGACGAATATATCAACTGGGGCGAGGAAAACATCTATGGTTCCGCGCTTCTGGCCTCTTTTGAGGATATCGCCGAGTGGTTCGCCTTTGTCGATACACTGGGCTCCAGAAAGACAGCGCCGTCGTACTACATGCCATCCACGCCGTTTATCGCTTTCCGCATGTCGGATGGTATTCCGGTCGGCATGATCGAGATCAAGCACGAGCTGAATGACTATATGTCTAAGCACGGCGGACATATCTCGTACTCCGTTCGTCCTTCCGAGCGCCGCCGCGGATATGGAAAGAGAATGCTCGCCATGGTGCTTCCGTATGCCAAGCTTCTCGGCCACAGTAAGGTCCTGGTCGTATGCCACACGGACAATGAGCCTTCGCGCCGCACGATCCTTGCCGACGGCGGTGTCTATGAGCAGACCTATTTCTCCGAGCTGGATAACATCTACAACGAGAATTACTGGATCCGCACCACGCCTCCGGGCACCGCGGAGCCCAGCCAGGCAAATATCGTTTCCTGATCAGAGCAGTTTTTCACAGGCAAATACGAATAGCGGAAGTGTGCCCATGCAAAGAAGCATGCTCAGCACGGTCGAGCGCGCCGCAAATTCCGGCGCACAGTCATACTTTTCCGAGAGAATGACATTCATGGAGCCACACGGCAGTGCACACATCAGCACCGCGACAGACGCGGCCATGGGTGTGATATCAAACCCTTTCATCGCCAGATACATCCCGAGAAGCATCAGCCCCGGAAGCACGACTAGGCGGATAAAAGAGATGAAATACGATTTCAGGTCGGAAATGACCTTCGTAAACGGCATCGCCGCAAGATTCGATCCGATGATGATCATGCTGAGCGGTACTGTCATTGCCGCGATCAGGTCGATCGGCCCTTCGACATAGGACGAAAAGCGGAACGGGGAAATAAAGATCGCGATCGCCGCGACAGATGCGATATTTACCGGATTCAGAAGGATATTCTTAAGGCTTCCCGTCTTTCCGGAAAGAAGATAGATCCCGTAGGTGTACATGAACAGGTTATACGTCAGATTAAAGACGACCGCCATCAGCAGCCCCTGATCCCCGTAGAGCGCCGAGACCACCGGGAACCCTACAAATCCGGTATTTGCAAAGGTGACCATGGTAACAAAGACTCTCTTCTCTTTTTCCTCATATGGGAGTTTCTTCGAGATAAGCCGCATCACGACCAGTGTGACGATATAGTAGATCATGGCGGCAGCAAGGACGACCAGCATCCCTTCTTCCACTTCCGGAGTCTTCTCATAGTTAGCGGAAGAAAGGATCGAAAATGGAAGGATCGCCAGCAGAAGTATGTCGGAGAGTCCTTTTTGCATATGGGAATCGATGACCTTCGCTTTACGGAGAATAAAGCCAAGCGTCACCGCCACAACGATCTTTATAAAAACCTGAAGAAGCACGTCCATGATGTCTTTCCTAAGATGCTGCCCTTGTCTTCAGTATCTTTTCCTTTCTACTCTTTACCCTCCCAGGAAGCAGCGCGGGAAACGGCTTTGGCCCAGGCCTTAAGAAGCATCTCCCTCTTCTCCTCCGACATGGAAGGCGTAAAGAGAGTATCACAGTGACGGAGTTCCCGCAAGGCTTCGATGCTTTCCCAGTAGCCGCAGTAGAGTCCTGCAAGGTACGCCACACCCTGCGACGTTGTCTCTCTTTCCTTTGCACGGTCTACTTCGCAGTTCAGGATATCCGCCTGGAACTGCATCATGAAGCGGCTGACAGAAGCACCGCCATCGACCTTAAGCTTACTGATCTGGCAGTTTGCCTCTTCCTGCATAAGCGATACGAGGTCATAGACCTGATAGGCGATGCCCTCGAGCGCGGCTCTTGCGATATGGGCTTTTGTCGTGCCTCGGGTAAGACCTAAGATCGCACCTCTGGCATACATGTCCCAGTACGGAGCGCCCAGTCCCGAGAATGCCGGGACCAGGACAACGCCGGCGCTGTCCGGTACGGTCTCCGCCAGCACGTCGCAGTCCGATGCGTGATCTATGAGGTGCAGCTCATTACGGAGCCACTGGATCGTGGAGCCTCCGTTAAAGACGCTTCCCTCAAGCGCATAGCTCGTCTCACCGTTTAAAGACCACGCCGCCGAAGTTACAAGGCCTTTTTTCGATATGATCGGCTCGGAGCCCACATTCATGAGCGTGAAGCATCCGGTTCCGTAGGTATTCTTGATGTCGCCTTTATCAAAGCACGTCTGCCCGAAGAGCGCCGCCGGCTGATCGCCGAGGATCCCGTAGATACCGACTCCGTAGATGGCCTCGAGTCCGGGAATATCGGTCGAGACATATCCGAACTCCGAAGCGCCGGGAAGGGCCTTCGGGAGCATGCACTTCGGGATATGGAAGTACTGGCAGAGCTCATCATCCCAGGAAAGGTCATGGATGTTAAAGAGCATCGTTCTCGATGCATTGGAATAGTCGGTCGCATGGGACATACCGCCCGTCAGACGGTAGAGGATCCATGTATCGACCGTGCCGAAGAGGATCTCACCGAGTCCGGCTCTGGCCTTGAGCCCCGGGACTTCCTCGAGGATCCACTGGATCTTCGTCGCGGAGAAATATGCATCCGGTACCAGACCGGTCTTATCCCTGACTTTCTCAATAAACTCCGGATCGGAAGCCTTCAGTTTCTCAACCAGAGCAGCCGTTCTTCTGCACTGCCAGACGATCGCGTTATAGACGGGGCGGCCTGTGTTCTTCTCCCACAGGATCGTGGTCTCTCTCTGGTTCGTGATGCCGATGCCGGAGATCTCGCCGGGCTGGATATTCGCCTTTGCAAGGGCCTGACGGATACAGTCGCACACCGTTCTCCAGAGGTCCTCCGGATCATGCTCGACCCATCCCGGTTTCGGGTAATGCTGGTCAAATGTCTCCTGTGCGGAAGCCACACAGGTGCCGTCTTCTCTGAAGATCATGGCGCGGGAAGATGTGGTTCCCTGGTCGATCGAAAGCATGTACTTACTCATAGGCATCTCCTTTTTGCAAAAATGCCTTCGGGAAGTGCTTTTCCCGAAGGCACATGAATTTAGAATCTCTTATAGACCCAGTTCAGTTTGCTGATCCACTTGGTGTCCATCTGGTTGATGGAGTCCGCTCCGAAGCGGATCCGCCACTGGCCTGTCGGCATGCCCGGAGCATTCATTCTCGTGTCGGAACCAAATCCCATCACATCCTGCAGCGGCGCGATCGCGAGTTTTGCCGCCGAAGACCATACTGTCGTCAGCATCGCGCGGCAAGCCGGCGCATGAACTCCGCCGTCGCCCCAGTTCGTGCCATGGAAACGGCAATACTCGAGCGCGAACTTCCTATCTTCTTCGGATGCCTCCCAGAGCCAGCCGAGAAGCGTGTTGTTATCATGTGTTCCGGTGTAGGCGATGCAGTTCTCGGGGTAATTATGCGGCATGTGCTTACTGTCATCGTGCGGCACCATACCGAACTGAAGGACTCGCATCGTCGGAAGGCCGGTCTCGTCGAGGAACTTGATCAGCTCGTCATCGGTCTCACCGAGATCCTCGGCAAAGATCGGAGGTTCTTTTCCAAACTCATCGAAGATCCTGTTCCACAGCTTCATGCCCGGACCCGGATACCACTTGCCGTTTCTCGCATTCTCCGCATCTGCCGCGCAGGCATAGAATCTTGAAAATCCGCGGAAATGGTCGATACGGATCACATCGTAGAGCTTGAAGTTCTGATGGAGTCTGCTGAGCCACCATGCATAGTCTTCTTTCTCGTGGGCCGCCCAATCATAGACCGGATTGCCCCAGAGCTGGCCGTCTTCACAGAAGTAGTCCGGCGGTACACCGGCGACGCTCTTAAAGGATCCGTCCTTATTCGTCTGGAACAGGGATCTGTTCGCCCAGACATCGCAGGAATCGCCGCTTACATAGATCGGGATATCGCCGATCACGGAGATGCCGATCTCATTGATCTTCGCCTTCAGTTTCGTCCACTGCGCGTAGAAGATATACTGAATAAAAAGGTAGAATTCACAGAGTTCCCTGTGATCCTTCTCAAAGGCAGCTACAGCTTTCGCATCGTGTTTCTGGAGAGCTTTATCGTCCCAGTCCCACCATGCCTTCTGTCCCTGGGTCTCCTTGATCGCCTGAAAAACGATCACATCCTTGACCCACGGATTCTCTTTTTCGAACTGCAGCATCTCCTTACGGACGGCATCATCGACCTTCGCATACGCATTTTTCAGCATCTGCATGCGGTTCTCTCTGACCCACGCGTAGTCCACACTGTAGCAGGAACCCGGATACTTACACTGTTCGAGCTCCTCTTTCGTCAGAAGTTTTCTCTCATGAAGATCTTCCGGATCGATCAGCAGAGGGCTTCCCGCAAAGGCGGAATCACTCTGATACGGAGAATCTCCCGAGCCCGGATTAGTAAACGGGAGCACCTGCCAGTAGGCCATCCCGGCTTCTTTCAGTTTCTTGGCGAAATCAACCGCCTCTTTGCCAAAACCTCCGATCCCGTAAACGCCCGGGAGCGAGGTTATGTGTAACAGTACACCTGCACTTCTTCGCACTTTCAATTATCCTCCTTATTGCGAACATATATGAGTTTCACCTGCGGGTTCTTCTCGTTGACGCGGAGCTCACACTCCAGGAAATCCAGCGACTGCATGAGTTTACTCATCTTCGAAAAGCCATAGTTACGGGCGTCAAATGACGGACTCTTCTTATTGACCAGGTTTCCTACATCCCCAAGGAATGCCCAGCCGTCTTCGTCTGCCAGATCGGAAACGGAACTTGCGATCAGCTCACAGGTGGCTTCATCAATATCTTTCGGGACTCTTGCGCCCGCTTTATTATCTGCATCTGCGGAATCAGATGCCTCCTGGGATTCCGCAGCATCTGCCTGGGAAAGTGCTTTTGCCGAGGAATTATCGGAATTCTTCACCTTCTTTTCTTTCGGTGCCAGGATCTCCAGGAAAATAAAACGGTCGCAGGCCGCAACAAACGGAGTCGGCGTCTTCTTCTCTCCGATGCCGTACACGATCTTGCCTGCCTCTCTAAGACGCGTCGCAAGCCTTGTAAAATCGCTGTCGGAAGAAACAAGACAGAAACCGTCCACGCTCTCGGTGTAAAGGATATCCATCGCATCGATGATCAGGGTGGAGTCTGTCGCATTCTTGCCGGATGTGTATCCGAACTGCTGCACCGGAGAGATCGCATGGTCGAGGAGCACCTGCTTCCAGGGTCCAAGCTGCGGCTTCGTCCAGTCGCCGTAAATACGCTTGATGGTCGGGTTGCCGTAGCGCGCGATCTCAAGCATCATCGGCTTAATATATGTTGCGGAGATATTGTCCGCATCGATAAGCACTGCCAATCTTACGTCTTTTACCGGCATATACACCTCTTTTTCCTGCCAAATCATCGGCATTTCCTTGCCCTTACGGGGTAAGGCTGATATAATATTGTGGCTTATCCGGGACCTAAGAAAAGCGGGGCTTCCGATACTTCGGGAAAAAGCGCTCTTCGGTCTTTCCGGAAAACCATTACTATTATATCGTATTTTGCAATTGTAACCAAACTGGAGAGGCTGTCTATATGGACGAAAAGACACAAAACGAAATTTCACGTCGCCGCACCTTCGCGATCATCTCGCACCCGGACGCCGGTAAGACAACAATGACCGAGAAACTCCTGCTTTACGGAGGCGCCATCCACATGGCCGGATCCGTCAAAGCCAGAAAAGCAGCGCACCACGCGACCTCCGACTGGATGGAGATCGAGAAACAGCGTGGTATCTCCGTTACATCGTCCGTCATGCAGTTCAACTACGACGGCTACTGCATCAACATCCTCGACACCCCCGGTCACCAGGACTTCTCCGAGGACACTTACCGTACACTCTGCGCCGCGGACGCCGCGGTCATGCTCCTTGACGGCGCAAAAGGTGTCGAGGCGCAGACCATCAAGCTCTTTACCGTCTGCCGTAAGCGCGGTATCCCGATCTTCACCTTCATCAACAAGATGGACCGTGCCGCGAAGAACCCGTTCGACCTTATCGACGAACTCGAGAAAGTCCTCGGTATCCGCTCCACACCGATCAACTGGCCGATCGGAACCGACGGTGATTTTCAGGGCGTATATGTCAGAGAATCCGAAGAGGTCCTCCTCTTCGATAACGAAACCAAGGACCATGGTGCTTCTATGGTCAAGTCCATCAGCGCCGGCATCAACGATGAAGAAGCGCTGAAGAAGATCTTAAGCGACCACCACTATGAGACACTGAAGAACGACATCGAGCTTCTCGACATGGCAGGCGATCCTTTCGATCTCGATAAGATCCTCGCCGGCGAACTGACTCCTGTATTCTTCGGATCCGCGATCACGAACTTCGGTGTCGAGCCGTTCCTTAAGAAGTTCCTCGAGATCGCACCGGGACCGCAGTCTCACGAGACCTCTGAGGGCGTAATCGCACCGGATGAAGACTTTTTCTCCGGATTCGTCTTTAAGATCCAGGCAAACATGGACCCGAACCACAGAGACAGAATGTCCTTCATGCGTATCTGCTCCGGCAAATTCGAAAAGGGCATGTCCGTCAAACATATGCGTACCGGAAAGAAGATCACGCTTGCCCAGCCGCAGCAGTTCATGGCGCAGGATCGAACGATCGTCGAAGACGCCTATGCCGGCGACATCATCGGTCTTTTCGATCCGGGCATCTTCCGCATCGGCGACACCGTGACCACCTCTTCGAAGAACTTCAACTTCGCGAATATCCCGGTCTTCCCGCCGGAGCACTTCGCCCGCGTGCAGCCGAAGGACTCCATGAAGAGAAAGCAGTTCCTGAAAGGTATCGAGCAGCTCTCTGAAGAAGGTGCCGTCCAGCTCTACAAGCAGCCGGGCATCGGTACCGAGACCTACATCATGGGCGTGGTCGGTGTTCTGCAGTTCGAAGTTCTCGAGCACCGCTTAAAGACCGAATATGGTGTAGATATCTTGAGAAACAACCTCAACTACCGCTTCGCCAGATGGTGCAGCAAGCAGGATGAGGCTGCTGATATCGATTTTTCCAAGCTCACACTGACCTCTACTTCCATGCTGGTCCTGGACAGAGACGAAATGCCGGTAGTGCTTTTCGAGTCGGAGTGGGCGATCTCCTGGGCACTCGAACATAACGAGGGGCTCAAGCTCGACGATATCCATGAGAGATAAAGAGAAACATCTTTCCGGCTCAGACAGTTTGCTTACGCAAAACTCGCCGTTAAGATGTTTTTCTTTATCGTGGGATGCGGAATCGCTCCGGGAGATTGTTTTCCTAGATATATAGTTCCTTTGGCAGCCCGTGTGCTTTTTCGATCTCGACCATCGCGGTCCTGATCTCGAGCACGCGGGTTTTCAGCGCCCGGTTCTGTTCATTGGCCAGTTCGACCGTTTCTCTCTCCTCGGGAAGCTTTTCCTTGGGCACGCGATAGGTCTTACTCCATGTTTTCCCGCCATTTGGTTTTGTCACGGGACCGCGGGTCTTATACGAGAATTCTCTTCTGCGCATCTCATGGATCTTCTGCATAGGTCCTTCGACCATCCTCTGAAGTCGCAGCTGCTCTTCGTAAATATCGGCGAGTTCGGAGATTTTCTCGAAGTATTCCTTATCTCCCGGCTGTGCTTTCTTAATAACTGAATCCACACGCATTCGGAGGTTCTCAAGTCCTTCCGACGTCTGATTATATTCGAGCCTTATGGCGGGTGTCTTCGGAACCTTCATCTCGCTGAGCACATATCCGCGAAGCACACGGAAATCGTTTGGACGTGTCTCCTCCGCATGCGCGAAGTACAGGCCCGCTTCGTGATACAGTTCATTCAGAAGTGCTTTTTCCGCCTGGTCGAGAACACGGTCATGACGCACATACTCATAATCGAATGTCAGGCCGCAGAACGGGCACTCATACAGAGCCCGGGATCGGTTATCGATCAGCTCGCCGTCGCAGGACGGGCACGTCACGATCTCCTTCAGATTCTCTTCATAACTTTGTTTGTCAGAAGGTTCGGACTCCTCCTCTGATTTACTCAGGTCCATTTTCCCAAGACGTTCAATGATCTCAGAAAGTTCCTTCTCTTTCTCGGCCTCCTCTTTTACCGTCTTTTCCAGTTCGGCCGTATTGACTCTGATGTTTTCTTCTCTCGTTTTCTTATCTTTTCTTCTCAGATGTATATTCAGGATCAGAACAACGATCAGAGGGATCAGGAGCATCGCCACAAATACCCAGAACATGCTGCGAAATGTTTCGTCCCCCAGTGCAATCATGGTCACAAAGAGCATTACAACATAAAAGATAAATAATAACTTGAGCGCGTACAGATCCGAATCATCCGGCTTGGAAAACAGGCTATGCAGAATATTGCCGATGGTACTCAGGATCGATTGCAGAAGCCCGTTGCTCTCGCTGATTTCTATCGTATCCTTATCGGCTTTGATCCTGCTTTCCAGTTCGCTTCTTTTCTTCTTGATACCTTCCAGGTCTTCTGCCGTCCGGAAAGTTTCATGGAGTGTTTCGAAGTATTCCTTATCTTCGGGAAAAGCATTCTCATCGGCATTATTCATCGCGCGCTCGACATTCGGATAGTCCACTTCGATCAGATCAGGGATGGACAGCGTTTTCTCAACTCTGTCGAGTCTGGCATGGCTTAAGATACGGCCCTGGAGCAGACGCGGGTCGTGCGGCTGTTTTTTCAGCGCGAAAAGGTATCTCTTCTCCGCGAAAGGAAAGTCTCCCGCGCGCAGAGAAGATTCTGCCATCTCGAGGATGACTTTCTTCTGGAAATACTCGTATTCGTAGGAGATGCCGCAGAACGGACATTCGTACTTCTGAAGTTCGTCATTTACCTTCAGTGTGCCACCGCACTTAGAACAGGTATGGACTTTCACCAGTGTCATAATACACCCCCCTTTACCACCCTTATTTCTCAACCCTATTTCTATTCTACTATGACAAAAGAGCACGTCAAAGGTAAATTTGACGTGTTCTTCCGGTTTATTTTGCTTTAATGAGATACACTTTGATGGCATTTGTCTTTTCCCTTGATTGCGCTTTATAATAGAGTAGATACTTTTTCAAGGGAGCTAAAAGCGCACATGAGAGATTTCCTGAAGATGCTTCGCTGTCATCACTATATGAAGAACCTTCTCGTCTTTGCCGCGCTCGCTTTTAGCGGACAGATGACGGATACGGACAAACTGATCGCCGGCGCCATCGGGTTCTTTGCTTTTTGTGCCGCCTCGTCCTTCGTCTATATCGTCAACGACATCAGAGACCGCGAGAAGGATCGTCTCCACCCGAAGAAAAAGGACCGTCCGATCGCTTCCGCGCGGATCAGTGTAAAGACTGCCGTGATCACCTCAGTTATATGCCTGATCCTCGCAATATGCCTGATATGTCTCCGCTTCAGCATCGAGGCCTTCTCACTCCTTGCCGCCTATATCATCTTAAATCTTCTCTACAGCTGGAAGCTGAAGGACATCCCGCTGCTGGACGTCGCGATCCTGGTGTCCGGCTTCTTTATCCGAGTCCTATTAGGCGGTATCATCACGGATATTGCCGTATCGAACTGGCTCCTTCTGACTGTGATCAGTTTCTCTTTCTTCCTTTCCTTCGGCAAGCGGAGAAATGAACTGAAAACTCTCGACAGCAGTTCGACGCGCGCAGTGTTGTCCGGCTACACCGTTTCTTTTCTGGATAAGAGCATGTACCTCTGCCTCGCGCTGGCGGTCGTCTTCTATTCCCTGTGGAGCGTCGGCGATTCGACGATCGATCACTACCACAGCAACAAGGTCGTCCTCAGTGTACCGATCGTACTGTTCATCACGCTCCGCTACTGCATGGATATTGAAAAAGAGACCTCCGACGGTGATCCGGTCGAGGTCCTGCTTCATGACAAGGTTCTTATCCTGCTTTGCACTGCCTATGCGGCTTTTATGATGATGCTTCTTTACGTCTTATGAGATCGTTTTTTCCTTGGCAAAAGCACTTGCCACGTTTCTTTATCCGCTTTTTCAGCCGGGGTATGCCCCCACAGCAAAGTCCATCATATCCATAAACCCGGGAATCGTTGCCACAAGCATCGCGATCACTGCCGCGGCCGTAAAGACCGGGATGATGAATCTGCACTTCAGTTTCTCTTCCAGTGCTTTTAGTGCCTGGAAAATAAGAACGAAGTACGCCCAGCCAAAGTAGAGGGAATAAAGGACCAGTCCGTTTTCTGAAGTTCCCCAGCCGATGATGATCAGGATAACGAAGGAAAAGAGTATCCATCCGCCGGCGATCCGGGACATCTTGTTTTTCCATGTGACCAGGAAGCAGACCGCAGTTATGATCAGGACGATCACCCCAAGGATACTGATCGAGCTGATCGGATCGAGCTGCCAGGAGTCCCACTCTCCCTTGACCGGACCGGCATTGGGCGCGATGAATAGATTTCGGACAAAATGAGTGTACTGCTGAAAACGGTTAATGAATCCTACTGATTCTCCGGAGAATTTACTTAGAACCATCATGTTATCGACTGAGTCGAGAAGAACATCCAGTCTGCTGAACAGGAAAACCAAAAGGAGAAAATCTACGCCGGTCCGGAACATGTCCGCGATCCAGCCGGTTATGTATTTTCCTTTTTCCTTCCGGAAATCTCTTCTCTTGAGCATCGGGAAAAGCAACGGCGTTAGCGCGAGGCTCGTCAGGAGTGTGCCTCCGGCGGCGCAGGTGGCCAGACGTGCCTCTTTCCTCTGCTCGCAAAGAAGGATGATCGCAAGGATCAGGAAGAAATATGCGATGATGTACTGTTCCATCAGAAGCGAGAACAAAAGGCAGGTGTGTGTAAAACTGAAAAACAGGACGAAGCAGATCCGCTGGATCTTACTTAACTCCAGCCGGATCGCGAGCATCACATTCGTCAGCATCAGGATGGCGATCTGGAAAATGTCCAGGAGCCATGCACGGAAAACATCCGGCGTGAAGCACCCCAAGAGGCTCGGCACACCGGAAAAAGGAGCCGCAAATACGGAAAAGAGCGGTTGGCGTATATCGTTCTCCCTGAAATTCAGGACAACATACGCATTCAGTCTTACCATCGACGGGGTATCAGTGGTATAGATCACATCAAACGGATTCGATGTGGCATAGAAAGCAGGGCTCTTGAGAAAGAAGAATCCTACAAAGCCGGAAAGTACCAGAAGCACCAGCGCATACAGAAGAACCTCTGTTCTTTTGATCTTGGCGGGAGAAAGGATATCTTTCAGGATCCCTGTTATTTTTTCGCAGAACAGGATGTTCGCCACATAGACAGCCGGCAGACCCAAAAGAGCAAAGGCCGTCCTCAAAAGTTCTCCGCTTCCGCCCCAGCGGAAGACGAAAGATCGGTAAACATATAAAGATCCCCAGCATATTCCGAACGAATTGATTAGGCTGTAGCATCGGAGAAGAAAATGCATTTTTTTCATTTTCTCCGTAAGCGGCGGCGTGATCGCGGAGAGGAATGTTACCAGAAGAACAGCCAGCGGGATCCCAATGTAATAGGAAAGCCACGATCTTCCGTAAAGCAGGAAGAAAAAAACAGACGATACGGGAAGAAACCAGTTCTTCTTCAAATTCGAAATATACTCGCTTTTACGGAGCAAGCGAAGTCTGATTTCCACCCAATCGATCATTTTTTCAGCATATCAAGAACAGTCTGGCGCATCTGATCCTTCTCGATCAGAAGGTTATGCAGCACCGGCTTCTTGTTGATGTCCTTAAGGCCGTACGGGATCGGAAGTCCGCTCTCTTCGGAAAGCTCATTGGAGATCACTTCATCGGATCTTCCGTTGCTGTAGCCGGCGCCATTCAGCGCATCCATAACAGAAGGCGCGAATTTAAAAGGACTTGCCGTAGATACGAAGACTGTCTTGGTCTCGTCTCCGGATCTCTGATAGTAGCGGTTATAGATATTAAATCCGACAGCGGTATGTGTATCTACCACATGATCGCAGCGGTCATAGACATCTCTTATGGTCTTGCTGATACCGGCCTCATCGGCAAAGCCGCCGACAAAGGTCATCTGCAGTGCTTTTAGCGTATCCGGATCTACGGAATAAACACCCTTGGTCTTCAGGTCTTCCATCCACTGTGCGGTCTTCTTGGCATCCTTGTCTGTCACCTCGAAAAGAAGTCTCTCAAGGTTACTGCTGATCAGAATATCCATGGACGGTGAATTAGTCTTATAGAATTCACGGTTACGGTCGTAAGTACCGCTTCGGAAGAAGTCGGAAAGAACCTTGTTCTTATTAGAAGCGCAGATCAGTTTTCTTACCGGGATACCCATCTTCTTGGCGAACCATGCCGCAAGGATATTACCGAAGTTACCGGTCGGAACAACGACATTCATCTTCTCACCGAAGTTGAACTCCTCATACTTCAGAAGCTCAACGTAAGAGGCCACGTAGTATGCGATCTGCGGAACCAGACGTCCCCAGTTGATGGAGTTCGCGGAAGAAAGGACACAGCCCTGCTCATTCAGGATCTCCGCCACGGACGGATCTCCGAAGATCGCCTTTACGCCGGACTGGGCATCATCGAAGCAGCCGTTAACAGCGACAACATGGACGTTGTTTCCTTCAGTGGTGATCATTTGGCGCTTCTGCGCTTCGGAGACACCCTCGGAAGGATAAAATACGATGACTTCCGTGCCCGGAAGATCCTTGAAGCCCTCAAGCGCAGCCTTTCCGGTATCACCGGATGTCGCGGTGAGGATGCAGATCTTTCTGTTCTCGCCTGTTTTTCTGGCAGATGCAGTCATCAGGTGCGGCAGGAGCTGCAGCGCCATATCCTTAAATGCCGCCGTCGGGCCATGCCACAGTTCGAGGATATATTCTCTGGGGTTATACTTATTCAGCTGAACCAGCGGAGCCGGCTTCTCACCGAACTTTTCTTCGCTGTACGCCTGTGTCGTATAGTCCAGAAGCTCGTCATAGGTAAAGTCCGTAAGATACTTGGCGAGCACTGTTGCCGAGATCTCCGGGTAGGTCATCTCGGTCATCGCCATGATCTCGCTCTTACTGAGCTGCGGGATCTCCTCCGGTACGAAAAGTCCGCCATCCGGGGCAATTCCCTGCTTGATGGCTTCCGCCGAAGTAAATTTCTTATCGTATCCTCTTGTGCTGATATACATCATGGATGGTTATCTCCTTCACTTATATCTCGTATCTTTATGTGTTTATGCTTCCGGCTCACGTTTCCGAAGCGGTCTCCGCCTGTGTATCCGAGGTTCCTTCCGGCTGCGTATCCGAAGCAGTCTCTGCCTGAGTTCCCGCGGCTGTATCTGTCTGCGCTACAGACTCAGTTGTCGGGGTCGTGTCCGTCGCCTGTTCCGTCTCACTTTCTGCGGAAGCGTCCGCTGGCGTCTCCTCAACCGTCACCGGGGTAGTCACTACATCGCCTTCTTCGGCAAAAGCACTGTTATACTCGGCAATGATCGCTGCGATCTCCGGATCTCCTACGTTTTCCGCGAGTTTCTTCTCGAGGAATTCGACCTTCTCGGCGTCCTTGCTCTTCGCAGTGGCTTTCTTCACCGCCGGGAGGATCACGAAAACCGTAAGAAGAACGAGTCCGGCGATCAGGACGATCACACCGAGTGCGATCGCGGTCATCCGCATCTTCTCTGCCGGAGTCTTCGGGAACTCCACGTTGATCGCCTCATCCGGGATCTCTCCATTCGATGAGGTAGACTGTGCCAGCGCATCGCGGATCTCCTTCTCGGTCGCGATCCTTCTCTTTCTCGGCTTTTTCGGAGCCTTGATCAGAATCGGCGCCTGTACGTGGATCCTCTCTCTGTTCTCACTTTCCGCCACCATCGGTGACTCCTGGCGAGTGATCGCCGAGGAAAGCGCCTTGAGCGGGGATTCTTCCGGCGTCGCTTCCGCAACTGCCTGTGCCTGCTCATACTCGACCTTCGCCTGCGCCAGACAATACTGCGCGAGCTCTGTCATCTGCTGGGAATGAAGTCCGCATGTCAGCGCATGTTCGAAGCACTTGAGCGCCCGGTGATACTCTTCGCACTGGGCAACACAAATACCGAAAAGAAGCGATGGCTCGCCCCATGTCGGATATTCCGTGATGATCTTTTTGAGGGAGATGATGGCCACATCCGCGCCATCACTATTCATATTCGAAAGAGCGCGATTATACTGACGGGCCAGCTGTTCCGATTCTTCCGGTGGAAGACGGAATACTACCAGGTCCCTTGTCGTGATCTCCGGTATGGTCTTTCCTGCAGTTTTCCAATCCATATGCGCTATCCTGTTCTTTTTCCTTATTTATCGAAGAAGACGGTTTCTCCGAAGTTCTTCCTCGATCACGCCTCTGGCCTCACCGAGAAGGTAGAGCGATCCGATCATGTAGATCGGGGCGTGATTTCTGACCGCACGGGCGACAGCATTTCTGCATGCCGTCTCGACATCATCGACAGCGATCAGTTTTTCTCTAGCATTATACATACACGATTCCAAATTGTAAAACTCCGTGCTTCGTCTCAGTGCCTCGTCCCATGCGTTCCGAAGATCTCTGGCCGGCATGGCGCGTTTCTGATTCGGAGTTACCAGCGTGATCCGTCCGAGAGGCACACACCAGCGGTTCGAAAGGATATCCAGCATCCTCGTGACATCCTTGTCCGCCATCACGCCCATGATCACCTCGCACGGGTTTTCATTCTGAAGGACTTCCATCTCCTCCAGAAAAGCCACGAACGACGTCACGCCCTGCGGATTATGCGCTCCGTCAAGGATGACCGGAGGATCCTGGCAGATCGCCTCGAGGCGGCCCTTCCAGAGCACATGGGCGATCCCTTCCTGTCTTGCTTCCTGCGACACGAACTTCTCCATGGCAAGAAGCGCCAGCGACGCATTCTCCAGCTGGTAGCTGCCGTGCATACGGATGCGGTAATTCTTATTTCTGAACGAAAAGCACTGTCCCGTGAGGTTCTGGCTGGACCTTACGGCTTCGTCTCTGCGAAGCCATGTCAGCGCCGCATGCTTTTCTTTTGCTATATTTTCAAGGACCTGCGCAGCTTCTTCCGCATCACTGTTTGGGACTTCCCGCTGATGCGTATCCATCGCGAATACCGGGACGCCTTCCTTGATGATGCCGCCTTTTTCCCCGGCGATCTTTCCGAGGGTGTCGCCAAGTCTGTCGGTGTGGTCATATCCGAGTGCGGTGATAATGCAGGCGGAAGGTTTTTCAATCACATTTGTCGAGTCCAGACGTCCGCCGAGTCCTGTCTCCAGAACGACAGCATCACAGTGCTGCTCGGCAAAATATAAGAATGCTACAGCGGTGACGAGTTCAAATTCCGTCGGGTGTTCTTCCCCTTCTTCCAGCATCTCTTTGACCTTGCTCTCGACAAGGTCTGAAAGGCGTTTCAGGGAGCCGCCATCGATCTCACCATACGTATCATCTTTTCCCCAGGAAAGAAGTCCTTCTCTTCCATCGAGGATGCGGATCCGCTCGGAAAAGCGCTCCAGAAACGGCGAGGTATAAAGCCCGACTCGTTTTCCGTCCCAGGCAAGCATCGAGGCGCAGTATGACGAAACGGAACCTTTTCCATTGGTTCCGGCAATGTGAAAACAGTTCAGATCTTTCTCGGGATGATCGAGCTTTCCGAGGAGACACTGCATCCTCGAAAGTCCCAGCTTGATTCCGAATTTATTAGCTGTCTGAAGAAATTCCGGAGCATTCTGATCGATCATGGTGCGGCCTTTACGATTGGGAAGATTCCTCTTCCGCTTCCGCGGACAGTGCTTTTTCCGAAGATGTATCTCCGTCCTTCGGGTTCTTAAAGATGAATATCTTACTGAAGATATAGTTGGCAACAACTACGAAGAAGGCCACGAAAAGCTTAACGACGAACAGATATGTGATCCCGAATCCGAAGATGTTTAAGAACACATCATCCTGCGGAAGTCCCATCGCATTTTCCATCACCATGACAGCCAGAGAGAAAAGACCCAGTTCAAATGCGAAGAATGTGAAAAGACGGGCGATAACGAACGCGATAAACTCTTTTAATATGTTTCCCTTCGTATGGAATACATATAGTTTATTCGTGACATACGCGAAAACGACAGCGACCACCCATGCGACCGCGTTGATAAACGTAATGAAAAGATTGAAATCCCAGCTTCCGATCTTTACCGGCCACTCGCAGTGAAAGGCCTTTTTCAGAACAAAGAACGTGATAAGATTTACGACCGTAGTAAGCACACCGAATACGAAATACCAGAAGATCTCCTGGAATTTCTTATTCTGCATCAGTTTTTTCAGCCCGGAAGGCTGTTCATTTGTGCTCATTAGACTCTCCTTGGTTTGACCTGACGGCGGAATGCGATCCTTCTTCTATAGAAGAGGATACCAATGATCAGGGCTTCGACCACTGCTATACTAGCACATATAATGAACAAATACAAAAACAGATTTCTATGAGTGCTCGGAGCCTTGTATGGATAGAAGTCCTTCTCCGCCGAGTCGATCACATAGAACTTCGCTGTACCGTCTTCTGACTTAAGATAAGCGATCTTCGTCGATCCGTCTTTCGAGACATATCCCTCGATCTCTGTTGATCCGTAAGTAACCATTGTCGAAGAAAAGCCCTCCGGAACAACTACATCCATCGGTTTTTCCGCGACCGTAAGGATCAGAGATGATCGAAGGAGCATCTTCCCCGGTTCATAGCGGCGCATGGTCCCTGTCTCCTGATTATATACATAAAGACCGGGCTCTCCGCCTGCCGTATATACATAGATCAGGACGCTGAGCACGCCGTCTCTTCGGAAACAAGGTACTTCTTTACCGTTCACCATGCAGGTAGACTGATAAAAATTCGCAGGGATCACCAGAGATTCCGGCAGCTGGACGAACTCAAAGATCTTGCCGGTATTATCCTCCAGCTCGATGCCCTCGACCAGGAGAGAATCACTACGGTAGATGTTGATCGTATAGACATTGACGGCTTCTCCATCTTCGGCTACAACTCTCACCAGGACAGTATTGTTTCCGATCTGAAGATCCGAACCGCCTTCGACAGTGACTGTAGATTTGACGTTATACGCCACACCGGTGACAGCCACATCAGTAATATTCTTGGATACGACGACCGAGTATTCGAAGATACCCGGGTCAAATTCCGGCTCCATTTTAAAAGATCCGATAGATAATGCGGAGAGCGTAGCATCGGAAGAAGTCATCGCCTGCACGATCAGAGATCCGCTCGTTCCGGTTCCGGCTACCACATTCTCAAGAGAGCTGTCGCGTAGTCCGGAGATCGTTCCCAGCCATGCCTTGACCTCACCTCTTGCCTGATCGCTGATGCGGAAACGAAGAGTCGCCACAGTTAAGGGCGAATCCGTAGAGAAAACCGGTTCCTTATCTGTCGGTTTGGATGTAGGATCTTTCTTCTCATTTTCCGTCGCGCCCTGCATAATGCTGGCTTCGGCTTCTTCATTTACTGCGGAGAAACGGATCAAGGCTTCTCCCTCCGGCTGCTCTTTTTCCAGTGTAAAACCTTCGAGTTCCTCTCCGAGGTCGATTCCGACAAACTCCAGTGCATTCGCATCATAGCCGATCTCGATCGGTCCGAATCTCGTTATAGATGGAAAAGAACTGAAGCGCACATCAAGAGATACGATCTCTCCGGTCTGCGAAGATGATTCTCTAAAGGAAAGATTGACGGTGACACCGCCTGCTGCCCGTTTATTCGCAGCAAAAGAGAATACGACCGCTACAGAAAAAAGCAGCGGCAATAAGACAGACACACATATCTTACGCACGTATTTTCTCATTTTATATTTTGGTTCCTGATTCTAAATGTGTTTCTTGTGCCTGCATTATATAAAATATAAATCTGAAAGGCAATCAAATTAAAGTGACAATCCGTATTCCTGCGGCATCTGTTCATATACCGGGATAATGAATACGAAAGATCCGTCGAGCATATCCTGAGATGCGTATGCAGTATAGTAACGGGTGCCTTCGTTGCTTGCCATAGCAATATTCTGGGCATACTGGTGCTTATACATGCCGTCCTCATTATCCAGGATATCGAATTTCTGGAAATACAGTGTATTCTGGCCGATCTCGATATAACTCTTCGCGATCCAGAGCGCACCTCCGCAGATCGCTTTCTCCGGTGTCGTCCACGGAAGAAGCAGTGCTTCCTCATCCGGCGTGATCTTCTTATCTTCCGGTTTGGAACCGTATTTCGCATACTTGGCACCATTGATCTGAGCACCGTTCTTCACACTCGGATTCGGAGTAGAGCCGATGTTATAGAAGTTGAAATATCCCTCATAGCCATCCAGCGTTCCATGGCACAGCTTGGATTCCCCGTTTCTTCCCATCTCCTGCAGGATACGGCTGGTAAGGAAATACGGAGAAACCCCCGAATCCTTTCCGGCCTTCAGAAGGATCGAAACATAGTCCGGCTCTGACTCGTCCATAAACGAGTTCCTGACCATTGCCGAAATACCTTCCGGGGTATGTGCTGTCTCGTCGAAAGAGAGCTTTTCGAACTGGAAAATACCGTCCGGCGTCAGGAAATTTCTCGGGTCGAGGAAATATGCGACGACTTCTCTCTTTGCCGCCTTCCAGCTCTTACCGTCATATACCGGGCTTCCGGGCTTTACCCAGTCCGGATTGTAGGTGGAGCTTATAAGGCTTCTATCCACATGATCCTCATTATCGAGCACCTCTTCGAAGGTAAGCCCTGTCTGGTACGCCTCAAAACGGTAATTCGGATGCAGGCTGTGAAGCAGCCACAATCCGTCGGCATACGATGCCGGAAAACGGGAAAGCGTACCGCTGCGGAAGCCCTCCGAATCCTGACCGTTCAGGAGATAGAGTGTGTATGTCCTGTAGGTTCCGTCAAGGGAACTTACCTGAACCGTCAGTTTATTATCCCCCTGCTGGATCTCCACAGAATCGCCGATGGCTCCCGGAGAAAGCATATTCGAAGTATTCGACATTAGAACTTTTGCCGCAAATCCTTCCACCGCAGTATATTCCAGGCTGACATTGGAGAAAGAATCTCCCACCAGGGAATAGTCGAAGGTGTTCATGTCGAATTCCGGATAGATAGGAAGCGGTTCATGTTTATCATCGAAGAAAGAAAGCTCAGTAAGATAAGCATTCAGCGGCAGGAAAGTAATGCTCGCACGCGTCAGCTCGACGGTGGCTCCACGCTCATCTTTACAGGTCACTATTTTCTCTTTTTCATCATCGGAAACGGCGCCCGTGGGTCTTGGCGTCGGTACGATCCCCTCATCACTTACGATGGCAAGATACCCGGTCTCGTCGGTTTTTCCGACTTCTTTGGACTGTACAAGGACATACGTGATCTCGCCAACAGAGGGAGCGGAATTCTCACTTCGCTGGACACGGACAAAAAATGCATTCTCAGCTGTCCCTTCAGTCTCTTCTTCGCTATTCTGCGTATCCGCCTCCTGCTTTTTGGCCCGGAGCGTCTCAAAATCCACTTTGGGAAGGTCGTTCTTTCCGATTTCCAGACCGTACCGGTCATAGAGTGTGACCGCCACGTCCGATGAGGCCTCGATCAGATTAACATAGGCATCCCTGTCTTTCGCATCCAGAGCATACCACGCTTCCTGAGCTCCCATACGGATGCTGGACGGAACGACAGTATCATTCTGAAGAGAAATGAAGTCCGGGATATTGACCTTTCCTCCGGTAAGAACATTTCCTCTTCCATCGGAGGTACGAAGGAGAATGACCACATCATGATTCCCGGGGATCTCTCCGCTCGTATCCCACTCCATGGTGAAGTCCACCTGTCCGGAAACCTGCGGGACATGGATCTGTCCGGGACGCAGAGACTGGTCCACGAAGAAATCCGTGCGCATCTCGCTTCCCTCGACCTGCATATTTCCCTCGATCCTGCGGACGCCGAAAGCATATCCTTCTTCATTCTCCAGAGGGCTCTTTATCTCCACTTTACCGCACCGCGTGCCCTTCGGATCGGAAAAGCCGTTGACCGGAGCATAAGAAAAATCAACATCGGACAGGACCTTCTCAATAGCATATTTCCTCGAGCCGCAGGCAAGCATCTCTTCTATCTTATCGGTTTTAAAGGCATCGTTATAAGCAACACACGCCAGATCGGATGCAAAAGCACTGTCATCTTTTCCGGACAGGAGATAAGGGTGAGCGGTAAACTGGTTTTCCACATAGTCCGAAACATTCAGATGCCCCTGCTCGATCTCTCTCTGCCAGAACGGAAGTGCATCCTCGGTCCCGGTAAGGACGGACGTTCGATACATCGTATCCTTCGCGCTTTGCGAAAGATCGGACGATCTATCTACACTAAACAGCGCCCCGCCGACAACGATGATCAGGATCAGACCGATCAGCCCGGTGACCGCCGCAAGAATGATATATATTTTCCGAAGTTTGTCTCCCATCTTTTTCCTTTATCTGCTTATTTCGTCAAGTGTCATTCCATATGGCGGAACGAAATGCGCCAGATAGTATTCCGCCTCCTCGCAGTGGAGATCGTGGATCGACTTCTCGATCGTCTCTTTTGCAGAGTGGAACTCATCATTGGCTGCTTTTTCTTCCATCAGGCACTTGAGAAAAGCACTGAGACGGTCAGCTGCCTTGACCAGGCGGTGGATCTGCACGCGCTTCGCATCAGAAAGATCCGGAAGAAGAAGATTTCTGTACTCTCCCTCGATCTGCTCTGGAAGAAGGGACAGGATATTCTCTGCCGCCTGTGCCTCCACCTCTTTATAGGCATGCTTCAGTTCATCGTTTTTATACTTGATCGGTGTCGGCATATCGCCGGTAATGATCTCCGTCACATCGTGATAGAGAGCCTCCCCCATAGTAAGGAACGGGTCCACCGGATCTTCTTTCAGGATATGGTTATGAATGAGCGCCAGAGAATGGGCGATGACTGCCACATCGAAGCTGTGCTCTTTCAGGTTTTCCTGCCGGGTATTTCTCATCAGGCCCCAGCGCTGGATATACTGCATACGGTCCAGCATCGCATAGAAATTATATAAGTCTTCTTTCTTTTCCATTTCTTCTCCCTTTTTCCGGTCTTACGACTCAGATCCAGTAAATATTCTCATAGCATGTCGTGGCAAACGAGTCCGTCATGCCGGCAATATAATCCACGACCATCTGCACATCACTTGTATTCTTATCCGGATACTCTGAAACGAACTTGATCAGTCCCTGGAATACCGGGTTCATCGATCTTGCTGTCTTCTCACGGTCCGCCATAGCTCCCATCAGGGCTTCAAACAGGCCTTCGAGCGAGTTCTTCACCGAGTTCTCATAGCGGCGGATCTTCTCGGAGCGGTAGATCCGTGCGACATTTTCTTCCAGAAGCTCTTTCATCGCCTGACCGGCCTCGTCCGAAAGACGGATCTCATCTTTATCCAGGCTGTTATGGATCAGATCACTGACCAGTGTATTGATGATCTGTGAGTTATTCGTTCCAAGCTGTGACTGGATCGCAGTCGGGATATCCTCGAACTCCATGATGCCCGCCTCGCAGGCATCCTCGATATCTCTTCCGATATACGCGATCTTATCCGAAATACGTACGACACATCCCTCCAGTGTTGCAGGAAGCGAATGGAGCGCAGTCTTAGGATCATTCAGGAACTCCGATGGCTTATCCCGGAAGGGCGTGATCATATACTCACTGTATGTCTCGCCGCAGTGGGAAACGATACCATCCCGCACCTCAAATGCCAGATTCAGTCCGCCCGGATTACCATTTGCACGGCGTTCGAGCAGATCGATCACACGAAGGCTCTGAAACTCATGACGGAAGATGATATCCGGATCATATTTCTGTGCGCAGCTCTCCAGCATCCGTTCTCCGGTGTGGCCGAACGGCGCATGGCCGAGGTCATGGCCGAGCGCGATTGCCTCGACAAGATCCAGGTTCAGGTTCAGCGCTCGGGCGATCGTGGTAGCGATGTATTTTACATAGATCACATGCTCGAGACGGGAACAGATATGGTCATTTTTCGCATTAAAGAAGACCTGTGTCTTATGTCGGAGTCTCCGGAATGCCTGACAGTAGATGATACGGCCTGTATCCCTCTCAAAAGGAGATCTGACAAGGCAGGGATCTTCGTCGAATCTTCTGCCACGGCTATCCTTCGTATGGAAGGCATAGGGAGACAGATTCTTCTCACGTTCGTCACGAAGGATCGTCAGCAGCTGACGGTCGCGCGGATTGTTGATTCCTTCACGCTTCTCCTGCACATGGGAGAACTCGTCCGGAAACTGGTCAAACAGCGATTGTTCCTGATTATCCATGTTGTCATCCTCCTTACCTGTCTAGTATATCATTATTCTGTCTTTTCACTGTGACACTTGCTTCACCACAACTAGCACTTCTTCAGACCGGATTTATTCAGGAGCATATTCTTCCGCATCCCGTCAAAATCCACGCAGATCAGTGCGTCACCCGCAACTTTCTCACAGGAGACCACGAGTCCTTCCCCGAACCTCGGATGAAGCACGCGCATTCCCTTCGCGATCGTGTCCGGCGTGAAGTCGGAACTTGGAGCGGATGCAGGCTTGACCGCCTTATAGGATGGTATATAGCTCGGAGCCTGTTTCTTTGTCTCTCCTCCGAATCTCGGATTCACCGGTTCTTTCGGCTGTTCTTTCCTTTTATTGGCGATCGCACGCATATACTGCGGCGGGATCTCCTTAATAAATCGGGATGGAGAAAGATTCTGTGTCTGACCGAAGAGCATCCTGGATCTAGCAGAGATGATGGTCAGTTTTCTCTTGGCGCGGGTGATCGCAACATACATAAGACGTCTTTCTTCTTCCACATCGCCATCGTTGACGGAGCGCGCACTCGGGAAGATCGTCTCATCCGCGCCCACCAGATACACAGCACCGAACTCCAGGCCCTTGGCACTATGGATCGACATCAGGCGAACATACTCTTCACTGTCATCCGCATTATCTCCCTCGGAATACAGCGCAGCATTCTGAAGATACGCCCCCAGGATACCGGACAGATCCAGCCCGAACTCCTGTTCATTCTCCATGTACGGATCCTGTGCAAGCTCCTCCTCTGTATTCTGAAGAAGCGCCATCTCGACTTCTTTCTTTCTTCTGGCCTCAAATTCCACAGCTTCAGAAAGAAGTTCCTTCAGGTTCTCGACACGATCGACCATCTCGTCTTTCTTCTCACGCTGCTCGATGATCTCTGCGACCAGTCCGGTCTTATCCTGCACATACTCGATATACTCAGAAAAAGATGCCTCATTTTCATTTAGGACTTTCCGGAGATTGGCGATCAGAAGATAGAAATCAAAGAGCTTCTCCGCAGATCTTCCCAGTTCCGGGAACATCGAGCACCTCTCACATACGGTAAGGGCAGGGATATTCTCTCTTTCCGAGATCGCCAGAACTTTAGCAACTGTAGTATCTCCGATACCGCGCCTCGGCACGTTGATGATCCTCTCCCAGGCATAGTTATCCGCATCAGAATAGATCAGGCGAAGATATGCCAGAACATCCTTGATCTCTTTTCGGTCATAGAACCGTAAGCCGCCATATACGCGGTACGGGATTCCCTTTTCACGGAGTGCGGACTCGATCGTACGGGAAAGAGCATTCACTCTATAAAGGATCGCGACATCACTATATGGAAAAGCACCGCTCTCGGCGTCTCTTCGGATACTCTCGGCGCAGTAATATGACTCGATCCCATGATGATCCGCCAGAAGGAAAGTGATCGGATCTCCGTCTCCCCCGGATGTGCGGAGATTCTTCATCTTACGCTTCTTATTATGTGCGATGACGCCATTGGCCGCATTCAGTATCGTGGCAGTCGATCGGTAATTCTCTTCGAGTTTTATCACCTTGGCATCCTTGAAGTCTTTCTCAAAATCCAGGATGTTGCGAAGATCTGCTCCACGGAAGGAATAGATCGACTGATCGTCATCTCCGACGACGCAGAGATTCCTGTACCGTTTGGCAAGGAGCTGGATCAAAAGATACTGGCAATGGTTCGTATCCTGATACTCATCGACGAGGATATATCTGAACTTCTCCTGATACATCGTCAGCACGTCCGGATGCTCCTTAAATAGACGGACGGTATTAAAGAGGATATCGTCGAAGTCCATGGCGTTATTGGAAAGGAGCTTGTCGTTATAGCGCCGGTAAATCTTCGCGATCGTGGACATGCGCATATCGTTTCCGGCCATGACCGCAAACTCCTCCGGAGACTGCATATCGTTCTTCGCCTTGCTGATGATCGTCTGTACGAGTCTCGGCGCGAAGAGCTTATCATTCAGCTCCAGCTCCTTGATACACTCCTTTAAGACCTTCTGCTGGTCGTCGGAATCAAGGATCGAGTATGTCGGCGTATAGTCCAGAAATTCCGCATGGCGGCGCAGGATCCTTGCAAACATGGAGTGAAAAGTACCGACCCACATATTCCGGGACGTGTCCCCGATCAGAGTATTGATACGTTCCCGCATCTCATTGGCGGCCTTATTGGTAAATGTGATCGCCAGGATATTCGACGGATAGACCGCTCTTACACGGATCAGATACGCAATACGGTAAGTAATGACGCGCGTCTTGCCGGAGCCTGCTCCCGCCAGGATCAGAAGCGGCCCTTCATCGTGAAGAACTGCCTCTCTCTGTTCAGTATTCAGCTTTTCGAGCAAATCGTCCATCCGTGCCTCCTGACCTTTGTGCCGGAGCACAAGAGGTTCTCTTTTTCTTTAGAGTGTCATTATACTCTATCCGTTGTCCCAATACTAGGACAGCAAGGAGGCACTTCCGGATTTCTTTCTTCATCCACCGGAAACGGGATTATTATCTTTTTTTATCCTTCGCCAGAGAATGCGCAGATGACAGAAGGAACGCCATTACGATTCCTGCGCCGGCCTGGATAAGGTTCATCAGGATCGCACCTTTTGCCGCAGTCAGGCCATACATAAATGTTTCGAAAATGAAGTATCCGGCAAGCATGATCAGTTCCGCACCGGTAAATGCCAGGATCCTGCTCACGATGCCCTTATGCTTAAGGAGGATGAGACCTGCAAAGGCACCCATCAGTCCTTTTATAATAAATGTCGGTGCAATATATACCGCATATCCTGCGATGAGGTCCGCCAGTGCCGAGCCGATCGCCGCCGGAAGAAATGCCGCCGGTCCGATCGCATAACTGCAATAAAGGATCACGCCGTCTCCCAGGTGGATATATCCGAGTGCTGTCGGAACATGAATTTCCGTAGCGACAAATACCAAAGCGGCAAATACACCTGCCAGTGCTACCTTTCGTGCTGTTTCTTTTGCTGTGTTTCTGTTTTCCATTTTCTCTTCCTCTTTTTCCCTTGTTGAGACGATTATACGCACACCTTACGGGGAAAGATAGAATAAAAACCTACCTTTTTGCTATGTTTTTATCGTTTTTTGACTTCGGGGAAGAAGATGGATCACCGGAAGTGCTTTTCGAGCCGAATCCTGCAGACTGGAAGCTCTCTTTAAGACCATCGGTCAGGTCGGTTAGCGCACCCTTTGTTGACTCATACGAATCCTTGAGAAATCGGCTAAAGGGATTATCCATCCACATACGGAAGATAAATCCTGCCTTGATCAGGCGGCTCTCCTTATATCGGCCGATACGCTCCTTGATCTCTTCGTAATGCAGGACGAGCTGCTGCTGGCTGGCAAACTTCTTGATCGCCAGCACGACCTTCGCACTGTGCGACAGGTCCATGAGGAACACGCCGTAGAAGAATCCGATAAAGAACGAAAAAGCCAGATTTCTGGACAGCCACTCCAGTGAGCGGAGGATATGCGGGTGGATCAGGAAATAATAGATCGCACCGAGGACCGACCACAGAAAAGAATAAAGCGGACAGATAACGCCCTGGATATTTCCCCAGCGGTCGGTATAATCCCACAATCGGAGTTTAAAATACTTCAGGCACATGATTCCCGCAATATATTCCACGATCGTCATACCCATCATCATCAGCGCGAAAAGCACTAGCTTCTCGAGGATCGGATGTCCGAAATCGATATACGGTTCCACCGAAGCGATCAGGTAAAGAAGCACCAGTCCGAATCCGTAGATCGGAAGATACGGTCCCGAAAGGAAACCCGGATTGACCCATTTTTTCTGGGAGACGAAGCGCCGGTAGAACAGCTCCAGTACCCAGCCCGTCAGGCTTCCCACAAAAAACAGAAATGCCAGAAGCAGAATAAACGACATACGATCACCTACTTTAGAATCAGTTCCATCAGGAGGTTTTCCCGTGCATATACGGAGATCCTGGATTCCGGGATGTTCCGGAAGAATGTGTAGAGAGCGTCGCTTGTTGAAAGCGTCGCGTAGTTTCGCATCATCGCTTTATAGGTCGCAGAAAAGAGGCGCTCATCTCCTTTGATCACTGAGAGATAAAGAACCAGAGCATACCCTTCGGAAGCTTCCACGTCAGAGAGTGCTTCTCCGGACATCAAGTCATACGAAGTATAAAGATATCCGGTGTTATAGATCTGCTGGGATATCCATGCATAGCCTTCGGCATCGAGCTGTCCGATCTCTGCAAGATGTACCATCACATAAAGAGAAGACACCACATCGACATTGGTCTGGCTCCCTGTGTAGTACATATATCCGCCGGAAGTATGCATCCATGCATAAAGCGGCAGTTCCGAGCTGATCTTTCCTTCTTTTACGATACGGACAGTCTCTTCGTATTTCTCCTTATATTCCGGAAGAAGAACAGAGGCACGGCGCATCGCCTCGAGATCCATCGCGGCAAGTTCTGTTCCGGACAGAGAAACAAGTTTCTCCTTGGACTCCCCGTTATCTTCAGGGTCCTCATCCGGCACCGGTGTTACCAGTGATTTTTCCGTGACAGGAATAGGCGTCGGTTTTGCCATCTGGTCCGCTGCACGGTAAGAGGTCTGGTTACTGTATTCAAAGATCTTCCCGGCAAGCGTCTTGATCTTGTCGAGAGTCTTACTGCTGCCCCATTTATCGTAATAATCCAGGAGCGCGCGAAGATATCTCGTGGTAGCTTTCATCGAGACCGGTGGTTCCGAAATGAGAAGATATGCCGGATCCTCGTTTCCATCACAGCTTTCGGCTTTCTTTCTATCCTTTTCACCGGCGAGGTCATCTGCTTTTCTAAATGCCAGCAGATATCCGTTCCCGTCAGTAAGGGAACTGTCGATCGCCTTGATCAGGGACTCCGCTTTACTGCGTTTTCCATCCTTCACATAGGATTCCAGAAGCAGCACCTGGTCGAAGCTGTCCACATACGCCGATTCCATCGCCGGCACATTTCTCGTCGTTCCCGGGATCGAATACCAGGACAGTACCCACGGATCCATCTGCCTGTCTTCCGAGAGGAGGCGCATCGTTCTGGAAAACATATATCCGCGATGAAATGCTGTCTCCGAGACATCTGCCTGCATCTCGGCCGTCAGTTCATATGACTTTCCATCCGTATCTGTTTTCTTATAGAAGACTCCGTTATGGATCAGAAAATAGATCCCAACGGCCACCAGTATCACAGCAGCTGCAGCGATCCCGCAGATCATTGCGATCTTCCGGAATTTCGCATTACTGTATTTTACTGAGGTCATTGACGGCATAACCGGTCCTCCTTTTCGAAAAGCACTAAATAGAGTATATTTATTGTACCACTTTATCAGGAGGACAAGATGAACACCACCGGAATCGTAGCCGAATATAATCCCCTTCACAACGGGCATCTCCGCCTGATCCGCAAGATCCGTGAAGACTTAGGCGAGGATACTCCGGTTGTCGTCATCATGAGCGGTGAATTCGTCCAGCGCGGCATCCCCGCACTGACCGATCGCACTTCCCGCGTCTGCGCGCTCCTATCCTGCGGCGTGGATGTCGTTTTGGAACTGCCGTTCACTTTTGCGACAGGTTCCGCCGACCGCTTTGCCCACGGAGCCGTTTCCTCTCTTATCCGAAGCGGCGTGATCACCGATCTTTATTTCGGTGCAGAGCATGATTCCCTCTCCGATCTTTCTTCTATTGCAAAGATCGATTTTGAATCGGATCCTTCTTTTTCGGAAACACTGGATTCCTGCCAGAAAAGCGGTCTTTCCTACGCCGCTTCCTGGGAACAGGCTGCATCGTCCGTCATGGCATCGCACGCTTCAGGATCATCTTCGATATCTCCTGAAGCTTTTGGAAGGATCATCCACGAACCGAATAATATCTTAGCGGTCGCTTATCTTCGCGAGCTTGACCGAGCCGGTTCTTCCATCGTGCCGCATCTTCTCCTGCGGGAGGATCCGTACCACGAAGAATCGCTGAAGGAAAGTGCTTTTCCCAGTGCGACAGCATTACGAAAGCAGATCCTAACAAGTTACAGCACGCTTTCCAGCGGAGATTTTATTTCTTCTGTTTCGGAGCTTCTTCCTCACATGCCGATCCCGATGCTTGCCGAGATGCTGCATCTTTGGAACTCCGGGACGATCCCAATGGGTGAAAAAGAACTGATTTCTTCGTCGATTCCTCTGATCCGTTCACTGGATCTTCCGCACCTTTCTTCTGTCGCTCACATGGGTCCACAGCTTGCCGGCCACTTGAAAAGCACTGTCCGCTCGATGCACTTTGATCCTGAAAAAGATATCGCCATCTCTTTCCGTGAAGCTGTCGAGACCCGCTGTTTCTCCTATACTCGGATCCTTCGCGCACTATCTTCTCTTGTTATCGGACAGACCGCCGAGGATCTTTCTCTTCTTACGGCTCCCTGTTATCTCCGCCTTCTCGGTTTTTCCGAAAAAGGAAGGACCGTCCTCAAGACGATGCGCAGTAATTCAAAGATCCCGATCCTCTCCCGTGCTTCCGATGCTTTTCACTTCGGAAAAGACCCGGTCTTCTCGCGCATGGATGAGCTCGACCGCCTAAGTCATGACTGGTGGACCATGAAGGCACGTAATACCTTCGAAGAAGATTTCAAGCGGGAAGTCATCCAGTTTAAACGTAACCGGCTGTATCGTTCCTGATTAATACACCACGAACGATCTCTCTGATGCTTCACTGCTTTCAGAAGCATCATTGTACTTAGTTTCTCGCAGATTTATAATAAAATCAGTCTTGATTCCAATCATTTACGGATCAAAAGCAGAGGGGGATTTTCCTATGATTTGCAATAAATGTGGCAAAGAATTCGCCGATGGCAGCACATTCTGCGACTTTTGCGGACAACCGGTCGGATACACACCTGCAGCACCTTCGGCACCTACACCTGCAGCCCCGGCGCAACAGTCTTATCCGTCTTCTTACCAGCAACCCTACCAGCAGCCTTATCAGCAGCCGGCACCGCCCGCTTTCCCACAGGCTGCACCCCAACCAGTTTTTCCGCAGGCTGCCCAGCAATATCCCGGTCAGTATGCACCAGCGCCATATCCGGCAATGGTGCAGCAGCCTATTGCTCCAAACGCGCCTTATTACCCACCTTACCCGATGGCCGCGCAGCCGCGTCCGGTCAGACCGCCCAAGAAAAAAGCCTGCTCCGTTGTAGCGCTTATCTCAACGATAATCGCATTGATTTTCTTGTTTATCATGCTCACTATACCGGTCTTTATAAAAAGCTATGGTATCCCTACCAAGTCACTTAGTGATAACTGTGCTACATGGATCGCGTTTTTCTGGATATCAGCAGTTTTAGTCCTTATCTCATGGATATTCATCATTGTGACCCTGGCATCCAAAAACTGCAATCCGATCACCATAGTTGCCATTGTTTTCGCTTCTATCGCTCTTCTTATGTTCCTGATCGATACCCCCTTCTATTCAAAGGTCAACAAGAATTACCAAAGAGGAAAAGAAGTTAGCAGATACTATGATGATTTCGTTGATTACTTAAGCTGACGCAAGAAATCCAAAACTTATTTCATACAGGCTCAAAAGAAAGGGAGTGTCACCGTCGAAGGTGACACTCCCTTTAAAGATTTACTTCTAAGAACCGTGGAATTACAGTTCGTCTTTCTGTGAACGGCGCTTTCTGAAGATCACGATCGCTACAGATGCCACAGCTACCGCGAAGAGCGATACTACCGGAACGATATCAGTTCCGCCGACATCACCTGTCTTAACGATCTTCTTTCCTCTTGCGGAAGAAATTACTTCAAACTCGATCGTCTTCGTCGAACCGTCATTATACTTGATGACTGTACGGTGCACGCCAAGAGTCAGTCCTTCGATCGTCTCCGGAGTAAACTCGACCGTACCATCCGGCTTCTTCTTGTAGTCATCCGGCGATACCGGCTGATCATCGATCATGACACTTACGATCACCTTATCCGGTGTCGGTGTCGGAGATTCTTCGGACGGGCCTTCTGTCGGAGCAGTTCCGGAAGACTCCTCGCTCTCCGAAGGTGCTGTAGAAGTCGGCTGCGTGCCTGTCGGATTAGTATCCGTCGGCTGTGTATCCGTCGGTTCAGTCTTCTTGGAGTAATTGTTCGTGATCGAAACTTCCTTCTGCGCTGCATCTGTAATCTCGATGCTTACTCCATTGTTTGAAACACTCAGTGTGTAACCGTCGATCTTCGCATCGTCCTCGTCCTCAGTAACCGTATAGATACCAAGTTCAAGGTCTGTGAGTTCCTCATAACCCGCACCCTGGATCTCGACAGCCTTAGTGTAACCGTTCGGACCGCTCACGGTGAAGTGATATACCTTTGAGGTAGCACTAGCCGGTGCATCAGCTCCCAGGATCTTCTCGATCTTCAGACTTCCAAGAACCGGAGCCGGAGCAGTGTAGGTGTTGGTGAACGTTGTCGTGTTACCGACTGTTTCCTCACCGGTCTTAGAGTACTCCTGCGGCATGGAACCTTCTGTCCATGTGTAAGTGATCTCTACGCCGCTTGCATCGTACTTCGCCAGATCATCTACAGTCGCAGTCCAGTTATTCGCTTCACTAAGTGTAACTACTGTTCCGTTGCTCAGTGTCATCTCCAGGCTGGAAGGACGCTTACCGTCTGCATTGCCATTATCATCCCATACCTTCTTGACGGTTACCGATGTTTTCTCACTGGAGAGATCATAGGTGTTTGTCAGCGTTGTGGTATTTCCATTTACTGCAGACGTCTTGGTGTAGCCTTGTGGCAGCGAGTCCTCTTCCCAGCTGTAGCTTACTTCTGTTCCGTTATCGTACTTCGGAACAGTCATGGATGCTGTCCAGTTGTTGGACTCATCCAGCGTGACCTCATCATAGTAAGCACCGTCAGCATTCAGTGTGACCTTCAGGCTGGAAGGACGCTTGCCGGCAATGTCTCCATTATCGTTCCAAACTTTCTCAACCTTCAGTGTCACTTCTTCTACTGCATGAGTATTAGTAAGTGTAGTAACAGTACCGCTCGTGCTCGTAGAAGACAGGGTGTATCCAGTCGGAATCGTCTTCTCCGCCCACGCATACACATTTTCCTGTGTACCATTCTTGGCCGGCAGGTTTTCCACTGTTGCTGTCCAGCTATTCGCTTCATTCAGTGTCACCTCAGAGTAATCGGTGCCATTCTTAAGAAGCGTAACTGTCAGTTCAGCAGGACGTATTCCATCCTGGTTATTGCTGTCATCCCAGACCTTAACGATCGTCACAGATACTACCGATGCAGAGTGCTTGTTCGTAAATGTTGTCTTATTTCCGGATTCCGTCTTGCTGGAAGTATATCCGGTCACACTCGGCTCAGACCAGCTATAGGTGATTGCCTTGCCGTTTTCGTTCTTCGGCAGATTCGCCTCTGTATAGGTCCAGTTATTCGCATCATTCAGCGTTACAGTCTTAAGTTCTGCTCCATTCTTCTGAAGTGTTACATCCAGAGAAGCCGGACGGATACCGTCCTGGTTATTGCTGTCATCCCAGACCTTCTCAACAGTTACGGAAACAACCTCTGCAGTATGTTTATTCGTAAGCGTTGTATTGTTTCCGGATTCCGCCTTGCTGGAAGTATATCCATTTACACTCGGCTCAGACCAGCTATAGGTGATTGCCTTGCCGTTTTCATTCTTCGGCAGGTTCGCCTCTGTATAGGTCCAGCTGTTCGCGTCATTCAGCGTTACAGTCTTAAGGTCCGCTCCATTCTTCTGAAGAGTTACATCCAGAGAAGCCGGACGGATACCGTCCTGGTTATTGCTGTCATCCCAGATCTTCTCAACAGATACAGAAACTACCTCTGCCACATGAGTATTTGTAAGTGTAGTCACTGTACCATTTACAGAAGATGTCGCTGTGTAATCAGTTACTGCATCCTCTTCCCATGTGTATGCATACTCTTTACCGGATGCATCGTACTTCGGAAGATCTGTCTTTGTAGCTGTCCAGCTGTTTGCTTCGTTGAGTGTTATCGACTCACCGAAGTTCGCACCGTTCTGCTTTAGATGTACTGTTACAGATGCAGGACGCTTGCCATCCTGATCGTTGCTGTCATCCCAGACCTTCTTCACGGTTGCCTCTGTTCTCTCCGTTGAGGTATCAAAGGTGTTCGTGATCGTAGTCACTCCTGCATTCTCTGCATACGTTGTATTGTAGTTTGCTACTGCAACTTCCTTCCACTCGTATGTGATCGGCTGGCCGTTCTCATATACAGGGAGATCCGAAACATCCTGCGTCCAGCTGTTTGCTGCATTCAGTGTGACCTCATTGATCTTTGCATTATTCGCATAGAGTTCTACTGTTACAGAAGCCGGATAGTTCGCAGCAGCGTTCGTCTTGTGCTCCCATACCTTCTTAACTGTCAGAGTAGTCTTCTCAGCTTCATGCTTATTCGTGATCGTGGTCACGCTTCCGCTTACAGAAGATGTCGCTGTGTAATCAGTTACTGCATCCTCTTCCCATGCATATGCATACTCAACACCGGATGCATCGTACTTCGGAAGATCAGTCTTCGTAACTGTCCAGCTGTTTGCTTCGCTGAGCGTTACCGCATCACCGAAGTTCACACCGTTCTGCTTCAGATGTACTGTTACAGAAGCCGGACGGATACCATCCTGATTGTTGCTATCGTCCCAGACCTTCTTCACGGTCGCCTCTGTCTTCTCCGTAGAGATATCAAAGGTGTTCGTGATCGTGGTCGTTCCTGCATTCTCTGCATACGTTGTATTGTAGTTTGCTACTGTAACTTCCTTCCACTCGTATGTGATCTTCTGACCGCCGGCATAAACCGCCAAACCGGTAAGAGTCTCTGTCCAGTTATTCGACTCATTCAGTTCGACTGACGTTATAACGGTTCCGTTTACAAGGAAGTCCACCTTAACAGAAGCCGGGCGTGCGCTAAGGTTATTTGTGTCACCCGCCCAAACCTTCTTGACTGTCAAGTCGGTGGTCTCTGCCACATGAGTATTTGTGAGTGTAGTCACTGTACCACTTACAGAAGATGTCGCTGTGTAATCAGCTACCGCATCCTCTTCCCATGTGTATGCATACTCTTTACCGGATCCATCGTACTTCGGAAGATCATCCTTGGTAACTGTCCAGCTGTTTGCTTCGTTGAGTGTTATCGACTCACCGAAGTTCTTGCCGTTCTGCTGCAGATGTACTGTTACAGATGCCGGACGCTTGCCATCCTGATCGTTGCTGTCGTCCCAGACCTTCTTCACTGTCGCCTCTGTTCTCTCCGTAGAGATATCAAAGGTGTTCGTGATCGTGGTCGTTCCTGCATTCTCTGCATATGTTGTATTGTAGTTTGCTACTGCAGTTTCCTTCCACTCGTATGTGATCGGCTGGCCGTTCTCATATACAGGGAGATCCGAAACATCCTGCGTCCAGCTGTTTGCTGCATTCAGTGTGAACTCATTGATCTTTGCACTATTCGCATAGAGTTCTACTGTTACAGAATCAGGATAGTTCGCAGGAGTGTTTGTCTTATGCTCCCATACCTTCTTAACTGTCAGAGTAGTCTTCTCTGCCTCATGTGCATTTGTGATCGTTGTCACGCTTCCGCTTACAGAAGATGTTGCTGTGTAATCAGCTACCGCATCCTCTTCCCATGTATATACATACTCATTATCGGACGCATCGTACTTCGGGAGATCATCCTTGGTAACTGTCCAGCCGTTTGCTTCGTTGAGTGTTATCGACTCACCGAAGTTCTTGCCGTTCTGCTTTAGATGTACTGTTACAGATGCAGGACGCTTGCCATCCTGATCGTTGCTGTCATCCCAGACCTTCTTCACGGTTGCCTCTGTTCTCTCCGTTGAGGTATCAAAGGTGTTCGTGATCGTGGTCACTCCTGCATTCTCTGCATACGTTGTATTGTAGTTTGCTACTGCAACTTCCTTCCACTCGTATGTAATCGGCTGGCCGTTCTCATAAACAGGGAGATCAGAAACATCCTGCGTCCAGCTGTTTGCTGCATTCAGTGTGACCTCATTGATCTTTGCATTATTCGCATAGAGTTCTACAGTTACAGAAGCCGGATAGTTTGCAGCAGCATTTGTCTTGTGCTCCCATACCTTCTTAACCGTCAGTGTAGTTTTCTCTGCCTCATGTGCATTCGTAATCGTTGTCACATCTCCGCTTACAGAAGAAGTCGTTGTGTAAGCAGTTACTGCATCCTCTTCCCATGTATATACATACTCAACACCGGATGCATCGTACTTCGGAAGATCAGTCTTCGTAACTGTCCAGCTGTTTTCTTCGTTCAGCGTTGCTGCATCACCGAAGTTCATACCGTTCTGCTGCAGATGTACTGTTACAGAAGCCGGACGCTTGCCGTCCTGGTTGTTGCTGTCATCCCAGATCTTCTCAACTGTAGAAGAAACCTTCTCAGTAGAAAGATCATAGGTATTGGTGATCGTAGTATCCGTTCCGTTACTTGTTGTGACATCAGAATAACCGGCAGGCAAATTCTCCTCTTGCCATGTATAGGTATATTCTTTTCCAGTATCATCGAACTTCGGCAGATCATCAAAACTTGCCTTCCAGCTGTTTGAATTGTTCAGTGTTACCCTGCGGTAAATACTTCCATCCTGCAGGAGAATAACAGACAGACCCTCCGGACGCTTGCCAGCAACATTATTCTTATCTTCCCAAACTTTCGTAACCGAAGAAGAAGTCGTTTCCTTGCTAAGGTCGTAGAAGTTCGTGATCTTTGTCAATGTTGCATCATTTTTGTCCTTCTCATTACCCGTCATCTCATAACCGTCAGGAACCTGCTCAGACCATGTGTAAATGATCTCATTACCCTGATCGTCGAACTTCGGCAGGTTCTCAAGTGTTGCAGTCCAGCTGTTTGCATCGCTCAATGTCACTTCTGTTCCATTGCTGAGAGTTACCTTCAGGCTGGATGGACGCTTGCTTGCGGCATCGTCCTTATCATCCCAGATCTTCTGAACAGAGACAGATACCGTCTCCACAGACAGATCATATGTGTTGGTGATGACAGTAAGTGTCGGATCATTCCGGTCTGTCTGACTGGAAGTCATCACATAACCTTTCGGGAGCTGTTCCTCTGTCCAAGTGTATACGATTTCTTTACCCTGATCGTCGAACTTCGGCAGGTTCTCGACTTTCGCAGTCCAACTGTTGGCATCACTCAATGTCACTTCTGTTCCATTGTTAAGAGTTACCTTCAAGCTGGACGGACGCTTGCTTGCTGCATTGTCCTTATCATCCCAGACTTTCTTAACAGAGGCAGTTGTTTTTTCTCTGCTTAAGTCATAGGTATTCGTGATCGTTGTTACTGTTCCAGTTATCGAAACTACAGCATCGTATCCTTCCGGAAGATTTTCTTCTGTCCATGTGTATGTGATTTCATTACCATCGCTATCAAACTTTTCAAGATCATCAATGGTAGCGCTCCACTGGTTGGCGTCATCGAGAATTACTCTTGCAACCTCAGTTGTGCCATTATCCAGAACAACCATAAGAGATGTCGGACGTTTTCCGGCTACATCGTTCTTATCTTCCCAGACTTTCTTAACAGAGGCAGTTGTTTTTTCTCTGCTTAAGTCATAGGTATTTGTGATCGTTGTCACTGTTCCAGTAGTAGAAGCTACAGCATCGTATCCTTCCGGAAGATTATCTTCCTTCCAAGTATATGCGATCTCATTGCCCTCATCATCGAACTTCGGCAGGTTCTCTATTTTTGCAGTCCAGTTGTTGGCTTCGTTCAGCGTAACTTTCATTCCGTTGCTGAGTGTTACCTCCAGATCCGAAGGACGCTTTTCTGCTGCATCGTTCTTATCATCCCAGATCTTCTGAACAGAGACAGATACTGTCTCCACGGACAGATCATAAGTATTGGTAATGACAGTAAGTGTCGAATCATTAGGATCCTCCGCATTTCCCGTCATCGTATAACCGGCCGGGAGCTGTTCCTCTATCCAAGTGTATACGATTTCTTTACCCTGGCTGTCATACTTCTGGAGATCGGAAACCGTTCCCATCCAATTGTTGTCTTTTTCCAGAATTACTTCTGTTCCGTCGCTGAGGGTTACCTTCAGGCTGGACGGACGCTTACCGGCAGCATCATTCTTATCATCCCAAATCTTCTGAACAGAGACAGATGTCTTCTCTCTGCTCAGATCATAGGTATTAGTGATGATTGTAAGTGCCGGATCATCAGGATCCGTTTTATTTCCGGTCATCGTATAACCTTCAGAGTTTGCCTCCTCTGTCCAGGTATAAACATGCTCATTGCCGTTCTCATCATACTTATTAAGGTTGCCGATGGTTACTGTCCAGTTGTTGTTACCACTTAATTCTTCCACCTGCAGCGGCTGACCGTCACGCATTAGATTGACATTGATGACTACCGGACGTTTTCCGGCAACATTGTCAAAGTCGTTCCAAACCTTCTTCACGCTGAGATCGATCTTTACGGATGTAAAGTCAAACGTATTCGTGATCGTGGTCACGTTACCGCTTACGGAAGATGTCGTTTCATAATCAGTAACAGCCTCCTCTGTCCAGATATAATCGATCAGATTTCCGGCATCATCAAACTTCGGGAGCTCATTTACAGTTGCGGTCCAGTTATTATCCTTATTTAGCGTAACTTCTGTTCCGTTGCTGAGCGTTACCTTCAGTTCAGTTGGGCGCTTTCCGGCGATATTGTCCTTATCTTCCCAATTCTTGGTGACTGTCGCAGAAGTCTTCTCTCTGCTGAGATCATAGGTATTTGTGATCGTTGTTACTGTTCCTGTGGTAGAAGCTACAGCATCGTATCCTTCCGGAAGATTGTCTTCCTTCCATGTATATACGATCTCATTGCCCTCATCATCGAACTTTTGCAGGTTCTCAACTGTCGCAGTCCAGTTGTTGGCTTCGTTCAGCGTAACTTTCATTCCGTTGCTGAGTGTTACCTCCAGATCAGCAGGACGCTTACCGGCGACATTGTTAAAGTCTTCCCAATTCTTTGTAACTGTCGCAGAAGTCTTCTCTCTGCTGAGATCATAGGTATTTGTGATCGTTGTTACTGTTCCTGTGGTAGAAACGACAGCGTCGTATCCTTCAGGAAGATCGTCTTCCTTCCATGTATATACGATCTCATTGCCCTCGTTATCAAACTTCGGCAGGTTCTCGACTTTTGCCGTCCAGTTGTTGGCATCATTCAGCGTCACTTCAGTACCGTTGCTGAGTGTTACCTTCAGATTGGCAGGACGTTTTCCTGCTGCATCGTTCGTATCGTCCCAGATCTTCTGAACAGAGACAGATACCCTCTCCACAGACAGATCATACTTATTGGTAATAACCGTAAGTGTCGAATCATTAGGATCCTTAGCATTTCCCGTCATCGTATAACCGGCCGGGAGAGTCGCCTCTGTCCAGGTGTAGTTGATCAGAGATCCATCTGCATACTTCGGAAGATTCTCGACCTTTGCTGTCCAATTGTTGGCATCACTCAATGTCACTTCTGTTCCATTGCTGAGTGTTACCTTCAGGCTGGCAGGACGCTTTCCTGCAGCATTGTCCTTATCATCCCAAACCTTGAGGACAGATGCAGAAGTAACTTCCGTCACGTGTGTATTCGTAAAGGTCGTTGTCGTTGTCTTACCGGTCGTCTCCGAAGAAGATTCAGATGTATAACCGGCAACACTCGGCTCAGACCACGAGTAGGCAATCTGTCTGCTTCCTTCATACTTCGGAAGATCCTTCACTGTTTCAGTCCAGTTGTTACCCTCACTCAGTGTAACTGTCGTGTAAGGAGCACTATCCTTAAGTAGTGTAACTTCGAGACTTGCCGGACGGATGCCATCCTGGTTGTTGCCATCTACCCAGACCTTCTTCACTGTGAGGTCAATCGTCTCAGAAGATGCATACGCATTGTTGACCTCAACACTGTTCTGTTCACCCTTTACAATTGCTTTACTGGTATCACCGTCAATTCCGGTAAGACTGTAACCGGCGGCTGCATCTGCCGGATCGATTGCTTCTGTAACGGTATAGGTAATACCCGCAGGGATCTTGCTTAAGACGACGGAATCTCCTGCCTTCAGATGAGCAACATATGTATCGCTGGCCGTAGTGAGCGGAGCTGCACCATCTACGGAATACTTGACCGGTGCGCTGAATACGACTTCGATATCGAATACCTTATTCGGATCCGCACCACCGCCGGTAAGATTCTTCGTGATCTTCAGGCTTCCGTTATTAATATACTCATAAGTATTTGTGATCGTAACATCCGAAGAAGCGTTCTGGTCATTCAGTGTTACATTTCCACCCGCAGGCGAGTATGTGGTTACAAGTGCGTATGCATTATTCGCAGCCACATTCTCGTTCTTCTCAATTACCTGATAATCGCCTGCGTTCTTTACAGGAACCTCAATAGAATTCGCATCTCCCGCTTTGATCGAGAAGTAATACGGATCCTGACCGTCCTGCAGTCTGACAGACTGACCGTCTTTTGCGATGTAATAGGTTCCGTCTGTTCTGGTTGTATCTTTGATCCAGAACTCATATGTCCAGTTATTGTACATATGATCGCCGGCTTCCTTCTTGGTCACCTTGACGGAATACTTTGTATATGTATTCGTAATGCCGACCTGAGCACCATAATTCTTCAGATCAACAACATTTGTGCCTTCTTCGTTGCCAACCTTATAAGAGACAACATGAGAACTTCCGGAAACTTCCGCGGATTCCGCTTTTTCAGTAACCGTATATTTTCCCTCTGGAAGAGTTACTGAAATAGAACCATTCGCCGGGACTGTTACTGTCGGGTTGTTTCCTGCACCCGGAGCCGGAGGATCAAACTTACCGCTTGCCGGGTTATAGTACTTGCCTTCCTCGTTCTGGATATATACTTCAAAGCTCGAAGGCGTAGTAACACCATTTGCCTGAACACTCTTCTGCAGTGTCAGCTGTCCGTTAAGGATCTGCTTATACGTATTTGTAACTGTCAGTTCACCGGGGTTATATCTCGTTGGAGAACTGCCGGAAACCGCGTAATCCAAGAAAGCATAAGTTGCACTTCCGGTCTTATCACCGTTTATCTCGGTGATCGTGTAATTTCCTGCCGGAATACTGGATATCCTATAGGTCCAGTTGTTCTCTCTGAGTTCTCTTCCGGTAATCTCTTCGGAATAGCCGTTCGGACCGGATACGACCAATCTGATCTCATCCAGATGTTCCAGCTGATCTGCAGGGATATCATTGCCGTTCATCTTAAATTCTTTCTTAACGACAAGATCATTCTTCGCAGTCGTGTAGGAGTTTACTGTCTCGACTTCCGTATTCGAGTCTGGAGATCCTGTCTGAACAGTAGTAGATGCATTATAGAAATTCGGCTGATCCGCACCATTGATCGAAATAGCGGTCAGAGAATATGCATCCATCTGAACGAACGGATCCGAGATCCTCTCCTGGACGATATAGTTTCTATTCGGCTCGAGACCATAAATATCAACTGTTTCGCCAGGCTTAACTTTAAAGATATACTTCTGGCTATCGCTGCCGAGTGTACCATTCGCATCAATAACATATTTGGTTTCATATCCATCCAGTGTGGATAATACGAATTCAAATTCTTTCGATGCAATTACTTCCGGAATATCAGAAACCGCACATGGTTCACCATCCAGGCTGATGTTCTTCTTGAGCGTGAAAGAAGCTTTTCCGGTTACATCCACATGCTCATAAGTGTTTGTAACTGTGACTTCTCCTTTCGAATTAGCGGTAAGAGCGATCTTACCGTCGGATGTGATATCATCCGGTCCTGCTGTAGAACCGCCTGCCGTAATCGTTGCAGACATGGTTGTCCCTGTAAGATTATAGCCCTGGAGATTTCCTTCATTCTCCACGATGGTGTACTCACCGGGAACCAGGCCCTCGATCTTGATGCCTGTTCCATCTGCCGGAACCTGGAAATAATATTCATGTCCGCCAAGTGAACCATCCGCCTGAACAAACTGAGAGCCTTTTTTCACTCCGATATTGTATTTCTTATTTGCATCCGGAGCATCTCCGCTGATCGCTTTCTTCAGTGTCAGCTCTGCTTCTTTTTTATTATATTTATTGAGGAAAGCACCGAGCGAGAACTCCGCACCGGATGCCTGGATATTCGTATCACCATCATCTTCCGTCTGATTCGGAGATGTTTTCTCTGTGAAGTACTTCTTTGTGTTTACTGTGTAGTGGATGATACCATCGATATTCTCGATCGTTAATTCAATATCGATCTCACCTTTTGACAGTTCGATGTTAGGATCCGAGGGAGTTGTCGGATTCTCTTTGACAACAAAGTATCTCTTCTGGGGAATATTCGGGTCGATCGTCTTAACATCAACAATAATATCCGGGAAAAGAACCTTACTGTTTCCATCCACGCTGTTGACTAATTCAGAAACGCCACCCTCCTTTGGTGTCGTATAGTCGGACTCTGTTTCAGTAAAGGAGAATGTGTACTCGCCTTCAGAAAGCTTAACATTTGTCAGTTCTTCGATCTCGCCCTGAGCGTTTCTTGCATAGCTGGAGACGAATCCCTTACGTGCAGCAAAATGCAGAACACTGGTATCCGTAGTATTACCAAGATCTGATCTGTCATGATGGATATAGTGGAACTCACCGGCCGATACGATCGTTCTGCCGGCAGATGCGATCCAGCCTGCGCTCGAACCGGTAACATCACCGGTAATATTCGTCGGAACGAGGAAGAGACCGGCGGTCGTGTTGTACTTAACAGAAGAAGCATTTCTGATATTCCAGATGATGCTCTTGGTCATGTATTTTTCTACATGTGCATTGTGGAGGGAGTCCTCACCGCTGCATGTCGTTGTTGAATCAAAGGAGTGATCACTGTGTTCTTTTCCGTTTACGGTATCAAGCGCAAAATCCTCTCCGACGATCTGCATTCTGTACTGGCAGAGTTCGAGAGGTCCTGTACCGAGCATATTGAAAACAACGTTTGTGGAAGGATCCTTGATGATAAGGAGTCCGTCAGACTTCTGGATCGCTTTTTCCAGATTGGATCCGCCCTTAACATTGATATAGATGGTTGCATCTTTGAACTGGGGATCCGAAAGATCGATCGTTGCTCCGCTGTCACCACGCTTCGTCGCGATCGTATCACCGTCAAATGCACTCTTCGCAGCAAGAATGTCTGACTGCTTCACGATCTTGCCGATCATGGAATCTACGTTTTGCTTAAGGACGCTATAGTCGTAAGTTCTGTAAAGAACATTCGCTTTGCAGGAATCATCGTATACGAAATTGTCATCTTCGTGCGCCGCCATGTCGTATGTGGTATCGATGACAAAGTCCATCTCGCTCATGGCATATGTCTGACCGAATCTTGCGTAAGATCCGCTCTCGACGGAAGCGATGATAAACTGCGCGGGCTTACTGCCGGCAAGGTCAACATCGCAGTTATTTGCTGCCTGCGGATTGATAAACTTATTCGTGGCATAAGTCGTCTCCATATGGCCCTTCTGATCGACCGTATCACTTAAGATACCGTAATCGATCGCACGACCCAGGATCGTACTGTAGTTGATCAGACTCGCAGAGTCATAATCCAGCAGACTCCCGTCTGCATACACGGTAGAAGAACCGATGTTAAATCCGTTCCCGTCCTTTGATCTGCGGATCGCGATGGTTCCGACCACAAGTGATGTCGCCAGTACCAGACTTGAAATACCTAAAAATTTCTTGCTGCGGAAAAATTTTTTCATATGCATCCCCTTCTGTTTAATGTCCCAAACCAATGCTGTCAAAGCTATTTAGAAATCGTATGAACACAATTTCTTATGTTAAGTATAAAGGGATTTTAAGGAAAAACAACCTGAAAAAGTCTGCAAACACGTGAAAAATCTGTATTTTTAGAAAAATGAAACAGTTTGTTAACAATTAATTTTGTATTTTACTTCGTAGCGTAACAAAAGAGACTGTCTTGTAACACAAGACAGTCTCTTCATTCAATCAGTAAAAAATTGAATTACGCTTTTGCTGCGTTAGCGGCCTTTGCCAGTCTGGACTTCTTTCTAGCTGCAGCATTCTTGTGGATGTATCCCTTTGCTGCTGCCTTATCCAGTGCAACCTGTGCGTCCTTAACGAGCTCAGCGGAATTATTATCAGAGGCGGCGATAGAAGCCGTTGCCTTCTTGACAATGGTGCGCATCTCGCTCTTCTTCATCTTATTCGCTAAGGTCTTCTTCTCAGTAACCTTCACGCGCTTACATGCGGACTTGATATTCGGCATTTCCTTCACCTCCATCAGTTATTATCTTCATTCAGACACCGAGACATTTTACCATGCTTATTTATGTGGTGCAAGAGTTTTTTTGATTTTTCGGCAAAAATTCTCCGGATGCCGTGTTATTCGCGAAAAGCACCCTTCGTTGCTTCGTAAAGACCGATACTTGTCGCAATCGGCAGATTCAGGCTGTCGATATTATCCGTATGCTCGATACGTACCGGACATCCGACCTTGGCAAAAGAAGCCGGAAGTCCGGTCGCCTCATTTCCCATGATAAGGGAAAACGGTTTTTCGATCTTCGTCTCGTGAAGGAGCGTGCTTCCATCGAGCATGAACGGATAGAAGTGCCTGGTGCCTGCACCATCGGTCTTCTCATATTCTTCCCAGCTGTCGAAATACTTGAAATTGATCCGGGCCAGTGCACCCATAGATGCACGGATGACCTTCGGGTCGAAGAAATCCACTCCGGGCCGGATGATCGCGATATTCTTCACTCCGAATCCGGCTGCCGACCGGATGATCGTTCCCGCATTTCCCGAGTTTCCGGGATTTACGAGGACCACGTGGGATGCGTCCTTGTCCAGTTCTAAAGTGTATTTTCTGATCATGGCGATCACAAAACAGTTCTCTTTCTGAGACAGGATCTGGAATACTTTATCATTAACATCACAGGGGATAAGCCGTTCCTTACAGATCTTCAGGATCTTCTCTTTTGTTTCGGATTCGTAAAAAGCACTGTGCAGATATACCTGTGTCACCGCTTCCGGACGGATATTGAGATACTCCATGCTCACGGTTGCTCCGAGACAGTACGATACTATATCTTCCTTTTTATATCTTTTAACTGCCATAGTTTATAACCGTATGATGCGATCTGCGGTAAGCATGCTCTGCAGAAGATCTGCCATATCCTCACAGATGATCCTCGGATCATCCGGGATCTTTCCAAGATAAAAGAGCGTCTCGTTACAAGCCTTCACGACGATCTCTCTGTCGAGGATGTCTTTCCAGCACGGGAAACATTCATTTTCCGGAAGGATCAGCTTTACGCCGTCATGAATAAGGATGATCTCATCCGGGACAGTTTTTGCCGTCTTCAGGCTTTTCAGGGAGTGAAGCATCAGGTCTTTTCCATGTTCCTGAGAAATCTCGTCTCCCTTATTATCGCCGACGATCTCGCCTTCGATCACGAGTACGACACGTTTCGGAGATCCTTCTTTATCGGTCAGCGCGATCTGCGGCACCGTCTTTGTCGTATCACCGGTAAACAGTTTACCCATTTCCATTATTTTTCACCTTCCTTCGCAGAAGGTGCGTCTGCCGATTCTCCGCCCAGCATGGCGATCGCTCTCGGGACAGCATCCTTACTGTTCCCCCATGGCTTTTCTTTGTTTCTGTAATCAAACTTCAGTGTGAACCACTCGACATCCTTGATCAGTTCGTCCAGTCCGCTGTTATGTGTCTTCGCCAGCGCTTCGACAAACTCAGATGCCTGATTCTGGTTCAGTTCTTCCGCCGCCGCACGAAGAAGCATCGACACATGCGGCAGACAGTGATAGGTCTTCGTCGCAAACGTCTCGCGGAACGATGCATCCTCGAAGTACAGCCACATGATAACCTCCATGTAGCGCTTCATGGTGGTATTGATCTTATCGCAGATGATGCAGGATTCCAGTCTGGAATCGATCTTATCTGCCAGCGCGGTCAGGCGCTTCTTATACTCTGCATCTTTTCCGGAAAGGAGCGTGCGCTTTGCCGGCGCCGCCTTCTCCCACAGCGGGTCAGTGGATTTTTTTACATCCTGGATATGCGTATGGAGCATGAGTCCCATACCAAGACGGTTGATCTCACGGCCGAACATTTTATTGAGATGATCTCCGCAGAATCCCTGCTCATTTGTGAGCACACGGTTGTCCGGCTCCATCAGCGACGGCCCGAGATAGTAATCCAGAGAGTCCGCCTCCACCTTTGCCTTCAGCGCGCAGAGCGGGCAGGCGCAGGATGAGGAATAGGCATCGTTTACCGGAATGGTATAGATCTTTTCAACTTTCATAAGAAAAACCTCCCGAGGATATCAGGCCGGATCTTCATGGATCAGGCGCTTGGCGCGGACATCTACCGCGACCATATTGATCGAGGAATATTCCTCGATATATCTTCCCAGGCGCTGCTGCGCATTATAGAGCACCTCCTGGGCGTTAAATCCGTAATACAGTTCAAGGTCAATACTTAAGACGACACCATATACACGTTTTTCCGAATTGAAACCGACGACATCGTGTACGCCCGGGACCTTCCGCAGGATGATCCTTACCAGGTCAAGCAGCGCATCGTCCGAGATGGAATAGCTTCCCAAACTCGAAAACGTCGGACGTACGACCGTTCTCTCCGTCTCCGGTACGACCGGCTGAAGTCCTCTTTCTCTATCCCATCTTCTACGCAGACGGTTGAGCGGGTCGGAAAAATATCCGGAGAACTCGTGTTTGATCTCCATGCTTGGTACCGGGATCGTATGCATACCTTCACGAAGACGTGTATTCTTAGCGGAAGCGATCTCTTCCTCCGTGCTTACATCCTCGATACGGATCAGCATCGCCGGCTGATTGAGCCAGAGATTATTACAGATCTTTTCGAGCATGGCATCGGAAGTGCCAAGGATCATGAGTGTAGATGGCAGGTTCTCCGCCAGTGCTTTTCGCATGATGGAAGAACGGCTCGGATCCTCGAAAAGCGCCTGCCGCACGGACTCAAGTTTCGTTGCAGCCTTCTTCGCGGAGTTTCCGGCGACGATACGGCTTCCGTTGATCAGAAGACCGTCATCGATGATGTACTTGATATTATTCTGCTTGGCAACACGGATCGCACGGGTGCTCTTGCCTGTGCCGGACGAACCGACAAAGGCAACTACCGCGATGGTGGAGAGGATCTCCCTCATCTCTTTTTCATCGTTTGCTGCGATCTCGATCTGGCGCTCGATACGCGCCGTGGCACGGGTCTCGACGTTTTTCTCAAGGCGCCGCAGGGTTGCCCGAAGCTCAGGTATAAACACTCCCCGGCGGGAAGCTTCCTGCCTCTCTTCCGGGTGTTCAGTCTGTTCCTTGCCTTTTTGCTTCGGCAGATCCATCCCTACTATACCTCTTAATTAATTATCCCAGTTATTGAAAACTTCCTGTACGTCATCGTTCTCGTCAAACTTCTCGAGCATAGTCTCGAGTTTTGACGCGATTTCTTCATCTTCCACTTTTGACCAGTTGAGCGGAACCGGTCCCAGTGTGGAGTCCACAAAGGTGTAGCCCTTTGCTTCCAGTGCATCTTTCACTTCATAATATGCTGCCGGATCAGTAAGGATCTCATAGTAGCCTTCTTCTGCGCTGAAGTCCTCCGCGCCGCAATCCAGCGCATCCATCATGACCTGTTCCTCATCCTCAAACTCTTCCGAGTCGATCATGATCGTTCCTTTGTCCTGGAACATAAAGGAAACAGAACCGGAAACGCCCATGTTACCGTCGTACTTATCGAAAATATGACGGATATCCGCTGCTGTACGGTTTCTGTTATTGGTCAGTGTTCTTACCATGATGGCGATTCCGCCCGGACCGTAACCTTCATAGACGATCTCTTCATAATCATCGCCTTCGCCGGCACCCGCCGCCTTCTTGATGGCACGGTTGATATTGTCATTCGGCATGTTGGCAGCCTTCGCCTTTGCGATCACGTCTTTAAGCTTTGAGTTGTTATCCGGATCCGGACCTCCTGCCTTAACAGCAACCATGATCTCCTTGGCAACCTTTGTAAATACGGCACCTTTTGCCGCATCGGATGCTTCTTTCTTTCTCTTAATGTTATTCCACTTGGAATGTCCGGACATAGGAAAACCTCCACCTTTAGAAAAATGTACAGAGTATTATATCACTTGAAAAGCACAATATGCAAAATATCCGACCGCAGCTCCGCTTGCCAGAACGATGCCGAGATATTTCACGCTCTTTTTGTTTCCGATCATGATCCTTCCGATCAGGTAGACCGTCGCGGCTACCGCAGCAGGAATAATACCGATGCAAGCTCCGAGTACTATGGCAAACACGTCTGATGTTCTTACAGCTCTATACTTGCTGTCATGGAAATACTTGCTAAGTTCCTTGGGACGGTTGGCAAGAAGAACGGCCAGAACAACTGCGGCAAATGCAATTACCGCTCCCACCAGGATCTCCACTCCCCACGATGCCAGTTTTTCGCAAAGTTCTCCGGAAACGGATTCGTCTGTCGCCACACCGAGGATACGGGAAATGACCTGCACCGCAAAATCGATACCGAGCGCTAAAGATAAACGGTACATGGAGGATCCTGTATCGTGCTGGATCATCATCTCCACGATCACGATATTGATCATGATGAAAAGTGCGCAAAGCTCGATAAACGGGAAAATGTTCTTCATAGGATCGACGTCCATCGGATCCAGGAACATGGACAGGTGCGTCGCCGCCATGACCATATACATCAGCGCCGTCAGACTCTCGATCTTGATATATCTTGAGGAGATCGGAGTTTTGCAGTACCGGCATTTGCCGCCCAGGAACAGCCAGCTGAAAATAGGCACGAGATCAAGAGCTCCGAGTTCATGCCCGCATGTCATGCACATCGAGTGGCCTTTCACGACCGTCCGGTGTTCCGGAATACGATAGATACAAACATTTGTAAAACTGCCTATTACAGCTCCGAACATCCCGGCAAGAACGATGTTCATTATAGCCAATACTACATCAGGATCCATACATACACTCTCCTATTTCTTTCTACCTAACAATAATATAAATGCCTAATCTTTGCAATTTCGAGTTACAAAATCATTGGTTTTCTATCAAACTTTTTTGCATATTTTCAGATAAAAAAGCGTATTTATGTTGCAAAATGACCATTTTCCATGTATATTTAGTTGAGAAAAAGGCGATGGTTTTGCACCGGGTCGAAATGGGAAAGGTTTACAAGATGATAACAGTTTCGCTTGAGAAACAAGCGAAATTGTAATTTTTTGTTTATCTCCAAAGACTATACAACCCATAGCGGTTGGGTGTAAATTACTATTATCGACATAACCCTGCGGGAGGGTGCTTTTTCCCGTACAAACTAACGTACATCAATTTGGGAGGGTATGATGAAGCGATTAGGTGATATTCTTATCGACAGTGGATTCCTGTCTCAGGCAGAGCTTCAGGAGGCGCTGGAAGCCCAGCGTGCTGACACTAAGAAAAAACGTCTTGGTGAAATCATAGTAGAGAAAGGGCTTTTAACTGAGCTTGATATTCTTCGAGCTATTTCGCAGCAGTATGATCTTCCTATTATCGACCTTCAGCAGGTAGATATCGACCAAGAAGCGACAAAAGTCGTTACTGAGCAGTACTGCGAAGAAAACCTCATTATCCCGGTTGCTTTTGATGGAGACAGCAATAACAGAAAACTGGTTGTCGCTATCTATGACCCTCTGAACATTCTCGTAACAGATGACCTCCGTTTCCGCACAGGAAACGATATCGTTACACTTCTTGCTCCGAAGCAGCAGATCCTCGCCGCTATCAAGATGAACTATGGTAGAGAAGTTGCTAAGCAGGCCGCAGATGACCTGGCAGCTGACCTCGACATCGAGGATATGAAGAAGCTCGGAGACGAGATCACCGATGAAGTAAACAATGCGCCGGTAGTTAAGCTCGTAAACTCCATGATCGAGTTCGCTATCCGTGCTAACTCTTCCGATATTCACATCGAACCGATGGAAGATCGTGTTCGAGTCCGTATCCGTATCGATGGTGTCCTTCAGGAGATCATGAGCAACCCTGCCGCTGCTAAGGACGCTATCATCACACGTATTAAGATTCTTTCCGGCATGAACATCGCCGAGAAACGTATTCCTCAGGACGGTCGTGTTCAGACCATAATCAACGGCAAACCGGTTGACATGCGTGTATCTGTCCTCCCAACTGTACACGGTGAGAAAACCGTTATCCGTATTCTGGCGAAGAACGACGCTAACCTGAACCGTAAGTATCTCGGTATCAGTGAACACAACAACGAGATGATCGACAGGATCGTCAAAGTTCCTCAGGGCGTATGTCTTATCTCCGGTCCTACCGGTTCCGGTAAAACAACCACGCTCTACACTCTTCTGTCTGAGAAGAACACTCCGGAAACGAACATCGTTACCGTTGAGGACCCGGTAGAAATCCAGATCCCGGGTCTGAATCAGGTACAGGTTAACGCCAAAGCCGGTATGACATTCGCCAGCGGCCTCCGTTCTATCCTCCGTCAGGACCCGGATATCATCCTCGTCGGTGAGATCCGTGACGGTGAGACTGCCGAGATCGCCATGCGAGCTGCTATCACCGGTCACTTGGTTTTCAGTACTATCCATACCAACGATGCCGTTTCTTCTATCAACCGTTTGATCGATATGGGCATTGAGCCGTTCATGGTTTCCACTGCTCTTATCGGAGTTGTTGCTCAGCGTCTCGTTCGCCGTATCTGCACCAACTGCCGTGAAGAATACACGCCGGGTCCGGATGAGGTCGAGCTTCTCAAGCTCAAACCCGGACAGAAGCTCTATCGTGGCGCCGGTTGTTCCGAATGTAATGAAAAAGGCTATAAAGGCCGTATCGCTATCCATGAGGTCGTTATCATGACAAAAGCCATGAGAGCACTGCTCGAGCGCCGCGCAGGTGAAGACGAGATGCGTGCTCTTGCGATCTCCGAGGGTACATTAATGCTTGCAGACTCAGCCGCACAGTTAGTTTTGGAGGGTATCACTACTGTGCAGGAAATGAGTAAAGTAACATATTCCATTGACGGTTAAGGAGGAAAGAAAGTGGAAGAATTTACATTAAGTATGGATGCCATTCTCACAGAGGCTGTTCGCCGCCAGGCGTCCGATACGCACATCACCGTCGGTCTCCCGCCGATGATCCGCGTACACGGTGAACTCATGCCCCTTAATTCCAACATCCTCACACAGAGTGATACCGAGTATCTGTGTAAGTCCATGTTGGATAAATCGAGACAGCAGTACCTCAACGAGCGTGGTGAGATCGACTTCTCATACGTCGTTAAGGATTACAGCCGTTTCCGTTGCAACGTATTTAAGCAGCGCGGAAGTTATACACTGGCTGCTCGTACAATTACAACGGAGATCCCTTCCTGCGAGCGTCTTGGTCTTCCTGAGCTGTTCAAGGACCTTGCACTCAAGCCGCGTGGATTGATCCTCGTTACCGGTCCTACGGGTTCCGGTAAGTCTACAACACTGGCTGCCATGGTTGGTCACATCAACCAGAACCGCCGTTGTCACGTACTCACACTGGAAGAGCCGATCGAGTACCTGCACCGTCACGGTGAGTCTATGATCAACCAGCGTGAAGTTCACGAAGATACTCTTTCGTTTGCTAATGCTCTTCGTGCTGCACTCCGTGAAGACCCGGATGTTATCATGGTCGGTGAGATGCGTGACCTCGATACTATCAGTACCGCGATCACCGCTTCTGAGACCGGTCACCTTGTTATGTCCACCCTTCACACCAGTGGTGCTGCAGACACGATCAACCGTATCATCGACGTATTCCCTCCACATCAGCAGGATCAGATCCGTGTTCAGCTCGGTACCGTTCTGGTTGCTGTTATTTCTCAGACACTCCTTCCGCGAGCAGACGGTTCCGGACGTGTCGCTGCATTTGAGATCCTCATTGCGAATGATGCTGTAAGAAACCTCATTCGTGAAGGAAAGACCTATCAGATCGACAATACGATCGCTACCAACCTCAAACTTGGTATGTGCTCTCTTGACTACTATCTTGCAGAGCTCACTAAGAAAGGTCTTATTACCCGCGAAACAGCGATCGCACGCTGTAAGGATCCTGACGAGTATCGTCGTTATCTGGCTGCTGCCGGTACAGCGAACTCCGTTTCAAGTGGTCTGTTTAGTTCTCTTGAATTTTGATAAAAAAGAAAGAAGGAGGTTTGCTTCATGCCAAATTTCAAATATGAAGTAGTTGATGCAGCGGGTCGCTCCAGCAAAGGCGTTATTGAAGCCGCAACTATCGCAGATGCTTCAAAGATGCTCCGTGCGGACGGTCGTTTCATTGCTTCACTTGAGCAAGACACTGGCGCCAGTATCCTTAACATGAATGTCGGAAGTCCGAAGTTAAAGACTAAGGACCTCATGATCATTACACGTCAGCTTTCTTCTCTTTTGAGTGCCGGTATCACGGTTATCCGTTCTCTGGATATGCTCTATCAGCAGCTGGAAAGTAAGAAAGCTAAAACGGTCATCGGTTCTGTTTATGAATCCATTCAGGCTGGTAAAACATTGTCTGAAGCTTTTCGTGAACAATCCAAAGCTCTCCCTACGATCATGGTATCCATGATTTCCGCAGGTGAAGAGTCCGGTCGTTTGGACGAAGTTATGAGTCGTCTGGCTTCCCACTTTGAGAAAGAGCAGAAACTCAAAAACAAAGTCGGTGCTGCACTTGTTTATCCTATCATCCTCGCGGTCGTTACCTTCGGTATCACCGTCGGATTGATGACCCTCGTTGTTCCGAGATTCGCCGTAACTCTTAATGAGTTGGGCGGTGACCTGCCGGGACTTACGAAAGCCGTTATGGCCTTCTCCGACAGTATCGTCGATTTCTGGTATCTGTATATCGGTGGTATCCTCGCTCTCGTCGTTGGATTCCGTATCTGGAAACACTCCGAGAAAGGATCCATGGCCTGGGCTAAGTTTAAGCTCCGTGTTCCGATTGTCGGCAAAGCTCAGAAAGCTACCGCTGCCGCTCGATTCACAAGAACGATGTCCACGCTTCTCCGAAGCGGTATCAGCGTTCTGGATTCCATGGAGATCACCAGCCATACTCTTGGAAACAAGTATCTGGAAGCTCAGCTTTATGATTCCAGAAACGAGATCCGTAAAGGTTCTTCTGTTTCCAGATCTATTCGTGGAATCAAGGAGTTCCCTCCAATGATTTACGCTATGACAGCTATCGGTGAAGAATCCGGTACTTTGGACAGCATTCTGGACAAAGCTGCTGACTTCTTCGAAGATGAGGCTGATGCAGCAACTGCAAAGATGACCGCTGCTATGGAGCCGATCATGATCGTAATCATGGCGTTTGTCGTTCTTATCATCGTTGGTGCCTGCGGTCTGCCGGTACTCACCATGACAAAGAACATTATGTGATGATAACTCGAAAGGAGATTAATTATGGCTTTTGGAACTGGAACCAGCAGAGAGATATCTATTGACGTCTCCAGCTCAAACATGAAAATGGTACTCGGTGGATACAACCGCAAGACCGGTGTTGTATCGGTCGATAAGTTCGGTCTTATTCCGCTTGAGTCCGATACAATTGCAGACGGCGTTATCGCAGACCAGTTTGGTGTGGTAATGGCGTTGAAGAATGCGCTTGCAAAGAGCAATATTCAGGACAAGCGTGCGATTTTAACAGTTGAGGGTAGTTATCTTCACACAAGAGATCTTGAACTCCCGGCAGTTAAAGGCGATCAGCTTCGCGACATGGTTCGCTATGAGATCTTAGGTCAGGGCACCAACAATCGTGACATGATCGTAGAATACATTATTTATGATAAAGTACTCGACGAAGAGTCTAAGCAGCAGAAGTACAAGGTTCGTGCAACAGCGATCCCGAAGGATGTTGCCAATGACTTCCGTGAACTGATGAAGACCAGTCAGCTTGTACCGGTTGCACTCGATGTTAATCCGAATGCGATCAGAAAGCTCTTCAAGTCCGGAACGATCAACGGAACAACAAACATCAATTCAAACACACTTCTTCTCATCGAACTTTCTTCGAAGACAACAAACATTACTGTTCTTGATAAGGGATTCCCGGTACTTACACGTCGTCTGCAGTTCGGTCACTCCAATGTCCGTCAGGTTGCTGAGACTGTTAAGAAAGTTCAGGGCAACTCCGCTAACAAGTCTTCCATCCTTACCCGCCGTCTGCAGGTTGTAAAGGGTGAAGGCATCTCTACAGTAGATGTTGCCGACATCGATGTATGGCACGAGACCGTTAAGGACGAGCCTTCTCTGAATAGTGCTGTATCGGCTTACTTCAAGAGCCTTACAGATGCTATCTCCAGAACAGCTCAGTTCTCTATCTCGAAATATCATCTTGATGCGATCAGCACATGCTTCCTCTACGGATCCGGTGCAAGATACAGAAAGATGGACAAAGAACTGGCTCGCCAGTTAGGCACACAGGTTGAAATTCTTGGTTCTCTGAATACTGTTCAGGGCCCGAAGGACTTCCAGCTTAGTGATTACGTGAATGCGTGCGGCGCACTCATTCGTGAAAACTGAAAGGAGGCGAGTTTATGAGTTTTGCAAAATCTAAAAATGAATTTTCCAAGAAAGACATGAACTTCTTTTCAGAGTTCAGTTCTTCTACAGCTCAGCAAATGTCGTCAGCATTTCCATTTTTCCTTCTGGCAACAGTTGTAATTCTGGCTTTCACTTTGATCGTATGGATCGTATGCGGTATCCAGATCATGAATAAACAGAATAAGATCAACGATATTAAGAAGGAAATGAATTCCGCAGAGTATCAGGAGCGTCTTAGAAATAAGGATAAGACTCAGGCTGAAGTTGAAGATCTCCGTAACTATCATTTCCAGCTCACCTCTCTTGACAACAAGATCGCTACTAAGACAGTTGCAGATACACTGACTCTTAAGACGATCAAGGATTCTCTCCCGGATGATGCAGTTCTGACATCCTATCACGAAGTCGATGGTGTCATCGAGATCCAGGGCCAGACACTGAATCGTGATTCCGCTCTGAACTATCTGCATCTTCTCGATGAAAAGAACCTGTTCAGCGCTATCGAAGATCAGATCAAGCCGTTTGTTCCTTCTGAACTCGGTTATGACAAGAAGAACATTATGTTTGGTCACATGGGTTATAGCTTCCGCTTCCTCTGCACACGCAGCGGTCTTGTTACCCTGACACATTCTTCCTTCATCGATGGAAATACACCTGTTCCGCTTACGCAGCTCAATAGTGAGACAAAGGCTCCTGGTGATCCGTACTCTCTGACAAAGATCAAAGAGATTACAGTTGATGGTGTTAAGTACACACTCTCAAATGTAAAGATCAACGGTACGGCAGTTACTCCTGCTGTCCTGGATGACATCAAAACTAAAGATGAGATCACAGGTAAGATGTCCGGCAACGTAAATATTGAATTGCTTTATACTGTAAAGAAGGAAGGTGAGTCCTGATGAAAAATTCTGGCGGTAAAGATACTTTCTTACTGTTTATAGTTCTTCTTCTCGCTCTCGGTGCAGTTTGCTGGCTGTGCGTTATTCAGAAGAATTTTGACAAGTTAAGTGACGTAAAAGATGAGCTTCGTTCTGTACAGCAGGAGAAGGCTCAGAAAGATGCCATCATCCAGCAGGCAGAACAGCTCGATAAAGAGCGTCAAGCTCTCAGAGATCAGCTTATTAATCTTGAGAATAAATATCTCCCTGATCTGGTAACAAGTGCTATTCAGAGAAAACTGTTCAAGCACTTCGAGGATGCGAAGATCCCGTTTATCGTTGAGATCAGCAACACTCCTCTCAACTACGATGTTGTTACCATGACAGATGGTAAGATCAGTCCGAACCGTATTAAGAGTTCCAGATATAAGATTTCTGTATCCGGTACTGACGGATGGCTTCTGACACATGACGAAGAAATCGAAAAGAAGATTCCGTATTCTGTCTTCTATTCTCAGATTTCTATGAACAACCCGGATCCTATGGCTCCGAACCCGATTGCTCAGAAATATGGTTTCAACAATGCGAACGATGTTAAAACCGAAACTTATGTTGGATTTAATGAATTCGTAGCAGCACTTCAGGCTATCGAGCAGGATGCTAAAGATTATGTAAAGATCGCTGAGATCAACATCGAAGATACAAAGCAGGGCTTCTGCACTTACACAGCTGCTATTGATGTATATGCATATGAACTCGTTGATCGTATCTCACCTGCTGATAATCAGATGAACTACATGACATGGGTTGGCGCAGAGAATATTAAGACTGGTGGTCTTGTAGGTCTCCCGAGTTATTTCGTAGTAGCTCAGCCTGATAAGTACGGCGAACTCGTTGCAAAGGATTCTCCGCTGTATGGAAGATACATTTCCTTCATCAGTTATGACTTCTCTGTCAACCGTCCGTTTGCAGCATGGAGCCACTGGGGTTATGAGTGGAACTACCTTGATCAGACATTCAAGGATTCCAATAAGCTTCCTCCGTATCTTGCCCAGATCCTGATCGAGTATAAGACCGGTATGATCGATACTCAGACATATAATGCTCTTTATAATGCATACGTACAGGAGAACGGCGGCGGTGGTGAATTACCACAGCAGCAGACAACAAATCCTGAGGATCAGCAGAATCAGCAGAACGGCTGATCGTAAAATCAAGATCTGATTCAACAAGAGGGACCATCAAAGGATGGTCCCTCTTCACATTTCTTCACAATTGAGCCTCGTCAAAACAATTTATCCATATCAACAGTATCACCGTATGATCCAGGCTGTTATAAATCGCTACAAAGCCTCAGTATCAGGTGTTTCACTATTCAATACACATGTGCTATAATGTAAAAAACTTATTAAAGCAGGTGGTGTTAATCGAACAATTTTGGACGTTTTCGAGCTATTCGGAAAAATTTTTCACAAAAATGTGAAGAAATTTCAAAATTGGTATTGCATTTTCAGAATGACCTGCTATAATGTAATTACAAACTCAAAAAAACATTTTAGGAGGAACTTATTATGAAGAAGATTCAGAAGAACAGAAAAGGTTTTACACTCGTTGAAATGGTACTCGTTATCGCTATCATCGTTATCCTGGCAGCAGTAGTATTCTTCTCCGTTGCATCTTACATCAGCAAGGCTAAGTCTGCTACATCTTCCATCAAAGAGCACAACGATGCTATCAACACTGTAACAGCTGAGATCGATTCTATCCTTTCTTAATAGCTAGTTATTGAGTTAAAACTTAATCAGGGGGGGGGCTTTGAGCCCCCTCTTTTTTTACTTTTTATTAACAATTAGGTATTTGCATATCACAGGCCTTGTGATATAATGAACACGGTTATACTTGGAGGAAATTATGAGCAGAATCTATAAGACGAAGCGTGGCTTCACTCTCGTAGAGATGGTGTTAGTCATTGCTATTGTAGTTATCTTAGCTGCGGTTGTTGGCATTTCCATTGCCGGGTATGTTTCCAAGGGTAACGATGCTTCTTCGAGCCTCGCGAGTGAACGCGTGGAATTCCGGGCTGATAATGCAGCGAAAAATAGTGCTTTCGTCGCTATTGGTTTTTAAGGAGGAATAGAAGATGTTTCGTTATACGAAATCGTCCAAGCGTGGTTTTACACTGCTTGAGACAATGTTAGCGGTTGCACTTTTACTCATCGTAACTCTCATCTCTTACGAAGGCTTTATGACTACACTGAACTATGCTGGTGATACAGCTTTAGCAGATCGTGTTAGTAACGTAAATGCCGGTAATTGCTATAAAACGATGGGTCAGGCAACTTCTTCCCTGCACGGTGGTACCTCGAGCAATGCGCTTATGATCAAGGGCCCTGGCTATACCGGTGTAATTCAGGTGCATGCATTTGAAGAAAGTGGCGGATTCTCAGTCTTCTCTTCCGGATCAGCTTATACTGATGATTCAAATTTCTCTGCTACTACGGACCGTCATGGTTTCGTATATGTCGCAAGAGCTTGTAATCAGTCGGGACATGGCATTTTAGGATATTATGAGCAGACAGACGCCAGCGGTAATAAAATTTACGTTGCTAAATGTACTGAGCCTGGTTGCACTTACAGTACTTTATTCTCATAAGGAGGTGTGATTATGATTCGTGTCAATAAGAATAAAAAGAATCGTAGAATCGGTTTCACACTCCTTGAGATGGTGCTTGTAATCGCAATTATGATGATGATGTCGTTCTATCTCTACTCGACATTCAGAACTGTTAACTTCAGTCATTTGAAAGTTGCTGTAGTAAATGATATGCACGACTATGCATCGCTTACTTTGAAAGCTATTCAGAATCATCTCTGCAATGCTACAAGTATCGGAGATGGCGCTGATATCAAGTTAAGTGATCAGGCCGATTATGTTCTCATTAACGACGCTAATGCACTGCCTGGTTTTACTCAGTATCATACAGGCAATGGATCAGCAAAATGGGGCTTAAGTCTTAAGATCTCTACAGATAGAACCAGCAAGACTGTACATGTTGTTCTTGAGCTTACGGATAGAGCTTATCCGGCTTCCGGAATCGCATATACAGATGAAGTAACAATTTACTGCCCATCCTGCACACCGGATAATATGGCAGAGCTTACTGATGCTGACCACTGCAGCTTCTCAAATGAGCCGATTACTACTTAAAACAAACATTTAAAACACAAACTCATTTAAACACAAACTCAAAGATAGCGGTCATCCTAGCGGATGGCCGCTATCTTTATGTATGGTAAATGCGATGTATGTTGTTTCATCAATATAGTCTTGAATCATCTCGAGAAGATTGCCTACACATCAATTTGCTGCATATTTGCCATTTTACGGCTTTCTGCCTTTATATATGTCTCATCCTTGATTTTATCCATCAAGGGCTAATTCGCCTGTTTAAAAGCGATTCTGATCATGTATATGTCTGCAACCTGCTTGTGCCTGAATAATACTTCATATTCTATGCAGGACTTCTCATCAGATTACATCATCTCTTCCTTTGGGATATGACGTTTCCTGAGCAATTTATTTTTTGTGATCATCCTTTTCTTTTATCCCTGTTAAATAAACCGCTTCTACAATGCGTATAACGCTTCAACATCTCGTAAATAGATACGAATATATCATTCACCTTATAAAGCGAATACTAGGCTTCTAGACGTCTTTCCATCGATTCTATATATTCTTTCCAATGGCTTCATCGCATTTGTTTATTCCTACTTCACCCACATCTGATGCACCATCCCGGATCCTGGTGATAAAGAAAAAGCATCCTCCTTACGGAGAATGCTTTCAATAATGTTTTCTGAATATAATTTGGGGGGCTCTTTCGAGCCCCCCTCCTTATACAATTCTTTCTCAAATATCGATCGATACTGATCAATAGTGATAATCGTAGATCTCAGCCTTATAGCAGCTTGTTAACGGCTTCGGAGTAGAGTTTCCTTCACCAAGCTTCGGGCAATGAGCCATCTTAAGGTTATCGGAGTTTCCTGTATCAACATTAACTGCTTCGAAACGTCCGTAGAAGTGAACGTTGTCCTTCAGAGATACTGTACTTGCATCTGAACCTGTACCAGCCAGAGAGATGTAAGCATCTACGACCTGAGCTCGGCCTGCATCAAATGTATTCTTGCCAAGACCGATAACGATTGCTGCCGGTTCTTCACCGGAAATCGCATTGATGTTAGAAGTACCATGCGGAGAATCCCAGAGCTGATTGGATCTGTTATCTACAGAAATGATTCCCTGTGCATAAGCCATTCCATCAAGCGTGTTCCAGAACTCCGGCTGACCGTCGAATACAACATCTACACCATAGCCCAACACAACTGTAAGCTTGTGAGAGGAAGAGTTAGATACCTTAATGCAGAATGACTTAAATGTTGAATCTCCTGCAATATACAGTGAAGCATCTCCCTTAGAAAGGTCGATTTCAAGACGACCATGGTCGTATGTGCCGCCCTCTAATTTGTATGCCTTACCGCCATCCTTCTGGATAAGACCACCGTGCTGGGTGATCGTCTCACCGGTCGCATAGGCTCCGTAGAGCTCCTGCTGTTCAGCACTTGTCGGAATAGTTCTAGATGCCGCATTCAGAAGACCATCATCAGACATATAATGAGCTGCTTTGGTCTTGATATTCTGATAAGTCGGTCTATCACCTGCAGGAGCATCATTAAGGTTATTGTAAACATGGCTGGTAGATGTACCAACAACAGTTACATTACCACCATCTTTAAGGATCTCGTTGCCGCCATCCCACTGGTTCAATCTGTTGATATTACTACCGGAACCAACAACCCAGTATTTTGTACCGGCATTTCCAGTCAGTGTCCATTCAGATACATCAAATGTAGTCTTATAGAAGTATGCACCATCACCGATGAAGTTCATACCCTTCTGACCAGGAGTTGCTACTGCGCCGTTGCTATCTCTAAACAGTCTGATATTTCCCTCATGACCATTATAGTTAACACCCAGGAAGTAGAATCCACCTTTACCAGATTCAATGGTCAGACCGTTACCCTGAGAACCAACCTCAACGCTAGCTTCCGGGCCGTAGAAAATAATATCGTTGTAATAAGTTGTACCGGCACCACCCTTAACTGTTCCAGTAAAGACTGTCGGGTTGTGGATGTAAGAACCGGAACCGGAAGCGAGCTCTACGTTTCCGTGGAATACTGTAAATGATTCAGTACCGTTTACTTCAAGCTTCGGAATATCGTTGTAAGAACCTTCTTCACCGCATGTTACCATGTTCTCGCAGATGTTCGGAACAGGGGCCGGCGGATAGTACTTCAGACGAACGTGAAGCTTTTCTGCTTTGTTATCATCACCAGTAACAACGATCTTTGTGCAGAATTCAAGGTCGATATCCTGAGATCCGCCACCAACCGGCTTAACGTACATGTACGTCTGGTTGCCAGTAGCACCGGCAAGACCAGGTGCAATATTCTTACCGTTTGTAGCTGTAGCACCAGCCTTAACGGAAGTCTTTGACGCACCGGTGATCTCGTAAGGCTCATCCGGATTGTTGGACATAGCCTTGATCTGGTCATCCGTAATTTCCTGTGATTCAATGGCATCCACTACTGCCTCAGCCGCACAGGTGAGAGTCAGTCTCTCCTGACTGCGCTCCGTATCTACATAATAACGGGAACGGCTGGAGAGCGTGATCGTCATTGCAGATGAAATGAGGATAAGTGAAACTGCAAAGATCATCAGAACGATGACGAGCATGCCGCCTCGTTTGTTGTTTCTCTGATGACACTTACCTAATTGTAACAACTTCATCTCGGTTGCCTCCAATTTTCTGTCTCAAATTTTGATTCAATTCTTCTAAGTTACATTTTTTGGTTATACTTAATTATCATTATATTTAGATAAATGCAAAAAGAAAGACTTTCTGCTGGCAAGTTCACAATTTGTCACATTCTTTGACACATTCGCTGGCAACTTCTTTGTTTTCTTCCTTTTTCTCATTTTTTTCCTGCCATTTTTCACGAACGTATCTGGCAGCATTTCCATTCACGAAGCGAAGCTGACCCGAACCATAGAATTCCTGTTTGGGCGTTCTTTTTATTCGGACTCTGCCGGATAGCGCACCATGGGTAGGACACTGCCACAAAGAAAGGAAACTGTGGCCTGAAGAAAACCAGCGGATCTCCTCGAAAAGATCTGACTCACATATCGGGCAGAGCATCTTCTCTTCCAGTGCTTTTGCCGAAGCGGCTCTTTCCGTGGGAAAAGCTTCGCTCTTCCATTTTTTCTGAGTGGTCAGATTCGGATTGGAGATATACGTGCGAAGATTCGGGAAAGTCTGTTCTGTCTCCGTTCCTCGTGCACGTATCGCAAAGTAATCGATCAGCGATTCTTTCAGTACCCGGGCCTCGTACCAGGCATCTCTCTCTGCACTATGGAAGTCATCAGTCTGCGGGATCCGGTAGAAATCAACTGCGTAAGCGACAGATCTCTGCTGGGATGTGTTTTCTGCCACTCTTCCGAAAAGAGGCTGGATATCCAGGAACCTGTCGTTGATCTCCGATGAGAAACCATGGATCTTGAGATTCGATCGCAGGATCGAAATATCCGAGTCTCCCCAGGCACAGAGAACATAATCCTCTCCGCACCAGTCCATGAAACTTCTGATCGCATCCGGAAACGGCATACCGCTCTTAAGATCATCCGTGCTTTTGTTTATGACCTTAGAGACCTGTTTATTCATGATGCGGTAATATACCGGTCTGATCGTCACGGAAAACGGACGGGACAGCTCGTATTCATTTTCGGAAAGCATCTTCACCTTGACCGCTCCGATGTCGATGATCTCCCCGGGGAGGATCTTGGGATCGATCGGAGAAGGGATATATGGGATCGGCTGATTCCATTCCATATCGAAAACAACAAATGTCATCGGAAAAAGATTGTCAGTCATCATACCTCGTTCTCCTTTTCCTCAGTGATTTGTTCTTTGTCAGGCTCGTCCTTCTTCTTCTTTTCTTTTTTCGGCAGGATATCGCTGACCGAAAGGAAGATCAAAAGAATGACAGAACCTATTGTAGCAAAAACACCTGTGCGGAATCCGTCCGGCGTGAACCGGATCGTGATCTCGTGTGTTCCCGGCGGAATATGGATTCCGAGGAAAGCTTTGTATGCAGCAAAGGTCTGTGTCTTCTCTCCATCGATCGTCGCAGTCCAGCCTTCGTCAGCCGGGATCGACCACACCACATGTCCGGATGATTTCGCATTGACCGTTCCTGCGGCATATCCGTCACGAAGCTCCGATATCTGCCATGCGCTATCTCTCGTTACTGTCTGATACCAGTTGAGCTTTTCTCTATCTGCGGATACGGCGTAGAATCCGAAGGATGCTTTTTCCGGATTGGAGATAGTGATCTCGATATGAAGTCTCCGGTCTCTCGCATTTTTCGTATCAAGCTTAAGGCATGAACCGGATGCCGAGTTGAAACTGTTCTGGAAACGGAGATTTCCATCGATGTCCAGAAGCTTGACCTCTATCGAAGTTTTCTGTTTGCAATTGCAATATAAATATATAGGTATATTAGGATCGGAGATAAAGTCTTCTGACTCCAGAATGAGTTTCGTGCGTTCACCGCTCTTTTTCACCTGGAAAGTACCATCGTCGTTCTGCTTGATATTCGACATTTCCGCAACTTCCATCTTCATCTCGGAAAAAGGTTTTACCGAAGACAGCTGGTTGGCAAGATTATTCTGAACAACAAACGGGGAGTTATCAACAAACAGATCCTCATTTATATTCTCGGTCGTCACGAAGAAACCATTGGCGAAGATAGCCGCCAGTTCCTGCTGCTCTTCCGGCGAAAACCTGCGGACATCTATATTTCTCTGCTGGAAAAATACATCCGTGATCATCGTTCCGCTCGAAATGGAAATGCTCTTTCCATCTCCGGAAGTGTTGATACCGAGCTTTGCGAGGACCTCTGAATAACGCATCGATGTCATGAAAGACTCGGAGTTAAGTGATGGAACGCCATAAAGAAGTCCATAGTTATTCCAGATCGTATCCTCTATATAGAAACGGGTGCCCTTGGGCGAGATCTCCTTTTTCTGCAAGGCAAAACTCTTCTCTTCTTCATCCGGCTTCTGATAAAGGATAGACTTATCCAGCTTATAAACTTTCTCTATGGGCTTGCTCAATTCAGCCGGATCGATTCCAAAGCCGTCCGTGACTGTTCTCGAAACACTGGAATCGGAAATCTCATTGGAGATCTCATATGTCTTGTGATAGTACTTTTCCTTGATCGGCTGATAAAAAGCCAGGCCGGCTTCCAGAACGATCGTTACGGCAAGAATGCTCATCCATATCGTTTTCTCATTCTTCGGTCCATTATGGATGCGAAGCGTCACAGCAAAGTAAATGATCAGAAGACCGATCGCCATGTAGGACACATAGGAAGCATAAGAATAAGACTTTGAAATCGTCGCACGGAATACCATGAAGGCAATAGCGGCAAATGCAGCAAACCACAGATGTTTACGGTTCTCCAGAAAATCTCCTCTGGACAGGAGCCTTCCCGCCATATACATGAGCAGGAAAGTAAAAAGGATCGCCTGCGGATACTGACCGGTAATCGGGAAATGCAGACCATGGATCACAAACTGGAACAAACGGAAACACATGGTGATGTAGATAAATGCCAATGTGCAGAACCCGTAGAGTTTCTCAGAAAAACGGATCTTCCCGGAGCAGGCATAAAGGAGTACGAGTACTGCGGTAAAAACTCCGCAGTAAACCGACGGAAGCTGTGATGCATCCGATGGGAAAACAAGCGACGGAACAAAAGCCAGTCTTTCCAGGAAGTCCCAGGCCTTCAGTTCCACTTTCGCATCCGAGGCAAAATGGACCACTTCATTTCCCGGCGCTGTCTTCCAAAGTGCCTGAAGTGACGGATACCACACGAAGGCAGAAAGACCGAGACCCAGACACAGGAAGATAAAGAAGTCCTTAATGATGTCCGGAAGCTTTGCCAATTTGATCCCGTCATGACGAGCCTCGATATAAAGAAGCGGGAACATGATGACCACAAACAGAAGCATATAGATGCCGGAATGGCAGCAGGAAATACCTGTAAGGGCGCACACCAGAGTGAAAAGCCATTTTCTTTTGCCGAGGATCAGGTACCAGAGTGTGAGGATCAGGAGCGGAAGAAGGATCACCGTATCGAGGATCCATGGCTCCTGGGAATATGTCAGAACATAGGCGGAAAGACCATATGCCACGGAAAGACCCACACTGACCGGAGATACGACATTCTCTTTTTTCCAGAAGAGGATAAATAAGCAGAGAGCTGCCGTGGCTGCTTTGAGTGCGAAGATGATCTGTGTTGCCTCTGCGATCCGGTCTGCAGGGAAAAGAAGATAGAGCAGGACGAATGGACTTGAAGCATAAGCTCCGATCCATCCCCAGAAATTACTGCCGCCTCCGACATTCCAGGAATAAAACAGCGATTCTCCGGAGAAGATCTTGCGGCGCAGCTCCGTTATAACGGGAAGATATGTCTTCTGAAGAGGTTCCGTGATCACACAATCAGAACTAAACGGATAGATCTTAAATCTGAATGCAATAACAAGGAGGATCAGAACAGGCAGAAAGAAGGACAAAAGAAGGCACACCTTCGTTTTTGTCTCACCAAACGTGATCCTGTTATCCTTCCGAAGATTTTTCATGCTTCCTCCGTTCCTTCCGGAGAAACACTCTCATCTTTTTCCACAGTGACAGACTCGGACTCTTCCGGTTTATCCATCGCTTCCTGCTCGTCTGAAGTTTCCTGCGAGGTTACCTCAGGATTTGCGTCTGCTGTTTCCTGTGTATTTACCTCATTCTCTTCGACTGCATCTTCCTGTTCATCGATCTGCTCTGCATCCTCTGCTTCTTCCAGGCTCTTCTTATAATCGATGTGTTCAAAGAGCTTTCTGGTAAGCGTAAAGAGAACCAGCGCGATCAGAGATGCTACGGAGATCATGACGCAAAGCTTGAACTTGGTCGGATGATAGGCGAGCTGAACCGTGTGTGTTCCGGAAGACATCTCGATTGCCATGAATGCATCATCGATCGGTTTGATCTCGGCCGCAACACCATCCACTGTTGCTGTCCAGCTCTCATCGTACGGGATCGTCAGGAACATGGCGCCCGGCTGCTTCGCTGTGATAACGCCTTCCAGATGTGTCGAGTCATAGGAAGTGATCTTGAGCTGTTCATCGCTCAGTACATCGACCATCTCCTGATATGCCTCCTCATCCGAGCGGACGAGCTGGACCCACAGATTACCATTCAGTTCTTTATCCTTAAAGTCCAGTGTAATTACTTTCGTAAATTCCGGATCATAGAATCCCAGGTCAATGATCTGAGATGCTCTCGCCGTGATCTTCGTCTCTTTCATCTCAAGAGGCTGCATCCGCTGTTCGTTGATCGTGACCTTCGGCGGTTTGTTGGAAACAACGTACAGATAGAGATGATCGCCCTTCTGCGGATCGATCGGTGTCAGAACAAGAGATGCTGTCTTTCCATCTTCCACGGTGTACTTATATCCGGTCCTCTCCTGGCCGCCATCTGCTTCAAGGCCTTCTACCATATCGAAGCTGGCCTTCATCGGAATATACACATCTTTGGAGACACCCATGCTCTTTACAAAAGCATTTATGGAGAGGAATGGTACGGATGTCTGGTTCATCTTATAGGTAAGGACCGCCGGATCGACCATATATCCGACAGACAGCGAATCCGGATTGACGAACTGGCGAAGTTCCGTATCATTTTCCACCTGTTCGAATCCCTGCGGAACCGGAGAAGTCTTGTAGATATCAAACATATTCCGGACACCGAGGAGTGTGGCGGTAACCTTGGTCAGACCAAAGTTTCGCATGCTGTTGATGCCATTGTTATGGAATCCGAGGTTACGGATAAACTTAACGAAGCTCTCTCTTGCAGTCGATGTAAAGATCGAGATGCCCTTCATGTTATAAAGCGCCGGCTGGTTACAGATATAAGCCGGGTAGATCTCCGAGCGCTCGAAACCATACTCGTTCTTCGCTTCCGATTCTTCCATCAGCATCTGGACTTCATCATAGTGGGAACCATAGAAATCCCATCCGGTGAAGCTCTCATGTGCAGCAACAAGGCTTACTGTGGAGAAAGTCGAAGCGACCAGCTCCGCAGAAAGAACACAGAATAGTAAAATCTGCTGGAACATCGCACTTCTCTTCTTTTCTCCGATCACGCGCATGACCGTGGTGTAGATGATCAGGAAGATGAAAGAGAGGATGATCTGAAGATATCCTTCCTGCCCTTCCCCTACTTTTTCGTACAGGATGAGATACGCTATGAGGCAGAGACACGGGGCCATCAGCTCTGTTTTGCTGAAAGAGCCGAGGTTTCGCAGAACCTTATAGCCCATCACGACCATCAGGAAGGAAAAAAGGAACGCCTGACGGTACGGGATCTGGTTCGGGAAATGGAAGCCGTGCCAGATAAAGGTCATCATACGGCTGCTCAAACTGATATACATGATCGAAAGGCCCACGCCGTAGGCGATCTTCTCACGCAGACGGATCTTCTTGCAAAGGAAGAACAGCGGGATGAGGATCAGCACGAACAATCCGGAATAGACATTTGCCATGCCATCACGGATATTCGGATTCTGACCGATCATGAATCGGCTGATAAAATCAAAAAGATCATTCTGGACTGCGAATTCCTTCGGGAACGCCGTACCGGTCGCAGATGATTTCTGAAGTGTGAAATACGTGGATACCGTCAGGAACGCCGACAGACCGCCGCTTATTAAAGAGTACAGGCCGAACCGCCAGACTGCGGACCAGAAATTCTGTATCGTTATCTTTTTCGTGATCGAGATATACAGGATCGGCGCATAGAAAATAAGGAACAGGCAGATGAAATATCCGGAATAGAAATTCGAGATCAGGCATACTGCCAGGGAAATACAATATAAAAGAGGCTTCTTGTCACGGAACATCTTGATCAGACCGAGAACGATCAGCGGAAGGAGCATGACTGCATCATGCCACATGATGTTCCAGAAATACGAGATCGTCCAGCCGCATAGTGCATAAAAGCAGGAGAATGACGTCAGAAGGAGATCTTTTCTGTCCTTATCGAGTTCTTTTAGAAGATAAGACATGAACAGGCCGGTCAGACCACAGCGAAGGATCGCGAGAAGCGCGACACAGTCACCGATGTATTTTGCCGGGAAGAAAATACAGAGGATATTCAGCGGGCTGGCACTGTAGTTCGCAAACACCGCCCAGAAATTCGTACCGAGGCCGACATTCCATGAGAAGAACAGGCTCTCACCGCCTAAGATCTTATTCCGAAGTTCGAGAAGAAACGGCGCATACTGGTGATAGCAGTCCACCGTAAGGATCATGTTCTCGCCGGATGCAAAAGGATGCACCTGCAAAATAGCGAAAATGGCCGTCATAACGAAGACTGGAATGAAGAATGAATATATGTGAAACTGACGTTCCGAAAACCTGCGCAGTAAGCGTTTATTGGATGGTCGCATGGTCGTCTAATGATCTCCCGGATTTATATATATAAAATAGGAACAAAATGTTCGCAAGCATAATTGTACCATATAGGTCAACCACCCGCATCCGAGTTCTGTAACCTTACGGAAATAGTATTCATGCATGTTTTATGTTAGAGTAGATATTGAGTATTTATAGTGCTTTTTCGGAGGCCAGAATGAAGAAACACGACCGAAAAAATGAAGACGACCGCAATGCGGTAAACAATATAACACCTGAAGAAGGAACAGCATCTCCTTCGGATCCTGATATGGTCACCGATCCGGACGTGTCCTCTGACGCAGTAACGGATGAAGGCGCCGATATTTCCGATGGTATAGACGAAACTGTTTCTACGGATATTATCCCTTCGGAAGATCCGGATCTTGATATCGCGGGACTGGATGAAACAGACATCTCTCCCGTGGAAGAAAAATGGATCGACGCTGAGCCGGTTCCCATGGAACTCGGCGCGCATGAGATACATTCCGTGATCAGCGACGACGATCCGGATGCACCGGCTTTTACAGAGATCTCCACGCGTCCCTCGGATGCTAAGCCAAGAAAATCTTCGAAGAAGATGAACATGAAACCGCTCATGTTCCTGATCATCATGGCAGTCGTAGCTATCCTCGTACTGATCTGGTCCGTCATCTCTCTCGGCAATCTGAACGAGCGCATGTCCAGCCCGCTCACCGTTGGAAATCACGATGTTTCCAATGCCGAATTCAGTTTCATGTATCATTATGTTCTTCTGGAAAACGGAGTCGATATCTTCAAGCCGGATACAGAAAAGATGCTGCAACAGCCCGGTGAAAACGGATTTGCCACCTACCGCGAATACTTCCTGGATGTTACCGCCAAGGAGATCCAGGCGACATATATGCTTTACGATGATGCAAAAGCGCATGGTCTTTCCATCACGCAGGATCACAAAGACCGTGCACAGGCCTATGTTGACTGGCTGAAGACGAAAGCAGACGCGATCCATGTGGATCTGGACACCTATATCAAGGGAACCTTCGGACCATATGTAGATAAGAACCTTATCCTGTCCGTTCTTCCGAAGGTGTATTTTGCCGAGGATTATTCCGGACATCAGAAACTCGAGGAACTGAAGGCTACTCCTGAACAAGCTGAGAAAGCATATCAGGATGCGAGAAACTCTTATGATCTGGTCTCCTACCGAGTACTGCGCATCACGTTCGAGCAGCGCGGAGAAAGCTATGTTAAGACAGCCAACCTGCATGCGGAACAGATCATCGAGAAGATCGCAGGCGACCAGTCGAAATTCGAGTCCACTGCAGCGCAGTTCTTCTCCGGCGAAGCGCAGCAGCGCCTGCTGGTGCCGGATTCCACTCTTCACAAGAGAGTCCGGTATTCAGAGATCAATGAATCGGAGTGGAGAAGCTGGCTCTTCGACACATCCCGCACTTCCGGTGATACCGTGATCTTTAAGGATGACTATGGTTTCCCGATCATCTTCTGTTTCGTTGAGCGTGTCCGTCAGGATGAACCGCTCCGTAATGTCCGTTTCTTCTATATTAATCTGGAAGATCCGGAAACAGAAACACCGGGCATCCCTGCCAGTGAGATCATCCCTCTTTCACAGACGATCTTCGACAGCATCACGGACGAGGCCAGCATGATCACTCTTGAGACCACTTATGCGGACCAGCTTCTGGACGGCTCCATGCGTACCGTACAGCAGACTTCGCTCTACCCCGGAAACAACTCTCAGGAAATCGATGAGTGGATCTTCGATCCTCAGAGAAAGAGCGGTGATAAGATCCTTCTCGAGGGAGATACGCAGATCCTGATCCTGTTCTATGTGGAAGCTTCCCCGAATCCGGAATGGTATGACCGTGTGAACAGCTTTATCCGCATGGATAACTACCAAGCTTTTGTAAGCGAGAAGATCGAGAACTACTCCTACACCTTCCACGAAGACGGACTGAAGTATATCAAAGATATTCCGTCGTGATCTGTTATCTTTCATAAATGCAATAAAACCTGCCGGCAGCGTACTGTCAGCAGGTTTTTCTTTTAAGATTTTTCGGGAAAAGCACTTGGACTCAGCCCATTTGGATCGCGATCGCGACCAGAAGAAGAATGGAAGAAAGCATCATGATCGCCAGTATAATAGCGAGTATCCTTGCGCCTGTACCGTAACGGGAACCGCCCCTTTTTGCTGCCATATCTATGCCTCCTCGATAGAATTATTCAAACAGTGATAGTGTATCACGAAGGTTCGTTTTGTCAAACGCACTCTTCTTCCCTTCATCAGAGATATTTCAGAAGCTCTTCACGGACATTGTCCATGCGGGAGTCGGCAATGCCGAAATCCATGACCTTATAGTTCCATGCCGATCTGCCGATGCCGTAATTTGTGAAGACCTTATTGATCAGTTTAAACCACTTCAGAACATCCTCCGGATCGACGCGGTCGATGACACCATATTCGCCACAGTAAAGTGCGACATCCCGTTCTTCCGCAACAAAGATCGCCTCGGCAAAGATCTTCTCGAAGTAGGCAGAAGATAGTGTGTCCTCTCCGGAGAACGATGCAAATCCGGTGGTGACCTGCGACAGGTTCTTCACACCTGCTTCATCCATGTCCTTATACGGAGCTTCGATGCTGATTCTGAAAGAGGTATCCATCGTCGGGATCCACGGCGCACCCTGATGGGTAAAGATCAAGGGTTCGTAGCAGTGGAAATTGTAGATGATGTTCTCATCGTACGGCATCGCGAGATCCTTTACCGAATCGACACTGTTATTCCAGTATCCGCCCACCAGGATCCTGATCGTCGGCGCGATCTTGCGGATACGGCGGATGCACTCGTAGGAGATCTTGTTCCAAAGGTCACAATAGGACTTGTCCGTGACTTCATTTAGAAGTTCAAAGGCAAGACGATCCTCATATTTTCCGAAGCGCTCTGCCACTCTTTCCCAAAGCGTATAGAAACGCTCCTGCAGCTTCTCACTGTCGAAGAATCCGGCTTCACCATGCGCATCATCGAAGGAATATCCCATCGTCTTATGCAGATCAAGGATCATGTTCAGTCCGTATTTTCCGCACCAGTCGATGGCATCCTGGATGTGACCATAGCCGCTCTCGACCGGATTTCCGTCTTTATCTTCGATCAGTTCGTAGTCGAAAGGAAGACGGACATGATCCATTCCCCATCCCTTGATGGTCTTAATGTCTTCTTCTACTACAAATGTGCTGTATGTTTCTTCGGTGTCATCGCACTGGGACAGCCAGCCGCCTAAGTTGACACCTTTCTGATAACCCTTCCAAGTCTTCATGAACTACCTTCTCCTCTATCTGTTCATAATATGCCTATTATAGCAGACAGAGGGCTTCCCGAGGAAGCATTTTGGATAGGAGATGTTATTCTGAGATCAGTTCATACGCGGAAACCTTCTTGATCGAACCGGCCATGACATAGGTCATCGCAAATACCAGAACACCGATCAGCACGATCGTAAGAAGGATCAGCACCGGAAATACGATAAAATCGATCTTATGCATGCCGAATCCCGAAAGGATCGCGGTCATAAGCGGATTTACCAGAACGAATCCGAGAAGAGAACCTATAACGGATGCGGCAACAGTTACCGGCAGCAGTGATAACGAAAGCTGAAGTTTCAGCTGCTTGCTGGTAAAGCCGACCGCTTTCTTAATGCCGAATTCCTTCTCTTTCTTGATGAAGATCGTCTTTAGGAGGATCTTGATGACCAGAAGGATGATTGCGACATTTAAGCCTACCATGATCATGACGATCAGGGATACGGCCGATATCTCCGTACCTTCTCCACTGTGGACCTGATCGTAGACATTACCTCCGGTAGTGCACTTCTCGCCGAGAAGTGCTTTTATATCGGAGAGCGCCCGATCAACATTTTCCACGCTCGGGTCATCCATTCTGAAACGGATGATCTCATAGTTCGGATCGATTCCCAGGTTCTTCGCGCCCTCTTCGCTGATGAAGATGCGCTCACCGAGATTCATGACGGACTGCTGGAATCCGGTGATCATGAACCGCTCCGTATGATTGCCGAACACCACTTCGATCTCATCTCCGATCGTTACACCGAGGCGGTCAGCGATCACTCTTCCGATGACGCACTCGTTTGCCTCTTGGAATGTATCTCCTTCGTACACACCACAGTCAATGTATTCGGGCTTATCTGTGTAAAAGGCAAAGGTCTCATTCCCTTCAATGCTGATGTTCGCAAAATTATAGCCGTACACCTGACTGATCCCGTCGACATGCGTCATCTGTTCCATGATATGGTGTGTCTCTTCCGTATCCGTGTTAACATTAATGAATCCGTCCGGAACATCACCATTGATGAGATGCACGAACTCCGTCGGGTTGACCTTACTGTTGTAAAAAAGGATCCCCGAGAACATGAGCATAAACGCGACCACACTCATGACGGAAAGAAGGATGATATTCTGTCCCCGGCTCTGCAGCATGCTTTTCAGCGCAAGAAGACGATTCAGGCCACCCTTCGTGTTCTTCAGCGGAAGATAGTTCTTCTTGAAGCTGTTGGATTTTAATCCGAACCGGAGAGCTGTGGCCGGGTGCAGCTTCTTCAGTTTGATCGTGGAAAGGAATACGACGACGATCATGCAGGCAGCGATGCCTCCCAGGATGATGAGCGTAGTTCCCGGACAAAAACGAAGCACCCAGAGGACTCCAGTGATCGTCTGGAAGATCTCTCTGTCAAGGAGCGGCATGGCGATATAAGAAAGGATGCATCCGATCACTCCGCCGATCATACCTACGATCACAAACTCGAGCGTCATCGCCGCGCGGAGCTGTCCGATCGTGTGCCCGACCGCACGAAGGGCACCGATATTCTTAATATCTCTGTCGATATTGTTGTTGATCGTAAAGACGATCATTATCAGGCAGACGCCAAGCACGACTATCGAAAATGCCGTCACCAGGCCGGAAAGAATATCCGCGATCGCCGTATATCCTTCCTTCGCCAGATCGCGTGCATACGAATAAAAATCCAGGCCTGCTTCTGCCAGACTGTCTCTGCTTGCCTGAAGGACCTCACCCTGAGAAACACCCTCCGCGCAGTACATCTTGACCATCTTTCTGTTCGAAATATAGTTGGTCTCATAATAAGATGTCTCGGCAAATTCCCACATCTTCGAGAAAGAATCCGCATCGACCATGACGGACATCCAGCCGTAAGAATTTCCTCCGATCAATGCTTCATATATGCCGCCCACGGTGAAGTCGAGATCTCCTGTTGCGGGTGAGTGCATGTGGATCTTATCGCCTGTTTTGATGCCGTTGATTTTCGCATAGTACGAATTGAAATAGATCTTCGGGCCGGCTTCCGATTCGTCTCTTTCCAGAAAAGCATACTCTTCCGCAGCACCGTATTCACCGATCCTCGTGATCGTGGAACCATCGAGATCGAACTCTTCTTCCGTGCCTTCTTTACTGAGCTTCACGGTTCCCGGCATGATCATATCCTGAATGGAGAAATCAGCGATCTCCGGGATGCCGGATAGTGCTTCTGAAATATCTTCGTCGGAACCGATGATATAGGACAGGACATCGGCTTCCTTTCTCTCTTCGACTTTTTCGTCATAGATCGAACTGTACTGCCCGACAAAAAGACCGGTGTGCAATAGGAGCGAAGTCAGGATCAGGACGAAAAGAAACGCCGTCAGGACATTTCTGTCCTTTCTCATATTGGCACGAATCAGCTTTACCATCCCATCTCCTCCAAAAATCCACGGATCATCTCATGTCTCTTTTTGTCACCGCTTACGTATTTTCCCGGATTGCATTCGCCCTTGATGCCACCGTCCTCGAGGTAGAGGATGCGGTTCGCGCGGCGCGCGGACTTGATATCGTGAGTGACCATTACGATAGACTGGCCTTCGTTGTTGATATCCGTCAGAACATTGAGAACGGCTTCAACACCTGCCGAATTGAGAGCACCTGTCGGCTCGTCCGCGAATACGACATCCGGGTCATTGATGACCGCACGGACCATCGCCGCACGCTGGGCTTCACCGCCGCTGACCTGGGCCGGAAATTTATCGGTCATTTCTTCGCTGATGCCGACACGTTCGAAGAGTGCTGCCGCCTTTTTCTTCAGATCTTTCTGTTTCTGGCCGATGAGCATGCCCGTGCTGATCGCATTGTCCATGATGCTCATACTATCTACAAGATGCACCTGCTGGAACACAAATCCGCAGTGTTTTCTACGAAAGACCGCGAGCTGGTCATCGTTCATCTCGGTGATCTCTTTGCCCGCGTATTCGATATGACCGAGTGACGGCTTATCCATGCCGGAAAGCGCATAAAGAAGGGTGGATTTTCCGGCACCGCTGGATCCCATGATGACAGTAAAATCACCCTCGTAGATCTCGAGGTCAAGATTCTTGATGATGTGATACTGCTTCCCGGATACCGAGAAGCTTTTGCTTAATTTGTCTGTCTTGATGATGGTTTTTCTGTCCACTTTTTCTGACTCCCTTCGAGGTAGCGGCGCCGGGTGCTTTTCGCGAATGAAAAGATGCCGCACAGTCTTTCTTCTGTACGGCATCAGTATATTCCATGTGTAATCTTTAAATCTTTGCGGAAATTTTAATCGTTCTTTAATTGGGGCGGACGAAAGTGAACTCGATACTGTCTGCGTAGCGGTAGTACACCTTATCTCCTTCGGAAAGACCGGAAACGATCTGAACATCCTCTCCGTCCGACACACCAGTCGTAACTTCTTTCAGTCCGTCGAGTTTTTCTTTCTCCTCATCATAGATCGTATACACGTAGGTCTTTCCTCCCTCTTCCGTCAAGGCGGCAACAGGGATCGTCAGGTATTCGTTCTCACTGACCGTTACGCTGATGACAGCATTCATTCCGGTGTACATCTGCTCTGTCTTCGGAACCGAAACGGTAACTGTGTATTTCGTATTACCGGAATCGTAAGAGCCTTCTTCTCCGATCTTCGTGATTTTTCCATCAAAGCTCTGGCCCGGGATCGCATCGAGAGTAACAGAAGTCTGATCTCCGACGTGAAGACTGCGGATATCCAGTTCATCCACCGTAATCTCGATCGTCATCTCCTCACGGGGAGCAATGCTGTATATCGCAATTTCCGAAAGCGCATAGGAGCTTTGTGCTTTTGTATTCTGTTCAGTTTCCGTCTGCTGAGGTGCAGCATTCATATTTCCTGAATCAGAAGGTGCTCCGGATCTGGAACCGTCTCCGAAACCGGATGGCATATCGCCGCCTCCCGGGAACTGTCCGGACTGTCCGGAAGGATTCTGTGTGTTTCCGGGAGTCTGCTGGTCCGGTGTCTGTTGATCCGGGGTCTGCTGCTGAGTGCTCTGCTGGTCAGGAGTTGTTCCCTGATCAGGCGACTGCTGATTCGGAGTCTGCTGGTCCGGTGTCTGCTGCTGCGGTTCCGTCTGCTCGGGAGCATTCTGCTTCTGCTCGTCCCCGCCTGCTTTCGGTGCATCTCCGGCTCCCGGATTCTCCGGATCGATGACGATCCATTTGGATACCGTGATCACTTCTGTTTCTTTCTCATCATCATCAATAAGAATGTCCTCGTTCAGTCCGGAGATCTCGCCTGCGCTTTCCGCACGGATCTCGCCGGAATCATACAGAGCAAAGAGCTTCTTCATCTGATCAAGGAGTTCTTCTCTTTCTCCCATGAGCTGAATGTATTCCGGAGATCTTTCCTCATTTCTTAAAGTCAGAAGAGTGTCCCCCTTCTTGACCTCATCCCCGACTTCTACTTCCACCGTGTCGGTAACACCATGAGAAGCAACTACTTTCAGTGCACTGTTCACGGAAAGAGTGGATGTGGCAAGGACCTCGCCGTCAGCATTTTTAATGGTGACTTCGTCATCCAGGCCTGCATTCTCGTCTGAAACAGTGATCGTTGCTTTTCCGTCAAGAACAGAGATCACGTATCCATTTTCTTCTGTTTCATCCGGGAGGACCACGGTTACACTGTCACCGGCAGTAAGGTCTCCGGCCGGGATCTCTGCGGACATCAATCCGTCCAGAGAAATCAGGAGAAGTGCTTCGTACTCCAGCATCGTATCGGAAACCGCTTTTCCTTCTTCCGCATAGATGGCCTTGACCCGTCCTGCTGCACCGGAAGTGAGCTTTTCCGTATCTTTCTCATCCAGTTCATCCTTCAGTTTCTCATCGATTTCCGCAACCGTTGTCTGGACATCACGGATCTGCGAGAGAACAGAAGACTTATTCACGGTGGCGATCAGATCTCCTGCCTTCACCATGTCACCGTTTTCTACCGCATAGGAATCGATCTTGATCGAGCCTGGGACAGAGACTTCCGTAGCTTCTTCCTGGGACAGCGTTCCGCCGCCGAGATAAACGGTGGAAAGTTTCTTCTTTTCCGTCTCTGTCGTCAGCACGTTTTCCTTAACCGACATCGAAGACATTTCTTCTTTTTTCGTCTTCGGAAGTGTCTCAAGGACGATTGCGATCACCAGGACCGGAACAAAGAGCAGGATCCAGAACGGCTTCTTTCTTCTCGGTGAATCATCGTAGTCTTCTTCAGAATCTTTCGAACCGGAATCTGATTTTTCCTGTTTCTGGTTCTTCGAGATGCGAAGAAGCATAAACACACAGACTGCATCTACCAGCGCACATACGACTGCGATCGGCATCCAGAACTTCTTTACTGTTCCGACAAAGCCTTTCTCCTCGGAAGCAGATCTTCCGGAACGGCTGATACGGTCACCCGGAGTGAATCCGCTAAAATCTCCGGTCATATTTTCAGGGTCAAAACTGCCGCCGTCAGGCATACTGCCGGAATCAAAACTTCCGCTGTCGGGCATGCTTCCCGGTGTGAATCCACCCTGCTGAGGATCGAATCCTTCCGGCATATTTTCGACATCGAATGTGCCGTTTCCACCCGGCATGCTACCCTGCTGAAAATCGCTGAAATCGCTCGGTATATTATTCGAATCGAAGTCTCCGCTGAATGAGCCCGGCATACCGCTGAACCCGCCTCGATCTGACGAAGAGGACTTCGCAGGCACCGCAAAACGGATCACCAGATCTGCGATAAGGATCAGTGTAAATATAATAATCAGAACGATATAGACCGTTTTTTTCTTGAACAGTTTCATGAGATCAACCTCCGTAGTGCAGTGCATCGATTGGCTTCATCTTCGCCGCCTTGTTGGCCGGATAAAGTCCGAATACGATACCGATCAGGAAACAGAATCCGACAGCGATAAGCACTACTGTGCCATTGAGTGTAAAGGTGATACTGAGGCTGGAGACTACGATGCCGATCACCTGGAGTACGGCCCAGGAAAGGCCTATGCCGATTCCGCAGCCCATCATGCAGAGTACGACTGCCTCAAGCAGGAACTGCTGCAGGATCACATGGCGGTTCGCACCGATCGCCTTTCGGATACCGATCTCACGGGTACGCTCGGTGACCGTGACCAGCATGATATTCATGATGCCGATACCGCCTACGATCAGGGAGATCGCCGCAATGCCTCCGAGAAGGATCGTCAGTGCAGAGGAAACATCATTCATGGTATTTTCCAGAGTATCCTGGGACTTCACTGTGAATGCATCCTCATCATCTTCAAAACGGTCCAGCAGGATCTGTGTGATGCGTTCTTCCGCATCCTTTGTCGTTTTATCCTCCGCTGCATCTACATAGAAGGATGTGATCTCCAGTGTTGCTGAATCACTCATCCTGACAAGAGAGGTATAAGGAATGTACGCTGAAAGTGAATCATTATTATATGACTTGGTCAGAGAGGTATCATTGTCTTCCACGACTCCGACTACAGTGTACCGGATACCGCCGAGAGTGATCTCCTGTCCGAGGCAGTCAGTATATCCGATAAGCTCTGTCGCAAGCTTCTCATTGATCACACATACATAAGTATGGTTGTCGATATCCGTGCTTCGCAGGAATCTTCCGAGAAGCATCGACATACCCTGGATCTGCTCATAGTAGGAAGTCACGCCATAGACATCCACCGTCTCTGCATTTCCGTCTTTCTTACCGGTGAAGCTTTCCTTAGTATAGGCGGCAACACCTCCGAGCGAAGGATCCTGCATCCATTCGGAAAGGTCCGAGATCTGTACCGGAGCGCCCTTATTATCGGAAATACTTACCGTGATCATGTTCTTTCCCAGGCTGGAGATCGTATCGGTTACCGAGCCGGTTGCACCGTTAACAAGACTTACCAGAATGACCAGCGCCATAACGCCGATGATGATGCCGAGCATGGTGAGGAATGCACGGAGTTTATTGCTTCCAATGGATTTTAAAGCCATCTTCAGTGTCTGCATTATCTTTTCACCTCCGTGACTTTTCCATCCAGAATATGGATACTGCGCTCTGCCTGTGCCGCTACATCGTTATCATGCGTGATCAGAACGATCGTATGGCCCTGCTGATGGAGCTCGTGGAAGATGTCCATGATCTCCTTACTTGTTGCGGAATCGAGGTTACCTGTCGGTTCGTCGGCCAGGATCAGGGACGGATCTGTCGCGATGGCTCTGGCAATAGCTACACGCTGCTGCTGACCACCACTGAGCTCCGTCGGATAGTGGCTGGCGCGGCGTTCGAGCTTTACACGCTTCAGCGCTTCTTCCACGCGTCTGGCTCTCTCTGCACGCTTCACTTTCTGATAGATCAGAGGAAGCTCGACATTCTCCTCTGCCGTAAGTTTCGGGATCAGATTAAAGCTCTGGAATACAAAACCGATCTTCTTATTTCTTATCTTTGCGAGTTCACCCTCGGTATAGTCCTCGATCGGGATTCCGTCCAGGATATACTCTCCGGAATCTGCCACATCGAGGCAGCCGATGATGTTCATGAGCGTGGATTTACCGCTTCCGGAAGGACCGATAATGCTGACGAATTCGCCCTCGGTAACTTCCAGCGTAGCTTCATCCAACGCATGGATCACTTCGCGTCCGATCTGATAGTTTTTACATACGCCCTTCAGACGGATCATCGTCTCTTTCTTTTCCATCAGCCGTTCCCCCTCTTGCTGCCGGAACGTCCTTTAGAAGAACCGTTTCCGGATCCGCCGTTACCCGGGAAAGAACCGCCGCCGTTACCAGGGAAGGAACCTCCGCCGAAATCGCCGCCCGGGAAGTTTCCGAAGCTGTTTGTTGTCTTCTCCTGGTAGTAGACCACATCGCCTTCCTTAAGGCCGCTCTTGATCTCAACATAACTGCTGTTGGAAAGGCCGATCTCGACCTCGGTCATACTGCCGAGAGTTTTTGTTTCTTCGTCATAGGAAGTATATACATATGCTGTGGAGGACGTCTGCTTCAGTGCTTCGACCGGGATGATCAAAGCATCGTCAACACTCTCGATCGTGACGCTTGCAGAAGCACTCATGCCGGAAAGCATGCCCTCGACCTTATCGATCTTGACTTTTGCTGTATAGGTGGTCACGCCACTGGAGCTCTCACCCGTTTTATCGATCTCCGTGATGGTTCCGGTGAAGGATTCATCACTGATGGAGGTTACGGAAACATCTACTTTCTGTCCGACAGAAAGAGAGAGGATATCTGTCTCATCGATACTGACGGACACGGACATCGTCTTGTCCGGGCGGACAACGAACTCAGTGGAAGTATTTCCCGATGTGTCGTCTTTTGTTGCCGGCACCGTCTGCACTACACCTTCATACTCGGAAACGATCGAGCCGCTCCGATAAAGATCAACGAGAGTCAGAAGTTTCTCTTCTAGTTCTTTTCGAGAAGAAAGAAGGCTCTCATAGTTTGCTGTATAAGATGTGTTTTCCAGTTCGAAAAGTTTCTTGTCCGCTTTTACTTTATCATTCTCGGAAACCGATACCGTCTTGATCGTTCCGCCATATCCGACCACAGAAAGCGGGTCATGGATATAGAGTTTTCCGGAGCCGACCGCCGTCTCAGTTTCTGTTCCGTCTTCGTTTTCCGTCTTCTTAACAACGGACACTTCATCTTCAAACTCAGGTCCATCGTCAGTAAGAATGATCGTCACGGTATCGCCGGTCTTTGACTCGACCTCTCCGTCATAGGTCTTCTCATCGGATGTCTTTATCACGACTTCATCTCCGACAGCAAGATCCGTTCCGGAGATATCCAGTGCCATATATCCGTCAAGGGAAAGGAGCATCAGTGCATCATTGGCGATCATCACGGAGGAGACATCATCGCCTTCTGTCGCATAGATCTTCTTGACCCGTCCGGGAACAGAAGATGTGATCTCATCATCGATTTCCTCTTTTGCTACATCCTCGAGTTGTCCATCGAGTTCATCGATATCCGCCTGAGTTCCGGACATTGCCGATTTAATGGAAGACAGATCCACGACTGCGATCTTATCCCCTGCCTTAACCGTATCGCCGGCCTCGACAGTAACCTCGGAAAGCTCTACTCCATCCGGGATCGACTGTGTATTCGTATCATCATCGGAAAGTCTTCCCGTACCGTAAACCGTTGTACTGATCGAACCGCTCTCGACAGAAACAGACTTGATTCCATTGTCCGTATCCTTCGCATACTTGTCCTTGACCCGGTTCTTCAGATAGATCGTCACTCCGGCGAGGATGCCCCCCACCAGCACAAGTGCAACAACGATCTTTATGATCTTAGATATTCTTACTCTCTTTTTCCTTCGTTTATGGTCCATAACGAACTCCCTCCACGTGACATTTATCATCGATGGTAAGGATAACGTTCTGACCTTAAATAAAGTTTAAAGTTCAAAGAAGCTGGAGGCGCAGTATGACGCAGAGGCCGCCGTTTTTATTGACTGCGGTGATCTCGCCGCCCATCTTCTCCATGAGATAGCGGGAGATATAAAGGCCTAAGCCGGCGCCGTCTTTTCCATCTGTGTTGGAGCCGCGCTTAAACTTCCCGAAGATCGTCTCGATCTCCTCTTCCGGGACACCGCCGCCTTTATCTCCGATCTCAAGAACGAGGAAATCTTTGCCGTCCACACTCTTTTCAGTGTGGCTTCCGACAGTTATTTCCGTATTCGCATACTTATAGGAATTGGCAAAGACATTTCCGATGATCTGATTTAAGCGGAGCCGGTCAGCGCGGACGACAGCATCCACGACTTTCACTTCATTTACTTTCTTCAGATAATCCGCATCTGCGATAGAGCCTTCGATTTCTTTCGAGGTCACTTCTTCCACATTCACCTCAAGATGCTCAAGTTCCTCCAGTGTCGCATGGAAAAGATTCGACACCAGGGAGTCGATCTGATCGGCCTTTGCATTGATGCTTCTGATCGTCTTCTTCTCATCTTCCGTCTTCGCGGAAAGCTCCATAACATCGGTCATCGCCTTGATGGATGTCACCGGTGTCTTGATGTCATGCGAAAGCTGCGCGACAAGTTCTTTTCGAGCCTTCACGGCCTCAGCTTCACGGAGTTTGCTGGCATGAAGCTCTTCACGCATGATGTCGAATGCCCCGGTAAAAGCACCGAAAGCGTTTCCTTTATCCATCTTTATGGGAACATCGAGATTGCCGGATGCGACCTTCGATGCAAAGTCTTTCATCTCATCGAAAGGATCCACGACGCGTTTCTTCAGATAGAAGAAATAAAGGGCAGTTACACCGAGCATCAGAAGAAGGATACCGACGACCACAGCTGCCATGATACGGTTTCTCCGGACCTGCTGTTCGTGATAGGTGTTGTGCACAATGATCTTTCCGACGATCTCCCCGTTTTCGGTGACAACATCGCGGATGACATCATAGCGGGTCGTGGCGGAAGATACGGAGGTGGAAATGCCTTCTCTGGTATATTGAAGAAGATTTCCTTCATTGTCGATCACTGCATAATCGAAGGGCTGGTCAGACTCGATCCGTGCTTTTTTCTGCGATGCGATCTCCTTCCAGTTTTTCCCCATAGCGATCGTAAGACGGTTGATCTGCGTCGGATAGGAGGGAACTTTCCGGGATCCCAGATTCCAGAGATACAGGCTCGCAAGGAAGATCAGCAGAAGAAAAGATATCGCATAGATCAGAAATGAACGGATCTTCACGGCTTGTCCTCCAGAATAAAACCGGTGCCCCAGACCGTCTTGATATAGGAAGGGTTACTCGGATCTTTCTCGATCTTCTCGCGAAGATGACGGATATGGACATTCAGTGTGACATCTCCGACGAACTCGGTCTCCCAGATCTTCTCGAAGAATTCTTCCTTCTTAATGATGCGGTTCCTGTTATTGAGCATATAGACCAGAAGACGGAATTCCATGGCTTTGAGCGGTATCCTCTCCCCATCCCGGAGAACGATTGCTTTTGACAGGTCGATCGTCGTATCGCCCAGGCGTACCAGGTGATCGTCCGCCTCTTGGCTGTTCGGATCCGGAGTATCTTTGGCACCTGCTTCCTCATAGCGTTTCAGCGCCGCCTTCACTTTTGCAAGAAGAACGCCGAGGGAATAGGGCTTACAGATATAGTCATCGCCGCCGATGGAAAGCGCCAGAAGCATGTCATCTTCCGCCGATCTGGCACTGATAAAAAAGATCGGCACGTTGATGCCTTTTCTTATCTCCTGGCAGAGCTCAAATCCGGAATCCGCACCGAGATTAATATCCAGAAGGATCAGTGAACATGTATTTTCTTTGAAGAAGTCGAGCGCCGCCTGCTTATCGGTGACATAGGTCGCCGTCACACCGGACATATTGAAATACTTCGCTGTATATTCGGACAGTTCGAGCTCATCATCTACGACTAAAACACTGTAATGCATCCCCTGCTTCATCCCCCTGCAGTTTCATGTTTCCCGATACGGGATCACTTCTTTTAATCCTTCGGCCGGATCATCTTATAGTGTGGTATCCCATCCAGTATAAACTCTTCGGAAACGATCTGAAAACCCTGTTTCGCATAATACCCGGCGGCATATACCTGTGCCTCCAGATAGATCGGCACATCTCCGTAGATCTCTTTCGTCACACAGATCCCCTCGGACAGGAGTTTCCCGCCAAGGCCGGTACCGCGCATCTTCTTCGAAGTAAGGACACGGCCGATCGCAGGATACTCATCGTGTTCGGCGCCGGGCGCCAGCACCCGGAGATATGCCTGCACCCCGTCATCGTCCGAGAACCAGACATGAACTGCTTCCGGATCTTTTCCGTCGAGTTCCGGTGCCAGGCACTTTTGCTCACAGACGAAAACATCCACTCGGAGCTTCATGATGCCATAGAGTTCATCCGGTGTCAGTTCCTGAAATTTCTTGACGTGCGGCTTCATCATGAGTTCTTCAGTGCTTCATCGATCTCTTCAGCATATCTTACGGTCTCCATCGCATCGCGGCAGTACTTGTCCGCGCCGATGGCATCCGCATATTCCTGCGTCAATACCGCGCCGCCGACACAAACTTTCGCCCAGGGAGCCTGCTCACGAAGGAGCTTGATGGTCTCTTCCATCGCCGGAACGGTAGTGGTCATCAGCGCCGACAGGCCGACGATCGGAGCATGCAGGCGGATGACCTCATCGACGACTGTCTGTTCCGGTACATCTTTTCCGAGATCTGATACAGCAAATCCATAGTTCTCAAGGATGAGCTTTACGATATTCTTTCCAATATCATGGATGTCGCCGTGAACTGTCGCGATAACAAACGGACAGCGGGACGATCCGCCGTTTCCGTCGTCGCTTGCCGCCATGGCGACCTTTACTTCTTCAAAAGCACTTTTCGCTGCTTCTGCCGCCATAAGAAGCTGCGGCAGATAAACTTTCTTCTTTTCGAAGTCCGCACCGACGATATTCAGTGCCGGGATGACTTCCGACTGGATGATCTCCAGAGGTTTTTTCTCCGCGAGCATCGCTTTCGTAAGCGTACCTGTCTTCTCTTTCAGTCCGCGGACGATCGCCTTCTGCAGTTCCGAAGAAGGGCCTTCACCGGAACTTTCCGACGGGGAAGATGCTTCTGCGGACGATGCCGCGCCTGCTGCCGGCGCCGCCGCAGGAGCCGGAAGATTCTGGGCATATGTAATGTAATACATGCAGTTTTCATCCATGTTGTGAAGTGCACGGAAGGCATGATACACATTCATCATCTCCTGCGAATACGGATTCATGATCGCTGCCGACAGTCCGTCCTGAAGACATAGAGCAAAGAATGTCGAGGTGATGATATTTCTGCTCGGAAGTCCGAAAGAAACATTCGAGATACCGAGTGAGGTATTTACTTTCAGATCGTGACGGATACTGTGGACCGCCTGCATGGTAGCCAGCGCCGCCGTCGTGTCTGCCGAGATCGTCATCGCGAGCGGGTCGAAGATAAGATCTTTCTTATCGATGCCGTAATCTGCGGCTCTTCGGATGATCTTCTCCGCGATTGCGACGCGTTCTTCCGCAGTATCGGGGATACCGCCCTCATCGAGAGTAAGTGCGACGACGAATCCGCCGTATTTCGCCACAAGCGGGAAGATCTCGCTCATGACTTCTTCTTTTCCGTTGACGGAGTTGACCATCGCTTTTCCGTTATAGGCGCGAAGTCCTGCTTCCATGGCCACCGGATCTGTCGTATCCAGCTGCAGCGGAAGATCGGTTACTGCCTGCAGTTCTTTTACCGCACGAAGAAGGAAAGCAGGTTCATCGATCTCCGGAAGACCGACGTTCACATCAAGGAGCTGGACTCCGGCATCCTGCTGTTTCAGGGCTTCGCCAAGGATATAGTCGATATCGTTTTCACGGAGCGCCTGCTGGAAACGTTTCTTTCCTGTCGGGTTGATACGCTCACCGATCAGGATCGGACTTTTGCCGAATTCCACGACCTGTGTATATGAAGATACCAGAGAGCGGTTCTTTTCAGTGACCGGGACCGGTGTGATGGACTTGGATTTTTCAACGACCGCACGGATATAGTCCGGAGTAGTACCGCAACAGCCACCGGCGATACGGACACCCTTTTCGAGGAGTTTTCCGACGGACTCGGCAAACTCCGGTGGGAATACATCATAGACGGTCTTTCCGTTTTCCGCTCTCGGAAGACCGGCATTCGGTTTCAGAAGTACCGGTACCGATGCATACTCGAGATACTCTTCGACGACACCGATGAGCTGGTCCGGGCCGAGTGAACAGTTCGCACCGATCGCATCCGCATGCATGCCCTCAAGCATCGCGACCATCGCCGCCGGAGAAGCACCGGTCATGAGTTTTCCGTCGGAACCATACGCATTGGAAACGAATACCGGAAGATCCGTATTTTCTTTTACCGCAAGGAGCGCGGCTTTTGTATCGTAGCTGTCATTCATGGTCTCGATGAATACGAGATCGACACCTGCCGCTACACCATAGCGGACAGTCTTACTGTACATCGCGACCGCGTCTTCAAATTCATAATCACCATAAGGCTTCAGGAGTTTGCCCAGAGGTCCGATATCGAGAGCGACGAACTTCTCCTGTGTGCCGGTCGAGCGGGCCGCTGCCTCACGCGCGTTTTTCACCGCTGCCGTGACCAGCTGCTCCAGTTCCTCATCATCGAATTTCAATCCGTTGGCACCGAATGTATTACTTAAGACGACATTTGATCCTGCATCGTAGTAGGATTTCTGGATACGGATGATCTCCTCCGGATGGGATACGTTCCATCTTTCCGGAAGCTCACCGGGCTGAAGTCCCGCTTCCTGAAGAAGCGTACCCATTCCTCCGTCGAGGAAAAGAAAATGGTCTTTCATGTAGTCGAGAATATTCATGGAGGTCCCCTCATTTAGACAAGTCTATGCGAGGATTGTATCACATTTTCCGAAGGTGCGCTTCACCGGTCATGATAGAACTGTCTTATATCAGGTCATCATCCGATCCCGATGATCGCCGTGACGCTCTTACTCGGCGCCATCAGGTACGAGTCGGAAAGAATGATGCCAAGTCTTCTTTCCGCATCCAGAAGCGGCAGGAAATCCTTCTGCACCTCGATCGGAAGATCCCCGTATCCCGGCGAATACCGGCGGCGGGTCATATATCCGAGCGACTGCGCTGCAGCATCGACTTCCGCGTTAAAAAGATCGCAGAGCGACTCTACACGTTCCGCACCAAGCCCCTGAAGAAGAAGCCCCATCTGCGGATCGGACTTCTCGAATCTTCTGATCATCCTATCCATGCCTGACCCGACCGTCGCCGCGAAAAGCACTACTGCGCTGCAGCCTTCAAGATTACTCTTCAGTTTCTCGGACTTCTGTTCAAAAGGAAGTATCGGGAATCCGTCTTTCCCCCATGAGATAGGTGCCGCAAGGAACCCCAGACGGAAATTACACTCTTCTCTTGCAAAGGCAAGTGCTCGCGCCATGGAGGCGGTAAACTTCGGATCTTCCTTTACGACCTGCTGGTCACGGATCGGGACGCACGCATACCGGAGCCACTCCATCTCATTGAGCGGCGCATCATCGTACTCGAAAAACTGCGGGATCGTCCGCGTTTTTGTCCGAATGGCTTCGATGATCCGATCTACGTGTTCCATATCCTTCTCCGCTTATTTCACTCCGTAATCCTTCCACAGGATGTTCGAGAGGTTATGCATGATGGCTTCCGCCACATCCGGTTTATTCATCGAATAGACGTGAACATTCGTCACACCGTTGGCGTAAAGGTCGATGATCTGATCGGTCGCATACGCGATTCCGGCCTGTTTCATGGAGTCAGGATCCGATCCGAAATAATCCACGATCGCCTTAAATCGCTGCGGCATGAAGGAGCCGCTGAGCTTGATGGCTTTCTCGACCTGGATCGCATTCGTGATCGGCATGATACCCGGGATCACCGGCACCATAATACCCGCTTCACGGATCTTGTAGAGGAAATTATAGAAAAGGTTATTGTCGAAGACCATCTGGCTGACGAGGAAATCCGCGCCGGCATCGACCTTCTCCTTCAGATGTTTAATGTCTTCTCTCTGGTTCTCACTCTCGGGATGGACCTCCGGATAGCAGGCGCCGCCGATGCAGAAATCGTAGCCGCTCTCCTTGATCTCTCTTATAAGTTCGACCGCATGGCGGTAGTCCCATTTACTTCTGTCGGTATTCTCGAGTTCCGGCGTCAGGTCGCCGCGGAGTGCCATGATATTCTCGATCCCCAGGCTGTGGATCTCTTCGATCTTACTGTGGATCATGTCCTTCGAGCTGGAAACGCAGGTCAGGTGCGCCATGGTCGGTACGCCGTGCTTCTCTTCGATCGTCTTTGCAATATCGAGAGTAAAGCGGGATGTTCCGCCGCCCGCGCCATAGGTAACGCTCATGAACGCCGGCTTACTCTCTGCGATCTTTTCGGTCGTTTCTTTTACGCTCTCGAAAGAAGTCTCCTTCTTCGGCGGAAACACCTCGAACGACAGCGACATGGTCTTCTTATTCAGAATATCGATGATCTTCATGTATGAGTTAAACCCTTCCCCTCATATATATACGCGCGCTCATTATACCACACTGATTACAGTTCCACGATTTTTGTTGCCATTTTCTCTTTGAAACGCACATCATGCTCGACGATCAGCATCGTCGGATTGTATTCAGCGATCAGCTTTTCGAGCTGCATGCGGGAGAACACATCGATGTAGTTCAGCGGCTCATCCCAGATATAGAGGTGCGCCGGAGTCAGAAGGCTCGTCGCGATCAGGACCTTCTTCTTCTGTCCTTCGGAGAACTCTTCGATCTTTTTATCGAACTGCGCCTGCTCGAGCGCCAGCTGCCGAAGAACCGAAAGAAACAGACTATAGTCCACCTGGTTCTCAAAGGCATGCATCCGAAGATCTCCGTGAAGATGGGAGGTGTCCTGATTGATATAGGAGATCTTCAGGTTACTGGCTGTCTGAAGCAACCCATTAAGCTCGATATTTCCCATATCTCCGATGCCGGCAGATGCCAGGATCGCCTTGATGAGGCTTGTCTTTCCGCATCCGTTTCTTCCCTGCAGGAATACTCTCTCCCCGTTCCTGATCTCAAATGTCAGACCGGTAAAAACCGGTTTTTCCGCATCGCTGTACTGAAGCGAAAGATCTCTTGCTTCCACCAGGCGGTCCTTATAGTGTTTCATGGGGGACAAACGAAGATCCCGGATCTGCTCGATATCCTGGAGAAGCCCTTCCTTTTCCGCGATGTTTCTTTCCATGCGCTGTTCAAAAACCTTCACCCGTGACTCCATCTTCTTCGTCTTCGCGCCGATGTAAGAACGGGCATTCTTCGTCCTGTCATGTTCCTTGATCGGGTCATAGCCGATCTTCGTATTTTCATTCTTGGTCGCCCAGCTTCTACTCTGCTGCATGGTGGCTTTCAGGCGCCCGATCTCTTTTAAGTGCTTCTCGTTTTCGGCTTTGGCAAAAGCATCCGCCCGCGTCTTATTGTCCCACCAGGAACTGAAGTTTCCCGCCTGCACTTCGATGGTCGCGCGGTTTAGTACCAGCACGTGATCCACACATGCATCCAGCAGGTCACGGTCATGCGACACCAGGATAAAGCCTTTCTTTCCGGCGAGATATCTCTTAACGATGTCCCTTGCTTCCTGATCCAGATGGTTCGTCGGCTCGTCGATCAGAAGGAAGTCGTTCTCCCACGCGAAAAGCACTGCCAGCATGACTTTCGTTCTTTCGCCGAAGCTGAGTGTTTTCATCGGGCGATAGAGCAGTTCCGCATCCACATCGAGTTCAGCGAGTTCACACATCACGCGCCAGGACTCGACTCCCGGCTTCCACTGCTCCATCAGTTCATCCGCTGTTTTTTCCAGATCTTCCGGAAGGATCTTATATGGGAAATAGTCGCACGGCCAGTCCATACTGATACTGCCGCTGTATTCATATTTCCCGAGAAGGAGATTCAGAAATGTGGTCTTCCCCTTGCCGTTTCGTCCGATAAAGCCGAGTTTCCACGATGTATCGATCGTAAAGGATACATGCTCGAAGATCGGATCGAAGCTGTTTTTGTATGAGAAGGATAGATCATTTACTTTGATTTGTGCCATATATATGCCTTCTTTCTCCTGAAAGAAAAAGTCTGCTTTTGCACACGCAAAAGCAGACTCACATAATACACGTCTATATATGAAACGGGATGTTCCTACGTGATCGTGATGATCTGCTGAAAGCGCACACAAGAAGACCTTTCCCAGGTCTTTTTCCTAAGATGTGTATTCCTCCAACTGTCATCACTTTCTCATCGGTCTACCCGTAGCACCGGAAACGGCGCCCTTTCTTTAAAATCACAGAAAGCAGTCCTTCTATTTTTCCTGCTTCCACTAGATACTACCATGCACAGGCAGATATTGGCAAGCAGGTTATACTTTCAGGCTAACAAGCTTGCCTTTCATCCTAAAACTCAGCGTTGGAACGGATCATTCGGATTTCCGCCCGGCTGATATGGATTATTTGGCGGCATCTGTCCAGGGATCATCTGCTGCGGCATACCCGGTACATATTGCTGAGGTGCAGCCGGCACTTCCACGAAAGAATTCGGAGCCTGCGGTCCGCTGCCTTTGTTCTTTTTCTTCTTTACGATCAGTACGATCACGAGAATGATGATTCCGACAAGGATCACGCTGCCTGCGATAATGCAGACGAGAAGGATCGGGAATCCGCCTTTTTTGATTGTAAACTCAGCGCTTACCGGCTCGTCGAGTTCTTCAAGATCCCACTCCAGAACATTATCCTCATCGCTGTCAGCGTTGCTGTCTTCTGCTGCATTTGGAAGCTCGAGGATCAATTCCATCTGCACTTCAGAAGCATCCCACTCCAGCGTATAGATGCCATCATCTTCTTCAAGGGAGAACTCATCAAAACCAAGTTCTGTCTCTATAAGGATATCTCCAAGGTCACTCAGTTCTACACCTTCCTGTGTGGCAGTCACCTTGGATTTTCCGCTGATATCCCATCCCAGATCTTCCATTTCATCAAATTGATCCTGATCTTCAACGTCTGTAAACAGGAGCTCAACATCTGCAGTCTTATCCTTATTTACTGTAATTGTTGTAGTTGAAGGAAATACTTTTCCTCCGGATAGAGTAAACTCAGCATAGATCGGTTCATCGATGGACATCAAATTCCATTCAATGGTTGTGTCATCGTTTGAGACATCACCATTTGTATCAATGATCTCACCTTGGATTTCCAGTACGAACTTCATATATCCGTTATACTGTTCAAGCGTATCCGCAGTGATGCTGGCATCGCTTGCTTCTTGGGTCACGGATGTTGCCTCCCACGTGAGAGTATAGACTCCTTCATCTTCTTCAAGTGAGAATCCTTTGAAAGAATCTGTTTCATCCAGATCATTCTCCATCTTATTTACATCTGTTTTCTTTGTGGCTATAAATCCGGAAAAATCGCCATCTTTATATTCTTCAACAGACCATCCGGCGTTCTCAAACTTTTCTTGTGCTTCCGCCGTTGGATCAGTACCATTTTGATCATCACCCGACAGCGAAACATCGATCGCATAGGTAAATGACAGATCAACCGTACCATCTGCATGAAAAGACGATTTCATCTCATAGCGGATGCATCCGGAAAGACACATGATAATGGATAAAACCAGAATAACAGCTATCGGTTTCCAGTGTGATAATTTCCTCGTACGTGTCATGGTCCACCCCTCCTTGAAACGTATTAAGATTGCGAATTATTATCTATTCCCTGCGGCGGCACGCTTCCCATCTGGGGGAGACCCGGATTCGGAAGACCGCTTGCAGATGAATACGATGTAGGATTTACCGGCGGCTGCGGTGCAGAAGGAGCCTGCGGCGCATACTGCTGAGGGAAGGATGGAGCTTGCGGTGCTGCCGGTGCAAACTGTTGCGGCGCACCAGGTGTTCCCGTTACTGTAGAAGGATCCTTAGGTCCGTCACCATTATTCTTCTTTTTCTTCACGATCAGAACGATCACGAGGATGATGATGCCGACAACGATCAGGCTTCCTGCGATGATGCAAACAAGAAGAATAGGGAATCCGCCCTTCTTGATCTTAAACTGTGCACTTACAGGCTCTTCCATCTCTGAGAGAGTCCACTCGAGGACCTTCTCATCGTCATTCATTGCGTTGCTCTCTTCCGCTTCATTCGGAAGTTCAATGACCAGATCCATCTCTTTGCCGGAAGCATTCCATTCCAGTTCATAGAGTTCATCCTCTACCTCGAAGGAGAATCCATCGAATCCGAGTTCTGTTGTAACAAGAAGATCTGCGAGATCCTCCAGATCGACGCCCTTCTGCATTGCTGTCACACGTGATTTACCACTGATGTCCCATCCCTGTTCTTCCAGAGCGTCAAACTGCTCCATGTCATCCACATTATCGAAGAATAAAGATACATCAGCTGTTTTATCCTTATTAACGGTTATTGTCGTCGAGGACGGGAGTACTATTCCTCCACCAACAGTAAATCTTGCATAGACCGACTCTTTCAGTTCAAAGAAATCCCACTCAATGGTCTTCCCGTTATCGGATGTCTTACCGTTCGTTTCAATGACCTTTCCCGGAACTTCAAGAACAAAGCGCATGAATCCGCCATACTGCTTTAAGTAATCACTACTTACACCCTGGCTGCTTGCATCCGAAGTGATGGAATCAACGTTCCATTCCAGTATATATTCTCCGTCATCATGTTCCCTTAACGAGAAGCCTTCAAACGAATTCGTTTTCTCGAGTTCTTTCTGAAGATCCTCCATGGCAATATGCTTCTTAATGGCTCTAAATCCGGTATATTTATCTTCTTTATACTCTTCGAGATCCCATCCTGCATCCGCAAACATCTTCTGCGCATCTTTAGTTCCGGAACCCATATCGCTTCCCAGCTCAGAACTCATCGCGTAAACAAAGCTGAAGTCAACTGTCCCGTCTGCATTTACTCTTGCTCGTGCCTCATAGCGGAGACATCCTGTCAGTGCGAAAATGATCGCAAACACCAGCACGAATACTGATAGTTTTCTGATCGTCCGAGTTTTTTTCTGTTCCATGTTTTACCCCCTTATTATCGAATTGTTCTTTTTCCTTTAGTTTTCTTTTTCTTTATTTTCTGTCTTCGGTAACTGTCCGACTGCCGGAAGTCCGCAGACCTGCGGGACATCTCCGAGATCCTGCTGTGGCTGATTTATGGCTACAGGAGCTTGTCCATCCATCTTTGGTTCCTGCGGATTCGAAGATATCCGTCCGTGATCTTCCGTGGATCCATTCTGCTTCGCATCTTGCAGTTGCGGCATCGCCGGAGCTATGTTCTGAAGGCCTTCCGCTGCACCCTGCTGCAGCATATCCGAGATCGCAGGAGCTTTCTTATTCTTCTTATGTCTTCTTACAAGAAGTATGATCACAATGATAAGGATCAGAAGGCAAATTCCGGCGATAACGAGGAAGACCGGCAGGTTTATATAGCTTACCGTCATGGTGATGTCTCCGCCTCCCATGGAATCGAGATCCGACACATCCCAGGTAGCCGTGTTTCCTATCTTTACGCCATTCGTCGAAACGATCACATACGGAACATCGATCGTGAATTCATTTTTCGTTGTCTGGTTGATATAGCTGGTCAGTTCTTTTTCCGGCTTCTTCACAAGATCCGTAAACATCGAGGTCAGGCTCTTGCCATTTGAATGGATCGTTACTGTGACCTTCTTGACCAGGAATCCGGATGTCTCATACTCTACATCGTAGTTGCTGAACATCCTGTCGAGTTCCTCATCCACATCATCTTTATCGATAACATATGAAGCGCGTGCGCCGAACCAGGTCTTCTTTCCTTCACTCTTCTCGATCTTCTCGAAGGATTCGATCGGGAACTCATCATCAATACTGTCCTTAAGGGCATCGTAGAACTCTTCCGGAGTATTATAGATATACTTCATGTCGCTTTCCGTCATATATACGACAGAGTAACACTCCACATCTCCGTTCGCCTTGACCTTGATTCCACGCTGAAGTTCCATGCAGCCGGTCAGAGCTGCAAGCATAAATGTGAGCATCAGGATCAATGCCGATATCTTTTTTCTCATATTTCGCCTCCGTTATCCCCTCTCACGAAGAAAGTGTAGTAACCGGATCGTATTCGATCAATAAAACAAGATATCTTTATTATATCAGAATGTCCGGACTCTGTGAGACCGGAATGAGCGAAATAGGCGCGTGTAAATGGGATATTATTTCCTTCTCAGTAGTTTTTTCAGCAGACGTTTGCTTCTGCCCTTCATCTTCTTAAGAAACACGCGTACCGGGTTAGTCGTCAGAATAAACGCCGTGTAGAAGCGGTATCTTTTTTCCCGGATACTGTGCTCCTTTCCGTTTCTGACGAAGCTGATCATCTTCCCGTGGATGTCACTGTCCTTTATCCCCCGCTCCGGGTTCACGCAGTTATCACCGAGGATCACATATTCCTCCGGGAGCACCTTGATGATCCGGTGAAGCACATACTTATCCTTCCCCCTTGCGAAAAGCACTACGTCGCCTCTTTTATATCGGTTCCCGTCATTTTTCTCGATCGTGAACAGATCTTTTCCCTGGCGAAGGAGCGGCATCATACTCACACCGACATTGGAGTAGGTGATCTTCCCGTTTTCTTTTAAATAATCTGCGATCGAAGTCGTCATCTCAGTTTCTCTCTGATCATTTTACTCATATACCCGTAGGATACTTCCGCCGCTTCCGAATCCATGTTGCATCTAAGGCGGAAGAACAGAACATCTTCCGACATTTTCGACAGAAGCCGGACTGTCTTTTCCAGTGCTTTTATATCGGCGGGACGGTACGACTGCTGAAGGAGCATCGGCAGTGCCTCTCTCCTATCAATACAGCGGATCTCATTCTTCTCTCCGCGTTCCAGAATACAGAGCGCGCGAAGATTCACACGTATATTATTTCCCAGCCGGTGCTTGCCACACCAGGGAGTACCATAGATGAAGGTCCCCTCATCGCTGACACGGATCAGCGGCTTATCATCATTGACCATGACGGCACGTTCTCCGAGATACTTTCGCCAGAGCGCAGCGTGCGTGGACTTTCCCGTTCCGCTTTTGGCAGTAAAGAGATATGCATCCCTATCCACTGCAATGGACGATCCATGAAAGAGGAACGTATCACATATGATCGGGAAGCTCTCCGCGATCTTGCGGTAAACTGCAAGGAGTTCCAGCGTCCCGTCCGATCCACCCTGAAATGCTCTTGGGCTGATCGCCGCTTCCACCTCGGACTTTTTCCTCTCATAGGCAAGGTCTTCCTGGCGGATGACGATCTTCAAGTCCGGTTCCTGCTGCTCAACAGCATATTCCCGGCAGTACTCATGGACATCCTCAAAAAGAGATTCCACCCGTATGATCTTGTCCGCTATCCTGTAAAAACCTACCATGTCTTCTCTCCTAACAGTTCTTTTCCCACTATACCGAAAAAGCACTGATACTGCAAGAAAGAGGCTGTCTTAAGATGCACCCCGTCATCTCTCGACAGCCTCTTCCCAAAATATGAGACAACCCCCGTTGTTTGCTTGTTAAGTCACATCACTTCTGATACTTAGGAATCTCCTCCCATGGCTTTTCATTCAGCCAGCGGTCCGGTGTATTTCCGAGATATGCTTTTCCCGGAGTTTTCCTATATGTCAGGGCATATATCGTCATTCCGTATGTCCTGTAAAGATCAGTGTGCAGCTGCTCATTCATCGACTTATAGGTAGCCGGATCCGCGAATTCATAGACCTTCATGCAGGACTTTGTCCATCTCCAGCCAAGGTGTGTCCTTCCGGTCCTGTACTTATGCTCTGCAGTATCGGATTCGGCCTCCTCGAGCGCCCGGTTCCAGAAAGCTTCGCACTTAGCAAGATCATCCGGATCCATCTGCGCATGGACATCCATCTTCGTAGGATACATATTGCCGAACACCTGTGATGTGGGTGCATTATATGTCGTGCATATATCTCGGTAGTATAGTCCGTACGGATCCGCATTCGGTCCCGGCTGATGGCGCTTCGCCTGCTTATGCATGAGTTTCATGGCTTCCAGGATATAAGGTCCGCTCTTGCCATAGAATTCCGTAACAAAGAATTCCATCTCCTTCTCCGCATCGGCGTCCGGGTTCTCCATAAGGACAGATATCAGATAGTTTCTCAGATCGCCAAACTCGGTATTTATACTTCCCGGCGAATCGTTGTTCTGAAGATAGATGCCTTTCACTCCGAGGCTCTTATAGTATTTGATGTCATGGATCAGAGAGTCGATATTCATGTAAGGTCCGGCCGTGCAGGTGAAGTTCACGATATAGTCCCAGATCCAGAGCTGTCCGCCGGACTGTTTCGCAAGATTTGCCCAGCCCTTCAGATACTCGGAGACCTCTGCATTCTGGTCGCACTTTTTCACGCCGTTTTCGTCTTTTCCGTTCTCATCCGCATTATGGGCATAGCAGCGGCTGATCGCAGCATATCGGACGATCACGTGATCATCCATCTCCATGCCTACCGGCGGTTTCAGATTGCGGGTATAGGCCAGCATGTCGATATAGACATTCGGATACTTTCCGGTTGCCTTTACTTCGCGTGAGATCCTGTTACACAGATTCAGATACATCGCTCCGTCACAAAGACCTTCCTTCTTTCCTTCGGCCTCATACTTCATGCGGAAAGCATAGCAGTCACTACACATACAGTAATATCCGTTATCCTGCTGGGAGAGACAGATGATCTGCATCGGTGCATTTGGATCATAGCTGTCACTTTCAAGGATCTCGAAGACATGATCTCTTATATGTTCATATACTTCTTCATTGGACAGACAGAGCTGGTTCGGTCTTCTTTCATTGACTACGATCTTTCCGTCCTTTTTCTCAATATACAAGCTGAACCACTCCGGATGTTCTGCAAACTGATCCTCCGTAATGTATTCCGCCATCAGTGTATGCGCCTGTCCCGGCTGAAGATTACCATACGCGCCTTCTTTGCATTTACTTAAGTACCACTTCTGGCCGCCCGGCTGATCGCTGACCGTGCAGTTTACATAGAATCCGTTCATCGCACCCGCGAGCGAGAACATGCGGTTCTCTCCCTTATGCGTGATGCCGAAATACGGATCCGTGTCCGTAAACAGGAAGGCACGTTCGTGATCGATGTCGATATTCGTGGCGTATTTGAAGTGTGTCTGATTCGTCTTATATCCGTCTTCGAAGGACAGCCAGTAATAACCTCCGCAGATGGACAGGAACTTCATGGCACCGTCGATCGTTCCGCGCTTCCCGTTTCCTAAGATCGCGATACCGTTACTGTAGGACTTGATCTTATACGCTCCATCTGAAGTGTATTTCACCGTTCCGTGCGGACGGTTGGTGTTTCCTACCGATATTTCAAAAGCACTTCCCTGTGAAGTTGCATCGGTAACGATCTGCGGCTGATACCCATCCTCTTTCTGGATGTATTTCTGGAGAAGTCCGGCCGCATACTGCTCTTCCGCGGAAGCTTTGGCCGGGATCACGATCCTGGCATTCGGCATATTGGCCGTATATTTACTGTTCTTATAGGTTCTGATTCCCTCATAGACAATATCATCCGGATCCGTGGTGCTTCCCGATCCGCTGCCTTCACAGGTGAAATACGCATATGCCGAATCTCCATACGTCAGCGTGTATTTCACGAGGTCTTTCAGTGTTTCCGGATAGTTTTCCGTAAGGACATCATGAACATAGCTTTCAAAACTGTAGTTCAAAACCGAGCTGATGGCTTTGTTT
>JAGCXQ010000002.1 GCA_017961235.1 Clostridiales bacterium | reverse complement strand
GCACTGATCTTCGCCCGCCAGTTCTTTTCGAGCCGTTCGACATGATCGTTCCATGAAGGGCCGAAAACATCCATCGGCTTATCGACCGACAGTCCGAGATGCAGATCTGCGATGGCAAAAATACTCACGTTCCGGCTCCTTTCTTTCGCTTGGTCCTAGGGATATGATATCACACTCTTAGAAAAGCACCTCTCACTCCTGCTGGAAGTGCCGGATGATCGCGTCCGCATCCTTCTCCGAGATGCGCTCGGCCTCCACCAGTTCCTCCTTCGAGGCCTTGGAGATCGCCTTGATCGAACCGAAGTGCTTCATCAGTGCTTTTCGCTTGGCGGTACCGATACCGGGGATCGTCTCGAGCGAATATGTGAGATTTCTTTTCTTGCTGAGTTTCCGCTGATACGTGATCGCAAAGCGGTGCACCTCATTCTGGATGCCCGTGATCAGACGAAAAAGCACCATCATGTCTTCATCTTCCCTGGCATCCTCCGCCAGATCGATCGTCTCTCCGTCGAGCGTCACCAGGCCGTGCGTCCTGTGGCGGCGGTCCTTGACCATACCCGCCAGCTGGACCTTATCGGCAAGTCCCATCTCGACAAGCACCTCGTAGATCGCGTGCACCTGACCGAGGCCGCCGTCCGCGAGGATCAGGTCCGGCATCTTGCCGAACTTCTCGTCGTCCGCATGCGCGAATCTCCTCAGAAGCACCTCGCGCATCGATGCATAGTCGTCCTGCCCCTCGACTGTCTTGATCTTGAAGAGGCGGTAGGCCTGCTTGTCCGGACGGCCGTCGGTAAAGACCACCATGCCGCCGCAGCGGTCGTCGTTACCTAGGTTACTGATATCGTAGGACTCGATCCGCTCCGGGATATCACGGAGGGAGAGCTTATCTTTAAGAAGTGAGAGCGCTGTCTCGACGCTCTGCTGCGAAGTACCTACACGCAGGATCCTTCGGCGCAGCGCTTCTTTCGCATTTGCATTTGCCATCTCCAGGAGGCGGGCGCCATCGCCACGCTGCGGCACATGCAGCGAGACCTTATGCCCGGCCATGTCGGAGATCGCCTGCTCGACGGTGTCGTGATCCTCGAGATCGATCGACACGAGGATCTCTTTCGGGATCTCCGCCGCTGTCGGATAATACTGCATCAGGAAGGCTTCGAGGAGACTGTCTTCCGTCTCTCCCTCATCCTTCAGGAAGTAGGTGGAGGATCCGATGATACGGCCTTCACGAAGTTCCAGTTTTCTAAAACACATCTCGCCCGCATCGCGGAAGAAACCGACCGCATCGCGGTCCGACTCACGCGGAAACGATACATTCTGGCTCGCCATTACGGCACGAAGTGCCTGCAGCCGGTCGCGATAGACCGCGGCCTTCTCGAAGTCCAGATTCTCGGAAGCTTCCTGCATCTGCGCTTCCAGATCGCGGAGGATGCCGTCGTATTTTCCCTCGAAGAAGCGGCACATATTTTCCATGACTTTTCTATATTCCGCCGCAGGGACATCTCCGCGGCAGGGGCCGACACAGCGGCCGATGTGGTAATTGAGGCAGGCGCGTTCTTTTCCGATATCACGGGGAAGGACTTTTCGGCAGGTCTTGGTCGGGAAGATATCCCGGAGCGCCTGAAGTGCGCGGTACAGGTCTCCTCCGAGGAAAGGTCCGTAATACTTGGCTCCTTCCATATTCTTATCGGGTCGGAAGACCTTCATGATGCGCGGATATTCCTCCTGCATCGTGATACAGACATAGGGGAATCCCTTGTCGTCACGCAGCAGGATGTTATAGTGCGGCTGATAGCGCTTGATGAGATTGCACTCGAGAAGGAGTGCCTCGAGCTCGGAGCCGACGACCACATATTCGAAGTCGGCCACGTGGGAGATCATCGCAAGGACTTTCGCATTTCCCTGCGGATTCTTGCCGAAATAGGAGCGGAGACGGTTACGGAGATTCTTCGCTTTTCCTACATAAATGACAGAATCCGAGGCGTCCTTCATCAGGTACACTCCCGGATCCGTAGGTACTATATCTAATCTTGCGTCGAATTTGGAAGCAGGATCACCACTCATTGGATCTTCGGATCTTTGAGATATCCGACCAATGCTTCGATGGCTTCTTCCTGATCGATGCCGTCCGCAGTAACTTCGATCTGCGCGTCATTCTCGATACCCAGAGACATAACACCGAGAAGGCTCTTCGCATTTGCACGTCTGCCGGATCTGGTGAGATAGATGCTGCTCTTAAATGCAGAAGCCTTCTGGATAAGGATCGCAACCGCCTTCATCTGGAGCGCTTCATCGCACTGAAAAGTAACTGTCTGAGAAACCATGTTTCTTCCTCCTCGAGGTTCATATATTTGTCTTCGCGCCATCTTGAAAAAACAGCGCAAACTTCGGTTTTTATGCTACAAGGAAAGTATATGAACACTTAAGTTTAATGTCAATCTTTTGACACTCGCGCGCAGTTAATTTCGTGTTTTTGCGATAAAGACGCACCTTTCGGCGGAATTTTCTTGTCAATCTGTCAAATAGAAAGAGTGAACAGGATCGCGTCGTCTTTCGGTGCCTCATAGTAATTCTTCCGGCGCCCGACTTCCTCGAATCCGAAGCTCCGGTACAGGTGGACCGCCGCCTCGTTTTCAGACCTCACCTCGAGGTGGATCTTGCTGATTCCTCTTTCTTTGGCAAAAGCACTTACCGCCTCAAGAAGCTTCTTTCCGATGCCCTGTCTTCTGAACTTTCTTTTTACGGCGATGATCGCGATCTCCGCCTCATCCATCACATACTGCAGCGCATAGTATCCGACCAGTTCGCCGCTTTCTTCCTCTCTTGCACACACCAGTGTCCTGACCTGCTCATTAGAGGCAAATGCCCACAGCGAGTCCACGCTCCACGGGTCCGGGAAGGATGCGATCTCGATCTCATGGATCTCATGAAGATCGTCCTTCTTCGCCTTCTCAAATACCAGATTCATACTGTGATCCTTCTTTCGTTCTGCGGCATTTGTCTGCCGCGCGGGCGTGTCGGTCTCTTTTCCTCATCTATGGATCCGCTTTTCTGATCAGTCGTTGGTGCTGTAATACCGGATCGGAATATCCTTTACTTCTTTCCCCTGTTCGCCGGCCGTTCTCTCGGCCTGCGTCTTGCTTAAGTACACCGGCATCAGGGCAGCTGCCGGATATTTCGTTATGAGATCCGTGCCTTCCTTCTCTGCCATTTCTGCCATCTGCTGTGCGGCAGCAGCTACATTTTCCGGGCGGATCTCATCGAGGCCCTCGCGGTATTCGACCAGCAAAAGTGATGTAGCCGGACGATTATCTGCTTCTTCTTTCCGTTCGTCTTCCTGCAGGAAAAGCTTCGCGCCGGTCCCGATCAGGAGGATCTTCTTCCCCGGGAGATTCTCATCACGGTAGGCGATCGTCTTCTCACGTATTTCGGCGATATCTGAAGCAACCTCCGGAAGCACCTGTTTTCCCTGATAATAGGCGGCTGCCCATGCTCTTTTATTTCTGCAGTCTATGAGAGGCACGACGAGCGCGTCCTCCTCTTTCAGCGGCCAGGCCATCGCTTCGAGCGAAGATACCGGCACTGCCGGCTTTTCAAGGACAAGCGCCATCGTCTTTACCGCGGATACACCGATCCTTATTCCGGTAAAAGAACCCGGTCCCACCGTGCAGGCGAGCAGATCCAGGTCCTCGTAGGACGCACCGTTTTTCTCCATCAGGTCATGCATCATCGGCATAAATGTCTGAGAATGCGTAAGTCCGTCATTTCTAAATCTCGTATCCACTGCCGCGTTATTGTCCCACAGGCATACCGAGCATGCGCGGTTCGATGTGTCACAAGCTAATATTTTCAAAGCACATGCCCTCCTTTTCCATCTTTCCTTTTACTTCTTCCATCTTCGGAAGGAATGCCTCCGGAAATGAGATCTGTATCGTTCTTTCATCGCCGGTCCCGGAGATCGCAAGCGCGATCCTTTCCTGCGGCAGAGCTTCTTCGATTACGGAGCTCCACTCGATGGCACACACTCCGTCTCTTTCGAAATATTCATCCAGTCCGGCATCGTAAAAGTCATCCACGCAGGACAGCCGGTAGGTGTCAAAGTGAAAAAGCCTCGGGACACCGTTTTCATCGTTATATTCATTCACGATGGTGAACGTCGGGCTCGTCACACGGGACCGAAGCCCCATGCCTCTTGCCAGGCCCCGGGTAAAGGCGGTCTTCCCTGCACCGAGATCTCCGTCCAGCGTGATCACATTCCCGGGCTCCGCCACTTTTCCCAGTGCTTCCCCGAGCTTCTCCGTCATCTCAACTGATGTACTGACCGTATTCCAAACCGTCATTGATCTTACCTTCTATCCACCACGATCCGGCCGGAGCCGATCACGAGTACTACTTCACTTTCCAGTTTCAGCGGATCACCATCGAGAAGCACCAGGTCCGGTGCTTTTCCCGTAGAGATCGTGCCATAACGGTCATCCACACCCAGAACCTTCGCCGCGGAAACCGTGATCGCCTGAATAGCAGCAGATTCCGGCATGCCGCCTTTCTTTGCCAGCGCAGCCGACAGCGGCAGATACTGTTCCGGAATCTCCGGATGGTCCGTCATGATCGCGACGGGAAGTCCTGCCTTATAGAGATTTCCGGCGGTCGAGAGCTGCATATTCCGGAGCTCCGGCTTGCTTCTCTCGCCAATGACCGGTCCGACGATCACGCCGAGGAGCTTTCCTCCGAAAGGTTTTCCGGGTTCTGAAAGGATACCCAGTCCGCGGTTTTCTCCGCATCCGGCATCATATTCTTCCTTCAGGACATCCGAGATGAGGTGTCCCTCCGTGCAGTGATCGAGCGTATATTTCAGGCAGAACTCATTGGCGATGCGGATCGCGGTCAGGATATCGTCCTGTCTGTGTGCATGGATCTTCAGGGGCTTTTCTCCGAGGATCACGGGGATCATAGCCTCAAGTTCCATGTCCTTTTCAAAGACATCCGGGCGCTCCGGCTTGTCCTCTTTATCCGCATCTGACTTGCCGGTCTTCGCAGATTCTTTCTTCCCTGCTTCGACCGCTTCGTGATATTCCGCCCATTTTTCGTCGGACTGTTTCTTCTTCTCGTAATATTCGATGGCTTCCGTGAGCACACCGCGAAGAAGCGCCGCATTACCCATACGGGTCTGCGGAGCCTTATTCTCCTTGCCGTAGCACATCTTCGGATTCTCACCGAGCGCTGCCTTCATGGCGATATACGGGTCAACGATCGCACGATCGACCGTCTTCTCATAGGTCTTGATCAGCGCGAACTGTCCGCCGACGATATTGGCGGAACCCGGGCCCGCCGCGACCATCGTCACACCCGCTGCTCTTGCTTCCAGGAAGCATGGATCCGCATTATGGATGCCGTCGATTGCGCGAAGATCCGGGGAGATCGGCGATACGATCTCGTTTCCGTCCGAGCCTTCATCCGTCAGGCCGTCATCGAAAAGTCCCAGATGCGAGTGTGCATCGATAAATCCGGGGTAGAGTCTTGCTCCCTTCGCATCGATAGTATTCAGAAGTTCCGTCCGTTCGTCATTCTCGGCAAAATCACGGCGCACATAGAGATTCGGGTCTTCTTTTCCCATCTTCTCCATAAAGGCCTGCCAGCCGTCACCGGATCCGATCTCCAGGATCTTCTTTCTGTCAAAGACCACATACCCGTCGCGGATCGGTTCCTGACCTTCCATCGTATATATTTCTGCGTTATAGATGATCATGCAGTTCCTCTTCCTAAGGCACCGCGGGACTTTTTCCGGCAACTTGTCCGCTTCCCGCGCCGCCCGCTTTTTCTGCCACTATTGTGCCAAAAATCCGTCCAAAAAACAATGAGACGATCGCATCGGACCGTCTCACTGTTTCTCCTATTTTTTTCATCCCGGAAAGTTTCTCAAAGCCCCCGGTCGGTTTCCTCCCGCTTACCTTTCCTGCACGACCTGGCGCGCTCGGTTATCCACGATCTTCAGGACATCTTCTGCCGTTCTGGAACCCAGGAAGTATCCGGCGGATTCATCTCTGATGATGTCCATCACCGCATCATCCCTATGGATGCAGAAGCGCACGCTTTCTACGATCTCTAGAAGTTCTTCCGGCATATTCGGATCGACAGGGTAATAAATGACATCCTTTTGGTCTCTGCTCTTAAGAAAATAATCATATACCCGAGCAAGTTTATCCGTCTCTTCCTGTCCTATTTTTGCAAAAGCACTTCTGCTGACGGGAAAAGCAGTGGTTTCGAGCTGTGACTCTTCACCGAAGAAGCTCTTAATGATGCTCCATGCTTCTTTTTTATACGGCGAAGATTCCACGATAGAGATCGATTTCACAGGATCTGCGAGAATACCTTTTTTCTGCGCGGAAGGATACCCGAGAAGCTTTCCGCCACCGGGAACTACCTGCTTATACAGGTGATAATCCTGAAAATCAGATACGGTGACATCACACATTGCCAGGTTCCCGCAGGCAAGCAAATTACCGACATCCTGTATGCTAAATGGTGACCCTATGCCTAATCCCATTACCCCCTCGTATCCTGAGGTACCCATTATCGACTTACTCCAGCGGGCAGGCTTTATCTTCTCATCTGTTTTTCCGTACTTTTTCACTTCTTCCATAAGCCGGATCATATTCTCCGAAGAGAAGGATACGTTTTTCTTTTTCATATCCATATAATCGGTAAGATCCGGAGAAAGATATTTTGCCAGCATCTCTTCGCATTTCATATCCGGGAGCAGCTCGACATTTTCAGGAAGAGAAGCCGCCACCTTATCCAGATCCTCAAAAGACCAGTTCCTTTCCGCATCGACCAGATCCGGAGCCACAATACAGCCATCCAGTTCAAAACACAGCGGCGCGGAATAGAGTTTGCCGTCAGATTCCATCGCACGGAAGATATTATCGAAGTATAGTGACCGGTCAAGTCCATCCTCCCCGTCGATGTATGGATTCAGATCTTCCAGAAATCCTCCGTACTGGAACTGGTCAAATCCGGAAAATCCCAGAAGAATATCCGGGGCATTCCCGCTGAGAAACTGAAGATAGACTTTATCGGCCAGTCCACCCGGTGACTTTTCAGCTATTTCGATTGTTGTTTCTGTTTCGGAAAAGGCGTAATCGATCGTTTCGATACGAAGCTTATTTTCGGGATCCTCGTTATATCGCTGCACAAAATCATAGAAATCGTCCGAAATATATGATCCTCCCACATACATGACCTTTTCTCCCGCATGAGGATTCTTCTCTGCGCGATGCAGATTTATAACATAGTATGTCGATCTAATACCCTCCGGATCAAAAACCTCTGCGATGGCAAAGATCTCATTTTCATTTTTCGGATAGCTCTTCACCATGGAAAGAACATTATGATTCACATCCGTCTGATTCCAGTTAAGTATTTCTTTCATCTCCCCGGAAGAAATGTCATATTTATCGATCCCATTCGGCGTCGTCGAATATAGGCCATCCTCCGAAGCGGATACAGCCTCCGTACTCATGATCCCATTTGTCTCCTTTCCTTCTTTGAGCGACCAGGTCTGCATATCGACCTCATTGATCGTATAGCTGATTTCATTTGAGTATAAGAAGTCAGAGGGAGCCGTCAGTATATAGTATTTCCCGTTCTGCACAAAAATACCGCTCATTACCGCCCGTCCCATCGGGGCAATAGTCCCGAGATTTTTTCCGTTTTCATCAAACACATAGATCGGCATCTCCATACCCGATCTAGCTTCCGTCATCGTGATCAGGCCGTCAGGAAGGAACTGCATCTTGCTTATAGGACGGTTATCCTTGAACCAGGGAACTTCCAGGGAGATCCTTTTAACAACTTCGCCTTCGTTATTCTTGATAAGAATAAAGTATTCGCTCAGTTCCGGATTCGCATTACTGTCTCTGATGAGGAAGCCCAGGTTTCCGTCTTTGTCCGTAGCGCAAGTCATCAATTCTCCGTCTTCCGGATCATGAAGGTTTCCTTTACTGATAGGTTCTCCATGAAGATCAAACAGTACGGTTTCCTGCGAAGAAAAAGCGTCATAGTCAAAATCCGGTATGTAGGGCATATTCGAGTGCGAGATCTCCTCCGGAAGCTCGTATGTTGCTGTATAACTGACCAGGAGCATATCTCCGAGATACTCTACGGAGTCAACCATCAGGAAAGAGAGTTTCTTTGATTCATCTACCGGGAATTTTAGTTCCCGGACCTCTGATTCAAAGAAAGTATCCGACTCCAGTATCTCTCTTTTTCTTTTATCTTTCGCTTTTTTCTTACATGCCGTGCAGGCTCCTGCCATAGATAGAAGCAGCACCACGGCGATGAGCTTTCGCCCGGGATTACGAATGATCACAGTTCATTTACCTCCTTATTTTCCGGTCCTTATTTCATTTTTTCATCATTTCTTTTTTTTTTCATCGTTCCTGCACGATCTGCCGGACCCGCCGGTCGATATTCTGTAATACGTCTTCCGCAGATCTGGATCCCGCGAAGTACCCGGAAGTCTCCTCATCGATCACATCAGCAATATCGTCGTCCACGTGTATAACACATCTCACCTCTTCTGCGATTTCAAAAAGTTCCTCAGCGATTCCTTCACGTGCCGGGAAATAGATAAAATCCTGCATGCCGGATGCGTTTTCAAGGCGATCTTCTTTCCAGGCTTCATAAGCTCTTCCGATCCTTTTCACGACGTCCTCATTTTCTTCTTGAAACACGCTCTTTCTTATCGGGAAAGAGGCAGATTCCACACTCATCTTCCCCAATAAAGTCTTCTGCGCATTCTCTGTGAAAAAACCGCGAACGACCTCCCATGCTTCTTTCGGATACTTTGTACTTTTGGTGATCGCCATCGCATACGGGACAGAGGCAGTCACGCCGGTTCCATGTGATGTAGGAGATCCGACAAGTCTATATGCGTCTCCGGAAAGACTGCTGAAAAACGCATACTCACTTAAGCTTCCCATATAGCAGGGAATAAGCGCGTATTTCCGGTCACGGTACATATCCTCTTCAAAAGGTCCCGGTTCATCGTTTTTGAGCGTATACCCGTAAACGCCCCGGTAATCCGGTTCTATAAACAAGGCGCGGCTTGATGGCAGCGGAACCTCCGTTCCTCCTTCCACCTGTCCGTTTTTTTTCGCTATGCTCATGATTCTCATCATTTCATCACACGAGAATTTCACATCTTTTGTTTTGGAATCCATATACGGGGATAGATCGTACCCCATATATCGCCAGAGCAGCTCCGAGCATTCACTCGGCGGCATAAGAAGTGCGTCCGGAGGAAGCGAGCCGGAAACCTTTTCCAGATCTTCCAGCGTCCAGTTTCTCTTTATATCCAGCCGATCCATGTCCGCCAGATACCCGGACAGCCAGAAGCAGAGCGGGGCTGCATAGAGTTTCCCGTTTATCTCGCATGCCCGGAATATATTATCGAAGTATTCTGATCTGGTAAGCCCCATCTCTCCGTCAACATATGGATTCAGGTCTAAAAGAAGATCCGCGTTTGCGAATTTCCCCATCTCTCCAAAGGAAAGCAGGATATCCGGACTGTTCCCCTCCATCATGTCCAGGTAGATCTTATCTGTCACGGACAATCCGGATGTATTATCCGAATCATAGTCGATGAGGTAATCCACCGTTTCGATCCTGGCGGGGTTATTCCTGTCCGCATTATACTCATAAATCAATCCATAGATTTCCGGACGGATGCCGGTTCCCGCCATCCGGAGTATCTTTTTTCCCGCGTGCGGGTTAGTGGATGCGCGTGTCAAATGGATAATATAGCAGGTATCCCGTCCGGTCTCTGAGTAGCTGTATGCCACCAGAACATTGATCTCATCTTTATTTACCGGGTAACTCTTTGCCATCTTAATCATCTCCCGGTTTACATCTGTCTGATTCCAGTTTAAGATCTCTTCTGCTTCACCGGTAGTAATATCAAGTCTGGATATCCCGTTTCCCGTCGTGAAATAAAGTCCGTCTTCGCCTTCCTGAATTCCGCTTAGTTCCATCCCTGCTTTTATCGGCTGCCCCTTTTTGATCACGCCACCTTTCACATCGATCTCATTCACTTCAAGAGAACCAACAGAACCATTCGCCCCGGTCAGAACATAGGGTTTTCCCTCATATAGAAAAACACCGCTCCGGATGATCCGTTCCTGAGAAGATATAGAAGCGAGGTATTTCCCGGAATCATCAAATGCAAATTCCGCCAGTTCTTTGGTAGCATCCGGTCCCTCCAGAAGGAAACCGCCATCCGGAAGACATTTAAAGTCCCAGAAATATGTCTCCCTAAGCTCCTTGGGAGCTTTCAGGTCCACTTTCCGGATCTCCTGTCCGCCACTATCTATTATCCGGATCTGAAAGGTTCTTCCTCCCGATCCATATTTCTCGTGCAATTCCGCAAGATTGCCATCTTTATCATAAGAAGTGGCAGACGCAGCATCGGATGTCCTCAGGCTGGTATTCTCATTCGAGAGCATATTCCCTTTAAGATCAAAAACCGCCGTACCTGCCCGGTTGTAGATATGCCCTTCCGAGAAAATGTCATATTTTTTCGGCGGAACATAAGAAAGATCATACACGATCCGTATCTGTTTTCCGGAAAAACTCACCGAATCAAATAATAGATTTCTGATCTCTTTCGTCTCATCTGTCGGGATCTTAAGTTCATGGATCTCCGCATCAAAATACGGGTCGCTGGAGAGCACCTCATCCGCTCTTTTTTCCTTCTTTTTCCCGCATCCGCTTCCGGGAAGAAGCAGAAGACAAAGGCACGCCGTCAGGGTCCTTTTCAAATAATTGTGCTGTTGCCCCATTTCGCTTTAAAACGCTCCTTTCCTACACAATATACCCTGCCGTACGGCTCCCCTCCTTATTCATTGTAACCAAGCAATGTATCGCCTATGTATCCTTAAAGTGACAAAAAAGGACCGCTCCATATAGGAACGGTCCTTGTTGAAAAGCACTTGTCTTTCGTCCGAAGACGTAAACCGAAGATAAACCTCCGATTAACGCTTACTGAACTGGGATGCCTTACGGGCTTTCTTGAGACCCGGCTTCTTTCTTTCCTTCATACGTGCGTCACGTGTGAGGAAACCGGCCTTCTTAAGAATTGCCTTGTAAGCTTCTTCATCTGCCTGAACCAGAGCACGGGAGATACCGTGACGGATCGCACCGGCCTGACCGGAAATACCGCCGCCGATTGCCTTGCAGATGATATCGAACTTGCCTTCTGTAGCTGTTGCTACAAGCGGCTGACGAACGATGAGCTTCAGAGTCTCGAGACCGAAGTAATCGTCCATATCTTTGTCGTTGATGGTGATCTTACCTGTGCCAGGAAGAAGACGTACGCATGCTACAGCATTCTTACGACGACCTGTGCCATAGAAGTAAACTTTAGTAGCTTTCTTAGCCATGTAACTTATTCCTCCCTATATTAGCTTTCGAAGTTCAGAACTTCCGGCTTCTGTGCAGCATGATCATGCTCAGCACCTGCATAAACCTTCAGCTTCTTAAACATCTGACGTCCGAGAGCGTTCTTCGGGAGCATACCCTTTACTGCAATCTCGAAAGCCTTTTCCGGCTTTGTATCCATAAGCTTTCTGTATGTGGTCTCCTTGAGGCCGCCAGCATAGCCTGTGTGATAACGGTACATCTTCTTGTCAAGCTTGTTACCTGTGAGAACGAGCTTACTTGCATTGATTACGATTACATAATCTCCTGTATCGATGAAAGGTGTGTATGTCGGCTTATTCTTACCGCGCAGAACAGTTGCAACTTCAGTAGCCAGACGGCCGAGTGTCTTGCCGGAAGCATCAACTACGTACCATTTTCTCTCGATATTTGATGGTGTAGCAACAAATGTCTTCATAATGGACTTCTTCCTCCTAAAAGTATCACGCATAAATCTCCCTGTTTTCAGGGCGCTTCACTATAATAGATGCCAATTAGGGGATTGTCAACACTTTTTCTTAAAAAATCTCACTGATTTTCAAAAAATCATCGATTTTCGCCGTTTTTCTCTTTATTTTGCATTCACCGGAGTGACAACATCGAGTTTCCTACAGACTTCCTCCACGATTTCATCATCTCCATAGTCCGTACAGAGGCCCTTTACGAAAAGAAGCGTATTCTTACAGCGGTACAGCCCGCGCTCATATCTGCAGTCATTTCCTTCGACGATCAAGGTACTGTACTGATAGCTTCTCTTTCCGGTTACTATTTCCCCGTCGCTCCAGCTTTTGATCAGCTGAAGCTCGATCGCCGAGAACATTTTCTCGGCTGTTTTCCCATCTTTAAATGTAAGGATATATATCGTGGTATCCGTAGGAGTCCCGCTCTTATCCTCCTGCCAGCGGCACATGTAGAAGGCGGACTCCGGATCGCACGCCGGGAGTATATAAGACTGGTTTACTATGACGTTATATACCGACTGCGCATCTGCGCCTTCACAATTCATATATACCAGTTCACCATTTGCTTCTGTCGCACTCATGACAGCCCTGCTGAAACCGGAACAATCTTCATACTTCACCGCATTTTTGCTGATCGTTATATCCTCGATATCTGAAAAAGAGAATCCCTTTCTGGAACTGGAACAGCCGGCAGCCCCGATAAGCATAACCGCCGTCAGAATGAACGCCAGCGCGCGTTTAAATACCCCCATGATAAACCTCCCAATTTATTTCCGGACCCATGGACACTTCCTGTAAAAAGCGTCCACGCTGTATTATAGCATACCCGGAGGAAGGCGGTCAGCAAGGTCCTAGAGTTCTTTTTCCGGAGATACTATCGCGTCATAATCCGGACTGCTATCGACCGACGCACGGAATAGAAGTTTTCCCGACCGGTCATACATAGAGTACACCGTCTCCGAGTACTGCCAGACCGAGCTGATATACGCCGGCTGTTTCTCATATTCTCCGGTCGGATGATAGGACACAAGAAGATACTTGTCTCCGTAATCGATATAACTCATGACCCCACCGGCGTCAAAGCCATCGAACATCTTATCATCCATATAGACAGGCTTTCCATCCTTCTCCCCGACACGGGTGCGAAGACGCGTCCGCTCAGCAAGTTTCTCTTTTTCCGTGATTACAAGGTCATCGGAAATAATTACTTTCCAGCCGATCTCGTGGTAATTTGCTCCGGATCCTTCGAAGTCCCCGTCCTCAGACATGGAATCTATCTCCAGAAGGAACCCGTTCTCTGTTCTCTCCACCTGATTCAGATTATCAAATCTGCTTCCCCCGATAAGGAGCTGCTTCTCCAATTTCCCGGATCCGTCAAAAACCATACAGGAGACCTTCGGTTTACCGAGGTCATTGTCCCCCTCTTTTTCTTTATCTTCTCCGAAGAAGTAATATCGGCCTTCCTTCTCGATGCAGTCGGTAAGCGCACCTATCTCGACAGAATCCAGCTGTGTATCAAATACGACATTCCCTTTTGCATCACACTTGATGACCCTGGAGTGATATCCTGTCTTGATCTGATCCATGCCGGGAATGTAGTTGGCGTTATATCCCTGTGCGAAGATGAAGCCGCCATCCTCTGTCGCCGTGAGCGCCGTCGCGCCATATGCATCATTTTCAGTTTCTCCGGAATACTCCGCCAGAACCTCTCCATAGAGATCCATCATCGTGATCGTAAATGCATTGGGATCTTTCCCTTCGGAATCTTTTTTCAGTTCCAGAAGTCTGTCCGAAAAAGCCTCCACATGGCGGAATCTGTCTTCCGCGATGATCCTTTCGAATTCCGCGGGCACCGTCCCTACCTGCGCGATGCTTTCCGTCGGACGTGTGTCCTTTGTTTCACTCGGCGTTGTGGTGGGATCCGGCTTCCGCCCGCAGGCTGAAAGAGCGAATGAAGATGCCATTACCGCCGTCGCCAGAAAAGCACCTGCCACATGAGATATATGATTCTTTCCGCTTTGCTTATTCTTTCCCACGCGCATAAAGAAGCCTCCTCTCAGAGTTCTTTTTCCATCATGAAATCATCGCAGATGAATCCCTCTCCGATATCCGTCTTCTTTTCTTCCACGATACGGAAACCGCGGCGCAGATATACACGGAGCGGAGTATAGTTTCTCTTATTTACATAAAGACGCAGTTTCTTCTTGCCCATTTCGCGCGCCACACGCTCTGCCTCATCGAAAAGCACTATGCTCCGGCGCTGTCCTCTAAAGGGCTTCATGAGATAGAGTTTGCTCAGGAGCAGTGCGTCGTCTTCTTCCGGCACGACACCGCAGTAGCCGATCGGCGTATCGCCAAGGATCAGCAGGAAATACTTGTAATTATCTTCCGTGATCGCCTTATCGATCGCCGGCATGCTCTGGTATTTCTCGACCATGTAGTTGATCTGCTCCTGCGAGATGATCTTCGGGAAATGCTCATTCCAGATGATCTGCGCGAGGGATGCCACCGCCATCTTTCGGGTCGGATTCGTTACCGGCAGAACTTTTACTTCCGAGAGCTGCTCAATGATCTTCGGCACTTCGCTTAGGGATTTGATGACGACATCCGCGGCATTTACATTCTGTCCGCCGGACGTCGGATTATCGTAACCGATCGTGTACATACCGGCCATACGTCCGGCCTGTACGCCTGCGGTACTGTCTTCGATAACGAGGCATCTCTCCGGATCGACATCGAGTCTTGTGGCCGCCAGAAGGAAGATATCCGGCATGGGTTTGCCGTTTTCGACTTCATCGCCTGTGGCGAATACTTCGACATAGGGCCAGAGATTCAGGTGGTCAAAGACCGCCTCCACATAATCCCGGCGCGAAGACGATGCCACGGCGATATGGATGCCCTTTTCATGGCAGAATTCGAGAAGTTCCGTAAGTCCTTCGGATCTTTCCAGACCCGAGTCCGGGATACCGGCGACATTTTTCTTCCACTGAAGCTCGATCAGGTCTTCCACAGACGCTTTAATATCGTACTTGGCCTTCATGGCCGCCCACAGATCTTCCGAGGACCTCCCGACATACGGACGGATCGCTTCATAGGCGCCCTTGGCGCCGTAGCTCTCGAGGATCGATGTCGTGGTCTGGTCGTGGTACGGTTCGCTATCAAGAAGCACCCCGTCCATATCGAAAATCACTGCAGATATCATGTCAGTTCTCCTTCATCATGTCGATGCCGGTCTCCGCGTTCGGATAATTTCCCGTGAAGCACGCATCGCAGAAAGCATGCTCCGTATCACCGATCAGGTCGCCGAGCGAGCTCACCTCGAGATAGCCGAGAGAATCAGCGCCCAGGATCCCGCAGATCTCCGGGATCGTATGCTGGCATGCGATCAGCATGTCACAGCTCGGTACATCAGTACCATAATAACACGGAGAGATAAACGGCGGCGAACTGATCCGCACATGCACCTCGGTAGCGCCTGCATCGCGAAGCATCTTCACGATATTTGCCATCGTGGTACCACGAACGATCGAGTCATCGATCAGCACGACGCGCTTGCCTCGGACGGCCTCTCTTACCGGATTGAGCTTGATATGTACGGCTTCCTGCCGCTGGCCCTGCTCAGGCTTAATGAATGTTCTTCCGATATAGTTATTCTTCATGAAGCCTCTTGCCACCGGTATTCCGGATTCCTCGGCAAAACCACTGGCCGCGTCGAGCCCCGATTCCGGTACTCCGATGACCACGTCTGCTTCTACCGGATGCTGGCGGCACAGGAGCCTTCCGGCCTGAAGTCTGGCTTCATAGACGCTCTTGCCGTCGATCCGGCTGTCCGGACGGGCAAAGTAGATATATTCGAAGATGCACATCTTACAGATACCGCTGCAGTGTGTGCGGATCGAGCGGATGCCGTTATCATCGCACACGATGATCTCGCCCGGCTCGACGTCCCGCTCGTACTTCGCACCGACCGCATCAAGTGCGCATGTCTCGGATGCGAACACATAGGAGTTGCCGATTTTCCCCATACAAAGCGGCTTAAAGCCATATGGATCTCTCGCGGCGATCAGTTTCTTCGGGCTCATGACCAGAAGCGCATAGCCGCCCTGGATCTGCTTCATCGTTTCTTCCACCGCAGCTTCGACAGAAGGTGTACGCGTTCTTTCTTTCGCAACAAGATATGCAATGATCTCCGAGTCCACCGTTGTCTGGAAAAATGCACCTTCCTCTTCCAGTGCTTTTCTAAGGGAAATGGCATTCGTGAGATTGCCGTTATGTGCCAGTGAGAGTGTTCCTTTTACATACTGGGTGACCAGCGGCTGGGTATTACTGAGGACGCTCGCACCGGTCGTCGAGTAGCGTACATGTCCGATAGCGATCGTGCCTTCGAGCGAATCAAGCATCTCATGGGTAAAGACCTCGCTGACCAGTCCCATATTCTTCTGGCAGCGGATCCAGCCGTCGTTATTGATGGCGATGCCGCAGCTCTCCTGACCTCTGTGCTGTAGCGCAAAAAGTCCATAATACACCAGCGGCGCGATCCGAAGACCATCGCGGTCAAAAATACCGAAAACACCGCATTCTTCATGTCGGGAACCGATCATGCTGACATCACCTTCCTTTTCGAGATTATTGTATGAAATCACTCTTTTTCCTGTCAATGCGATATACTGATAAGAAATGAATGAAAAGGAGCTACTTTTTCGTGGAATTCTGCTCAAAAAGCACTTCTGCCTATCGGGAATGCCGTCTTTGTCCCAGAAACTGCGGTGTCGATAGGACGGCCCGGTCCGGTTTTTGCGAGATGACCTCCGAGCTTCGGATCTCGAGGGTCGGACTTCACATGTGGGAAGAGCCCTGCATCTCAGGAACCACGGGTTCCGGCACGATCTTCTTTACCGGATGCAGCCTGGGCTGTGTCTTCTGCCAGAATCATGAGATCTCCCGAAGAAAGACGCTTCCTTCTTCCGTCCCTGATGCAAGCGCCACCAATACAGATGAAGTGGCTTCTTCCGATCCCTACGAGCGCTCCGGCCGCGTCTATTCCATCGAAGAATTTGCAAATGCGATGCTTGATCTTCAGGCACAGGGCGCCAACAACATCAACTTCGTGACCGGCACACATTTCGTCCCGCACATTATCGAGGGTGTCCGGCTCGCCCGTGAAAAAGGACTCTCCATTCCGACTCTGTTTAACTGTGGCGGCTATGAGAGCGCCGAGACGATCCGTTCGCTCGAAGGAACGATCGATATCTACCTTCCGGATATGAAGTACTTCTCCGAAAAGATCAGTGCGAAGTACTCGCACGCGCCGGACTATTTCGAACGTGCGAAAAAAGCTATCGCCGAGATGGTCCGCCAGTGTCCGGAGCAGGTCTTTGATGAAAATGGTCTTATGAAAAAAGGTGTCATCGTCCGTCACCTCATGCTCCCGGGGCTGCTCTTCGACAGTAAGCATGTCCTTGACTATCTCTGTGAGACGTACGGTAACCGCATCACGATCAGCCTGATGAACCAGTACACACCTATGCCGGGTGTGCCGGAAGAACTTTCCCGGCCGCTTCCGCCGGAGCATTACCGCGCCATGGTCGATCACCTTTCGCTCTTGGGGCAGGAGAATGCCTTCATTCAGGAAGGCGGCACCGTCTCCGAGAGCTTCATCCCTGACTTCGAGTGAGCTTTCTATATTCCACCTGTGCGTCACAACACTTGAAAGAATCTGATATACTGTTGCTATGAATGAAGATATCCTGAAAAACCACGGATTACATTCCGAATATGATGGTTCCACTCCCTTGATCTACAGCCAGCCGGTCCGTAGCTTCAGTAAGCGCGTGCTTCACGGCGAAGATGAGGATGTCGATCTTGTCCCGGATACGAATATGCGTATCTGGTATAACAACCAGTTCGGAAACTATTCCCAGCACAAGCACAATGTCCTGGAGATCTGTATCCCGATCGAGAATGAGTATAAATATATCGCGAATGGTAAGAGCTATGTGATCAATCCGGGAGATATCCTCTTCATGCCGCCGGGCATGCTCCATGAGATCGAGTGTCAGAATGAGGGATGCCGTTTTATCTATCTCTTCGCCATCGACTTTATTAAGGATCTCTATGAGTTTTCTTTCCTGACGGATTTCTTCAGCGAGCCGCGCGTGATCAACGAGGCGGCGTTCACGCAGGTGTATGGAAAGATATACTCTGCCTTCATGTCGATCAACGACCAGTACTTCATGTACACGAACATGGTCCTGGAGATGCCGATCTATGCCAAGCTTCTCGAGATATTCAGCCTGCTCGCATCGATCAATCCCCAGTTTGCCCCGATCCGTACCGAGGATGATAAAACGAAGAGTAAATATGAGAAATTCAGATCACTCATCAATCATATTAACTCGCACTACATGGAGGAAATTACGCTCGAGTGGGCCGCTGATTTCGCCGGATTCTCGAAGTATCATTTCTCACGTCTTTTCAAGGACTACACGGATGTCACTTTTGCGGACTATCTCATGCACCGGCGTATGCAGGCGGCACGGATCCTTCTGTCGGATACATCCTCCACAGTCACAGAGATCGCTTTCCAGACCGGTTTTAACAACCTGACCAGTTTTACGAGAAGCTTCAGAAATGCTACCGGTATGACTCCTTCGGAATACCGCCAGACACAGCAGGCCAATAAAGCCTCTCGTGCTGCTTTACCTTCTGAACTTCCATCCCAAGGATCGGAAGCCTCCCCGGAAGGTTCCTCCGATGCTTCTTCCGAGATATCTCACAGCATCCCCCGCCGGATCTCCGACCCGGATTTCCCGGAGGCAAAAGCACTGACACATCCGGAATCTCATCCGATACCGCACTCGGTCTTCACGACGGGATCCGATTTCGATTTCGAAGACGAGTACTGATCCGGCGCAAGTGCTTTTCCATAAGTAACTATTTCACCACTATAAGAAAACATTCAGTAAAGCAAAAAGAAGTCCCCTTCGTGAATGAATCACAAAGGGGACTTTGATTACCATGTGTTTTCCGCTCTTTATTAGAACGGTTCTGTGATGAGGATTAACCCTTAACGGAACCGAGAGCGATACCGCTTACGATGTACTTACTGAGAAGCAGGTAAACGATGATAAGCGGAAGTGCTGTCATGGAGAGACCGAGATAGATACAACCGAACTCAGTCTTGTAGATATCCTCATTGAGGCAGGCTACCATGATCGGCATGGTGTAGTTCTTCGGCTTATTGAACAGGATCATCGGCAGGAAGTAGTTGTTCCAGGAACCTACGAATGCGAAGATAGCCTGTGTAGCCATAGCTGGTTTCATGATCGGAAGTACGATCGAGTTAAATGTTCTAAACTCACTCGCACCGTCGATACGTGCTGACTCAACGATATCCATCGAGAGAGTACCTTCGAGATACTGCTTCATGAAGAATACTGTCATCGGAGCTGCGATAGCCGGCAGGATAAGCATGAGCTTGTTGTCGGTCAGGTGCAGCTGATAGCATGCACGGTAGAAACCGATCATAGTAACAGTACCCGGCAGGCACATGATACCAATGATCAAAGAGAAGAACGCTTTCTTCAGCTTCCAGTCATATGCATGGATCGCATACGCTGTTAAGCAGGAGAAGTAAATGTTCAGTACTGTAACAGATACAGAAATGATCAGGGAGTTCTTCATACCAACGAGAGGTTTGAAGGTCTCTTTCTTACCAAGAATGTCGATATTCTTGAAAAGATCCTTACCAGGAACAAGAGATACTGCCGTGTTCTGAATCTGAATAGTAGATCTTGTCGCGTTGATCAACATGATGATAAACGGGAAAAGACTTAAGAGTGCCAAAATCGTACAAACAATATAGATTACTGTCTTAAATGCGATATCGGACTTTGCCTTGGAGTGTAAAACTACGTCATTTGATGCCATGAATTACAACCCCCTTCCTAGTTCTCGTGCACGCTTCATTTCCTGCTTCTTCATCTTTGCCAGTTTCGCAGCGTCCTTATCTCTGAGGAGCCAGAACAGGAAAATGGAGATAACCATAATGATGAGGAAGAGAATGATACTTGCAGCTGCAGCACGGTTGTACATGTAAGGATCCTTAAGTGCTGTCTGGTAAATGTAGATAGCGATCGTCTGGAGACCCAGTTTCTGCTTACCTTCACCAAAGAGCATCGGAATATCGAACATGGACAGACCACCGATCATAGATGTTACGAGTGTGAACAGCATGATCGGACGAACACTCGGAAGTGTGATATTCCAGAATTTTCTCCATCTGCCGGCACCGTCGATTTCAGCAGCCTCGAAGATCTCGGGGTTGATACCGATAACGGCCGCGATAAGAGTGATCATGGTAGAACCATACCACTGCCAGCATTGGATAAATTCAACGATACCTCGTGATGCCATACCATTATCCAAGAAGAAGAAAGCCTTCTTGAAGATACCCATCTTAATGAGCATATCGTTTACCGGGTATCCTGCAGGATATCCGAACAGCGTACGGAACAGGATAGCGATCGTAGCTGCTGTGATGATATTAGGAAGGTAGAAAACTACCTTATAGAAGCCCTGACCCTTAACCTTAACACGGTTATCTGTAAACCATGCAGCAAGGAGAAGAGCGAGCGTTAACTGCGGAATAAAGTTGATAATCCAAATCTTCGCCGTGTTGATCAGAGAGTCCAGGAAATAACTCATCTTTCCTGTAGCTCCTCTCGGCTTAAAGAGATACTTAAAGCTTGCAAGAGGATCCTTTGCAATTTTCAGCTTTGGTGGCATGATACCCTGCTGGTTCGTGAAAGCGATCAGCAAAGTGTACATAATCGGGTAAAGTGTGAAAATAAGAAAAGCAACAAAGAATGGAATAGCAAACAGGTATCCGTATTTTGAATAGCTAACGAGTTTTTTTCGTTTCAAAATTTAACACCACCGTTCACTTTAATAAAAAAGAAAGGAGGCGGCGAAATCCCTTTCGTCCGCCTCCGAATCTTTAATTGTTTACATCAAATCACTTGATGCGAGGTTTAAGTCTCAAGGTCTAAATTAGATCTCGATACCCTTCTCAGCGCAAGCATCCTTGAAGTTGTTGATAGCTTCTTCCTTAGTGATCTTGCCACGAGCATAGTCACCAGCGTTGTCTGTGAATACACCATTGAGCTGATCATCCAGGAGAGACTTACACTTAGAGGAAGCGAACTTTGTAGCTTCGATGAAGATCGGGAATGCATCCTGACCGCCGAGGAGAGCCATGTCGCCCTTAACCTTAGCAAGTACTGTAGAGGAAGCAACTGTATCCTTTGTGCCGTTCTCGTTCATAGCACCGGATGCCCACAGATACTGGAGACCAGTGTCAGAAGAATCAAGTGTTACCCACTCAACGAACTTAGAAAGGAATTCCTTCTTATCAGCGTTCTCGATGCCCTTCTTGTTAACGCAGAGCCAAGAACCGCCCCACCAGAAGCCTACCGGAGACTCACATACACGCCAGTCGCCCTTTGTGTTTGCAGAGTGGTCACCCATTGTGTAGTTGATGAGCCATGCAGGTCCGAAGAAAGCGAATACCTTACGTGTTTCGTTTGTCTTAGGATCCTTGGACTCGCCGTTCATAGCAGCGTACCAAGCGTCGTTCCAGTTACCTGTCTCGTTGGTCCAGTTGTTATCGTAAGCTTCCTTGATGAGATCCATGTAAGCATCTCTCTGCGGGTCGATGTTAACCTTACCGTCAACAACCCACGGTGTTGTAGCAGCCTTCTCAGCTACGTTCCAAAGATCACCGAAGTCAGCTACTGCAGCGTAGCCCTTTTCCTTCAGCTGAGCAGCAGCCTTCTTGAATGTATCCCAAGAACCGGATCCGCCGCCAACAGCCTTCTTAACCTCTGCCGGATCATCAGAACCGAAAACTTCCTTAGCGATGGAAGCAGAGTAGATCATAGCACCACCAGTGCACTGATAGCAAAGAGCAACCAGCTTACCGTCTGTGTTAGTACCAAGATCGATTGTGTACTGAGCGATCTGAGCATCCTTCAGCTTACCATCAACGTTGTCGATGAAGTCAGCATACGGAGCTGCGAGCTGGGAAAGGTCACCCTGTGTGTAAGGCAGAATGTAGTCAGCCTCAGCAACATAGATGTCCGGAGCACCGTCACCGCCAGCTGTCAGAGCAGCGTTCAGCTTTGTAACGTAAGCGCCGTTTGTGTTAGCAGATACCATAGCTGTTACCTTATACTTGGAAGCCATGTCCGGGTTATCAGCCATGAAACGCTTAACCATGCCAGGAACCTCAGGGCTCATCGCGAACATGTTGATCTCGATGGAACCAGTACCGTAGCTCTCAATAGCTGTGGTAACTTCTGTTGTGGTGTCCTCACTGGATGCCTCTGTCTCGCTGCTGTCAGCAGACTCAGAGCTATCAGCAGAAGAGCCTTCTGTTGCAGAAGCAGTTGTGTCACCGTTGCCGCTGGTCTGGGACTCGTCTTTTTTCTCGTCCTTCTTACAGCCAGCAAACATTCCAGCGCACATTGTGAAGCAAAGAATACTTGCAATTACTTTTTTCATATCGTCCTCCTGATATTTGTAGATTTCCGACGAAAATTTCGCCCGATTCTTGTAACTACAGGTACATAATAACCATTGCATCGACTTCTTTCTTTACATTTCTTGCGAATTGTACTCTGTTTTGATGACGTTTATTGCTATTTCAAGGGCGAAACGTTTCGTTATATCATATTCTTTGCTTTCTTGGTATAATCTTTGTGTGTTGAATCCCGGAGAATGAAATCTCCCTTTCGAGGTGTGAATAATGAACGAATCAACTTTCAATTCCAATAACCCGGCAATGCGCTTCCTGACGAACCTTTTTAATATATTTTGGGTAAATCTTCTTTTCTTCTTTACCTGTATCCCGATCATTACTATCGGCCCTTCTCTCTGCGCACTTTACCGCGTTTGCCTGAAGATCATCTCCGGCGAAGACCCGATGGTCTATAATGAATACTTCCGTGAATTCAAGAACAGTTTCAAGAAAGGAACTCTGCTTTGGATCGTAGTCCTTCTCCTCGGCGGTCTTTTCGCGTTTGAACTTTATGGCATCTACTTCCGCGATGACCTGATCAGCGGCAGCCTTGACTGGCTGCAGTATCCTGTATGGGCGATGCTCCTTATCGTCGTTCAGGTCTTCCTTTACGGTTTTGCTCTTCTCGCTGTTTTCGAGAACTCATTTAAAAACACGATCATCAATTCCATCCTTCTCAGCATCAAGCATATTCCGATCACGATCCTTCTGATCGCGGTCTGGCTCTTCACTCCCCTTCTGGTCAATACCTTCCCGCAGACCTTCTACGGAGTCGTCGGATGTGAGATCTTCTTTAACCTTGCACTGCGTGTATATATCTGTTCCGTCTTCCTTCATAAGGCATTCGATCTTAAGAAGATCAAAGTCACCAAGGGCGGTGTCGTCTATGAACAGTCCTACGATGACCTGATCGAGTATGTCGATGAAAATGATAAAGACAGCAGCGAAGATTCCTCCGACGAGGATGACGACGAGGACGATGAGGAATATGAACCGGATGAGCTCGACGACGTCGATGAGGATGAAGACGAGGACGACGATTCCGATGAAGATGAAGAAGATGATGAGGAAGACGAGTCTGACGATGATGACGAGTCTGAGGATGATGAAGAGTCGGACGATGAAGAGGAAGACGAAGATGAAGAATCCTCTTCAGATGATTCCGAAGAGGATTGATCAAAACATCTAATTTAGTTTCTTAGGAGAAGAAGAGATACTCTATCAGGAGTCTCTCTTCTTCTGTTTTTGAAGAGAACTTCGAGAGCATCAGGTAGTGCTTCTCTTCCGATCCGTTATATGCCGGATAGAAAAACTCCATATCCGTTACATTGATCCCGGCCGGGAATCTTCTGCCGCCATCGAGCTCCAGATAAAAAAGTATGCCGCGGTTTTCCAGATCCTGGAGCTGCTCTTTTGATAGGACCTCACTCAGATCACGGACTCCCGCTTCCCCATACTCCTTGATCGCACGGGAATTGGTAACTACGATATCGATCACTTCACTCTGCATCAGCGAAACCAGCTTCTGTACACTGTTGGTCATGTCCTGGCTCAAATAGGAAGAGTCCTCGTTTGTCGGGAAATGATAGGTGCAGTCCACACTTATCGTCTTTCCGATCGACTCGGCATATTCATCAAAGATATGATTGGATTCGTATCTGGCATTTACACAGGCGATCGAAAGATATTCTTTCTTCGTTGCTTTCAGATAAGAGTTCACAAAGGAGATAATGATGGCGATAACGATCACCGGAATGATCACCCACCACTTATAGTATGTCCACAGGTGGATGACAGATTTCTTGAATCCCATCTTTTTAAGATTCAGTTTCGGTTTCTCGAGACTCGGATCCGGCATGTCTTCTCTCCTTCATTTTTTTGCTACCGATATGATAGCAGAATCCTCAAAAAGTGCAAATAACGGTGTAAAAACGCGAAACCGTTTTCGATTTCGCGTTTTCTATATAATACATATTATTATATATAGCAAGTTAGTAAAATAATTTGATAATTGAAACCGGTTAAGTTCTCATTCTTTGTTCGGCAGAATGGCAAACTTGATGATGCAGTCACATGCTACTTCATCACCAACGGAAGCAACACCATGTCCCATACCGACCGGACCACGAAGAGCGGTGATCTCTGTCTTCAGTGTAAGGACATCTCCCGGTACGACCGGACGCTTGAACTTACACTTATCGATTCCGGCAAATACGGCGATGCGGCCCTTAAACTCCTCTTTACAGAGGATCGCGACCGCGCCGGTCTGTGCCAGCGCTTCCACCTGAAGGACACCCGGCATGATCGGCATCTCCGGGAAATGGCCCTGGAAATACGGCTCATCGTAGGTGATGCATTTTCTGCCGATGGCGTACTCGCCTTCTTTATAATCTTCGATCGCATCCACCAGAAGGAACGGGGAACGATGCGGAAGAATATCCATGATCTCTCTTGTGGTAAGTGCTTTTGCCATAGTGATAACCTCGTATTACTCTTCGAAATGCTTCATGATGATGGAAGCATTGTGTCCGCCAAAACCGAGCGAGTTGCTCATAGCATATTTTACATCCTGTTCATAGGATCTGCCAAAGCAGTAGTTCAAATCCATCTCATCCTCGGTCTCAGAAGAGCCCATGGTCTGGTGGATGAATCCTTCCTGGACGGACTTCGCAAGAACGATCGCCTCGATCGCGCCGGCTGCACCGAGCAGGTGTCCGGTCATGGACTTGGTGGAGTTGATCTTTACATCTTTTGCAGCATCGCCGAGCGCCGTCTTGATCGCACGGGTCTCGAACAGGTCGTTGTGGTGAGTGGATGTGCCGTGTGCATTGATGTAGTCAAGTTCAGACGGCTCGATGCCGGCATCCTTGATCGCCGCCATCATCGCGTGCGCCGCACCGATACCGGATTCCTCCGGAGATGTGATGTGGTAAGCATCGCATGTCGCGCCATAACCGACGATCTCCGCATAGATCTTCGCACCTCTTGCCTTCGCATGCTCATATTCTTCAAGAACGAGAACACCTGCGCCCTCACCGAGAACAAAACCGTCACGGTTCTTATCAAACGGGATCGAAGCCTTCATCGGATCTTCGCTGAAGGACAGTGCTTTTAGCGCACAGAAACCGGCCACGCCAAGCGGGCAGATCGCAGCTTCCGTACCACCTGCGAGGATCACGTCCGCCTCGTCATGCTGGATGCTTCTGAAAGCTTCACCGATAGAGTTGGTACCCGAAGCACATGCGGTAACTACATCGATGTTCTTTCCCTTAAATCCGGTAACGATCGCGATGTTACCTGCTGCCATATTGGAGATCATGAGCGGGACATAGAGAGGTCCGATCTTGTTCGGGCCGAAATCAAGAAGTCTCTTGTGCTCGCGCTCGGTCGCCTGCATGGAACCGACGCCGGAACCGACAACGACGCCGCAGCGGTAAGCATCTTCTTTCTCGATATCGATGCCGGAATCCTTGACCGCCATCAGCGCGGAAGCGGCTGCATACTGGGAGAAAAGCTCCATTCTCTTCGCTGTCTTAAAGTCCATATACTCGTCAGCTTTGAAGTCTTTTACTTCACCGGCAACCTTGGCTCTGTACTCGGTAACGTCGAACTTCGTGATCGGTCCGATACCGACCTTTCCGGCCTTGACATTTGCCCAGAACTCTTCTGCGGTGTTGCCCAGCGGTGTAACCGCACCCATTCCTGTTACTACAACTCTTCTCATGTTTCCTTACCTTCCTTTGTTTCAGGTTTTATCGAGAGCACAGGCCATACCGGTCTGCGCTTACACTCATTCTTACATGCACATGCCACCGTCAACGGTCAGTACCTGTCCGGTGATATAATCTGCTTTTTCCGAAGCGAGGAATCCGATCGCGTTCGCGATATCTTCCGGCTTCGCAGTGCGCTTCAGCGGCACCATATTGAGGAATGCTTCCTTCACTTTATCGCTCAGAACATCGGTCATATCTGTCTCAACGAAGCCCGGAGCTACTGCATTTACAGTGATGCCGCGGGAGCCGAGTTCTTTTGCCAGAGACTTCGTAAAGCCGATGATACCGGCCTTGGAAGCGGCATAGTTTGCCTGACCGGCATTGCCCTGAAGGCCGACGATCGAAGCGATGTTGATGATCTTTCCAGATCTCTGCTTCATCATGATCGAAGCGCATACTTTGCTAAAGAGGAAGCAGCCCTTGAGGTTCGTATCAATGACCGCATCGAAGTCCTCTTCACTCATGCGAAGAAGCAGTCCGTCCTTCGTAACACCGGCATTATTGACCAAAACATCCACGGAACCAAATGTCTCCATGACATTCTCGATCGCGATCTGGACCTCGGCCATGACCTTGACGTCGCATTTGATAGCGATCGCCTCGACGCCGTTTGCTTTACAAGCTGCAACGGTCTCGTTAGCCTTTTCCTGATTTCCGTGGAAGATCACCGCCACGTTCATGCCCATTTTACTAAGTTCGATGGCGGTCGCACGGCCGATGCCGCGGGAACCTCCGGTAACGATCGCAGTCTTGCTCATGCCTGTTCCTCCGCTTTTTCTCTGATGCGTGCAGCTACGGCCTTCACATCTTCAAGTGTCTCGACGTTGAGGATCTCGACATCGGACAGTGTTTTCTTCTCAAAACCGGAGATGGTCTTACCCGGACCGATCTCGATAAATGTATCTACACCGGCCTTTGCCAGCGCTTCGATATCCTGCTGCATACGGACGGATCCGCTGACCTGCTTCTCCAGAAGCTCCGGGATATCTTTCGAATTGTTGACGAGGTCACCTGTCAGGTTTGCCGCGTACGGTACTTTCAGATCAGAGAACTCGACTTCGTCGATGTAGGAGCGGAGCTTCTCACCCGCCGGCTTCATGATCGGAGAGTGGAACGGGCCACTGCACTTCAGCGGGATAACTCTCTTCGCACCCTTTTCTTTCAGGACTTCGCCGGCCTTTTCAACGGCTTCCTTATATCCAGTGATTACAATCTGTCCCGGGCAGTTGAAGTTTGCAACATACACACCTTCGATACCGTCGATCGCAGCACGGAGATCTTCTTCCCCCATGCCGATAACAGCGCTCATACCTCCGATATCCGGAGCTGCTTCTTCCATGATCTTGCCTCTTTCGGTGACGAGCTTGATCGCATCTTCAAAGGACATCGCACCGGAAGCAACCAGTGCAGTATATTCACCAAGAGAAAGGCCGCATGTCGCATCCGGCTCAACGCCCTCTGCGCGGAGTGTTTCCGTGGCCGCCATGCAGGCAGTCAGAAGACAGACCTGTGTATATTTGGTCTGGTTCAGTTCTTCCTTTTCGTGGAAGCAAAGATCCGGGATATCGTAGCCGCTGATCGAGGAAGCCTTGTTAAAAAGATCTCTTGCCTCTGCGCACTGCTCGTAGAAATCCTGCATCATTCCGTTTTTCTGGGCACCCTGGCCCGGGTACATAAATGCGATTTTCATTACTTTTTACCTCCTAAGAGTGATTCTGCCTGATCCATCATGGATACGATTCTTTCTTTTACTGTTACCTGTTCTTTCAGAAGACCGGAGATCTGGCCCGCCATGAAGGAGCCCATGTCCTTGTCACCATCGAGGACAGCTTTTCGCAGGGAACCGAGGGAAAGCTGCTCGAGCTCATCGAGAGTCGCGCCGTCTGCTTCCATCTTCAAATAGAGCTTGGTCAGCTGGTTTCTGATCGTTCTTACCGGATGGCCGGTCGATCTTCCCGTGACCTTGGTATCGATGTCACTGGCCTTGATGACCAGGTCCTTATAGTTCTGATGAATATTCGTCTCTTCGCAGGGGATGAAGCAGGTGCCGCACTGTACGCCTTCAGCGCCGAGCATGAATGCTGCCGCGATTCCTCTTCCGTCTGCGATACCGCCTGCAGCAACGACCGGGATGGAGAGTGCATCCACGACCTGCGGAACCAGTGTCATGGTGGTCAGTTCACCGATATGTCCGCCGGACTCGGTACCCTCGGCAACAACTGCGTCGACGCCGAGCTTTTCCATTCTCTTTGCAAGACCGACAGACGCAACGACCGGGATGATCTTGATGCCGGCTTCCTGCCACTTCTTAAGATATCTTTCCGGGGAACCTGCACCGGTAGTGATTACTGCGACTTTCTCTTCTGCCAGAACATCTGCGATCTCCGGAGCATGCGGGTTCATCAGCATAACATTTACGCCGAAAGGCTTATCTGTCAGTTCACGGCAGCACTTGACCTGGTTTCTTACCCAGTCCGCATCTGCTCCGCCGGAACCGATGATGCCCAGGCCGCCGGCATTACTGACTGCAGCCGCGAGATGGTAATCTGCGACCCAGGCCATGCCGCCCTGCATGATCGGGTATTCGATGTTCAGAAGTTCTGTAAGTCTCGTTTTCATTTCATGATCTCCTTAATGCCGCGTTGATCCGCGGTGTTTCTATTCATGCACTCGCAAAAACTGCGGGTGCTTTTGCCGTATATGAATCAGATCTCTGTCTGTACTGCGCCCCAGAGAAGGCCGGCGCCGAAGCTGGACATAACGACCTTCTTCTTTCCTTCACCGAGCAGGCCCTGCTTCTTCATCTCATCAAGAAGGATCGGGATACTCGCCGAAGATGTGTTACCTGTCTTTTCGATGTTCATCGGGAACTTTTCGATCGGCTGCTTGAGGCGCTTGGCCACCGACTCGATGATGCGGCGGTTCGCCTGGTGCAGGATATAGTAGTCGATCTCATCCGGATCCGTGCCGGTCTTCCCGAGAAGATCCTCGATGATCTTCGGCACTTCCGTGACCGCAAACTTAAATACTGTCTGGCCATCCATCTGGATGTAGTTGGACTTGATAAACTCAGGGGTCTTTTCTTTCCCCTTCTGCATATAGGACTCGCAATGCATGCACTCGCCGCGCTTTCCGGCTGCGCGCATGATCGCATCGTATTGGAGCGTCTCATCGGACGTGATCACACAAGCTCCGGCGCCGTCGCCAAAGAGGATGCAGGTTCCTCTGTCCGTGAAATCCATATAGTTGCTGAGGTTCTCTGTTCCGATGACCAGTGCTGTTTTCACCATGCCGGAACGAAGATAGTTCTGGGCAGTAACAAAAGCAGTCAGGAATCCCGGGCATGCCGCGTTCGTATCGAAACACATGGCGTTATCCGCATCGACCGCTGCCTGTACGCTTGCGCTCAGTACCGGGAAAAGTACATTCGGTGTCGTGGATGCCACGATGATCAGTCCGATCTCCTTCGGATCGATGCCAGAATCGGCAACAGCTCTCTTCGCTGCCTCGATCGCCATACTCTCGGAAGTATCCTTGTCCGGATCGGAGATGTGGCGCTCCTTGATACCGGTGCGCTCAGTGATCCATTCGTCGTTTGTCTCTACGATCTTGGCCAGATCGTCGTTCGTCATAATTTTCTCAGGCAGATAACTGCCGATACCAATCACCCGGCCGAAACCATTTGCAAGTTCAGAGGATGAATTTGTATTGCTCATAAAAATTACTTTGCCTTTCAAACTATTTTACATTCAAAATATATTCCTTATATATGATAATGTCAATACGAGTTTCTTGATATTTGGGCGTGCAGAGCGTTTCCAGAGGGAGCTCCGGGGCTGCGGGCAAGTGCTTTTCGAGAGAAAAAAGTGCGGAATAACCGGTTCAGAAAGATGTGTTGATGATCATCGAAAAAAGGTGTTGACATAACCCATGACCGCGCATATAATATTCACGTTGACTTCAAACGCGGGATTAACTCAGTGGTAGAGTGTCACCTTGCCAAGGTGAAAGTCGCGAGTTCGAATCTCGTATCCCGCTCCACTTCAAAAGCCGTCTCAAATGAGGCGGCTTTTTTGTTGTTATCTTCGTTACTATAAACGGACTTAGAGAAAAGTATGAGTATTCTCGCTTCGTTTCGAAAAACTCATACTTTTTCAGAAGCAAGATATGAGTTTTTTAGTTCTCCCTCGAAAAACTCATACTTTTTCAGCGATGAGATATGAGTTTTTTGGTTTTCCCTCGAAAAACTCATACTTTTTCAGCGGCAAGATATGAGTTTTTTAGTTCTCCCTCGAAAAACTCATACCTTTTCAGCGATGAGATATGAGTTTTTTGGTTCTCCTTCGAAAAACTCATACATAGTCAATGAATAAATGGATTCAGGCTCACTCCCGTACGATCTTCAGGATCTCTTCGCAGGAAAGCTTGCCGCCGAACAGGTCAAGCGCGGAACCGACAGTAATATTGACGCGTCCGCCGGACACCTTCTTCAGGGCGCGGATATCGTCGTAGGAATGGATGCCGCCGGCATAGGTTACCGGAAGAGCTTCAACACCCTCGCTGTCCGCGTACTCTCCGAAGATCGAGAATAGCGCTTCGTCCGGGCCAGCCGCCTTGCCTTCCACATCGACCGCATGAACTAGGAATTCATCGCAGTACTCCTGCAGACGCTCGAGCACAGCGGCGGTCAGCTTCGTTCTGGTGAACTTCTGCCAGCGGTCGGTCACGATATAGTATTCGCCGTCTTTCTTGCGGCAGCTCAGGTCGAGCACCACATGCTCCCGCCCCACTGCGCGCACGAGTTTACGGAGATTGTCATAGTTGATCTTGCCGTCCGAGAAAACATAAGAGGTGACGATGACGTGGCTCGCGCCTGCTTCTACAAAAGCACCTGCATTGTCCGCGTTGATGCCGCCCCCGACCTGGAGTCCTCCGGGGTAGGAAGTCAGAGCCTCCATGGCCGCAGCCTTCGACGCCTCATACTCCTTTGTCCCGACTCGGTTAAGCATAATGATGTGGCCGCCGGTGATCTGAAGGTCACGGTAATACTGCGCGAAATACCCGGCGCCCCGCTCGGACACGAAGTTCTCCTTCGCGCCGGAATCGCTGAGCGTACCGCCTACGATCTGCTTGACCTTACCATTATGGATATCGATACACGGACGGAATTCCATTACTTCTTCCCCTGATCCTTCTTCGGCACCTTGTTCGTGAAATCGTGGAACGGATCCTGGATGTCATTGATCTCGCCCCCGAGACGGCGGATCGCCGAAAGCGCCTCGTAGAATGTTTCGCGGTCGATCGTGTGGGTATTTCTGTCGAGATATCCTTTGAGAAGCGCAATGCCTCGCGGATCGCCATAGTCACCGATGCAGATGACTGCGATGACCTTATTCTTCATTCTTCTGAAACCGGCACGGAGTGCCTGGTAGATCTCATTCTGCTGATGCTTGATGCCGACATGGGTCAGCATGATCATCATGTCCTCATACGGGCCGGAAACATCTTCATCTGAGCGGTTCAGCATGAAGTCAGTCAGTACTGGGACAGCCTTATCGCCTAAGCCCAGCATCATGACCTTCACAGAATCCGCGATATATTCCTGGGTTCTTTCGAAACTGCAGAAGCGCTCGAGCACCGGTTCCATCGCCGGCTCATACTCGGCCGCGCCGAAGAAACGGATCGCGGATACGCACGGCTGGAATTTGACGAAGAACTCATTCTCGTCCTCCCCGTCCGCCGGCTGCCAGGATGCATCCAGCACCTTCTTCAGGAGACGTTCACATGCCGGATCGCCAAAGCTCTTTAAGCGGTTTACCAGCGGGTACGGCGTCGCTTCATCATCCACGATCATCGCCGCCTCGTCAAAAGCAGCAAGCGCCGTCTCCATATCCATCTCACCGATGAACTCCTCGCCGGTCTTTCCGTCGAGATACTCTTTCGGTTCTTTCCAGAAAGGCTCGGTATTCTGCTCGATATATGGGCGGAATTCCTTAAAGTGCTCCGCCATCTCTGCTTCCGTCGGTCCCTCGCTCGAGGTCACCTTATCGGCGAACTCCTCGCAGACCTTTGAAATCAGTTCATTGAACTCGGTAAAAAGCTGTGTTGTGCGCTCCATCTTGCACCTCCGCGAAATCTTACCTATGCATTATATCATCTTTCGGGTGCAGAAACACTCGCACTTCGGTAAAAGCACTACTGCCTACGGATCTCCGTCCAGTCGGGGATATAGCTCGGGTCGATCGCAGGTCCGCTGACCCCGATCGTATCCCCATACTGATTCTGGTAAACATGATCGGAAACGACAGAGTGCTCGACAGTCGAGCCATCGGTCCTCACATAGGTGTTCACGCCGCGGATCGCTTCGGATCTGGCCTGGCTGATCCTCGAATCGGAAGCCATCTTCTGGTTCCACGAATCCATGATCATGTCACTCATTGCACGGCTGTTATCGGCAAGTGTCTGCTGGAGTCTCGCCTGGTTAATGCGGAGTTGTTCCTGATTTGCCTGTATCTGTGCCTGATACATCTGGTTCTTCGCCAGTTCCTTCTGGTTGAACTCCTCCGCTTTTTGGAACTTCATCTTATAGACCGAGTTATCGAACGTGAATGTAGATACCATTTTCATAAAGGCGGCTGCAGCCTCATTTTCATGGGCATCATCTGTACTGCAGAAATAGATGTTTTCACTTCCCCAGACAACATAGTGGCCTCTGCATTTTCTTGCCATTGCAAGGACTCCCACCATACCGTATGCCACGGCATTCTGAGTCATTCTCTGCTCCCACTCCATCGAGGTCAGGTCCATGCCGAGCATGATGATCCTGCCGCCGCTTCTGTATTTCCGCAGAAGCGACGCCTGGTTCGTCGAAAGGAGAAAAGGCTCCGAGATCGGATTGACATAGGACATATCCCACGATTTCTGGAAATCAAACTTCGCCTGAAGCTGCTGCCTGACAAGTTCCGGATGCCGTCCTGCCACACTCGGAAGTGTCGCATCGGCGAGAGCCTCAAGCGGGGCACCCTGCAGATTTCTTGCGAGAAAAGCATTCATATAATTCGAGAAGGGAAGCTGACGGGCCATCACGAGGGGAAGCGCTTTCTGCATCTTTCCATCGACAAACTTGTCTGATCCCATCAACCGGTCAAAGTGCTCTAGCACATCGAGAAACATTTCACCTGTTCTGATCAGGATCGAAGAACTGCCGTCCTTTGACTTCGCTAGCACCTGCGCCATGAAAGGTTTATCGATCCCCTGAAACAGATTCAGGATGAGGCCTCGCGCCTCCCATCCCTCCGGCACAACCATCTTCGCCAGAGGCTCACCTGTAATATCGTTTCGAATCACGATCCTCGGATCATTTGAAGCATTCGTCATAGTGTCGCCCTCCCTGTTCCCTGAATCTATGATTTCAGTTTAGGAAATGAATGTTGACACTTTATGAGCATTTTATAAATATACAGTTCATTTATGCTTCCTGCGTTGAAGCATTCTGTTCTTCTTCACTCATATCGGATCCATAGTAGAGTCTGCCCCGGGTTCCATCATAGTTTTCGTAGACGATTTCCTGAGTTTCTCTGTCCATTCCGATGTAGTAGCTGCTCCAGACATCCTTAAATCTGTCATCCGTGGCGGCAAAGCGGTAATTCTTCCTGCTCTGGTCCCCCCATGCAGCGATCGAATTCTTTTCGCTGGCGAAGCCGTCGCGATCCGCGCGTATCTTATCGGTCATCATGAAATAATCCATAAATGGTTTGTCTTCCGTGAGTCCCCATGTCGCATCGACATGATAGGATTCTCCGTCGATCGTGACAAATATCCAGGAGTGGCCTTCATCCCTGCCCATACCGCCCATTTCTTCCGAATCCACACCGACCTGCAGGAGCAGAAAATTATAGAGCGCTGCGATCTCACAGCAGATGCCCTTTTTCTCGATGAGGCAGCGGTAGCCGGACTGGTCATCCATCCCTTCGACACCTCGATAGTACATATCATAGTCATAGGTATAGTTTCTGCACATATACTCGTAGAAGGCGAGTACTTTTTCGACATCGGTGTAGTCATCGCTGACGCAGTCATTGATGATGCCGACGATCTCATCCTCGAATTCTTTTTCTTTCTTCATGTATTCATCTTTCGGGACCGTATAGTAGATGTATCCTTTTCCATCCTTATATCCCGGTCCGCCATCCGGGGAGTATTTTGTTACATACTCACTCGCGATCGGGCAGAAAAAAGTAGATAGGCGTCCCATGCACCAGCCGTATGTCTCTTCGTCCGGGCAATCGAATGTATCCTGCCCGCTATAGACTGCATCGCAGTATGAGAACATGGCATCCCTGTATTTTTCTCCGAACTGTGCGAGGTATGCGGTTCCGAAAACATGCTTCTGGAAGGTATAGTGGCCCTCCTCATTATTAGAGATATTCTCGATCTCCAGTTTAGGAACCGGTGTCGGAGTCGGTGTTTCCGTTGGTGTCGGCGACGGAGTCGGTGTTTCTTTCGGAGCCGTGGTTTCTTCAGGTACCGGAGTGCTCTTCGTTCCGATCGTTTCCTTATTTTTCCCTGAGCATCCGCTCAGGACGATCGCGGCAAGGAGCACCGCGCTCATGGTTCTTGTAAATCTTCTGTTTGCCATCATTTTCACACTTTCTGCAGCCCCAATTACTGCGCCCTGTATTCTAGCACAGGACCTTTTCCCTGCGCCTAACAATACCGTCACATTCTCTGCACGCAAAAATGAAAAAGGAAAAGAAAAAAGGAGCTGTCTTTTGACAACTCCTTTACTTGGAGGCACCACCCGGATTTGAACCGGGGATAAAGGTTTTGCAGACCTCTGCCTTACCACTTGGCTATGGCGCCATTTGCATAATCAGCGAATGAAATAATACCATCTTCACCTATATCACGTCAAGTGTTTCCGAGATTTTATCTCAGCATTTACCTATAATTTTAGTCGGCAGATTCGCCATGGCATCCTGCGCGGTCTCGAACTGCTTCAGTACGGAGATCACACCGAGGTCCGGACGTGGGAAGATAAACGGAAGATCGGTCTCGCCAAGTCCCGGTCTTACAGGGAAAGCAAGCTTTTCTTCGTCCAGAGAGAACTGTGCATCCACGCCCTCTTTATTTCCTCTGGCATCCAGACGGACCCACCGTCCGAGAGAGGCGAAATATACGGCATTCAGCCCGTGAAGGATAAGCGGGGAACTATCGTCATTTTCATCCAAGCGCAGGTACTGGTAGCACAGCCCCGCCGGGATGCCCGATGCACGCAGCAGCGCACAGAGAAGGTGTGATTTCCCGAAGCAAAGGCCAGTTCTCTTATCAAGAACATCCGAAGCTCTGAGGCAGAGTTCTTTTCGGCCGGCATCGTTACTATGAGAGATCTCATCTCTTACAAATTCAAAGGCACGCGATGCGAACTCGATCTCCGGGTCGAGATATCCCATCTTTTTCCCGTCGTTCATGTCCTTGAAGATCTTCTCCATCAGGTAGTTCGCTACGATCACGACCTTGACGTTGTTGTGGTTGATATATTCGCTGGTCTCGAGATATTCGTCGAAGTTTTCCGCCTTGGTGATCAGTTCCATGTGCCGCTCCTCATTTCTCCGTGGCTTCCGTCATATCCGGCTCCGCCACATTTTTCGGGAAGAAGACCCGTCTGCCTTCTTTCTCTATTATATCAAATCCGACCTCATATACGGAGAGCAGAAGTTCCGGCGTCAGTACCTCACGGACCAGTCCCTTGGCGGCGACTTCACCGTTTTTCAGGAGGATCGCTCTATCGCAGAAGCGCTCCACCATATTAAAGTCGTGCATGACGACAATGACGCTGAGCCCTTCCTCCTGAACGCGCTTTTTCAGCACTTCCAGGATCCCGATCTGATGCTTGATATCGAGGTTCGATGTCGGCTCATCAAGTAGGATCCATGGTGTCGTCTGCGCCAGTGCCCGTGCGATCAGGGCACGCTGCCGCTCTCCTCCGGAAAGCGATGTGAAGTTTCTGTTTTTTAAGTCCAGAATGCCTACGGTCTGCATGGCATCTCGTGCGATCCTGATGTCCTCTTCCGAGTCGCCCTCCCAGGTGTTTTTGAACGGGTAGCGGGCCATCAGGACGACCTCTTCCACGGTAAAAGCACTCTCCCCGCTGCTGCTCTGCGGGACCCATGCGATCTTCCGGCTACGCTCCTTCGGCGCGTAGTCGAGCGTGTCCTTCCCGTCGATCAGGACAGCGCCCTCCGGGCACTTGATCTGTGAGAGGAAATGCCGTAGAAGCGTCGTCTTTCCGGAACCGTTTGGTCCCAGAAGCGCCGTCATATGTCCTTCGGCAAAAGAATAAGTAATATCCGAGAGGATCGGATGTTTCGCACTTCCCGGCTGATAGGACAGATCCCTGACCTCGATGCCGGAGTTTTTATTTCCGCTTGTCATTCGCGCTCCTCCCTTCTTCTTTCTTTCCACAGAAGATAGAGGAAGAACGGGGCACCGGTCACCTGTGTGATCGCGCCTACGGCGATCTCCGCCGGCGGCGCTGCTGTTCTGGAGACCATGTCACAGAGGATCATGAAGATCGCGCCGCCAAGAAGTGACAGCGGGATCAGACGCCGGTTCTTCGGTCCGACCAGGAGCCGCATGATATGCGGGATGATCAGGCTTACAAATCCGATGATACCGCTGACCGATACGCTTGCCGCGACCAGAAGGGATGTCGCGATCACGGCGGTCGTTCTGGTCCTCTTTACGGAGACGCCCATACTCTGGGCTTCCTGATCTCCGAACGAAAGCAGATCGAGGTCTCTTCCGAGGAATGCGAAGCAGATGACCGCTCCCGTAAGAACGATCGCCATAAAGCCGACCTTGACCCAGGTCGCCGCCGAGAAGCTTCCGAGCATCCACAGATAGATCTGCTCGAGTTTCTGGCGGTTCCACATCATGAGGAGCGTGATCGCCGCGGTCAGCATCGAAGAGCACGCGATACCGGCAAGAAGGATCCCCGTGATCGACCGGGATGTTGCGATCCTCGCCACACGGAAGACCAGAAGCATCGTTAGAATTGCACCGATAAAGGCGAACATCCAGATGCTGCTGATACCCATTACCGTGAATGTGATGCCGAAGGCGATCGCGATCGCCGCGCCGAAAGCGGCGCCGGACGATATACCCAGCACCTGCGGATCGGCCAGAGGATTCCTGAAAAGGGCCTGCATCACGACACCCGCGGATGCCAGTCCTCCTCCGACCAGTCCCGCCAGCAGCACACGCGGCAGGCGGATATCCCAGATGATCAGCTTATTGGCACGCGGGATCCCCTCGAGGAGTTTATCCTTATTCACGAACGGGAGCTTCGCCAGCACGATCTTCGCGCTCTGTGAGATCGGCACGGACACCGATCCTACCGCAGCTGCCCAGATGACAACAATGACCAGAAGGAGCAGCAAGCCCCCTCCGGTCATTGTAAAAGTCGTTTTTTTCAGCGGTTCTTTTTTCATAAACTGCCTTTATTTATGTTTCGCTGATCAAGCTGCCTTCTGTCCTTCTTCTTCGAAGCATTCCGGGAAGATCAGCTTAGCGAGCATCTCTACTGCATCTGCGTTTCTTGCACACTGGCGGTCGAGCATATCTGTGCTCTCCAGAACGATAATGTTTCCTTCCTTGACCGCTGTCAGATCCTTATACGGAGCTGTTGTCTGGAATGTGCCGTCTGCCCATGCCGGGATGATGATGATGTTCGGATCCTGTCTGACCAGATCCTCTGCGTTATATGCCCAGCCTGTTGCGCTCTTCGCTGCGTTCTCTGCACCGGCCAGCTCGATGATGTTGTTGATGAATGTCTCACCGGTAGCTGTCCAGTCACCACCCTCGCCGAAGCCTACAACATAGTAAACGGACGGATGATTCTTTACGTCCTTCAGTGCTTCCTGAACGCCATCGATCTTTGCCTTCATTTCAGCGATGACCTGATCTGCCTGCTCGGTAGCGCCGAGGATCTTACCCATGTTCTCGATCTTGGTGTAAACGCCATCTACTGCAGTTTCCTCGTTGAGGATAACGACCGTTACGCCGAGGCCTGTGAGCTTATCGTATGCTTCCTTCGGGAAGATCGAGTCAGCGACGACAACGTCCGGATTGAGGCTTACGATCTTTTCAACGTCCGGTGCATTGATATCACCGATCGACTCGATCGAAGCAGCTGCTTCCGGATAGTTGCAGTAATTTGTGCGTCCTACGAGCTTGCTCTCCTGGCCGAGAGAGAAAATGATCTCTGTGCATGCCGGGCTGCAGGATACGACCTTCTTCGGCTCTTCCTTGATGACTGCCTTCTGACCATAGATGTCTGTCAGTTCAACAGGATAAGCTCCATCCGCTGCCTGCTCGGAGCTTGTTGCTTCCGTCGCAGACTCCGTAGCGGATTCTGTGGCAGACTCGGATTCCGACTCAGTCGCAGACTCTGTTGCGGATTCTGTCGCCTCCGTCGTAGTTGTCGCACTTGTTTCCTCCGCCTTCTTCTTGCATCCGCCCATGACAGACACGCACAGAGCAAGCGTCAGCGCAAGCGCGAGCGCCTTTGCAATTTTTTTCATGTTAGACTCCATTTCCGTCCCTTTCCCATCCCCGAAAAGAACTAAAAACAATCAAACTCGCCGGCAGGTCTCCTGGCTTACCCGTTTGGCCTTGGTCCTTCGCCTTCTCAGCCGCTTCTGCCATATCCGCGTTCTCACGCATTCTTCGGCAAAATCACTGGCCAATGACTTTTTCGGACTTCGTACCGGGTTACAGTAGTGGGGGCTGCTCCGGATTTTAAACCGGATTCCCTATTCTCCTCTGTTACGAGGCACCGGCGGCTATATCCACATTATACAGAAACCGCTCCCTTTTACAAAGAGAGCGTTCTTCGGCACATTTCACAAACTTTATTCGCGAAGGATAAACAAGTTCGAAGAGTGCTTTTCCAGTTCGAAAAGCACTTATCCGATATCGATCCCGAAGGCTTCCGCAAGTTCCAGGACCCGCTCTTCGGATGCGACGATCAGTTCGAGATAATAGCCGGTCTCCAGATCGAAGATGACCGCAGAGGCCGAGTCGCCCTCCTTCCTGATCGCGACCTGACAGGTGCCCTTCTGCTCGAAGATGAAGTCCTTACCATCATCGATCAGGCCCTGCTTGATCTGCTGGAATGATCCGTCCGTATCCGGCGTGTTCGCCTCTTCGTAGATGATCATCTCGTTCGCGTATTTACCGGAGCCGCCTAAGACCATGAAGCCTTTCGACTTCGTCGTGAATCCCGGCATGTCCATGCCCATGGCGGGAAGCGCGATCACGACATTGCCGTCACGATAGATATCGTCCAGCATCGCGGCCGCCTTATCGTTCTTAAGGTCGATCTGCGGGACATCCTCCGGAACACGCGTCAGACCCTTGCCATCCGGATACTCCGGATCTTCTTCAAACGGAACCGTGACTGCGTTCTCCGGGATAAGTCCCACCTCAAAGGCATAGCAGTTCGAGCGGGATCCCTTGTCCGTCGTTCCCTTATAGTAGAGGACCTGGAATGTCTTCGGGTTCATGACGATATACTCGAATACGCCGTTAGTCTTATCGTCCGCGTAGTGCCAGATGACATCTCCGAAATTGATGCGGACCCGTCCGTTCGTATCAAAAGGAAGTCCCTGCGAATCAAGCTCATCGATCTTGGCCTTACTGTCATACACGCGGTAGCAGTAGTGCTCGGAGCCGTCGGAGGATTCCGCGTCAAAGCCCTTCAGATAGCCTTCGAGGCTCTGCGCATACACTTTAGTGGAGTTTTTCTCGACCATGAAACCGTGATCCTCGAGATCCTTGATGACCGCATTCACGCTGGTCTGCCCGTCGAAATCATCAGCTGAAGTTGTTCCTGTGGTCACGTCCGATGCAGTATCCGAGGTCGCATCCGCACTCGTATCAGAAGGATCGGAGCTGTCCTCCGTCTCATCATCCTCTGTTTCTTCCGTCGTCTGCTTCGGCTTCTTCGTTTCCGGTTCTTTTGTCTTTCCCTTGCTGCAGGCGCACAGAGACGCCGTCAGCGCAAGCGCCATGAGGAGCGCCATCACTTTCTTTTTCATAATTTCCGTTTCCCTTCTCTTTTTCCAATCTTCCAACAGAATAACACAAGCGCGAAGCTGCCTGAAGAAGTGCTTTTCGCAAAATAAGACGTAAGATCACTTATAGAACTTCTTACTGATTTCGTGGATCTCCTCTTCCGCCTCGACAAAGGCCTCCACGACCTTCGGATCGAAGTGCTTGCCGGAACCTTCGATGATGATCGATTTCGCCTTTTCAAAGGTGAACGGTTCCTTGTAACTTCTCTTGGACAAAAGCGCGTCAAATACATCCGCGACCGCCATGACGCGTGCCGACAGCGGGATATTCTCACCCGTCAGATGATCCGGATAACCGGAACCGTCCCACTTCTCGTGGTGATAGTGCGCCATCTGCTTGGCCTGCTCGAGATAGCCGCTGTCCTCAAGGTTCGCGATCGCCTTCTCGATGATCTCGTATCCGGCATACGCATGGCCCTTCATGATTTCGTATTCCTCGTCCGTCAGGCGCGAATCCTTATTCAGGATCGCATCCGGGATGTTGATCTTGCCGATATCATGAAGCGGTGCGGCGCGGACCACGTTATTGATGTATTCATCGGTCAGGATATCCTTGAACTCACCCTTCTCCCGGAGCTTTTTCAGAATGATTCTCGAGTATTCCGCGGTCTTCCGGATATGGTCGCCCGTGCACTTGTCACGGCTCTCGATGATATCCGCGAGGACCATGAGAAGTCCGCCCTGGAGCTTTTCGATCTGCTTCGATTTCTTCCTGATATCCGACAGATACTGCATACTCTCTTCCGTCGTATGCGCGTATGCGTAGTAGAGATTCTCGATCTCATCACCCGTATGGATATCGAGCGACTTGATCCTTTCGACACTCTTATTTCTCTCGTCCGTCGATGTATATACAAAAGAACTTGCTCCGTGGGACATCGAGTTGAGCGGATAGATGATGTGGTAGTCCGCCAGCCATACGACCAGGCAGAGCACCATGATGAAGATACCAAGGAACAGCGAGATCTCCTTGGCAAGATAGGCATGCGTCAGGTCGTAAAGCTGATTCATCGAGATATCCACGCAGGAATAAGCGACACACCTTCCGTCACTTGCAAAGATCGGTTCATAGATCGACAGCACCCATCCGAAACGGCTGTCGTTGCTGATCGTTGGTTCGACTTCCTCTCCCTTTAGAAAAGCACTGATATTCTTCTTTATATCCTCCGGATACCGGATGACGGATCCGACCTTATCCGCCTTGACATCTTCCGTATCCATATCAAAGACGACATGACATCCGTCTTCTTTCACCTGATAGACATACATGAACCGGATATTCTCCGAGCTGATAAAGGTCAGGCGGAGCTGCTCCTGTGTCTCTTTATATCCCGGTGCATTTTCGCCCTGCGCCAGATAGGCTTCTATTCTATCCGGATCGATGCAGTCTTTCTGGTATTTGACGATACCTCTGGCAAATTCCGTATGGTCCTTGATGGTGGTCTCTCTAAACAGATAGTATCCGATTGCGATCGATACCACTGCGATGACCGTCACCGCGCCGGATACCAGAAGGATCAGCTTTGTCCGAAGGGAGATCTGTCTGACCGAGGTCTTGTTGATCGCCCGAAGTTCGAGGAAACTCAGCGGTTTCTGGCGCCAGCCGTGGATATGAAGATCGGACATGACTTTCTTCGGAACGAGCATCAGTCCCAGGAAAGCAAGTACGACGGAGATCGCTTTATCTCCCAAGTCAATACAGAAGTCCGCTGTTACCTGCGACAGGAACCGGCTGCTGAGAAGATGATCGTAGATCCATTTGGCCAGATCGGCACTTATGCCCTCACCGGCAAAGCCGAAGAGGACCCACGTCAGGATCGATCCGAGGACACCGCCGATAAATGCCAGCGTGAGGATCAGCGGGATAAGGATCCGCTTCTTCGAGCGGTCCCATGTGAAGCTCGCTACCGCCACAGCGATCATGACATTTAACGTGCCGTAATAGATCGATGGCAGATCAGATATGGATTTCAAAAGATTGGTAACCAGTCCGACGAGGACGCCGGGAAGTGTGCCTCCGACCGCCGCAGCGAAGATCGTGCCGACGGAATCCAGATAGAACGGAAGCTGAAGCTTCGTACTCATGGACGACAGCAAAAGATTTACGGCAATACCGATCACGCAGACCAGGATCAGCTCGAGCAGCCTTCTTACGGTGATCTGCCGCCGTTGTGCAATATTCTCAGTCATACCCCTCTACCCCCATATCGATAACATCGATCTTTTTGGTAAGACTTCTGATACTATATCCTCATTATAACAACGGTGCCCCTCGTTCTCAACAAAGAAAACAAGGGGCACCAAATGGATTCAAAAATTTTTACGAATTATTACTTCGCGGCTTTTGCTGCCAGGATGTAGATGAACGGAGAGTTCCAGTAGATCGCTACCTCGTTGATCGAGTAAGCGGTATCGTTATCGCAGTAGCAGCGTGCAGGTGCTTTTCCGGAAAGAACGGAGATCGCATACGGATCTGCCGGCTCACCATTCGGTCCGCCGACGACCATGCCCGGAACCGCTTTGCCCTTCGCCTGGGAAGGTCTGTGGTGCGGGTGCTCTGCCGCATTCGTGCCGAATCCGGTAAGGAAGCTGTAGCCGCAGACGTTCATGCCCATGATGTAATCGACCTGATAGGAAGAAAGATCCTTCAGTTCCTTATCATTGGAAACAAGATATGCCAGGTTATAGAGGATACCGTTGTTCGAAACAGTCAGGTTACTGCCCCACGGATAGTTCGTACCCATTGCATTGTAGTAGCCGTCCTTCTTCGCCTTCTCCAGATCCGCCTTCGCCTGATCGACGACACGGGTCTTCAGTTTCTCGGTAAATTCCGCATCCTTAGTGAAGGATGTATCTGTACGCAGGTAAGCGTGAACACCATAAAGTGCCATCTCGATCCAGCCGAGGCCGAGCTCCATAGAATCGGAGTAGAGTTCTTTTGCCTTAGCAAGATAGGACTCTTCGCCGGTTGCCAGATACAGTTCAACAGCTGCCCAGAAGAATTCGTCCTTGTTTACAGGATCCGGATACTCACCAGTGGAAACGTCAGAAGGATTCAGGAATCCGGTCGTATCAGCTGCCGCATTTGCCTCCATGTACGCATATGCTTTCTTGGAAGCCTCGAGGCACTTATCTGCGAAATCCTTATCGATATCCTTGAAGATGATGGATGCTTTTGCCATTACCGCGGCAAAATCACCTGTCGCCGTAGTGGAGACCGGAAGAACCAGGAGCTGGTTGGTCTCTTCTTCCGGCATAACCGTTGCCGGGAAGTTGTCGCAGGTTACCTTATGGTACACGCCGCCGTCTTCTGCCTGCATCTTGAACATCCACTCGAGCTCATATCTGGCCTCATCGAGGATATCCGGCACGCCGTTGCCACTCTCCGGGATACCCAGATCGTCCGCCTTGTAGCCTGTATCCTGATAGGTCATAAAAAGGTCAGCGATGGTCTTCGCACCCGGAACCACATAACGACCGTAGTCACCGGCATCATGCCAGCCGCCGCTGACATCGATCATCTTATCTGTACCATAGATCTTTGCCTGCTCCATGTGGCATGCCGGATGTGTATAATCCGCATATGCCTCACCGATGTCTGCCTTTACTTCCGTGCCGCAGCGCTGCGTATAGAGCATCAGGATGGAAGCCTTCAGTGCATCGTCATAGACATTGTCCGCGATCTCAAACTTATAGGAGCTTCCGGAAGAAGATGTACGGATGAAGTATGTTCCCGGCTTGTCGAAATCCGAGAAATCACCGGATACGATATCGCTGCCGGCGCCGGCGCAGGCATAAGGCGCTGTAAGCTCGCCTTCGTAAACGATATCAAATGTCTTTGCATCTACGATCTGGAAGGTCTTACTCATCGTACCATCGACAAATACTGTCTTCGGATCTTTCGGCTGATAACCTGTCTGGTTGATAGAAACAGGATTCAGTGCCGGTCCGTTATCGACTTTTTCTGCCTTCGAACAGTCGAGGATCACGAGTGTGACATTGTCGATATAGATGTTATGCGCGTCCTTGATGGAGCCGTCGTTACCTACATTAAAGCAGAATCTCGGGGACGGGTCGCTCTTTTCCTCCATGACGAATTCCTTCGTTACATGTGTCCAGGAAGTGCCCAGCTCCACGTGCTGCTCACCGGCATACGCATGATAGTCACCGCCGTTAAGCTGGAATCTCCACTCATATGTTCTCGGAGCATCGCTCTTGATATCGAAATCAAGCTGATACTTCGCATTTTTCATCAGCGATACGCCATCAAAATACAGCTGGCAGGAATACTCCTTCGAGCCGGTGGACTTGATCTTTGCGACCATCTCGCCATTCTCGCAGACGACTTCCCAATCACCGCCAGACTCGGTGTAGGTCATCCACTTAAATGTGCTCGGATCGTTAAAAGCCTCATCCATGGCATATGCGCCATCTTTGACTTCTGTGGTCGTACGGGTTCCCGCTTCCGGATCCTCTGCCGGCTTTGTGCCTTCCGGCTCAGCGGAAGCCTCTGTGGAAGCTTCTGTCGCCGATTCGCTGGATTGAGTAGCTTCCGTACTCTCTGTCGTGCTTTCTTTCTTGCTGTCCGACTTCTTACAGCCGACCGCGATACCGGCGACCATAGAAACCGTAAGCAGCATTGCCACGATTTTTTTCATACGTTTCCCTCCAAGATATGAAATTTTTTCTTACCCCCATCGCGTCCTCATCAGACGCTACATTTTATTATACGGAGAAAAATGTCAAATTGGAAGATGGAAAGAAAGTAAAATGCCCCGGAGCATTACTGCTCCGAGGCAATCATTTCTGGTGACCCGTAGGAGAATCGAACTCCTGTCTACGCCGTGAAAGGGCGTTGTCTTAGCCGCTTGACCAACGGGCCGAGAAATGGTAGCGGCAGTGGGATTTGAACCTACGACCTGCCGGGTATGAACCGGACGCTCTGGCCAACTGAGCTATGCCGCCATTTACTCGCGTTTTTTGACGCCATTAAATAGTATCAGCAGAACGGCTTGGTGTCAAGCATTTTCTTCATTCATGGATCCTATTTCATCAGATTTTTTCAAATCGCGCCTGAGACCTAGGAGGAAGCCTCTACGTCTTCAAAAGCAAACCGCCGCCGACCATAAAGATCAGCGGCGGTTTTTGAAAAACCTGTTTTACGCGTAACGTAAGATCTTACTTGATCTCAACCTCAGCGCCAGCTTCCTGAAGCTTAGCAGCAGCTGCATCAGCCTCTTCCTTGGAAACGTTCTCTTTAACCGGCTTCGGAGCGTTGTCAACGAGTTCCTTAGCTTCCTTCAGGCCGAGACCTGTGAGCTCACGAACAACCTTGATAACAGCGATCTTCTGAGCACCAGCACTCTTGAGGTTAACTGTGAACTCAGTCTGAGCAGCAGCACCGGCACCAGCGTCACCGCCAGCAGCAGGAGCAGCAACTGCTACAGCAGCTGCAGATACGCCAAATTCTTCTTCGATACCCTTCTCGAGCTCGAACAGTTCCATAACGGACAGTGTCTTGATTTCTTCGAGAAGCTTAGTAATTTTTTCACTAGCCATTTTATTATTCCTCCATTATTTTTTTCATAAGCGCCTTACGGCATAACTAGTAGGTCGCCGGGTGTTTTTCCCGGCCGCTGATATTACTCAGCAGGTGTTTCTGTTGCTTCTGCAGCAACGGCAACCGGCTCTTCTGCCGGAGCTTCTTCCGCCTTAGCTTCTTCTGCCGGAGCAGCTTCTGCCGGAGCCTCTTCTGCTTTAGCTTCCTCAGCCGGAGCAGCAGCTACGCCACCCTCAGACTCGAGCTTTTCGGCAGTAGCCTTGGTGAGCATAGCGAGCTTTGTAATAGGGAAGAGCAATGCATAGACGATCTGGCTGAGCAGTACATCCTTGGACGGAACAGCTGCGAGAGCCTCGACCTCTGCAACAGTTGCAACTTTGCCCTCGATGATTCCGCCCTTGATAGAGAGCTTCTCGAAATCATCAGCAAACTTCTTGCTAACCTTAGCAGGCGCCATCATATCTTCTTTGGAATAAGCAACAGCTGTCGGGCCCTTGAACATTTCGTCCAGACCTTCGATACCGAGCTCCTTGAAGACGAGATTCAGTGTCGTGTTCTTAACTACCTTGTAGTTAACGCCGTTCTTGCGCATTTCTGTACGAAGAGCAGTGTCCTGTTCAACAGTCAGACCACGAGCATCAACGAAAACAAAGGACTGTGCTTCTTTGTAGTCAGCTACCAGATCAGCAACGATCTTCTTCTTTGCTTCCAAAATCTTTTCACTTGGCATGATCTTTTAACCTCCTTATATTGATTACTAAAATACCCCACGCTGCGTCGCGAGGGGTATCAAGTACTCAATACGGTTCCTCACCTCGGCGGGACGACTTAACGTTTACGATCGCTCTCCCGCTGTCTTCAGCAGTGGATATTTTATTAAGTTAGGATATCCATCCCGGAAAAGCACTTTCCGAGTAGGGAGTGGATACGCCCCCTGAACGTTCTAGATTAGAGCTTCGCAGCGTTTACGCGGATGCCCGGGCCCATCGTAGAGCAGATGGAAACGTTCTTCAGATACTGACCCTTAGCAGCGGAAGGCTTTGCCTTGATGATCGCATCCATGATGGTCTTGAAGTTCTCTTCGAGCTTCTCCTGACCAAAGGAAACCTTACCGATCGGGCAGTGGATGATGTTTGTCTTATCGAGACGGTACTCGATCTTACCGGCTTTGATATCTGTAACAGCTTTT
>JAGCXQ010000001.1 GCA_017961235.1 Clostridiales bacterium | reverse complement strand
TCATACGAGAATACCAGCGGCTTTCTGTAGTGGGACTGTAAGCAGAAGAATCTGTATGCCAGCGGATCATAGCCTTTTTCCTGAAGAACGGATACGGTCAGGATCGCGCCCTTTGACTTCGACATCTTACCGGACTGGTCATTCAGGTGATTGCTGTGGAACCAGTAATTGCACCACTTGTGACCAAGGTATGCTTCGGACTGGGCGATCTCATTGGTGTGATGCGGGAAGATATTATCCACGCCGCCGCAGTGGATATCCATATACTCGCCAAGATGCTTCATGGAGATGCATGAGCACTCGATATGCCAGCCCGGATATCCGACGCCCCACGGGCTTTCCCACTTGAGCGCCTGGTCTTCAAACTTCGACTTTGTGAACCACAGAACGAAGTCCGTCTTATTCTTCTTATTTACGTCCTCTTCTACGTCATCGCGAACGCCGATCTCGAGGTCTTCCTTCTCTACCGAAGAGGAGAAAACATAGTAGTCATCCAGTTTTCCGGTATCGAAATACACATTTCCGCCGGCAACATACGCATAGCCTTTGTCGAGAAGCGTCTGTACCATGTGGATGAACTCGGGAATGCAGTTCGTTGCAGGCTCGATCACGTCCGGTCGCTTATTTCCAACCGCATCAAAATCCTTGAAAAACGCATCCGTATAAAACTTCGCGATCTCCATAACGGTCTTGTGCTCACGCTTGGCGCCCTCGACCATCTTATCCTCACCGGTATCTGCATCCGAAGAAAGATGTCCGACATCCGTGATGTTCATGACACGCTTTACATCATAGCCCGCATACTCCAGGGACTTGATCAGGGCATCCTGCATGATATACGTACGGATATTACCGATATGTGCGAAGTGATAAACCGTAGGGCCACAGGTGTACATGGCGACCTTGCCCTCTTCATTGGGCTTAAAATCCTCTACAGTTCTGCTCAACGTATTATAAAATCTAAACATGGCTATCTCCGGCCTCTCATTTTATTTCGACTAATAATATCACCGATAAGACATTTAGAAAAGATTTTTTTATTATAATGCTGCCATTTCCTGCTGGATCAGATCCTCGGTTTCTGCCATCGCCTGACGTGTCTGTTCGAGAAGCTTGTCCAGTTCCCAGCCGAGCTGTTCGGCTCCGCGCTCGATCACTTCACGGGAGCATCCTGCGGCAAATCCCTTGCTCTTATATTTCTTTTTCAGGGATTTCAGCTCCATGTCCTTCGTACTCTTGGACGGGCGCATCAGTGCCGCTGCCCAGATCAGTCCGGTCAGTTCATCCGCCGCGAAAAGCACTTTTTCCATTTCATGTACCGGCTCGACGTCTATCGTGACGCCGTTTCCTACCGTGATGCCATATCCGTGGGAACATACGGCATGGATAATGTCATCGCTGACTCCGTTTTCTTTCAGAAGTTCCGGAGCCTTCAGGCAGTGCTCCTCCGGATAAAGCTCGAAGTCCACATCGTGAAGAAGTCCCACGATCCCCCAGTATTCTTCTTCATCCGCATATCCGAGTTTTCCGGCATACCATTTCATAACGGCTTCCACCGTGAAGGCATGCTGGATATGGAACGGATCCTGATTATACTTTCTCAGGATAGTTAAAGCTTCGTCTCTTTTAACCATAGATATGACCTCAGCAGGTGTATCCGGGCTTGACGTACAGTGCTTTTTCATCGGCAAAGATCTGGCCCTCAAATACCTGTTCCTTCCAGTTTTCCTTCTCTACTTCCTTGATCGCGACCGATACGGCAGAGAGGTTACATCCGAGCAGTTCCGCGACATCAGCAGCAATCTTATCAGCGCACTTCTGCTTCACTTCTTCTGTTCTTCCCGGATAACATTTGATTTCTACATGTGGCATTTTCGTTTCCTCCTTTAATCTGTAAAAAAACCTTCCTGTTCATAATGTTCTTCTTCAGGAAATCTCGCATATGAAGTGCTCATCCTGCGAAATCCCCAGTGCTCATAGAGCCCTATATGTTTCGGGTGCGTATAAAGGATCACGTTGCACCCCGAAAGCCGCTTCAGGATCTCATCGACGATGCGTTTTCCGATCCCTTTTCCGCGGTATTCATCCTTCACCGCGATGTTATAGATCGCACCCTGGGAGATCCCGTCCGATATCGCCCTTCCGACACCGATCAGTTCATCTTTTTTCTTTACGAAGATCGTCACATAACTATTTAGAAACACCTGTCTTTGCGTACTACCATCAAGGTCGCTTAAACCATAGTATTTCAGAAGTTCGCTGACTTTCTGAAAGTCGATATCTTCGCACGAATCGATGATCTCGTATGTGCTGCTGCTCATTATTTTACTGCTCCGTTTTTGATAGAGGAAGAGACTGCTAATATAGCAGCCTCCTCCCCCATAAGTGAGATTAAACGACGGATGGATCGTTCCGTCAGTTGTTGTCGTAGATGTCTTCCGTAAACGTCAGACTGCCACGATAACCGGCATAAGTTCGGTTGAAGATCAGTCTCTCGCTCATCGGGAAAGAACCCAGGATGAACTGAATCTCTTTCTCGAGCGCGATCTCCCTGTCATTACTGGAACCGACAAGGAGCGTGATCTCCTGCTCTTCCTCGCGGATCGCCTGATTGATCTCATACTGATCCGTCAGGAAAAGCACTTTCGGCGGGCGGGCATACTCAAGGTCCGTGATCTCTTTGATGATCGCTTCCTTGTCTTCCGGTCGGAAAACAGGTTCGGACACGATGACCAGCACCGGCGTAAAACTATAATCATTGGCAAGGTATCTTGTGAATCCTACAGCATTGTTCGCATCCGCGACGACCGCGAAGCGCTTCCAGCTCAGGACACCGATCGCCTGACCGAGGTAGTTGTAAACATATCTTTCTTCGTCTGCGATGACCTTTTCTACCAGATCCTTATCGAGGTTCAGGGCTTCGCCCACTTTGCGGACGAACTTTGTCGTATCGGTCGCACCCACGAAAAGTCCCGGGATACGGAGGCTCGGTACGCCGAACTTCGATTCGTACTTGGCCGCAGGACCCTTAAAGAGCCACGGATTGACGATGATATTCAGTGCCGCAGCTGAACTCTTCTTTACATCCTCGATGCCCTGTCCTTTGGTAAAGAATGTATTTACCTTAAGGCCCAGACGCGAAAGGATGCGGTCGATCTCTTCGAGCGTTCCGCTCCAGAATGGATCGTGATACGGGATGATGCCGAAGATGTTGACGAGTTTATCGTCCTTTTGAACATCGCTTTCGATGACTTTATCGAGGAAAGTATTCCATACAGTCTCATATCCGAGGTTGCTGTCTCCGGTAAAGCCGGGAGTTTCGATCGGATAGACCGGGATGCCCTTTTCAAGGAATTCGTTCGTCACACTTGCGATATCGTCACCGATGATGCCGGCAGTGCAGCCGGTCAGAACGAAGTAGGCATCGGCGTCGATGATATCGACTGCGCCCTGGATCGTCGTCCGGAGCTTATTGACGCCTCCGAAGACGACTTCCTTCTCGAGCATATTACTGGAAGGGATCGAAACGGAGCTTACGAAGCACGAAGACTTGTGTCCGGACTGGCCCTGCTCGGATGCGGAGGACTGCATGCAGCAGCCGGGGCCGCTATGGAAGATCGGGCAGACACGGTCGAGTGCTCCTAAGACCGAATTGATACCGGCAAGAGCGCAGCCGCCCTTCGGGTTTTCCATGATCTCTGACATGTCAGTTCTCCCCCTCTCTGATGATGTATTTAAAGGCATCTTCCGAATACCAGGACTCCTTATACGGGAGCTTGACATGCTCGGAGATCTTCTTGTTAAATCCAGGATTTTCGAGCTGGTCGGCGATCTTGTTGCCGAGGAACAGCAGTCCGTCATATCCCATTGTCGGACGCTTGCCGTCGAGAACGTGAGTGGTCGGGACGCCGAGTCTTGCTGCCCATTCCGGTACTCCGATAAAAGCATCAGGCTTCAGTTTCTTCACGAGGTTGACCTGCTCAAACGGCTGCATGTTCGCAATATCCACGACGAATTCCTTATGGATGCCGTTTAAGTATTCGATATCGACCTGGGCATCGTCATCGTAGGTCGGTGTTTCGAGGCCTACAAGTTCCATACCGAAGTCATCGATCAGTGCTGCCGCGGCAAAAGAACGTCCCGTGCCGCCGCAGATGAATACTCTCTTTCCCTGGAGACGGTCGCGGAGCTTCTTGACGAGAGGCTCGATCCTCTCATGCTCTCTGGCGATGATCTCTTCGACTTCCTTTTCTTTTCCGACGACCTTCGCGATACCTCTGTACCACTTGTCGGTATTACGGATACCGATCGGCATAACGGTATGCGAATACGGGATATCGTACTCTTCGTAGAGAGTCTTCATGAACTCGTCTGCAAATACCTTACAGATCGATGTGGAAGCTTCAGCTGCCGGGATCTTTTTGATCTTTTCAAGCGAGCTGTAAAAAGGAATATAGTTGACTTTTGCGCCCAGGAGCTGGAGCATTCTCTCCATCTCTTTCTGGTCGGCATAGCTGACGGTCGTCGGCGCGAAAAGATTGATCAGGCCAGATTCCTTCTCGACTTTCTGATGCTTCAGGATATACTTATTGATCGAGATGAATGCCGCATCAAAACCGGATGCACAGATCTTCGACTTAAAGCCTTCGCAGTGGATCGGGATAATAAGCGGATCCGGATATTCATTCTGAAGATCCGAGCAGATCGCATCGATATCATCGCCGATGATGCCGGAAGCGCAGGAAGCAAATACGAAGATCAGCTTCGGGGAATATCTTTCGACGGCCTTCTGTACTGATTCACGGAGCTTCTTTTCACCGCCGAAAACGACACTCTTCTGATCGAGATTCGTTACGATCAGGCGCGGGTTCTTGACATTTCGGATCCCTCTGTGGATCTGTCCGACACGGTACATATCGATCGCCATGATCGCACATCCCACACATCCTTGCGGAGAATGGGAAATAAAGACAGCATCCTCAAGAGACATCAGTGCTGCGAGGCTGTTGATCTGCTGGCACTGAAGACCCTGTGCGAAACTTCTGTCTGCTCTTTTGAGGCAGCCCTTCTTAAAGTTCTCGCTGACTTCCTGTCCGGTCGTACCGAGATCGTTGAGACGGTTCGGTTTACTTTCCCTTACACCGGAATATGTCACTTTTGCCATATGAACCTGTTCCTTTCCATCCGATTCTACGGATCAGTTCTTCGCTTCGATCCGTTTGTCCGGATCACTTTTTCTTTTCGTATCAGTCTTCTTCTGACGGCTGACGCTGTCTTAGCGACTGGCGGTTATCGATCTTGTAGTAGTAAGAAGAGATCTTATCGAGCGCATCTTCCACACTGACTTCGATATCGAAGACCGAGATGGCTTTCTTCTCAAACTGTTTCTGCGCCTGAAATCCGATTTTCTTGCAGACAACGGCTCTACAGTCTTCGATCAGGGCGACCTTACCGAGCACTTCGGTTCCGCCGCCGCATCCGTGGCCATTCCCGCCACAACCGGAGCCATTACCGCAGGAACCGCCGTTCCCGCAAGAGGAAGCCTCAGAAGCCGGGGCAGGTGCTTTTGCCGAAGGATCGGAAGGATTTACATGACGGATCTCCAGAAACTGCAGATCCTGTCCATCGACACGGTAAATATAGAAATGGTCTGTCTCGCCGAATTTTAGGTCAACATTGATTCCGTTGGATGAACCAAATGCGATATTATATGCCATATCCATGGACTCCTTTTCTCAAGATTTTTAAGAATATACCGGGCGCCCCCCGCACCCGGCATATCCTCACGCAATATTTCTCAGTTGAATCGGGAAACTGCTATCGTGTAGATATCTTCGATCAGGCGGATGCCGCCTTCGTAACCGGCATAGAAATTGTCGAATACGACCTTATCCTGTACCGGCCAGGAGATGTTGAGGAAGTTGCCCTTGAGGCTCTCCGTGATCTCCTTTTCGTAGTAGCCGCCGAGAACGAGCGGGTAACCGTGATAGTCGTGATTCTTGATCTCTTCGTGGATCTTATATCCGTCTGTCTCAAAAGAAACTTCCGCCTCGATACCGAAGTTGAGTTTTTTGAATTCTTCCGCGATACGGTCACGATGGTTCTTCGGAGTATCATCGACAACGAACTGCTTTGCCGGGATAAGTCCGAGGTCATTTACCAGGAACTTCGTCACTGCGAGAGAATACTGTGCATCCGCAACGACTGTGAACTGCTTGTTGATGACACGGTTCTCGAGGAACAGATCCGCATAGCGGCTGATGAGGTAGTAATAGTAATCCTCATGCTCCTTGATGACCGCTTCTACCTTCTCTTCCGGAACGCCGGCGAACTTACCTACTTCACGCAGGAACTTACTGGTTTCCGTCGCGCCGATCGGAAGATTCGGATAATGAAGATACGGGGTGCCGAACTTCTTTTCCATCTTCTTAACGTTATTTAATCCTACCCACGGAGATACGAGAAGATTGAACTCCGCTTCCGGGATCTTGTTGATATTCTCGATACCGCGCTTATAGCCGAAGATCGTGTTCGGAGTAAGACCCAGTTCGGCGATGAGCTTCTCGAGCTGACGGAGATTTCCGAGCCAGAAAAGATCCTGATACGGGACATCTGCCCAGATATTGATCAGGCCCTTCTGCTTCTTATCGGACTTCTTCAGGTACTGGTCAACGATCGCATCGACTACCTGCTCGTGGCCCTTATAGTTGTTGCCCTTAAAGCCTGCGGTCGGTGCATAGACGACGGGCTTTTCCGCGTCTTCGTATCTGGAAACGACTTCACCGGAATCATCACCAACGATCTCCGGGATGCATCCCGTAAGTACGACGTAGAGATCTGCGTCGATGACCTTCAGTGCATTACCGATCGTGGAATCCAGTTTCTTCACGCCACCGAAAACAACGTCTTTTTCGTTGATACTGGTGCACGGAAAAATATTCGGAGAAAAGTATCCGGAGCTTCCTGTGGATTCCGAAAGTTTCTGCGCGCAGCCAGGACCACTGTGAAGGATCGGGAGAGCACGGTCGATCGCCTGAACGGTCTGCATCGCACCCAGTGCGCATTTATATCTTTGCTTATCTAATAACTTCGCCATTATTTCGTTTCCTCCAGGAACTTATCAACATTCTGCTGGTACCACCAGTCTGTATATGGAAGCTTGGTGCGCTTTGCCAGGTTCTCTTCGAAGCTTCTGTTATTGATCGCATCGAGGACGGTCTTGGCAAATTCCAGTGTGTGCTTGTATCCGAAGATCATGTACTCATCGGCAACATAGATCGCAGGTGTACCGTTCTTGATCGCCCATACGGTGGAACCCGGGTGACGGGAAAGGTACATATCCGGCTGATACTTATGCAGGATGTTCATGACCTCGAAGTTCTGCTGGTCGGCAACACTTGCTTCAAAGTCGATATCATTATCCAGAAGGTACTTCATGGACGGCGGTACATCGCCGTTTTCATACTTCTTATCGTAATGCCATGCGAGCGCCCAGACGACCTTGATGCCGAGCTCATTGAGAACACGGGAAACCTCGAATGTGTAGCCCGGACCCATACCAAGAACGGCGGTCTTTCCTTCAAGCTGCTTCTTCACTTCTTCGATCTGCGGCAGATAAATCGCACGCTGCTCTTCGATATACTTTTCGATCGGCTCGGATCTTCCTGTGACCTTTCCGATCTCACGGAGCCATGTCTCAAATCCGACGATACCGCACTGGTTAATGGATCTGACGTAAGGAACGCCGTACTTTTCTTCCAGTGCATTTCCGAGATAGTTACCGAGAGTTCCGCAGATGCAGGTCGTCGCCAGGCTTTCGGAAATGTGGGACAGTTCTTCTACTGTGGAATTGCAGTACAGGAATACCGGATCGAGATCGAAATTCTTGAACATCTCGATGATCTCCGGACGGGCGCTCTCGAAGAAGTTCTTGAAGTTGATCTTATTTGTCTTCACGCCTTCTCTCGGGGGCTGCACGATGGACTGCAGTACCGCGTGGTCGGAAATATCGAAGCCGGTCGCCCAGATACGGGACTTAAAGCCTTCGCAGTGAACGGCCACGATCGGAACTCCTACTTCATCTCTTACCTCATCAACGATGCTGTCGATATCCTCACCGATGATACCTGTTGCGCAGGAAGAAGATACGAAGATCGCCTTCGGGGAATATCTTTTGTTGACCTCGAGGATGACGTTTCTAAGTGCATTCGTGGATCCGAAGATCGTGTCATTCTCGTTCATGTCGGTGCCGACATAGATCG
>JAGCXQ010000010.1 GCA_017961235.1 Clostridiales bacterium | reverse complement strand
GCGCATGAAGTTGACAACATACTCCGGCTTACCTTCGAACTTCGCACGAAGCTTCGGGTTCTGTGTCGCAACACCGAAGGGGCAGGTATCAAGGTTACATACACGCATCATGGCGCATCCGAGCGCGACCAGAGGACCTGTTGCGAAGCCGAATTCCTCGGCGCCCAGGAGGCATGCGATCGCGACGTCACGGCCGGTCAGGAGTTTACCGTCGGCCTCTACCGTGATACGGGAACGAAGGTCATTGAGGAGCAGTGTCTGGTGCGCTTCCGCAACACCCAGTTCCCAAGGAAGACCCGCATGGCGGATCGACGTTCTCGGTGCGGCACCTGTACCTCCGTCGTAACCGGAGATCAGGACGACGTCTGCGCGTGCTTTTGCAACACCTGCGGCGATTGTACCGACACCGACTTCAGAAACGAGCTTAACGTTGATTCTTGCAAAGCGGTTCGCATTCTTCAGGTCATGGATCAGTTCCGCTAAGTCCTCGATCGAGTAGATATCGTGGTGCGGCGGCGGAGAGATAAGACCTACACCCGGAGTACTGTGACGTGTCTTTGCGATCCACGGATAGACTTTACCTGCCGGGAGTTGGCCGCCTTCACCTGGCTTTGCACCCTGCGCCATCTTGATTTGGATCTCTTTTGCATGTACGAGGTAATCCGAGGTTACACCGAATCGTCCGGATGCGACCTGCTTGATCGCACTCATCTTCGAATCACCGTTGGCCATTCTCTCGTATCTTTCCGGATCCTCACCGCCCTCACCGGTGTTGGACTTACCGCCCAGGCGGTTCATCGCGATCGCCAGTGCTTCGTGAGCTTCCTTACTGATGGAACCGTAGGACATCGCACCTGTCTTAAAGCGCTTAACGATGTTTTCTACCGGTTCGACTTCGTAGATGGAGATCGGCTGCTTTGATGGAACGAATTCCAGAAGGCCTCGGATCGTGCAGAGTCTTTCATTCTCTTCGTTCAGGCCGCGGCTGTATTCCTTAAAGAGGTTATAGTCACCTTTTCTGACCGCATTCTGAAGCTGGTAGATCGTCTTCGGGTTGAACATATGATACTCGCCGTCTTTACGCCACTGGTAAACACCGCCGGTTGCAAGACCCGGCTGTGTATCGGCTGTCTTAAAGGCAGCTTCCATACGGCTTCCGACTTCTTTTGCGATCTCATCGAGGCCGATACCGCCGATGCGGGATGCGGTCGATGTGAAATACTTATCGATGACTTCTTCACCGATACCGAGTGCTTCGAAGATCTGCGCACCCTGGTAGCTCTTCACTGCCGAGATACCCATCTTCGAGAGGATCTTGACGATGCCGTGGCGGGCCGCGGAGATATAGTTATCGATCGCTGTTTCCACGTCTTTGTCCAGACGCTGATGATCGATCTCATCCTTGATCGTGGCATATGCCATATATGGATCGATCGCAGATGCACCGTAACCGACAAGCAGTGCGAAGTGATGCACTTCTCTCGGTTCACCGGACTCCAGAACGATGGACGTCATGTGACGCTGTCCCTTTCTTACGAGATGCTGGTGAAGTCCTGCTACAGCCAGAAGTGCCGGGATCGGACTCTTATCCGCGTCTGCATCACGGTCAGAAAGGATGAGGATGTTCGTACCCTTATCAACCGCTTCGGATGCGGCCTTGCAGAGATCATCCATCGCCTTTTCCAGTGTATGGCCGTCTCCGTTTGCTTCGTAGAGGATCGGGAGAACGACCGACTTAAAGCCTTTTCTCTTTATATTCTTTACGGCCGCCAGTTCCTCATCCTTCAGGATCGGGCTCGGGAGCGCGATATGACGGGCATCGGTAGCCTTCGGCTCGATGATGTTGCCCTCGTTTCCGAGATACATTCTCTCCATGATGACGATGTCCTCACGGATGCAGTCGATCGGCGGGTTCGTGACCTGGGCGAACAGCTGCTTGAAATAGTTATACAGGAGCTGAGGCTTATCCGAAAGCACTGCGATCGGGCTGTCGTTACCCATGGCGCCGATAGCTTCCGCTCCGGTGCTGGCCATCGGAATGACCATCTTTCTAATATCTTCATATGTATAGCCGAACATCTTCTGACGGACTTCGATATCAGAAACCGTGTAAAGATCGGCGGCATTCTTTACTGCGTTTGATCTGGAAGCTGCCTTGGCAGGTGCTTTTGCCGAGGACTGATAATCATCCACAAGATCGGAAAGTCTGACCATGTTCTCATCGATCCACTGCTTATACGGATGTGCGGATGCGACTTTCTTCTTGATCTCTTCGTTGGTGATGATGCGGCCTTCCTTGGTATCGATCAGGAGCATGCGGCCCGGACGGAGACGGTTCTTACTGATCACGCGGCTCTCATCTACAGGCAGTACACCGGCCTCGGAAGAAAGGATCACATAGCCGTCTTCCGTTACCACATATCTTGCAGGACGAAGTCCGTTTCTATCGAGCGTAGCAACGATCGAACGGCCATCGGTAAATGCCAGCGCGGCAGGACCATCCCACGGCTCCATCAGCATGCTGTTATATTCATAGAAAGCCTTCAGGTCTTCGTCCATCTGCTCGTGTTTGATCCACGGCTCCGGTACCATCATCATGGCAGTCTCGGCAAGAGATCTTCCGGAGAGTGTCAGGAACTCAAGCGTGTTATCGAACATCGCCGAGTCAGAGCCGTTCGGGTTGATGATCGGCAGGACCTTCGCCATGTCGTCGCCGAATGCTTTGTTACTGATCGAAGCGGATCTTGCATACATCGCGTTGATATTGCCGCGAAGTGTATTGATCTCACCGTTGTGGATCAGGTAGCGGTAAGGATGGGCACGTTCCCAGCTCGGGAACGTGTTCGTACTATAACGGGAGTGAACGAGCGCCAGCGAGGAATCGAAAGAAAGATCCTTCAGGTCGAGATAGAAAGCATCCATCTGTTCCGGTGTGAGCATGCCCTTATATACGATCGTTCTGGTGGAAAGAGATGCGAAATAGAAATATCTCGGATCAGTCTCGGAGAGCTCGATCGTTCTCTTTTCAAGTTTCTTACGGATCACATACAGTGCCCTGTCAAAAGCGATGCCTGCCTTTGTCTTCTCACCGCGGCCGATGAAGACCTGCGCGATATACGGGCGGTTCTCCTTCGCGGTAATGCCGATCGTGCTCTCATTCACAGGCGTATCACGCCAGCCGAGAACGATCTGTCCTTCCTCTTCAACCGCATTATTGATGACCTTCATGCACTTTTCACGGGCATCACTCTGGCGCGGCAGGAAGACCATACCTACACCATAGTCCCCCATCGGAGGAAGGGTGATGTTCTCTTCGGGGCAGACCTTCCGGAAAAACGCATCCGGGATCTGAAGGAGCATGCCCGCTCCGTCGCCGGTATTTTCATCACTGCCTTCACCACCGCGGTGCGCCAGATTTGCAAGGATCTTAAGACCATCCTTCACGGTCTGGTGTGTCCGCTTGCCGTGGATATTTACTACAAAACCGATACCGCACGCATCGTGCTCATATTCCGGAGAATAAAGTCCCTGTTTTTGCATCATCATAATCTTCCTCCTCAGGTCATCCAAGTGTCCCGGGAAGAACGGATAACAGTAAAGGCGCCAGGCCTTGCCGTCTTATCTTACGGGAGATTCCACGTAAGATCCCGGGAAGCACTTAGCGCCTTTGCCAGTATTCGATGGATACATCTTATCAATTTGCAAGTTTTATTGCAACAACTTGCAAAACTATGGGCAAAAAACATTCAAAAATGCGTATGATTTGTTTCGCCGTGCATTTTCGGCACACTGATTATTCATTTTTAGACTTGGATTTCTCGTCCGTTTTCTCTTTATTTTCTTCCGGAGCCTCTCCGGATTCTGTCTTTTTCGGGAAAACGATCGTGATCGTCGTTCCAAGGCCCGGCTCACTTTCGAGCGACACGTTCGCATTGTGATGCAGCGCGACGTGCTTCACGATCGAAAGACCCAGACCCGTGCCGCCGATCTCCTTGGAGTGACTCTTATCTACCCGGTAAAATCTTTCAAAGACTCTCTTTTGGTGTTTCTGCGGAATACCTATGCCGGTATCCTTGACCGCAAGGGCCACATCTCCGTTTTCTTTTGTCGCAATCTTTACTTCCACGCTTCCGCCCGGAGTGTTGTATTTGATCGCATTGTCACAGAGGTTATAGACCATCTCATTGAGGAGCGCATAGACACCGGTGATAGACGTGGATTTTCCCGTCAGGCTAAGCTTGATCCCCTGCTTGTCAGCGATAGGACGAAGCCCGTCCAGAACTTCGGAAGAAAGATCATACAGATCGACCTTCTCCCACTTCGGCTCTTCTTTATTCTCATCAAGACGGGACAGCTTGATAATGTCATCGATCAAGGCGATCAGGCGCTGGGATTCTTTATATATATCATTTGAAAACTCCTGCACCTTATCGTCAGAGACCACGCCCTGTGACAGAAGTTCCGCAAATCCGGAGATCGATGTCAGCGGTGTTTTCAGCTCATGGGAAACGTTGGCCGAGAACTCACGGCGCATCTGCTCTCTGGATTCCACTTCTTCCTGGATCGTCATCTTCTGCTCCTGGATCTTATCGATCAGCGGTGTAAGCTCAGGATACTTATTGATCTCCGGACGCTCCAGATCAATCGCATTGATCGGGTTTACGATCTGCTTAGCAATACGGAAGGAAAGAACTGCCGAGATCACGAGAACCAGGATAAGGACCCAGAGGATCGGACGGACAGCCACCAGAGCCTTATTTACGGCACTGACAGGACGGCCCAGTCGGATGATCGTTCCGTCTTTACATTTTCTTGCGTAGTACATGGTGGATTCACCGCTGCTTTCAGACTTCCGGATCTTCTTTCCTTCTCCTTCTTCCATCGCCTCGGATACTTCTTCATGGTCTTTTTCATTTCCTGTCGGAACCTGAGCTTCACTATCGTAAAGAACGTCGCCATTTCCATCGATCCAGGTGACACGATTCTCATCACCAAGTGATTTCAGATAGTCTTCTCCACCAAGAAGAAGTCCCTGCTCCGCATAGACTGCTTCCTGTTTCAGAGCACCATATGTATCGTTTTTGATCTGCGTGTACTGTATCCCGAAGAAAAGCACCGCACAAAGTGCAAGGATAGAAATACCGATTAGAAAAGTATTACGAAAAATCGTCTTAATCATACATTATTCCTCCAACAAACGATATCCGATTCCGCGGACAGTCTGGATCAGCCGTCCCGCTTCTCCCAGTTTTGAACGCAGCGTCCGGATGTGTACATCCAGAGTACGGTTTTCTCTCTCTGCTCCCAGTCCCCAGATGCGGTCCAGCAGCGTTTCCCGGCTCATCACGATACCGGTGTTTTCCGCCAGAAGGCAAAGGAGCATGAACTCCTTATATGTTAATGTAACACTTTCCCCATTGACTGTGGTCTCGTGACGTTCCGGGCAGATGTACAGAGGTCCGATCCTGTATTCCGAGATCGCCTGTCCTCTCTGATGGCGTCTCAGCATAGCCCGGACTCTGGCCGCAAGCTCCATCATGCCAAACGGCTTCGACACATAATCGTCCGCGCCGGCATCAAGACCGACCACACGGTCATATTCGGAATTTTTTGCAGTTAACATAATTACGGGAATATCTTTCGTCACCGCATTTCCGCGGATACGCTTTAAGATCGAGATACCATCTTCACCGGGAAGCATGATATCCAGAAGGATCAGCTCCGGAAGTTCTTTCTCTAGAGCTTCCCAAAAAGGCTCGGCAAGTTCAAAGCCTTCCGCATCATAGCCTTGGCTCTTCAGTGCATAGATCACAAGTTTGCGTATGCTCTCGTCATCTTCCAGAAGATAGATCACTACTCTCACCTCGAAGTCATCTTATCATATCGGCTCACTTATCGGGCATTTCTTTCCCGGATTTAACCTACATTTAACATTCCGCAGGTAGTGCATTTAACATTAAATTATGTACATTGATGGTAAGGAAGAAGGTGAATCGATGACAGTATCTGAAATTGCAAGCCTGTTTACAGGCGTAGCTCTATTTCTTTTCGGCATGTCTCTTATGGGAGACGGTCTGAAAAGAGTCTCCGGAAACAAACTGGAACCTATTCTTTTCCGTCTTACCGGAACACCGATCCGCGGCATGATCTTAGGTGCAGGTGTTACCGCAGTTATTCAATCCTCATCGGCAACCTCTGTTATGGTCGTCGGTTTCGTTAACTCGAAGATGATGAAAGTCAAGCAGGCCATCCCTGTTATCCTCGGCGCCATCCTCGGCACGAGTATCACCGGCTGGGTCATCTGCCTGAGTTACGTTGACGGAGCCAAGGGCATCTCCAGTATCTTTACCACTGCCACACTGACCGGCATCATCGCCGTCACGGGCATTATCCTCCGCATGTTTAACAAGAACCAGCACCGCCGTTATATCGGTGACATCATGCTGGGTTTCGCTGTCCTTATGGTCGGCATGAGCACTATGAGCGGTGCCGTAAACGGACTTGGAAAGCAGGAGTGGTTCACAGGCATGCTGACCTCCATGACCAATCCTTTCTTAGGTATCCTGACAGGTCTTCTGTTCTCCACGCTCCTTCAGTCCGCTTCCGCTGCTGTCGGTATCGTACAAGCTCTCTCGATCACGGGTGTTATGACCTTCGGATCGTCCCTGCCGCTTCTCATGGGTATCTGTATCGGTGCATCCGTTCCGGTACTTCTTTCCGCACTGGGCGCGACCAGAGATGGCCGCCGCACCGCAGTCAGCTATCTCGTTGCTTCCTTCATGGGTGTTATGGTATGTGCCTCCATCTTCTATGTCGCGGAATCGATCTTCAGTTTCCCGTTTATGGATAAGATCATGACACCGATGTGGCTGGCACTCATAAATACGATCCTTCGTTTTACGATCCTTTGCCTGCTGGCGCCCTTCATCGATGTACTGGAAGCTGCCGCCTCCATCTTCGTTCCGGAAAAACAGGAAGAAAAAGACTCGACGGCTGTCCGCCTTGAGGAACGCTTCCTTGCTCACCCGGCACTGGCGATCGAGCAGATCCGCCTGACGATCTGCGAAATGGCAACGAAGACCGAAGAATCGATCCTCACTTCGATCGGTCTTCTGAATCACTACAACGATTCCGCTTTCTCTCAAGTACTGGATCTGGAAACTGTCGGTGACCGCTACGAGGATGCTCTCGGTTCTTATCTTGTAAAGCTCACCGGTCAGGAGCTTACAGAGTCCCAGGGACGCTCCGCATCCCTTTATCTGCATACGCTTTCCGACTTCGAACGTATCTCCGACCACGCCAGGAACCTCGCCCAGAATTTCCAGGAATGCCATCAGAAACAGATACACTTCTCCGAAGAAGCGATGAACGAACTGAATGTCATGATCCAGGCGATCCGTGAGATCCTTCATGTTACTACCGAGGCTTTTTTGAAGTCTGATCCGGATCTCGCCAAGAAAGTAGAACCTCTCGAAGAGATCATCGACGAACTGTGCGATAAGATGAAGTCCCGCCATGTTGAGCGACTGCAGCGCGGTTCCTGTACGATCTCCCAGGGATTTGTATTCAATGATCTTCTGACGAACTTCGAGCGTGTCTCTGACCACTGCTCCAACATCGCTGTCGCGATCATCGAGCTCGAGGCAGATGACTTTGATACTCACGAGTATCTCGGAAATCTTAAGGAGAAACAGACTGCCGACTATCAGAAGCACTATGATGAATATTCCAAGCAGTTCTTCTTCGAATAAAATCCGAATAGATATTTAAGTACAAACAGGGGAGTCTCATAAAGATGAGGCTCCCTCTCTTTTTCAATGAAATCGTTAATAATGCATCGTGAAGAATCCGTCGAGTCTTCCGTACGAGAGGACATTTCCCGTGTTTCCGTCTTTATCGGTGTCCAGCCCCTCGAAGATCTTATCGAGGTAGTTGCTGCCCTTGTCAAAATTCCAGTTGCCCACGCTCATCTCATTTTTGAGCGCGAAGACGAATACTGTATATGTATGTGTTGTTCCGGACGGCGGATACGGACCGACATATTGCTGTCCCTTATTACTTCTGAAAGCACTGTCGATCTCCCCTTCTGTCATCGATGTATTCGTCGTGATATAGTCCATGTGCAGCCATCCGCCATCGAGCATAATGATGACATACTGTGATGCGCCTTCCACTTTATCCCAGGTAAGTTCCGGAGACATATTCTGCCCGTCGAGCGTCTTGGAGATCTTCGTATCCCATATATCATCATGCAGGTTCTGCGAGGTGACATTGATCGTAGGGAGATCCTTAAACGGAACATCTTTGATATACGTATCGGACTTTGCCGTCAGATAATCCCAACGGCTGAGCTTATCCGCTTTTCCCGGAAGAGATATCGTGCCCTGTCCTTCTCCATAGTCGAGGACGATCGTCATGGAACCGTCCCTTTTTACCTCGGCGGAATACAGCTTCACATCCTCGAAGCAGAGTTTCTGTACACCGGCATATAGCACACTGTCGCTCGTCCCGCTGAAGGTCACATCGATCTTTTCACTTCCATCTGCTGCTTTGCCTGTGGTTCCCTTGATATCCTTCATATCTTTTCCGAAGTGGATATAGAAAGCACCGGAGACACCCTTGAAGTCTTCTGCGAGCGCCGGGCTTATCGACGCACAGTCATCCACGACGAACCGCCAGCAGGAATCCGGCATCTCCGAGGTATCTCCGAGTTCCCACTTCGTTTCCACGGAACTCTCGATTTCCCACGGTCCGTCTTTTTCTTTCTGGATATAGGTCACGTTTTTCTCGATAGTCTGTGGGAAAACACCGGCACTGACATTCTCTTTTTCTGTCTCCGTCTTATGCTGCGGTTCAAAAGGCTTTCCCTTACATCCGCAGAGAAGAGAAAAAACCATTACTGCTGAGGCAATTTTAATGTATTTCGATTTCATGCTGACACCTCCCGGCTGTTTGTCTGCATCTTACCCGATAGCAAAAACAAGCCGTTAGAAACATGAGCACAAAAACAGGGAAAATCAGCACAAGCCTTTCATGTTCTTTCGGAATTCCGTAGGACTCAGGCCCAGGTGTTTCTTAAACACTTTCGCAAAATAGTTCGTATCACTGTACCCGCAGTGCAGGCTGATCTCACTGATGGTCCGGTCCGAATACTGAAGTTCGGTTCTCGCATGCGCCATACGTAGATTTTCGAGATACGACATGCAGGGCATGCCCACTTCTTTATTGAAGGCGTCATTCAGGATATTCTTATTGACTGAGAATTCCTTAAGGAGCGTAGCCAGCGTGATCTCCTCACCCATATTCGCCCAGAAATACTGGATCACTTTTACGACCAGCGGATCCCTGTAGATCTCATCCTGCCGGAAGTCCCTGTAAAAGTCGGCCACTCCCAGAAAGAGGATCTCCTCGATAAAGTGCCGGATACGGAGGATCCAGAAATTGTCCGGCTGTGCATTCACCTCATAGCGGATACTGCAGAAAAATCTCCGAAGCGCATCGTTTGCTTCATTCGAGAGAGCAAAAAAAGAAATATCCCGGCCTCTTCCGCAGAAACCCGACAGAAGCAGCGCGTCCTGATAGATCATTTCTTTTGAGAAGCACTCGTCGAATTTCACATCTCCATCAATAAGAAGCGCCAGTTTCTCATTCATAGTGAGTGCTTTTCCATCGGGAAGGGCACTGAAGAATCTGTCATATTTTCCGGAGTTCAGGTTTTCGATCGTAAACTCATCGCGAAGGATGGTCGGCTTGAAATAGAGAGTACGTGATTTGATGCCGCGCTCGGAGATGATCTTCAGCTCGGCTTTCTCGTTCATAGCAAATGCCGCCGGAGATGTGATCAGGCGGTACTGACCATCTTCTTCGACGACAAAAGAACCTCGCTCCACTAAGACGGCTTTATACGTAGTCTTGTCGTTCAGATACTCGGAAAATCCTGTATTCTCCTCATAATAGACATCGATCGAACAATCCATACCCGGACGTTTGCTTCTTGTCACCAGTTCCATGTACGGTACCATCCTTCCCGGTACCATTATATCATTAGAAGACCGTAGGGAAGATGCTGTCTCCGCTTGATCCGGATCAGCCGTAGATCTCTTTGATCCTTCTCATGGCTTCCGCAGTATTCTCATGCGTGTTGAACGATGTGAACCGGACATAACCTTCTCCGCAGTCGCCAAATCCGCTTCCGGGCGTGCAGATGACATTTGCCCTGGAAAGAAGATCGTCGAAGAAATCCCAGGACTTCATCTCATGCGGGCACTTGACCCAGATATAAGGAGAGTTCTTCCCGCCGGTGAAAGGCCACTTTAATTCTGTAAAAGTATCCGCGATCGTCTTCGCGTTTTCTTTATAGTAACGGATGTTTTCCAGAAGCTCGGCATAGCCCTGTTCCTTCAGGCAGGCAGCCGCTGCTTTCTGTACCGGGTAGGCAACGCCGTTAAACTTCGTCGTCTGTCTTCTCAGCCACATCTTACGAAGCTGCACGCCTTCTCTTACCAGGCCGCCCGGGACGATCGTATATCCGCACCGAAGTCCGGTAAATCCTGCCGTCTTGGAAAGAGAGCAGAACTCGATCGCACAGGATCTTGCGCCTTCGATCTCGAAGATCGAGCGCGGTACATCCGGATCTGAAATGAAGGACTCATATGCGGCATCAAAGAGGATCACCGAGCCATGCTGGTTAGCGTAGTCCACCCACTTCTGAAGGCGCACCCTGTCATAGGCAGCGCCGGTCGGGTTGTTCGGAGAACAGAGGTAGATGATATCCGCCTCGAGTCCCGGGAAAGGCATCGGAAGGAATCCGTTATCGGCGGATGCCGAGAGCTTGACGATCGTTCTTCCGGCCATGACATTCGTATCCACATAGACCGGATAGACCGGATCTGTAACTGCGACCACATTATCTTTATCGAAGATGTCGAGGATATTTCCGAGATCGCTCTTGGCGCCGTCACTGACGAAGATCTCGTCGCTGAAGAGCTTAACTCCGCTCTCACGCTGATAATAGTCCGCGATCTCATCTCTTAAGAATTCGTATCCCTGCTCGGGACCATATCCGTGAAATCCCTCGGCGGTCCCCATCTCTTCGGTGGCTTTGATCAGTGCTTCGACTGCAGACTTACATAAAGGCCTGGTGACATCACCGATGCCCATCTTGATGAGCGATGCACCGTGATCCTTCTCCATATATTTTCTGACGCGCTCAGCGACTTCAGAAAACAAATACGTCTCTTCGATGTTCTGGTAATTCTTGTTGATCTTCATTTCTATTTCCTCCATTTCCTACATCGCGCCTTTTCTTGCCGGCGCCCTACTTTACTTAATTGAAAACCATGTTTTTATACTTCGATCTCGCCGGTAAAACTGATGACGGCAGGACCTGTCATCAGTACTCGTTCATCGGTGTAATTGATCACGAGCTCGCCTCCGTTTAGGATCACGCGCACGTCTTCGCCCTTCTTCGCATATCCGTTCAGGCAGGCGGCGACGACGCTTGCGCAGGTGCCGGTTCCGCAGGCCCAGGTCTCGCCGGAGCCTCTTTCCCACACGCGCATCCTCAGAAGTCCGGGGCCTAAGACCTCGACGAATTCTGTATTTACGCTTTCCGGAAACATCGGGTGATGTTCGAACTTCGGTCCGATCGTAGCCAGATCCAGGTGCTCCACATCCTTTACGAAAAGCACTGCGTGCGGATTTCCCATCGATACACAGGTGATGTTATAGCTCTGCCCATCGATCTGAACTTCTCTGTCGATGACGGTATCTCCTTCGAGATCCACGGGGATGAGCTGCGGGGAGAGGATCGCCTTTCCCATATCGACTGTCGCGCCGACTGCCTCGCCGCTCTCGCTCTCCTGCATCTTTAAGGTCTTGATCCCGCTCTTTGTCTCGATCGTGAGCGTTTCCTTATTTTCTTTCCAGATATCGTGGACGAATTTGCCGACGCAGCGGATACCGTTCCCGCACATCTTTCCTTCGGAGCCGTCGAGATTAAACATGATCATCCGCGCATCCGCCACCTCGGAGGGCGCCACCAGGATCAGGCCGTCCGAGCCGATGCCGAAATGTCTGTCGGAGATCTTCACAGAAAGAGCAGCAGGATCATCGATCGCAAATTTCTTTGCATCGATATAGATGTAATCATTTCCGCATCCCTGCATCTTCGTAAACGCATACTTCATTTCACGTACCTTCTTTCTTCATTTTCATGAACCAGCACGCCTTTGTGTATGGTTTTATATATTTATCGGATTATTTATTTGTTCTGCTACTTATTTAATTACCGGCATCGTAAGTTCTGATGATCTCATATGCCACATCGGAACGCGTTCTTCCGCTGTTCATCGCTTCTTTCTCGATGAATTTGTGCGCTTCTTCTTCGGTAAAAGAAAGCGTCTGCATCAGAAGGAGCTTGGCTCTGGTGATCACTTTCTCGTCATCGAGTTTTTTCTTCAGTACACCGAGCCGGATATGTGCCATATCCGCTGCTTGTATTGCCGTGGCAAAAGCACTCTGCTTCAGCGGCTTTACGAGGATCGTCGCACCCATATCAAGAAGCTTCGTTCTCGCCTTCTTTTCTTCCTCTGAAGAAAAGGAGGTTTCATCCGCCAGGAAAAGGATGCTCGCCGTCGGATGCGATACTGCCGAGTGGCAGGCTTTCAGCGCTGCCGGATCCGTGATCGCCGATTCCACGATCAGGAGACCGTAATCCCCTTTCTTCGCAAGACGGATACCATTCTCGGAAAACGTATCCCACACTACCTCATGCGGATGCTTGAGGGAATTAATAATGAAATTCTCCAGGACCCGGCTTGCGCCCGGCTCTCTTCGCAGGATCAATACCTTATCTATTCCTGTTGAACTCATATGTTTCACCTCTTCTCAAAATCATCCGGACGGAAGGCCCGTCGAAGTAGCTGCTGCTAACCGTTTTCAGATCACCGGTTCGCCTCAGCTAACCCCTATTTATCTTTCCTACTTAATAATGTACTCTCGAAAAAGCAATTTTGCAACTTCTCTTTTGAAAAAATTCATTTTGGCGTGAAAAATCGTTCATTTTCGTGCGTGATTTTCATAAATCATGCAAGTTTGTGCAATTTGTTATTCATTTTGTGTTGACAGGCGTCTTCTTTTGCCGTATTCTTCTGACATAAAGCAAAGGCGCTTGGAGTGATCGGTCATCCAAGCGCCTCTTTCATTTTTCAAAGGAGGAAAACACTATGACTAACGTACCTGAGATCTTTGGAGAAAAGGTTTTTAACGAACAGATCATGAAGGCCCGTCTCCCGAAAGAAACTTACAAAGCAATGAAGAAGACCATTAATGAAGGTCTGCCGTTGAATATAGAGATCGCTAACGTAGTCGCCAATGCCATGAAGGATTGGGCAACAGAAAAAGGTGCCACACACTTTACGCATTGGTTCCAGCCGCTGACCGGAATCACCGCCGAGAAGCACGACAGCTTCATATCCCCGACATCTGAAGGCGGCGTGATCATGGAGTTCTCCGGAAAAGAACTGGTACGGGGCGAACCGGATGCAAGTTCTTTTCCATCCGGCGGACTTCGCGCCACATTCGAGGCAAGAGGTTATACAGCATGGGATCCGACAAGCTATGCATTCATTAAAGATGACACACTCTGCATCCCGACAGCATTTTGTTCTTACAGCGGCGACGCACTCGATAAGAAAACACCTCTTCTCCGTTCGATGGAAGTGATCAGCAAGCAGGCCGTCCGTATCTTAAGACTCTTCGGCAACACCGATCCGCATCTTACCGTAAAGACCACCGTCGGACCTGAGCAGGAATACTTCCTGATCCCCGTTGAGCTTTATAACCAGAGAAAGGACCTGATCTTTACAGGCCGCACACTCTTCGGAGCAAAAGCACCGAAGGGCCAGGAACTCGAAGATCATTACTTCGGTTCCATTAAGCCGAGAGTATCCGCTTACATGAAGGATCTCGATGAAGAACTCTGGAAGCTCGGTGTACTTGCCAAGACAAAGCATAACGAAGTTGCTCCGGCACAGCACGAACTGGCTCCGATCTTCACTACCACGAATATCGCGACCGACCACAACCAGCTAATGATGGAGATCATGCAGAAAGTCGCAAAGAAACACGGTCTGGTATGTCTCCTTCACGAGAAACCGTTCGCAGGTGTCAACGGATCCGGTAAGCACAACAACTGGTCCATCAGCACCAACAAGGGAGTCAACCTCCTCGAACCCGGTGATACACCTTCTGAGAATGCTCAGTTCCTGCTCTTCCTGGCAGCAGTCATCCGTGCAGTAGATGTCCATCAGGATCTTCTCCGTATCTCGGTAGCTACCGCAGGAAACGATCACCGTCTGGGCGCCAACGAAGCACCGCCGGCAGTTGTCTCCATGTTCTTAGGTGATGAACTGAATGAGATCATCGATTCGATCGTAAGCGGCAAAGCATATAAGGAACATGAACAGGTTCAGATGGAGATCGGCGTAGATGTTCTTCCGAAATTCCCGAAGGATTCTACAGACAGAAACAGAACATCCCCGTTCGCCTTTACCGGTAACAAATTCGAGTTCAGAATGCTCGGTTCCGCAAACTCCATCGCATGTGCGAACATCATGCTCAATACCTCGGTCGCAGACAGCCTCTGTGAATTCGCAGACAGACTCGAAAAGGCAAGTGATTTTAACGCGGAACTTTCTGCAGTCATTAAAGAGACGATCACCGCTCATAAGAGGATCATCTTTAACGGCAACGGTTACGATGAGAGCTGGATCAAAGAAGCTACCGAGGAAAGAGGACTTCTCAATCTCCGTTCCACACCGGAAGCCATGGAGCGTTTCCTCGATCAGAAGAATAAGGATCTGTTCCTGAAGTTCGGTGTATTTACACTCGCAGAGATGCAGTCCAGACACGATATCCTGCTGGAGAACTACAGCAAGATCATTAATATCGAGGCACTCACCATGATCGATATGGCGAGAAAGGATATCCTGCCGGCAGTAACCGAATACATCAAAGAGCTGGCCGATACGGCGATCGCCGTGAAGCAGGCAAGCGGAGTAGATGCCGAGTTTGAAAAAGAACTGATCGGAACACTCAGCAAGCTCCAGAGCGATATTTCGAAGCGCACACAGGTCCTGGAAGATGCAGTGATCGAAGTGCACGAGATCTCCGATATCCTTGCCCAGTCCTATGCATACAGAGACAAAGTATTTGTAGCGATGCAGGATCTTAGAGCAGCAGCTGATCAGGCAGAGTCCCTCTGCAGCAGCAAGATCTGGCCGTTCCCGACATACGGCGAACTCCTCTTCGGAGTAAGATAAGAAAGTAAATAGTGAAGTAAGATAAAAGCAGCAAAGGTGCTGTAGCTCTCACCCGGAAACGGGATCCGCTACAGCACCTTCTCTGTTTACTTCACAAGAAGAAAAAAATGAGGTGAATAAAATGGAAGCATTATTACAGTCAGCAAACGACACTATATTCAGTGTCTGGTTCTTAATAGGAGCCGCTCTGGTCTTCTTCATGCAATGTGGTTTCGCCATGGTCGAGACCGGTTTTACCAGAGCAAAAAACGCAGGAAACATCATCATGAAAAACCTGATGGACTTCTGCATCGGTACTGTAGTATTCAGTCTGCTCGGCTTTGCCCTGATGATGAGTGAAGACTACGTGATGGGAATCATCGGTGTTCCGAACATGAAGATCTTCAGTGATTTTAGCAACTTCCCGATGTCCTCCTTCGTATTTAACTTAGTATTCTGCGCGACCGCCGCAACGATCGTTTCCGGTGCGATGGCAGAGAGAACCAAGTTCTCCGCATACTGTATTTACAGCGCCATCATCAGTCTGGTCGTATATCCGATCGAAGCCGGCTGGGTATGGAACTCTCAGGGCTGGCTTGCCAAGATGGGCTTCATCGATTTTGCAGGTTCTGCAGCGATTCATAGTGTCGGCGGTATCTCCGCTCTCATCGGTGCGATCATCTTAGGGCCCCGTATCGGCAAGTATGTCAAAGACCAGGGCGGCAAGATCGTCAAGGTCAAGGCGATCCAGGGCCACTCCCTGACACTTGGTGCTCTCGGATGCTTCATCCTCTGGTTCGGCTGGTACGGATTCAACGGCGCGGCCGCAACCTCTGTAAGCTCCCTCGCAGCGATCTTCGTCACAACGACAGTCGCTCCGGCAGTTGCCACAGTCGTCACCATGATCTATACATGGATCAAAAACGGTAAGCCGGATGTTTCCATGTGCTTGAACGCCTCTCTGGCAGGTCTTGTCGGTATTACCGCAGGATGTAACAACGTAGATGTTATCGGTGCTACAGTCATCGGTATCGTAAGCGGTATCCTCGTAGTAGTCGTTATTGAGAAACTCGATATCAAGTGCCACGTAGATGACCCGGTCGGTGCAGTAGGTGTTCACCTGGCAAACGGTATCTGGGGTACGATCGCAGCAGGTCTTCTCTCTACTTCCACAGCGGATGCAGGAGTTGACGGACCGATCTACGCTCTCGTTCACGGTACATCTTTCTCCGAAGGCATGAAGGTCTT
>JAGCXQ010000009.1 GCA_017961235.1 Clostridiales bacterium | reverse complement strand
TATTTTTTGAAAACGCATACTTCGTGATCGGTACTTCTTATGCTGGGAAGTCCACGATGGTAAAGGAACTTGCCATGAGGCATAACGGGATCGCCTGTGAGGAGAACTATCACGATAACTATCCGGAGGAACTGGATGCCAAGGAGTTCCCCTGTCTGACGTATACGCGCGACCTGGTGGACTGGCATGACTTTATCCGCCGTTCTCCGAAGGAATATAAAGACTGGATCGATGGCGCCAAGAGGGAATCCGGGATCTTGGAACTTCGCATGCTCCCGGAGATCTGTAGTCAAGGAAAGCCGGTATTTGTAGATACGAATATCAGTCTGGACGATCTTCGTAAGATCACGCCGAAGAATCATGTTGTCGTTCTTCTTTCGGATCCGCAGATCTCGATCCACCGGTTCTTCGACCGTCCGGACCCGGAGAAACAGTTCCTGTATAAGCTGATGCTGGAAGAACCGGATCCGGAAGCGGCTCTTGCCAATTACCGAAAAGGCCTGGAACTTATATGTTCGCAGGAAGCTTATGACGAGCTTCTTCACTCTGGCTTTGCCGTCATTCATCGTGATGAGAGCAGAACGATCGAGCAGACAGCAGAACTTCTGGACGAGGTTTTCGGGTTAAAATATAAGTAAAACAAATGTTCTCTGTCGGTAAAATAATGATAGAACCGCCCAGGTTTGCAGCTCGGAGCGGTTCTTAATACCAAACTAAGAGGGCAACCGTCTAGGGTAACACTCTTTCTATGTTCATTATAATATCTTCTTTCGAGTTTACAACTACAGTTCAGATAAACACAGAATGTTATAATGTGAACATTACTTTGCGATGACTAGTATTGGAGAGAACGTATGCCATATAAAGATATGGAAAACACAGTGATAAGAAGAATGAAGCCGGAAGATGCGGAGGCGGTTACCGATGTGCTGATCGATACATGGAAGACCGCATACAGAGGCATCGTCAGTGATGATGTCCTGGATCATCAGGACCGGGAAATGCTGATCGAACGAAGAAAAAGGCAGTATAAAGATTACATCGTTGCAGAGGCAAATGGCCGCGTAGTCGGGTATTGCTGGTATGTGAATGATAACTCTTTTTCCGAAGAACTTTCCGATATCGATTGTGAGATCGTCGCCATTTATGTGCTTCCGGAGACGGAGCGGAAAGGCGTGGGAAGAAAGATGTTCTCCTATGCGGTAGAGGACCTAAAGAAGCAGGGGAGAACGAAGATGGTCATCTGGTGCCTGAAGGACAATTCCACCGGAAGAGAGTTCTATCAGAAAATGGGCGGCACGATCATCGGCGAACACAAGACCCATATAGGAAACGACGATTATGATGAAGTCGGATTTCTTTTTCAGCTGTAAGGGCAATACCCTCTGACTTTTCGCTATGTTATAATCGATATATCAAGAGACCTTTAGTACGGCACATCTGATCTCGCTGGAATCGCTCACCGGTCTTTCCACGCGCCCGAAGCTCGGTACGACGGATGATTATTCGGTTTCTTATCAGCGTCTGGGACTTCTGGACGATGCAGGTGTGAAGATTATACTTTGAAGACTTTGACAGATCCTCGGAGAATCACTACGATGAAGAGAGAATGTTCAAAGGAGATATACATGCTGACAAAAAAGGATATTTTCACTTTTCTCCAGGATGCTGGGATCAAACATGATGATAAAGTGACGATCCACTGTTCGCTCCGTTCGATCGGTAAAATCGAGAACGGAGCGGATGGCTTGATCGATGCTTTTAGTGAATACCTGAAAGACGGTCTTTTCATCGTGCCGACACATACCTGGGATAAGGTGTGGAGAGAAACGCCCTACTACGATGTGCGATCGACGGTTCCGGATATCGGAACACTTGCCGAGGTCGCGGCTTTCCGAAAAGACGGCGTGCGGTCTCTTCACCCGACACACTCGGTGACGGTCTTCGGAAAAGGCGCGGAAGAGTTCGTGAAGGGCGAGGAGAAGTGCGGATCTCCGGCTCCTGTCGGCAGCTGCATCAGCCGCCTGTACGAAGAAGGCGGAAAGGTCCTTCTGATCGGCGTCGGACATGAAAGAAACACTTATCTTCACTCGGTGGATGAACGCTTGAAGATCCCGGACCGCTTGAATCCGAAGCCTTTCGAGATCACGATCATCGATCATCAGGGAAAAGAACTGAAATCGCCGCCGTTCCACTCGCACTACACAGCCGCGTCTGACCGCTGTGTCTCCGAGTATTACCCGAACTATAAAGAAGCTTTTGAGTATGCCGGCGCAGTGACCTATAGTAAACTCGGAAATGCGCTGGTATATGTATGTGACTGCCGGAAAATGACGGACATCCTGAAGACGATGTGGGAGCGTGCAGACAGGGATCTTTGCATCTCGGCGGAGCCGATCCCAAGGGAACTATATGAATAATGAAAAGCTCGAAAAACTGAAATACTGTGATCGTGATGGCTGTGTGCACGAAAAGGATCTTTATCTTCCCGGTGAAGAAGAAATAAAGAACCGTCGGCTGGATGCGCGCTTGTTTTCCAATCCTCCGCATAAACTCGAATTCGTTACGGATGACAGTCTCCTGACGATCACTAATGATCACGGCGAGAAGTGGGAATTCCCCTATGAGACCAACCGCATCTTCGAATTAGATAACGATCAGCGGTATGTCATGCTCATCGAAGAACAGGGATATGCGAGACTTCTCGCAAGTGCTTTTCTCGCGGAAAGAGAATCCGCCAGGTTTTCCTATCCCGGACTAAAACCGCAGTTCTTCGGCTTTGTCGATGCCTTTGATCCGGATTGTATCTTCGAAGACCGAAACGGTGTGGTCTATATGGCGACGGTCAGAAAAGGAAAAGGCGAATACGTCTTCGAGGAGGATGACTTCCACAAAGAAGTCGTGTCGATGTGCTCGAAAATGCAGGAGATCCTGGAGGCGCAGGCACCGGGACCCCATGTCAGCCGGGGTGTGATCCTGGAACTGGAATACATGGATAAAAAAGGCGATCCATCCAGATACATGCCGGATGTGCTTATGGAGATCCTGGAAAAGAACCCTGTGATCACTTTTGTGGAAGGGGATCCGGAGCGGAATGAGGAACTGACACGGAAACTAACTGAGATCGTTGAAGACTATCAAGAACTGAAAAGAGTGTAGATGCATGTCTTTTAGAAGGCGGGAAACACGATTTTTAGAAGGCGAGGAGATGGGAGTCAAATATGGAAATCACATATAGAAAACTGACAGAGAATGAATTGGATGAGATCATCCGGCTTAGGATCGACCAGCTGACGGAAGAATACACTTCTGTAGGGAAAAAACCGCCGGAAAATGTGGATCTCAAATCCTCTCTGATGGACTTCTATAAGAGAAATCTGGCCGCCGGTACGTATGTCTCGTGGCTTGCCTTTGACGGCGATAAGATCGTCGGGACAAGCGGGATGTCTTTTGCGGAGAAACCGCCGTATTTTTCCTGCCCGACCGGAAGGCTGGGGATCCTATCAAGCATGTACACGGATCCAAACTATAGAAGGATGGGCATTGCCTCGAATCTTCTCGACAGAGTCGTAAAGGAAGCAAGAGACTATGGCTGTGGAACTATCTATATCACGGCCTCGGATGTGGGCGTGAAACTATACGAGTCGTATGGCTTTAAGCACAACGGGAATTTCTTACAGTATAATTTTGGGTGATAGGTGCGTGATAGGAAGCTGCAGCCTATCGCAATAAGGTGGAACGATAATATGCTTACACATACAGGAACTGAGACAATTGAGACGGAGCGTCTGATCCTCCGCCGTTTTGAATACTCGGACATTGACTCCATGCTCCGTAACTGGATCGCAGACGAAAAGACCCAGTGGGATTACGGCGAGCCATTTTACTCCACACCGGAGGAAGTCAGGGAACTTCTGGATACGAAGTATATCGGTTCTTATTCCAGAGAAGATTATTACCGGTGGGCCGTGATCGAGAAGGCATCCGGCGAATGCATCGGACAGATCGCCTATTTTACTGTAGATACAAAGAATCAGCACGGCGAGATCGAGTATGTGATCGGTCCTTCCTTTCAGGGAAAAGGATATGCGACGGAGATGACAAAGGCCGTCATCGCATTCGGCTTTGAAAAGATCAACTTCCACCGGATCGAGATCGATTGCCGGACCGAAAACGAAGCATCACGAAAGGTGATCGAGAAGTGTGGCCTGACTTATGAAGGAACCTTCCGCGATTTCTTCTGGAGATCTGATCACTACGAAGGAAGAAGAGTGTTCTCCATTCTGAAAGAGGAGTGGAAAGCCTGAAAGAAAATGGAAAGACGCATGACAAAATGCGTATTTGCAGGAGGAGAAATAAATGAAAAAGTGGTATGACGAAGAATATGAATTTACCGTTGAAGTTACCGGATTTCTTCACAGCTAGGGAATGAGAATTTCCATAAAGGCGGCTTCTGGGAATATCCGGATGCTACATAAAGTTGGTAAAAAATTAAATAAAAAAGTCGGTAATCTATAAATTTACGAAATCGGTTTAGATTATAATCTCCCAAATATATAGAAGCATATTCCAATACTGCATAAGTATATCTGAGGGGTAATAGTATGAAAATTTATAGATTCAGAAAAGGTCTGCCGCTGACGGCACTTTCTTTAGCTTTGTCTGTAATTACAGGCAGCTGTTTGATGAGCGGGAATCTTTCCGCACATGGAAAAGCACCGGCAGACGGTCTTTCTGCCGCCACCCTCGTCACAAATGCTGTGGCAGCAGACGACGAAGCAATATTTCGGGTCCCGTATATCTCCACATACTACTTTAATCCGAAGCCGACGGTCAGCGATACGGTGAAGATTCCTCTTTATCTTACGGACTATGCGCAGTCGGAGTATATGGAGAACGATACTTCCGTAAAACTCGATCTTCTCTATGAACTCGATGGCGTATCGCATAAGGTCGAGAATGTCTCTGTCGGAGACTATACGATCACGCTCGGAAAGCTCTCTAAAGGCATGCATCAGTTCACACTGCAGGCCTATGACCGAAAGACCGGCCTTTATTCGCATAAACTCTATAACGAACTTTGGGTCATCGATCCTTCGGAATATACGATCCCGCAGGAGAAGATATACCACATGACCGAAGAAGACCTGACTTCCTTCGGTATCCATAACAATGACAGTGCAGCTCCGGAAGATCTAATATCCACACGAGAAGGGCTGACAGAGCTTTTCGCGCAGAAACAGGCCGAAGGATTTAGAAAAATCGTGCTTCTTCCCGGCGTGTACAGAGTCGACGGATTAAAGGCTAGGGAAACTTGCATCAAGATCCCGTCCCACTTCACGGTGGACATGAATGGAAGTACATTTAAGCTCGATCCGATCACGGTGTACGATGAGACGACACCGGGCTGTGTCGTCCGGATCGAAGATGCCATCGATGCCCATCTGGAAAACGGAATCATAGAGGGTGACCGTTTCGAGAGAAAGGCAGCCGGCAAGGAAACGGGGTATATTGGCGAACCGATCAACACCATCCTGATCAACGGCGGAAAATACTGCACGGTCAGCAATATGACGATCCGCCAGACGACCGGACACACTATCTTTACGCGCGGCGTGGACGGACCGGGCGTGAAGATCACGGAGTTTAGCAGAACGGCGATCGTCGATGGAAAAGAAACGGCGAATGCGAAGGCAAGCACCAGCCCGTATATCGACCTCAGCGGGATCATGGCATGGAATGAACAGTCCTGGAAAGCTGAGACGGATCCGCAGTACTGGAAAAACATCGGCAACTATAACTATATGTACGTCGGCCATCCGGAGGGACACCGCGGGATCAAAGGAGATTCCGGAGTCGTCTATGTTTCTTTCTATGACTCGAATAAGAAGTTTCTGCAGACTGTGACGGGCTTTCAGTTTAGAAAGATCCAGATCGTTCCCGGCGCGAAGTACTGCCGCGTCACCTTCCACGGAAATGAGTTCCCGTACAGCGAATATATCGATAGCGTGTCGGTATATAGCAAGCACTTCGGCGATTACAATGCATTCACGGATATTGATTTCTTTGATACTAGAACGACTTCCCTCGCGCCGACATCCTGCAATAACCTTCTGATCGAAAACTGCACCTATACCAGATGCGGCACGAGCATCACGCGGCTGCCTGTTGACTTTGAAGACGGCTGGCAGGAGTGCCAGGATGTGTATTATAGAAATAACCGGTTCCTCGAAAGAGTAGACGGGAATACCGGTGCCGTGGTAGATGTGGCCGGACTGAATCATGTATATGAGAACTGCACGGATCACACGATCTTCATTCGTGATATGGTGATCGGAAGTACCGTAAAGGGTTTTAACGACGGGAAATTGGTCCTGATCTGGAATCCAGGTGACCATAAGCGCGGCTCCTATGGACGGATCTTCAATAACGACTGCGAAAAAATCGAATTCCGGGAGGCGGATAAGAAACACGAAGTGAAGGAGCCGGTAAATATCAAGGCGAAAAACTGTACTGTCCGCGGCAACTGGACCCAGGGCATGAAAGATATTATCACCTATGAGAACTGTACATTTACCAGGTTTGCCGGTGGAACTGCGATTTTCCGTGGCTGTACGATCGAGCTGGCCGGCCAGCTGAGTACGGATCTGTACTTTTATGACTGCACGTTCCGGATGTCTTCGTATGACACTGCGGGGAAAGTAAACTTCGGTAACTATCCGGACACGACCCGTGTCTTTGAAAACTGCAGTTTCGAAGGAACGATGAACTTTACGAACTATCAGCTGCTCTCGGGTACATTTAAAGGCTGTGACTTTGAAGACCTTCGCATGATCGCTGCCGCTGGTGATGTAAAGAGAACGATCCTGTTTGATTCATGTACGATCCGGTCTGCCGGAGATTATTTCATCAATGCCGGACCTTTTCAGAACGATCCGCCGAAGTATCTCGACCTGCAGTTCAAAGACTGTACGATCACCCATACCGGCAGAAACTTCATCAATCTGACGACGAAGACGAAGGGGGATAGTCAGATTCGCTTTGATAACTGCACGATAATTAAGAATAGCGGGACACTTGTGACCGGTTATAACAGCTATAACCTCGGTGACTATGCAGGAATGGTTTCCCTGGATATCTGGTTCTCCGGAACGGCTGTCGATCCGGCGGTGACGGTGGATAGCAGAAATATCGATCCTAATGTCATCCGTGTGCATCTCGATGACTCCGTCCTGCCGATCCGGTTCGCGCACAGCTGCTCGGTCGGAAACAGCCTGTCCATCAACTACTACATCCCGATGGAATCGGTGACCGGATACAGCAAATACCGACTTAAAGTGGAAAAGCAGGTCTTCGGAAAGTCTTCCTCCACATTTACCTGGAAGGAATATACTTTAACGGATTACACGTTCAGCACGATCGATGGTAAGAGATATGTCCGTTTTGAGTTTGACGGGATCGCTGCCAAGGAGATCGGAGATCAGGTCCGATCGACCCTGTATCTGGAAAAGAGCGGGAAGACCTATCACTCGCCGGCAGATGAATATAGTGTAAAAGCATACGCGATGCAGCTTCTGGGAACGTCGAACGATGGTATTCTTCAGACCCTTCTGGTGGATATGCTGAACTATGGATCAGAGGCGCAGAAGTATTTTGATTATCACACGGAGGAACTCGCCAATAAGGATCTGACCAGCGCGCAGAAGAAACTTGCATCGAAGATGCCGCAGCCTTCCAATCATGAAAGTCTGACTTCGAATCCTTCTGCAAAAGCACATTTCTATGCCAAGAGCCTGGTACTGAAAAACAGTGTAGATCTTAAGTACTATATGACTTTTGACTCGGGAAAACCGTCGGACAGTGTCTATATCGTTATGTCCTATACCTCCATTGACGGTTATACCGTAAGCCGTACCGTACCCGCATCGGAATTCCTTTATGACACGCAGACTAAGGCATATACGGCCAAACTGGATGTCATCGCCGCGATGGATATGTCCTGTGTGGTCACCGCGAAGATCTATAACGGAAATACCATGATCAGCGATACACTCAGCTACAGTATCGAATCCTATGTGTATAGCCGTATGCAGGAATCGACGGATATTGCGCTGAAAGAAGTGGTCCGGTATATGTTTACCTACGGCAAATCCGCTGAAAACTATTTTAGGACGCATTAAAGGATTAGTAGAGCCTATTACTGTATTCAAGAACCTATCAAAGGAACTTGAAATCTGATATACTACGATAGAAGTATATTTGATAGTGAGGGCTTGGATATGACTAATTCTGAAAATATGAAACCCGAAAAAACAGGACTTTTCAGCGTAATCAAATACGAAGGCGACAATGATACCTTTATCTGGAAGCATCCTATTGAAGATTTCAACTACGGCTCCCAGCTGATCGTACACGAAAGCCAGGAAGCAGTCTTCTTTAAAGACGGCCAGGCCCTGGATACTTTCGGACCGGGACGCTATACTCTCGAGACACAGAACCTCCCGCTCATCGGAAAGGCATATAAGCTCGCCACTGGGCCGAGCAGTCCTTTTCACGCGGAAGTATATTTCATAAATAAGACCGTGCAGATGGCCATCAAGTGGGGCACTCCGGATAAGGTGAGATTCATCGATCCTCTTACCGGCACACCTCTGGATCTTGGTGCATCCGGTGAGATGAACCTGCAGGTTTCCAATTCCAGAAAACTTCTGATCCAGCTGGTCGGCACGATGAAGGGAATCGCATGGCAGGATGGTCCGGGCTTTACCAAGTCTCTTCAGGACTCTTTCCGCCCGCTTATTTCCAATGCGGTTAAGACGAATCTTCCGACAGTCATTAAGACCCAAGCGATCGATATCCTGGAGATCGACGAGAACCTCGGTCTGATTTCCGATAATCTCAAGGAGAAGATCCAGCCCGGATTCGAGGAGTATGGTCTGACGATCCCGCAGTTCTATGTAACCAGCATCGTCCTTCCGGAAAATGACCCGAACTTCAAGCGGATCAGAGAACTCCATACGATCACGCTGCAGACCAGGATCATCCAGGCCGAGGCGACGGTAAAGACTGCGCAGGCACAGAGCGAGACACAGTACAGAACCGCACAGGAGCAGAGCAAAGCAGCGATCGAAGCCGCACACAGAGAGGCGGAGCTCCAGAGACAGCTGACCGAGACGGAAGTCGCCAGAAGAGAAGCGGAGAGAAAGGTCATCGCCGCACAGGCAGATGCCGAGGCAATGAGACTGGCCGGCATGACAGAAGCGGAGATCATGAGAGCCAAAGGCTACAATCAGAAAGATGTACTCCAGGCGGAAGTGCAGAAAGCATATGCGGAAGGCATCGGCAATATGGGTCCGGATGTTACGAACGGCGGTGGCGGCGGAAGCTCCATCGTGGGCGACATGATGGGACTCGGCGTCGGAATGGCGGCAGCCAATGCGATCATGCCGCAGATCAGCAACATGATGTCCGGTATGAACACACAGCAGCCTGCAAATACTGCGGCTCCGGCTGCCCCGGCTGCACCTGCCGCACCTTCGGCAGATATGTGGGACTGCCCCTGCGGCCAGAAGAATATCATCGGAAACTTCTGCAACAACTGCGGTAGTAAAAGACCGGTCGCTGTATCCGGGGATGCCTGGGATTGCAGCTGCGGATTAAAAGGAATCGTCGGAAACTTCTGTAATAACTGTGGAAAGAAGAGGGGTGAGTGATCATGAGTAAAAACGGAGTACGTGGTTGTATAGTATTAGCCATCCTTATGGCAGTGTTCAGCGTGATCGCTTTTGTAGCGCCCTTTTGCATGACAACGACATTCTGGGTCGCATACATCTGCGGCATGATCGCGATCGCTTTCCAGTTCGTTATCTTTTCTATCTCCTTTTCCAAAGGAAAGGGTGCAAGAAGCAAGTTCTATGGATTTCCGATCGCCCGTATCGGAGTCACATATCTTCTTGTCCAGCTGGTACTGAGCATCATCGAGATGGCTCTGTCCGATAAGTTCCCGGCATGGGCAGCGATCATCATCAATGTCATCGTCTTCGCTATTGCGGCTATTGGCTGCATCGCCGCCGATGTTGTACGTAATGAGGTCGTCCGTCAGGATGTACAGGTCAAGCAGGAGATCTCTAACATGAAGACTCTTGCTGCGATGGCTGCAGGACTTCCAGGTCAGTGCCAGGATGAAGCCTTGAAAAAAGATCTTCAGAAACTCGCTGACGAGTTTAAGTTCAGCGATCCGGTTTCCTCTGCGGCGACCGCTGCGATGGAGAATAATCTCGGAGCACAGCTGCAGCAGCTGAAGAATGCTCTAGCTACTGGCGACTATGCTACCGCAAAAACGTATTGCGGAATTCTGATGACCGGTCTGTCAGAAAGAAATCAGGCATGCAAGCTGGGCAAGTAATCCTTAAGGTGTAAGAAGCAATGGCAGTATTCAAATGCAAAATGTGCGGCGGAGGCCTGAATATTACTGAGGGTATGACCGTATGTGAATGTGAATACTGCGGTTCGGTGCAGACTGTACCTCAGCTGGATGACGAGAAAAAGATCAATCTGTTTTCACGCGCCAACAGACTGCGCAGTGCCGGTGAATTTGATAAAGCTTCCGGCGTGTATGAGACGCTGGTTTCGGACTATCCGGAAGAAGCAGAAGCCTACTGGGGCCTTCTTCTCTGTAAGTTTGGTATCGAATATGTAGATGACCCGGGAACCGGGAAAAAGGTCCCGACCTGTCACCGGTCGTCTTTTGACAGCATCATGGAAGATGAGGATTTCGAGATGGTCATGGAATGCTCGGATCCTGCTTCCCGTGCCGTCTATAGAGAAGAAGCCAAAGCTATCGAAGCTCTGCGTATCGCAATCAACGAGGTTTCTTCCAAAGAAGATCCTTACGATATCTTCATCTGCTACAAAGAGACGGATGATTCCGGTAACCGCACGATCGACAGTGTGATCGCGCAGGATGTGTATCAGGCGCTTATCGAAAAAGGCTATAAGGTATTTTTCTCCAGGATCACTCTCGAAGATAAGCTGGGGAAGGAATACGAGCCTTATATCTTTGCGGCCCTTAACTCTGCGAAGATCATGCTCGCATTCGGAACGGATTACGAGTACTATAACGCCGTCTGGGTAAAAAATGAGTGGAGCCGTTTTCTTAGCCTGATCGAAAAGGGCGCGAATAAGACCTTGATCCCATGTTTTAAGGGAATCGATGCCTACGATATGCCTAAGGAGTTTGCCAGACTTCAGGCGCAGGATATGGGAAAGGTCGGTGCCATGCAGGATCTTCTGCGTGGAATTGAGAAGATCCTGGGAACGAAAAATAGAAATACAGTAACACCTCCAGTGCCGTCTGCACTGAAAGAAGGCGATCTGACCAAGATGGGCCTTCTTAGGCGCACTTTCATGTTCATTGAAGAAGGTGACTGGAGAAACGCCGATAGATATGCCGAGAAGATCCTGGATATCGATCCGGAAAACGGGGAGGCCTATCTTGCAAAAGCGATGGCGGACCTGCGGATCCCGAATCTCGTGACACTGACGAATATAGATTATTTCGAGAATAATCCCAATACGCAAAGAGCACTTCGCTATGGCAGCGATGCGCTGAGAAACGATATCATGGGATTTATTGAATCACATAAGTCCGCAGAGAGGATGCGCCTCAAGGCAGAAGAGGAAAGAAAAAAGAAGGAAGAAAAAGCCGCCCAGGAGGCAGCAGAGAAAGTGATTTCCGCTTTTCAGTCCCAAACACGATCCTTTGAGCATCAGCTAACGGCGGCAAAGAAAAACGTCTCTGATCTTGAGAGGATCTGCGCCGGTTACGATCAGACAGCTTCACAGATGCGCCGCTTAAGCATGGAAAAAGCGGAGACAGAAAGAAAACTGAATGACCTCCGCGCTCAGCATGATTCTCTCGGTGTATTTGCGGGCAAGGAGAAGAAACGCCTTGAAAACGAGATCCTTAACGCCTCGCAGGCACTGAAACAGCTGGATGAGCAGCTCGCTTATGCAGGAGCTCTGCTCGGCGGTTTCCCGACGGAAACGGAAGCGCAGACAGCACTTTCTTCCGCGAAGGAAGAACTCTCCCGGATCGAGACGAAGATCGAAGCGGACAAAAAGGAAGGAGCCGGCGTGCTTACTTTCGGTCAGGCGATGCAGGTGCTTCTTTCCAATCCCCGTGTCATACAGATCATAAGTGAGAAGAACTTAAAGCAGGTCTCGACCTATAAAGGATATGTGAAGATCACATTCGGACGCTATCCGAAGACATCGAATGGTGAGATCGATGACATCGAGTGGCTCGTACTGAAACAAGAGGGGAAGAAGGTCCTTCTTATCAGTAATGACGCGATTGATTGCCAGAAGTATAACGAGAATAATACGGACGTCACATGGGAAAACTGCTCCCTTCGAAAGTGGCTGAACGAAACGTTTATTACCAGTGCTTTTAGCGCGGAAGAAATAAACATGATCTCCAGCACGCTCGTTGTCGCAGACAAGACCCGCGCATATACGACAGCTGCCGTAAAAGATACCGTTGATAAGATCTTCCTTCTGAGCAGTACGGAAGCTAACCTGTATCTCAACGCAGGAAATGCCAGAGTATGTCAGGCAAGCGAGTATTGCCGGGCAAAAGGCGGCTCCGGATCAAGCAGATGGTGGCTTCGGTCCCCTGGTGCGTATGTCAGCGAAGATGGAACGGTAAACTTCGGCGGAAGAAGTGTCTTTGTCAGTAATAACGCAGTCCGTCCCGCTATGTGGATCGATCTTGAAGCTTAAAAAGGAGACATGCTGGCGGCGATGAGTAATGGATGGGTCAAAACACTGAAGACCTTGAATTTTATTTCCGGAAAGTCCGGATCGGAAGCGGAACTGATGCGGCACAGAAAACGTGCTGAGTGGGCAGGCCGCCTTGCGACGCCCAAAGGCGACGTGGAACGGAAAAGATTTCTGGTCGGCAGCATTCCCTGTGAAGAGTTTATACCTGCTACAGAACATGATCCTGAATATGTAATACTCTACTGCCATGGCGGCGGATATGTCAGCGGCGGGCTCGACTATGCAGGCAATCTTTCTGTAAAGCTTGCCATGGCAACAGGTTTCAAGGTCTATTCATTTGCCTACAGGCTGGCGCCGGAACACCCTTACCCGGCGGCATCTGAAGATGCTGCGGCCGTATGGGATTATCTTATGGAAAATGCCGCGAGTGCCGACCATGTGCTCTTGGCAGGCGATTCAGCAGGCGGAAACATGGCGCTTTGTCTGACCCAGAGACTCATCTCGGAAGGAAAACCTGCGCCGAGGGAACTTCTTTTATTCAGCCCGTGGACGGATATGACCGGAACTTCCGAGTCTTATACGACCAATCAGGATATCGATCCGATCCTTACAAAAGAGTTTGTGATGGATTCTGCCAAGTCATATATGGGTGAAAACGATCCGAAAGATCCGGCTTTTAGTCCGCTGTTCGGAAGCTTCGAGAATTTTCCTCCTGTTTACATTATGGCAGGAAGAAATGGGATACTTCTGGATGATAGTGTTAAACTTAAAGAGAGAATAGATTCATCCGGCGGAAAGGCGGAACTTGATATTGAGGAGAAAGGATGGCATGTGTACCAGCAGATGCCCGGTTCCATGGCGAAAAAAGCGATGAAACGGCTTGCGGAACATGTGTCAGACGAGATCTATGGGAAGCGGTAACTGGTATAAAGTTGACAATGTATCAAAAGTCTTTCTTGCCACGGTCGGAAAACGGGATACCCGGTCATTCCGCTTGAGCTGCACGCTGAAAGAGGAGATCGATCCCGAGCTTCTGCAGGAGGCGGTAATATCTGCGATCGAAGACCGCCCGCAGGTACAGGTGAGGATCCGTCGCGGGATCTTCTGGCATTATATGGAAGACACGGATCTTATGCCTGTGGTAAAGCAGGAAGATGATCGTATCTGTCCGCTTCTTTATGTCCCATCCAAGACCATGCTCCACTACCAGGTGACCTATTTCGGAAACAGGATCAATCTGGATATCTCGCATGTCCTCGCAGACGGAACAGGTGCCATGGAGTTCCTGAACATCATCGTGCTGGATTACTTAAGAAGGAAGTATCCCGGTGAGTTTGCGGACATTACCGTCCACTCCGGTGCCTCTGCAGGAGATCTGAGCCAGGACAGTTACCGCCAGTTCTTCGGAAGTAAGAACCTTTCCCGAGGACCCTCTCGAAAGAAGGCATTCCGGCTGATAGGGATAAAGCTTCCATATCATCAGCTGCAGTTTTTCGAGATCCATCTGCCGGCTTCGCAGATCCTTCCCCGTGCAAAAGAACTGAAAGTCTCTCTGACGAGCTATCTGGGGGCGCTCTGGATGCTTGCGATCCGTGATGAGATGCCGCACCGCAAGAACCAGCTTCCGGTGACGATATCTCTGCCCGTAAATCTTCGAAATTACTATCCGTCAAAGACAGCGCGAAACTTTTTCAACAGCGTAAACGTGTCGCATGTCTTTGACAGTGATATCACCCTGGAAGAACTGTCCGCGGAATTTGATGCATCCTTTAAGAGCCAGTTGACTGAAGAGAATGTAAAGAAACAGATGGACAGCTTTGAGACGATGGAGTATGTGGCTCCCGTCAGGGTGGTGCCGTTATTTATCAAGCAGCTGGTAGTGCGGCATTTCACGAAAAAGTCGAATAAGAAAGTGTCCATGACCTTTTCCAACATGGGCGTGCAGAAGCCCCCGAAGCCGCTTGGCGAGCGGATCGGGAATTATAGCGGATTTTGCAGTACCAACACTATTTTCTCGACCATGTTCGGCTATGGAGATAATCTTACTTTAGGCGTCTCCTCCGCGTATATGAATACCGGTGTCGTGAAGAATTTCGTGCGGTTCCTATCCTCGTCCGGAGTCGATATCACCGTATCTGCTACGGAGGTGATCAGATGAGAAAATGCCCGTATTGTAATGTCAAAATCGCAGGGGATCTCACGAAATGCCCGCTGTGCCAGAGTAAACTTTCGGGGACCGGCGAAGCTCCCTGTTATCCGACGTTTGAAGCACAGAAGAAGAGGTCCCTCTTTTATAAGATCCAGCTGCTTCTTGCCTGGGGACTTCTGATCGTCGGAATCGGTCTTGATTTCATGGTCGGACTTCGAATCCCGGGATATCCGGGACTTCACTGGAGCCTCCTTCTTGCAATGTGGCTCATGGGACTTGAGTTCGGCATCATGCGGCAGTTTAAGCCGGATACCGGATCGGCGGGAAAGGTGACCATGCTGATGCTGATCACGATTGCGATGTGGTGTGTCACCGCATACTACCTCGGCTTTATGAAGATCACGAACGATCTTGTGATCCCGAGTGCACTGGTGGCGACGATCATAGCGAATTTCGTGCTGGCGATGATTGATAAAAACGGAAATACGATGTCATACCTTCTCTCAGGACTTCTCATGGGAGTCGTTCCGAGTGTCATATATTACTTTGCAAGTGCGAAAATGCCGATCGCCTGGGTCGTCTGCCTGATGGTCAGCGTCATCCTTTTTGCAGGAGCAATTATATTCAAGGGAAAAGCCGTGGCGGCAGAGCTGCAGAAACGGTTCCACGTGTGATGATATGATAAGCCGAGTGTCTATTGGGTTAAGTACACACTTCATTTATAGGAGGGAGAAAAATGAAAAAGAAGATATTAATTCCACTCATAGCGATGGTAGTCGTAATAGCTGCATTGGTAGTATTACTGCCAAATTTGTTTTTGAAATCCTCTAAAAAAGAACAGCAAAAACCGGAAGTAGTGGATCCGAAAGTAATCATGGATGATTATAACAATGGGAAAATATCCATGGATGAATTTGTAAAACTGAACATAGATAATCCTAATGATTATGTTCCTATTGATTTGTTTATGTATAACAATATCGATCAGTTATCCGAGTCAACATTAACATACTATTTAGAACAGATAAATCTACCTGATGTAACTTTTGATCCGGATAAAGAAAATGAAGATGATGACGATTCTAATGTTGGTTTGTTTGCTAAACCGGTATATGCAGCTGAAAAATTGAAGAACTTAGATAAAGTTGTTTTGTCTGAAAATGGTCACTTTTTTGTATGGTATACCACTACAGGAAAAAGTGCAATAACTGAGGAACAAGCGGAAAGTATAGCGAAAAACTTAGAAGCGACAGTTGATGCGTATAAAGATATATTTGGGTGTGAGTACAAGTTCGAACCGATGCTTTTGTCAGAAAAACCAAATAAGAAGCAACAGAAGGCATTAAACAAATATAATATAGATGCTGAGTATTTTGAAAAAGCTATGCATGTATATGTATATGAGTTTTCCGACGAAGCTACGGCACAGTATAAATCTAGAAGAGTAGCATCGGAGGCTCAGAAAAGGATACTAGAACGACACGGTAAGGATGTTGAGGGTTCTGTAGTTCTTCCGTACATC
>JAGCXQ010000064.1 GCA_017961235.1 Clostridiales bacterium | reverse complement strand
TCTTGGTGGGCCGTTACCTCACCAACTAACTACTCGGACGCGAGTCCATCCTCAAGCGAATAAATCCTTTGATCGGAGAAGCATGCGGATCTCCGATATTATGCGGTATTAGCACCGATTTCTCGATGTTGTTCCCCACTCAAGGGCAGGTTACTCACGTGTTACTCACCCGTCCGCCGCTAAGTTAAAAGTGGTGCAAGCACCTCTCATAACTCCGCTCGACTTGCATGTGTTAGGCACGCCGCCTGCGTTCATCCTGAGACAGGATCAAACTCTCAAAAAAATCTGTGAGAGCCTTTTGGCTCTTTGTTTACTTATGTTTTTCAACTCTATGAATTGAACATTTGGCTCGTATAAAAGTAGTAATTACTTTCTGCTCTTCTATTCAATTTTCAAGGTCCGTTCCGTGCGCCTCTCGTGAAGCGCTCAATAATAGTATCACGGGATGTGGGGTGTGTCAACACCTTTTTTGAGAAATTTTTTCTATATATATCCTTTATAGAAATAGAGCACGAAAATAATTCGAGTAATTCTTTCGGAACTCTTTCTCAATTCCATCGCATACGGGATGATACACCGATCCGGCATACCTGTCAAAAGTTCTTTTCGCAACTTGCATACTAGTATGTTTAATTTTCGTATGCTTTTTTCATATCTAAAAATGCATTTTTCGAAGTGCTTTTATGCATATAATGCTATTTGTTTTTTTGCCGTTGTCATCGGGATTATTTCATATTAAAATACGCTTGCCAGTTTTTCGAGTAGGGTTTTGCCGAGATCTCCCGGCACGATCCTTTTTCATGAAATTTAGGTGAAAACATAAGAAAGTATTTGGGAGTTGGTACGAAAATGAAGATTAAACATGGTTCTAAAGTAGCGATTATCGGCGCCGGCGCTGTCGGATCTTCGATCGCATTCGCGATGGCTATCCAGCAGCTGTGCACCGAGCTTGTTCTGATTGATGTCAACCAGGATAAGGCAAAGGGTGAGGCTCTGGATATCAGCCACGGACTTCCTTTCCTCGGTCAGATGGACATCTACTCCGGTGACTACTCTGATGTTAAGGATTGCGATCTGATCATCATCACAGCAGGTATTCCGAGAAAACCGGGCGAGACACGTCTCGACCTTGCAAAGAAGAATGTCGGTCTTGCAAAGAAGATCACAGATAGCATCATGGAGCACTACACAGGCGGTAACATCCTTGTAGTTTCCAACCCGGTTGACGTACTGACTTACATGATCACAAAGTGGTCCGGTCTTCCGAGAAACAGAGTCCTCGGTTCCGGTACCGTTCTTGACAGTGCTCGTTTCCGTATCCTCATCTCCCAGAAATTAGATATCGACGTACGTAACGTACACGGCTACATCATCGGTGAGCATGGTGATTCCCAGCTCCCTGCTTGGAGTGCCACCAACATCGCCGGTCTTTCCATCGACGATTATTCCAAGACCACAGGCATCCCGTTCACACAGGCTGATAGAATCGAGATCGCTGAGAAGACTCGTTTCTCCGGTGCTGAAGTAATTAAGCTCAAGGGTGCTACATTTGATGGTATCGCTGTTTCCGTTTCCACTATCGCAAAGTCTCTCCTTAAGGGTGAGAACACCATCCGTACAGTAGGCTCCGTTCTTTGCGGTGAGTATGGCATCCAGGATGTTGCGACAAACGTTCCTACGATCATCGGTGCAGACGGCGTAGAGAAGGTCCTCGAGCTTGACCTCGATCCTCAGGAGCTCCGCTTCCTGCAGGCTTCCGCTGAATCCGTCAAGAAGATCCTCGCTGAGGTAAAGGATCTCTAATATAGCGATTCTCTCCGGATCTGCTGATCCGGGATGATCACAAGACAGGAAAAAGAAATTAGAACGAGGATGTCTCCCAAAGAGACATCCTCGTTTCATATCTTACATAAACTTCGGGGGCATCTCTAATCCAAGAGACGCCCCCGCTTCATTGTTTCTATGTTATGTCAGTGCGGATCTTTTCGCACCGGGCAAAGCCGATCAGAACCTCACTTTACGAATGCCTGTTCTTCTTCTCTTCTTTACTCGGGTGACAGAGATGATCGTCAGAATGATCATTACTACAACTATGGTTGCCAGTACAGCGATCACGATCACCAGTACCGGGTGCTTCTCCACGAAGCCCTTCTTCTCTGCCTCCGGAGCCGGTGTTAATGTGGAAGCTTCCGTAACAGACGGAGCCTTCGTTGTCTCTGTAGGTTCCTCTGTCTCCGTTGCAGACTCCGGAGAAGAAACAGTCACATTGCCTTTGTTTCCCGAAGGACCCTGATCCTTCGGTGCATTGTATCCACGGTTATCGATCATGTTTCCATCGACTCGGTGGACCGGATCGGATTCCCAGCACTTGAGATTTGCTTCGCGTACGATTGCCGCAATATAGACTGTCTGATGGTCAGCCACGTCGTAAGGGATACCGCATACGCAGGTGATGATCTCATGGCCGTTCTCATTGATCGTAAGGACCGTCATGCCCGTTCCTGCGACCTTCGTCGTACCGGTCTTTCCTCCGAACACTTCTGCACAATGTGCATCCATACCGATCATGTACGGATCTGTCAGAAGATGGTTCGTATTACTTACCTTCTTCCATCCGTCGAAGGGATGCTTGTTATCTGCTTTAAAGAAGTGCGTCGGTGCAGAGATGACCGTGCAGAAATCTTCGAAATTCAGTGCGTAGTCAAACATCATCGCCAGATCGTGGGATGTCGTATAGTGTCTGTCATTGTGCAGTCCATTCGGATTCATAAAGTGGGAATTGGTAAGCCCCAGTTCCTGGATCTTCATGTTGGCAATATAGGCGAACTGGCCGATCAGGGTAAACTTGTTCGGGTCTTCCGTCGTCGGGCTTCCATCCGTAGGCGGATTCGGAAGCGGGGTCGTGGTCGGAAGTGCGCCCTTCTGTGCATTGTAATGCTTGGCAATTTCCTCGGCCAGAACATTCGCAGCGTCATTTCCGGACGGCAGCATCATGCCGAAGTAAAGCTCATTGGCTTCCAGTTCCTCCCCTGCTACGACACCCATCATGGTGGAGTTCGGTGTGGTCGCATCCATCGCCGTCTTACTTACCGTGATGATCTCATGCGGCTCTAAGTACTCGAGCGCCAGCGCCAGTGTCAGGATCTTGGTCATACTTGCCGGGAAGACCTTCTTATTCTCATCCTTGGCAATAATGACCTGTCCGGTCGTTCTGTCATAGCAGTAATAGGAGGCACACTGCACCTTGTCCAGGGACGGGATCTCCATGTCCTGCTGCCCGACACCCTTAGATTTGTAATCTACATCGGGTAGCTTTTTACTCTCTCCGCTTTCCCCCGAGATCGCCTGATCACCGGAAGCTGACGTTTCCGGATCCAGTGCCAGAAGGCTGTTCAGCGGCAGAAGCAGGATAAGGATAGCTGCCATAAGCAAGGACAGCATCCCCTGCCATCTCTTTCTGTCGTTTCCGGATCTCGGAGCGGATGTATAGCGTACGTTACGTATCATGCGTTCGTACTCTCCTCATTGGATTCTTCTGTTTCGGTGGCAGCGGCTTTAGCGTTCTCCGCTTCCTCCGCAGCCTGGGCTTCCGCACGAGCGAGAAGTTCCTCTGTTCCGCTCTCGGCAAGAACTTCCGCATCCTCCGGGATAGACTCGATCTCTTCTTCCTCTTCGTGATCCACGATAGCGACATCAACGATCGTCGCATTCTTCGATCTCATGAGAGTAACGCCCTGGGTAACACGGGACAGGACAGGGATCTCCTTGGCCCACAGACGGATCACGATACCGTCGTTATTGATGATAAGGATATCCTTGTCATCATCGACCAGGAGCGCTCTTACGAGAGGTCCTGTCTTATCGGATACACGGTAGGTCATAAGACCCTTACCGCCACGGGACTGTACGCGGTATTCTTCCATCTCGGTTCTCTTACCGAAGCCCTTCTCGGCAACAACGAGAAGGTTTCTGTTCTCAACGACAGGAGCCATGCCGATGACTTCGTCACCTTCACGCAGTGTGATACCCTTAACACCCATGGTGTTACGGCCGGTGCTTCTGACATTCGACTCATTGAAGCGGATGGACAGACCGTTTCTGGTAACCAGTACGATCTCCTGCTCGCCGTCCGTCATATGAACGCCGACAAGCTCGTCGTCCTCACGGATGTTGATCGCGATCAGACCGGAGCGGTTGATACGGGAGTAATCCGTCAGAGGTGTCTTCTTGATGATACCTTCTCTTGTAGCCATCGTTAGGAAGGCACCGGACTCAAAGTCACGGATCGGGATGATCGTTCTGATCTTCTCTTCCGCTTCGAGCTGGAGCAGGTTAACAACCGCTGTACCCTTGGCAGAACGTCCGGCCTCCGGGATCTGATATCCCTTCATACGGAATACGCGGCCTCTGTTTGTGAAGCACAGGAGGAAGTCATGTGTCGAAGATGTGATGATCTTCGTGACGTAGTCCTCTTCATGTGTGGCAAGGCCGGAGATTCCGCGGCCGCCACGGTGCTGGCTCTTGTATGTATCGATCGGGCAGCGCTTCACGTAGCCGAGGTTGGTCAGCGTGATCACGATCTGTTCTTCCTGGATCAGGGACTCATCATCGATCTCATCCTCATCCGGCGGTCCGATCTCGGTTCTTCTGTCTTCGTAGTACTTCTTCTTGATCTCGAGGATCTCGTCCTTAATAACTTTTCTAAGGAGAGCTTCATCATCGATAACGTTTCTGAAGTATGCGATCTTCTCGTCGAGTTCTCTGGCCTCGGCTTCGAGCTTTTCTCTCTCAAGACCGGTAAGACGGCCGAGACGCATATCGACGATATGCTGGGCCTGCTTGTCGGAGAAACCGAAGCGCTCGCACAGTCTCTGCTTCGCCTGATCCTCGGTTCGAGAGGAACGGATGATCTGGATGACCTCATCGATGTTGTCGATCGCGATTAAGAGGCCCTCCACAATATGCTTTCTGGCAAGTGCTTTTTCCAGATCGTACTTGGTACGGCGGAGGACAACGTCTTCCTGGTGGGCGATGTAGTAGGTCAGCGCATCCATCAGGTTGATGGTCTTCGGCTCGAGTCTTCCCTCGGCATCCGGAACGAGCGCGAGCATATTCGCACAGAATGCATCCTGGATCTGGGAGTTCTTGTAGAGCTGATTGAGAACGACGTTCGCATTGGCATCACGGCGGAGCTCGATGACGATACGTACTTTCTCGTTACGGTCGGACTCATCACGGATATCGGAGATGCCTTCGATCTTCTTCTCCTTAACAAGCTCGGCGATACGCTCGATGAGACGTGCCTTATTGACCATATACGGCAGATCGTGCACGATGATCCTTGCACGGCCGTTCGCCATGACCTCGATATCGGTATGGGCACGAACAACGATACGGCCCTTACCTGTTCTGTATGTGTCGGAGATACCGCGGCGGCCGAGGATCATACCACCTGTCGGGAAGTCAGGTCCTTTTACCACAGTCATCAGATCATCGATCGTAGCTTCCGGATTATCCAGGAGCATAACGACACCATCGATGACCTCACCCATATTATGCGGCGGGATATTGGTCGCCATACCTACGGCGATACCGACGGAACCGTTGACCAGAAGGTTCGGGAAACGGGACGGAAGAGCGACCGGCTCGACATCGTGTTCATCGAAGTTCGGGCGGAAATCAACAGTACCCTTGTTGATATCGCTCATCATCTCCATCGCGACTTTCTGAAGTCTTGCCTCCGTATAACGGTAAGCAGCCGGCGGGTCACCGTCCATGGAACCGAAGTTACCATGGCCCTCGACCAGCATATATCTCATAGAGAAGTCCTGTGCGAGACGTACGAGAGCATCGTAAACGGATGCGTCGCCGTGCGGATGGAAACGGCCGAGCACGTCACCTACGGTGGTGGCGCACTTACGGTACGGCTTGTCCGGGGTAAAACCCTGGGTAAACATCGAGTAAAGAATTCTTCTGTGAACCGGCTTCAAACCGTCGCGGATATCCGGCAATGCACGGTCGGAAATAACGCTCATCGCATAGTCGATGAACGATTTTTTCATTTCTTTTTCCAGATCGACCGGGATAATAGTGGTCTGCTCCGAGCAGAAGATCGCGTCCACCTCGGCTTCCTGCTGCTTACGCAGATCCTTGCCGGAAAGTGGTTCGTTTGTAGAATCAGACATGCGTCTTTCTCCTTTATACTTTATTTAAAATATACACCTGTTCTATTTTACCACAACATGTTGTTTTTCGGTGGTCAAAATCAAGATTTTTGTATAGAATAAGTCTTGTGCCAAGAGGAAAGAAAACTTCTTTTTGAAAAGCACTGAAAAATGCAACAAAGCATGTTTGTATCTCGTCTGATTAGTGAGGCAGAAAACCATTATGGGAATGGAAGGAAAACAAAACCTCAACGTGGAAGAACTCTTCCGGCTTTACGGAAATGATGTTCTCCGCATGTGCAATGTCTATCTGCGTAAGCAGAGCCTTGCCGAAGATGCCTTCCAGGACGTGTTCGTGAAGGTCATGACCAGGTCCGATTCCTATAGAGGGGACAGCGATATCAAGTACTGGATCCTGTCCATCGCCAGAAACGTTTGTCTGGACTATCTGAAGTCCTCCTACATGAAGCGGACGAGTTTTATGGGAGATCTCCTGGATAAGACGAAGCCGCAGAGCGAGGAAAAGAAGAGGATCAAGCCTCTTCCCGGAAATCAGGTGGAAGAGCGCCTGATCGACGCCATGGACACAAGCAATCCGCTTCTGGACGCGGTTCAGAATCTGCCGGCAAAATATAAAGACGTGATCCTTCTTCGTTTCTATTTTGATATGGATAACGAAGCGATCGCCAAGCAGCTCGGTATCACCGAGAGCACCGTGCGCTCCCGTCTGATGAGGGCAAGAGCGAAACTGAAAGATTTTGGAAAGGAGGAATAGCGATGTTAGGTGACGAACTGAAAAAAGCTTTAGAACCGATTCAGACATCTGATGAGCTTCTGGAGAAGACCCGTCGTGCGATCGAGCAGGCCCGTATCCAGCAGGCACAGGAGTCACTTGATAAGGCTGTCCGCAAAGATGCGCGCAGAACTCTTTTCCTGAAGGCAATGGTTCCTGTTGCATGTGTCCTTCTTATTTTCGGTGGTCTGGCCGTCGTCCTTCTTCCGAAACTGGGCGGTGCCAGAAAAGACGAAAGAAGCAAGGATCGTCCGGTCAAAGAACACAACGATGCGATCAACACAGTAACTGCTGAGATCGACAGCATCCTTGGCAAGGATTCGAAGAATCAATCCTATAGAAGCACAGACGCATGGTCTTTCGAAGAAGATTCCTCCGACGAAGTCGAAAGCCTGCAGACCACATATGCTTACGAAACAGAGAATATTGCTGAGGAGACTACAGAAGGAAAAACAGAGCGGGAAGGAAGACAAAAGGATCCGGAGGAAATGTCCAAATACTTCAGTGATTCTCTTTTAACCTATGCCGAGGATCACACCATCGCTGTTTCCGCTGACAGATCAGGGATCATCATCGATTGGGATAACCAGCAGGCAGTAGCTCCGAGATTTAAAAACGGGAACAACTATCTCGGCACCAAAAACTCTGATGAAACAGATAGAATTACCGGCCTGTTCTACGATAAGGAGACAAAGACCCTGTATATCACGATCTCGCATTTTGACGATTTAAAGTATACTGCCAGTAAGAAGTATCTATATGCGGTTCCTTTTGAAAACGGAACAATATCCGAAAACGGTCCGGAACTTGTCTGCGTAGTAGATAACTGATCCGACCCGGAGAATTTACATAATTGGTTCTTTATCCGCCTTACCCTGGCTTCTCGGATACGAAGCCGGCGTGGGGCGGATCTTTCTTATCAGAAGGATCGTTCTTTTCATATCCGTCCCCGGGAGCTGGAATTCATGGACATCCTCGATCGTTCCGCCCAGTGTCACGATTGCTTTTCCCGCCTGTTCGATCTCTTCTTCCGCGTGGCCCTTCATGGCCAGGAAGATACCGCCGATCTTAACATATGGCAGGCAGTATTCGCATAGCGTCGGGAGCGATGCGACAGCACGGGCCGTCGCGATATCGAATTTCTCTCTATACAGCTTATTCTTCGCGCCATCTTCCGCGCGGCTATGGACAGTGCTGATGCCGGTAAGCTCGAGCTGCTCGCAGACCGCATCGAGGAAATTGATCCTTTTCTTCAGAGAATCAAGAAGCGTGATCTTAAGCTCGGGCATAGTGACCTTGAGCGGGATACCCGGGAAACCTGCACCTGTTCCGACATCGATCAGGGTAAGTTCTTTTCGACCCTGCTTCTTCTCTTCTTCTTCGATATGGGATACCAGCGTAAGGGAATCGATAAAGTGGCGGATCGCGATGCCCTGATCATCTACGATGTTGGTCAGGTTCATCTTCTCATTCCACTTTCTGAGCATCGCGGCATATACCTGAAAAGCACGGATACTCTCCGCGGAGAGCGGGACAGAAATATCACTGCTTCCGGATGTCAGGAATGGAGAGATCTCTTTGGCACGGGAGATGTCCTCCTCACTGGTGATGATCGGCTCATGCTTCGGCGCAGAAGCCGCCTTTTTCTCCGCTCCTCCGAGGCTTCCATTTCTAAGTGCCTTTTTCTGCTCCGGAGAAAGATTCTTTTTTACTTCCGGCTTGATCCGCTTTTTCTTATCCATCGTTTCTTTCGGTTCCCTCTTCTTTATCGGCGTTCGGATTTACTGCGCCTTCTCTCTTTTTCGCTTCAAGATAGACCAGCAGTACGGCAATGTCTGCCGGAGATACTCCCGAGATACGGGAGGCCTGACCCAGAGACATAGGCTTTCTCTGCATGAGCTTGGCTCTTGCCTCGAGACGAAGGCCGGTGATCTCATCATACGGAATATCCGGGGAAAGTTTCTTATTCTCGAGCGCCGCGAACTTCTTTATGCGGTCTTCCTCCAGTGCGAGATATCCTTCGTACTTGATATCCACTTCCACTGCAAAGATAACGGAAGGCGCAAGATCCGGCCGTTTTTCATCGACTCCGGCAAGGTCAACGTAATGGATCTCCGGGCGCTTGATGAGCTCCGCCAGTGAGATACCGGACTGTGTAACTGTACTTCCGCAAGCCACGAGGATCTCATGAAGCTTGGGAGACGGCGGGAGGAATGTCGCACGAAGGCGGGCCTTTTCCTCTTCGATCGCTTTTCTTTTTTCTTCAAAAGCACTATATCTTGCATCGTCGATCAGGCCGATCTTATGGCCGATCTCCGTCAGCCGCATATCCGCATTATCCTGACGCAGGAAGATCCTGTATTCAGCGCGGGAAGTCATCATGCGGTAAGGCTCTTTTGTTCCCTTGGTAACGAGGTCATCGATCAGCACACCGATATATGCCTGCGAACGGTCAAGGATGACCGGTTCTTTTCCCAGGATCTTCATGGCCGCATTGATACCGGCCATTAGGCCCTGTGCCGCTGCTTCCTCATAGCCGGAAGATCCGTTGACCTGTCCTGCGGTAAAGAGTCCCTCCAGGCAGGTGGACTGAAGCGAAAGATCCGCCGTGGTCGGATCGATACAGTCATATTCGATCGCATATGCCGCACGCTGGATATGTGCCTTCTCCAGTCCCGGAAGCGAGTGCACCATCTTGACCTGCACATCCTCCGGAAGACTGGTAGAGAATCCCTGAAGATACAGTTCCTGCGTCTCATCGCCCATCGGCTCGACGAAGATCTGATGGCGGTTTTTGTCCGGGAAACGCATGAATTTATCTTCGATCGACGGGCAGTATCTCGGACCGATGCCCTCGATCACTCCGCTATATAGCGGCGATTTATCCATATTCTCGGTAATGACTTTTCTTGTCTCCGGCGTCGTCCAGACCGAGTAGCATGGAACCTGTTCCTGGCGCGGTGTCACACCATCCATCTCGTTCTTATAAGAGAACGGCGGCATATCCGGTTCACCGGGCTGGATCTCCATGACGGAAGTATCGACGGTACGTGCATTGACGCGGACAGGGGTTCCCGTCTTAAAGCGCTGCATCGTGATCCCGGCATCCGCCATGCTCTTGGACAGTCCGACCGAGCGGGACAGCCCGTCCGGACCGCTCTCGACGATCACTTCTCCTCGGATCGTCCTGGCTTCCATATATGTACCGGAGCAGATAACTGCCGCTTTTACGTGATAGCAGGCTCCGCTTCGGGTACGGATCCCGTTCAGGGTCTTCTTTCCGTCCTTTTCCTCCCAGAAAAGCTCGACGGCTTCTCCCTGAACGAGGGATATATTTTCTTCTTTTTCGATACGGGATTTCATCCTGCGGCTATATGCCGATCTGTCCATCTGTGCACGCGGAGAGAATACGGCCGGTCCTTTGGAACGGTTCAGCATTCTGGTCTGGATCGCCGAAAGATCCGCCATCTCGCCCATGATGCCGCCGAGGGCATCGATCTCCCGTACCAGCTGTCCCTTCGCCGTTCCGCCGATACTCGGATTACACGGAAGATTAGCCAGCTGATCGAGATGAAGTGTCAGAAGAAGCGTGGAAAGCCCCAGGTGTGCACAGGCAAAAGCCGCCTCACAGCCGGCGTGTCCAGCGCCGATGACTGCCACGTCAAATGTGCCTGCCTCATACCAGGATGCATGTTCTTTTAACTGTTCCCAGGATCCCATATCTCTTCTTATCCTTCTTATTTACCCACGCAGAAGCGTGAAAATATAGTATCTACCAGTGTATCGCTTACCGCTTTTCCGGTGATCTCGCCCATGTCCTCGAGTGCCGCACGAAGAAGCAGCGCGGGACCTTCGAGAGGATCACCCGCACGAAGCGCAGCGATGCTCTTTTCGACTTTTTCCAGAGCAGACGAAAGAACTTCAAAATGTCTTCTGTTGGTCAGGAGAAGTTCGGAAGAAGAGGATGCTCCCATTTCGTCATAGGTTTTTCCTACGAACTCTTCGATCTCCTTCACACCTTCGCCGGTGGCAGATGACAGGCTGGCGCGAAGATCCGGCTTTCGGGAATATCCTTTTCCCGAAATCAGTGCCATGACTTTCTCTTCCTGCTTTCTGACCGTCTCCTCATCGGCAGTATCTGACTTACTGATCAGAAGGGCGATCTTTGTCTCTTCCGGAAGGGTCAATATCGGATCGATCAGATCCGTGATGGTCTTTTCTTCCTCGTCAGTGGATACGAGCCAGAGCACGATGTCCGCTTCAGTGATGGCCGCAGCAGCACGATCAACGCCGATCGCTTCGACCACGTCATCGGTCTTCCGGATGCCGGCAGTATCGATCAGTTTTACCGGAATACCTCGGATACTGGTTACGACCTCCAGTGTATCCCTCGTCGTTCCCGGCACGTCTGTAACGATCGCTCTGTCATAGCCGCTCAGACAGTTAAGAAGTGAGGATTTTCCGCTGTTCGGAATACCGCAGATAACGATCTTCATTCTCTCCGAGAGAATACGTCCCTGTCTGTATGAATCGGTCAGAGCACGAAGTTTCAGGAAGACGTTCTTCTCCAGTTCCTCCGCGTAGCGGTTCTTGGAGTCTCCATCGTCCTCATCTTCGATCTCATCGATCCATAACTCGAAGTGGCCAAGCTCCAGATACAGATCCGAAGAGATCTTTTCGACCTGCTGCTTTAACGATCCGGAAAGCTGGGATTCCGCGGCACGGAGCGCGAGCTCCGAGTCGGCGGCAATAACATCCATGACTGCTTCCGCCTGTGAAAGATCGAGTTTTCCGGCCATAAAGGCTTTCTTGGTAAATTCACCGGGGCCTGCCATGCGGGCACCGTTTTCCAATAAAACGCGAAGGATCTCCTGCCGTACGGTCAAACCGCCATGACAGGAGATCTCTACTGAATCTTCACCTGTATAGGAATGGGGAGCGCAAAAGCGCGTCAGCATAACTTCATCTACGACTTTGGAAGTAGATGGATCAGAGATAAAGCCATATGCCACTGTATATCCGGGCATTTCAGAGACGCTCTTCGCCTCGCCTGCCGTGCGCCGGACCGTAAACACCTTGTCCGCGACCTCACAGGAATGATCTCCTGCCATGCGGATCACGGCGATCCCGCTGACTCCGGGCGGCGTAGCACATGCGCAATATGGCTTCTCCAAGATAGAATCGCCTCCCCCAGAAAAAGGACTTATTGCTCGAGAGTGACGACCACTCTTCTGTTCGGCTCTTCTCCCTCACTATGTGTCGTAACGCCCTTGACACCCTGAAGCTCGGCATGAACGATGCGGCGCTCTGCCGGATTCATCGGCTCCATGAGATACTGGCGCTTGTTGCGCAGTACCTGATTGGCAGCCTTGTGTGCCATGTTGATCAGCACTTCTTCTCTGTGCTTTCTGTATCCGCCGATATCGAGGATAACACGGAGTCTTTCCTCGCTGTGACGGTTTGCGACCAGATTCGTAAGATATGCGATCGAATCCAGTGTCTCACCATGACGGCCGATCGCTGCACCGCAGTCCTGACCGTTGACTGTGATATGGATCACATCTTCTTCACGATAGGAATCGAGTTTGCCGTGGATACCGATACCGGAGAGAACTTCCGCTACAAAAGATACTGCAGCATCTTCTGCTTCACTGGCTTCATCGCCCTCGAAAGACTCGTCGTCACCATAGTAAACGTCGCCGTCATCTTCCTCTTCAACATCATCGGAAACCTCCGCAGTAACGCGAACGGTAACTTCTTTCTTGCCAAGGCCCAGGAAACCTTTGCCCTCATCGAGGACTTCGATCTGTGCCTGGTCTTTTTCCACACCGAGTTCGGAAAGAGCCATTTCGATGGCTTCCTCTTCCGTCTTAGCGGTCTTGGTTACTGTCTTTTCCATGCCTGCCTATACCTCCTTGCCGTACAGAGATCGCTCCGTACGATTAAATTAATGCTTTTTCTTGCCGGACTTCTTTCCGGGAACACTTACGGAACCGTCCGCACCTGCACCTGCAACTGCGAGCTCCGCCTTTTTCTTCTTTTTCTTGAATGCGTTCTTCTTCTGTTCTGCCAGTTCCTTCTTCTTTTCTTCGTAAGGCTTGGTGAACATATAATATGTCAGTACCTGCTGGAGGATACCCATAAGGTTACCTACGATCCAGTAGAAACCGAATGCTGCCGGAAGTGCGAATGTGGTAAGGAGCATGATAGCCGGCATTACGATATTCATGATCTTCGCAGTACGGGCGCCGGTCTCTTCCGGTGCATTGAATGCAGGATTGTTCTGTGCGCGCTTATTGTCTTCTCTCTTCTGCTTTGCGTCCGGCTTCATTCTGGAGATCATGAAGTTCTGCAGGAGCGTCGTCAGAAGAACGAGCAGCGGGATGATCAGGAGCGGGAGATAGATCTCCGGCTCGGATGTGATCTTGCTGACACTCCATGACGGTGTACGGCCGAGGTCCAGGCCCAGGAACTTCATGTCCGGGATCTGATCCATCTTCACAAGTCCGCTCTTCACAGCCGCGGACATCGCTTTACCGTCTTTATGGAGGAAATTGATCAGTTTGATGTTGTCATTGGTAACGCCGCTGACACCGAGCAGTTCACCGAGTGCTCTGATATTACTGTTGCTGACACCCATGAGATAGCGGAGCGGCTGCTGAACGATATAGTAGGTCGGGAAAAGGAAGAAGAGCGGGAGCAGCGGGACGAAACATCCGGCAAATGTAGATGCGCCGTTTTCCTGGAAGAGCTTCTGGAGTTCTTCCTGCTGCTTCTGCTTATCATCCGGATATTTTCTCTTGATCTCAGCCTGCTTATTGGAGAGCGCCTGCTGCTTCATCATAGCCTTGGCAGAGCGCACATTGAGCGGAACGGTAAGACCGCGGACAATGATCGTCAGGAAAATGATCGCCAGACCATAGTTTCCGAAAAACTCATAAAGTAAGCTGGCCAGCCAACCGAGCAGACTCGTGATCGGCCCAAATATAAACTGCATATATATCTCCTAAAAACTTCTACTTCAGCGGGTCATATCCGCCCTTGCTAAACGGATTGCAGCGCAAGATCCTGCAAAATCCTTTAAAAGACCCTCTAAGGAAACCATACTTTTCGATCGCTTCGAGCGTGTACTGCGAGCAAGTCGGCGAAAAACGGCAATGCCCGATATGATCGGGCCCCCTGGAATTCTGATAAAACCGGATCAGTTTGATCGCCAGTTTCTTCATCTTTATTCTCCGTCAATAAGCAGATCGAGCTTGCTCAGATGCCTTCCCAGTTCTTTTTCCACTTCCTGATACGTAGGAAGATCGACCGTCGCTTTCATCAGAAATACGATGTCATAGCCCGTTTTCACACGCGGCTCATATACTGAGAATGCCGCCCGCAAAAGACGCTTCGCGCGGTTTCTTGCAACCGCTGTCCTTCTGCCGTGGCCATTGGTAAAACCGACACGCACGATGTCGATCGGGATCCTGGTCTGGTTATGCTTCAGATTCGGACTGCGCCTGAAACAGTGCACGCTCAGGTATCTACCTGTCGCAAACTTCCCCCTCTTATATACACGGGAGAACTCATAATTCCATCGCAGTGTCTGCGTCGTCGTTAGCATACTATTCCGATCACTCCGGCTTCCTTATAAAAAAGGACCACGTGGGTGATCCTTATACGGTAAGACTCTTTCTTCCCTTCAGTCTTCTTCTCTTAAGTACGTCGCGTCCTGCAGCGGTCTGCATTCTGGCGCGGAAGCCGTGTACCTTGGATCTCTGCCTTTTCTTAGGCTGATATGTCATTTTCATATGGATCTACCTCCAAAAATAATAGTTTCTTTGACCTTTTTTCACGAATAATCGATACAAATAGCGATAGAATTATACTAGGTGTCAAGAGGAAAGTCAAGTTAACGCTTTGATCTTGAGGATCACGATCTCTCCTTCTTCCTCGGCATACACCTCATAGCCGCCTTGAATGAGCATATCCCGCGCCTGTACCTGCGGGCCGTCCATCAGATTCAGCACGACAAATTCCGTCTCTTCCACGCCATTCAGTTTCACGACATGGTCCCCCTGATACCCGAATTTCGCCGAGTCGATCGCGTATAGTTCGTCTCGATCCGCGATATGGGGAAGGAAATGCGTATCGCAGCTGACCGCGGCATCTTCCGGAAGTTTCTCAAGACAGTTTCCGATCCGCTGGTACCGGTCTTTATTCTTCTCATATTTCTCGCAGTTTCTTATATTTCCGGATACCATGGCAAAAGCACTGATCACGGACACAGTAGCGCAGGCCAGCACAAGCGTGTGCTTCCTGTCCTTTTCCAGCTCGGAAATATTGACGATGGCCATGTAGATCAGAAGGGCCGCCGGGCCGTATGCGTAGTGGAAAGTGATCTGCGATGCATAGATATACGAAGCGCCGAATACCAGATTAAAAAGAAGAAACGGCACCATCAGGAAGAAGCGGTGGGTCTTTCTCGTAAGAAACGGGGTAAACAGCAGCGGGAAGAACATCTGAAGGAGGATCAGCAGAGATTCCGTCCGATGGGAGAATACGGTAAGAAGGCGTCCCGGATGGATCAGGATATTCTTCAGGATCTCAAATACGCTCTGATCTTCCGAGGTCATCAAGGTATTCATGCGCATCGCGGCGATCGCCTCGCTGTCGCCCGTTCCTGAAAGAAAGGCGGTGATCAGGATGAAGTAAAGAAGCGCGGCACCTCCGGTAATAAGTGCTCTTCTTCTGTCTTTGCCCTTCTCCTCAAAGGCGAGATACAGGCAGATGCAGATCAGGAACAGTGCCGCATCTTCTTTTACCATCAGCAGAAGAAAACTCATCCCATAGAAAAGGATATTCTTCTTATACTCGACCGCGAAGAACAGCCACATCAGAAGAGGCGGCAGGAAAGCGTTCTCATGGAAGTGAAAATACGATGGCAGGAGGAGTCCTAAGGAAAAGAGATAGACGGCGCATGCGGAAAAGAGCGAAGTTCCGGAAAAGCCTCTCTTCTTTGCGATAAGATACAGCGGGATCACGCCGGAAGTAACCAGTACCGCCTGCGAGAAGATCAGGGTCTCCGCCGACGGGAATATCGCATAGACCGGCATCAGAAGATAGAGGATGAAGGAGCTGTGCACACGAAGATGTGAGAGCAGGTATCCGCGCTCGCACGTCGTTACCGCCGACAGATTCTTCTTCATCGAGTGGAACATCTGGGTAAAGATCCCGAGATCAAAGGTCGAGGTGTCGAAGCACCGGTGGATCGCCACTGCCGTGACGCAGACAAATCCGAGGATAAATGCCGCAAGAATGCCCACCGGCACAGCGGTAAAAACTTCTGACTTCTGGCGGTTCAGCGTCTCCGGGTGGATCCTCGATGCCCCATAGATCACGAAGATCAGGGCGAACAGCCCGATGAATACCGCGAGGGAAAAATCGTCCGAGCGGAATACCATCGTGCAGGAAAATACGAGGACCGATGCGATCAGAAGGACCGGATCGAAGCACTCGGTAAATGTCCGGAATTTCCGCGGCATCAGATAGAACAGCAGAGTCGCGCCAGCAAAAAAGAGCACATAGATACCGATCAGTGCAGGGAGCGCAAAAAGTCCGATGAACTCCGTCCATTTCTTAAAAGGTGAGATCCCTCTTGCGTAAGAATAGAAGATCGTGATATCCGACAGGAGAAAATATACCCCCAGAAGGCGCATGAAGAGAAACTGCGAAAATCCGCACTGCTTAAAAAACGAGATATTCCGGGAACTTCTGCTTCCTTCCATCGGTCTGTCCTAAGGTCCGGATCACCAGATCGAGCTGTGCATCTGTACGATCTTACCGTCCTGGATATAGACTCGCGGGATACGCTTGCCGACCAGGCAGGTGACCTCGTAGTTGATGGTATCGAGCATATCGGAGATCTCATCGACCGGGATCTCGGAGTGCTGGCCTCTTGCCTTCTGCGCTCCGAAGAGCACTACCTCATCGCCGACCTTCGGTTTTTCTTCGAAGTCGGATACATCGACCATACACATATCCATGCAGATATTGCCGACGACAGGAGCTCTTTTGCCGTGGATCAGGACCTCGGCGCGGTTGCTCAGGCGGCGCAGATAGCCGTCCGCGTAGCCGATCGCAATCGTCGCGATGGTGCTCGGTTTCTCAGTCTTAAAGTGGCGGCCGTAGCTGATCGTCTCTCCAGCCGGGATCTCTTTAACATGAACGACACTGGACTTCAGAGTCATCGCCGGGCGCACCTCAAAATCCGTATATGGCTTCGGGCATCCCTTCGGCATCATGCCGTAGGTGATAAGGCCCGCTCTGACCATATCCATGTGCATCTGAGGGAAACGGATGATCCCTGCGCTATTGCAGATATGCTTCGTCGGGATCGTCAGCCCGTGCTTCTCGAGTTCATTGACCATTCTCATGAAGCAGTCATACTGTTTCATGGTATATTCATCGTCATCGGTATCCGACATCGCAAAGTGCGAGAACATGCCCTCGATCTCGATGCCCGGAAGCTCGGAGATTGCGAGGATCGCCTCGACAGAAGACTCTCCCTCCAGGAAGCCCAGACGGTTCATGCCGGTATCGTACTTGATGTGGATCCTTGCCGTTCTCTCGAGGATGATCGCCTTCTTGGAGATAGACTTGGCATATTCGAGGGAATACACGGCCTGCTCGATATCGTTCTCGATCAGTTCATAGATGCGCCGCGGATCGGTATGTCCCAGGATCAGGATCGGCACATTGATGCCGCTCTTTCGAAGTTCAAGCGCCTCGTCGAGCATGGAGACCGCGAGCTTGTCCGCGCCGTTATTGAGGAGCACCCTTGCCGTCTCGATCGCGCCGTGTCCGTAGGCATCCGCCTTTACGACCGCCATGATCTTCGCCGAGCGCTTCGTGACTCTTCTGATCTCGCGCATATTCTCCGCGAGGATATCCAGGTTGATCTCCGCCCATGAACGATTCGGAAACTTATCTATCATTTTTCCATTCCTTCTTCCCACTTCAGCATCTTAAATGCCGTTTCATAATAGCCCGGGAGCATCGTCGGTAGCATCGCGCGTACCCCGTGATCCCCGGCGCAGAGTTTTCCGGCCAGACTATGGATCCCTACAGCGCAGGCGGCTGCGTCTTCTTCCGTCATTCCCTGCGCGAGGAGCCCGGTCAGAAGTCCGGCCAGCACATCGCCGGATCCGCCCTTGGCCAGTCCGGAATTACTTACAGGATTACTATACCACTTTCCGTCCGAAGTAAAGATATTCGTTTCACTGTTCTTTAGAACCAGCACTACGCCTTTTTCCGCGGCAAAAGCACTTGCCCGCGTCTTCTCATCTCCGGCCGTACCGGACGAAAAACGGGCAAACTCCCCTATATGCGGCGTCAGAACTGCCGGCGGCAGTCCCTTCGAAATACGGGAGGAAACCTCCTGCATCACATCGTCATGGGATGCGAGATACTCGAGAGCTCCGGCATCCAGTACCAGATGCGGTGCGCTCCCCGCCGCGATACGGATCATGGTGCCGAGTGTATCGGAAGATGTCGGGATACCGGGTCCGATCAGGCAGGCATCTTTACCGGACAGTTTCTCCGTGAAGAAAACAGCGAACTTTGCATTCCCGGAGTCTCCGGGATAAGTCGCAGATGCAGAATCGCCAAGTGAAACTCTGGCAGCAGCAGGTGCTGCCATCGAAGAGGAAGCCGGGACAGCATACGGGCCTTTTTCTTCTTCGTAGAAGAGGCCCAGAGCCTCCGGACAAAGCGTCATCAGCGGCGTCATGAGTTCTTTTGCCGTGAGAACATAAACCAGGCCTGCCCCTGAACGAAGCGCGGAGGATGTCGCCATACAGGCGGCGCCTCCCATACCGGGAGTTCCGGCACAGAGCAGTACCCTGCCGAATGTCCCCTTATGGCCTTCTTCCGGACGGGACGGGCATCTTGCCGCGATAAACTCCTGATCGATCAATATAGGTGTCTGCATGATCTTCGCCTCCCGGGCCTTCTGCTCTTAGAGCTTCGGCACCTCGCTGATGGTGGAGATATCAAACGGTGTCTCCTGATATACATAGTAGTTGAGCCAGTTCATAAAGAGGAGCGTGGAGCTCGAGCGCCAGCTCATATGCGGCTGCTGGGACGGATCGTCGTTCGGGAAATAATTCTTCGGGATCTCGATCGGAAGCCCCTTATTGAGGTCTCTGAAATACTCGTCGCGAAGTGTATTTACGTCATACTCGGAGTGACCCGTGATGAAGATCTGTCTTCCGGAAAGGTCGGAGACCGCATATACGCCGCTCTCTTCCGATTCGGAGAGGATACGCAGGTTCGGATGACGCTCGATATCCGACTTTCTCACTTCGGTGTGGCGGGAATGCGGCACATAGAAATAGTCGTCAAAACCACGGAAGAGCTTGACCGGCTTGGTGTAGGTCATGCTGTGCTCGAAGACACCGAACATCTTCTTATCGAGATTGTACTTCGGGATACCGTAGTGGTGGTAAAGGCCCGCCTGTGCGCCCCAGCAGATGTGAAGCGTACTATAGACGTGGGTCTTACTCCAGTCCATGATCTTACACAGTTCATCCCAGTACGCCACTTCCTCGAACTCCATGAGCTCGACCGGTGCGCCTGTGATGATCATACCGTCGTAGAAGCGGTCCTTGACATCGTCGAAGGTCTCATAGAACTTCACCAGATGCTCCGTCGCCGTGTGCTTCGGATGATAGGATGCCGTATAAAGAAGGTCGATATTGACCTGAAGAGGCGAGTTACTGAGCGCACGAAGAAGCTGCGTCTCGGTCGCGATCTTATTCGGCATGAGATTCAGTATCAGAAGATGAAGGGGACGGATGTCCTGCATATAGGCGCGGTCTTCGGTCATAACGAAGATGCGCTCTTTCTCTAAGATCCCTGTCGCAGGGAGATTATTCGGAATACGTATCGGCATTTTCTTTCTCCCCCTTTCACAGACACAGGAATTCGTTCAGGATCGATGTCTTCGGAACGAATGTCTCTTTCGCATGCGGGATCATGTCGAGCCAGGCCTGGAGCATCCGCGCCTTTGCGACAGCTTTCTCGATATTTGCGAAATCTTTCTTCACGTTACTTCTCTCCATAAATACAGACGGTGCGAGAAGTCCCTGGTCATATGCTGCCAGCGCGTCCTCGATGTCGCGCTTGGCAAGGGCTGCGATCACGAGCGGCTCATACGCGAGGAAAGAGTTCACGTGGAAGTCCGCCTTCGTTAAGTAATCGCGGTAATAATCCTGCTCGGAATTCTGGATCATCGGCCAGTAGTCGATCGTCGTCAGCGCATGCGCTCCTCTGTGGCGGACATCACGTACGATCCTTCGGAGCATACGCAGATCGTCGCTGTCGAGAAGTCTTCTATCCGACATGACCGATGCATACGGCATGATAAATACGCCGATGTAGCGTTCTTTTTCAAAAGCACCCGTCGTCTCGTCGCAGAGCCCGTGCAGGCCTTCCACGACCACGACACCGTCTTTACCGATCGAGAGCGCCGGCTTGTCAGACGCCACTCTCGTTCTCGTCATAAAGTCGAAGGTAGGGGTGACTACTTCATCGCCGCTGACGAGTCTTGCCAGGTCCATACGTGCCAGACGCATATCCAGCGTATTCACGCTCTCAAAGTCCGGGCGTCCCTCGTCATCGTAGTTTAATGCTTCGAGATTATAGTAGTCATCGAGAGACAGGCGGATCGCCCGTTTCCCTCTTGCTTCCAGTTCACTGACCAGACGGTCGGTAAAAGTGGTTTTGCCGGAGGAGGTCGGTCCGGATACAAATACGACCTGGACCTTTGGATTCTCGCAGACAGTCTTCGCGACCTCCGCAGTCTGGCGGACAAACCGGGCCTCTGCTTTACTTATGAAGTCCGGCAATCCGAAAACACCCAGCATATCTTCCAGGTCATCGATCGAAACCCGGATCTTATCTGATAAATTCGCCATAGTATATATTCTCCAGTCTTACTTGTCAGTATAGTCCGACAGCACCAGCATACTGACGACCTTGTCATACCAGTACTGAAGGAAACGTGCGACACAGAACACGATGCCGGGGATCAGTACAGCCGCCAGGATAATAAGAAGGATGACTACGACAACATATACGCCGCCGGAGATAACGCCCAGTACTGTTGCAAATGTACCGGCCGTATCTACATACTTCGCCGTGAATTGTTCCAGTGTCTTATTCAGATACGAGATAAAGAAATCTTTTAAGTCTCCGGAAGAGACAGTCAGCTTGGGACGGGCCCAGGCCGTGATCAGAAATGTAAGCGCGCCGATCTTTACGAGCTGGGCGCTAAGTACCGGTATTTTGCCCCACAAGGGCATTCGGTAATAGGAGAAGCAAAGAGCCGGGCAGAAGAAAAAGAGCACGACGAAGATGATCACTTTCTGTAGAAAACCACCGGTGATCAAGCCGTTCATGCCGCCCGTCATGTAGTTATATACGACGAGAAGATCTACGAAAACGCCATACAAAAGGAAAAGCGACAGATGACGACGATTCTCGAAATCCGTATCGCTCCACAGGCGTCCCAGTAGAAGACCTTCTAAATAATCCACTTTTCTTTTTCCCCTTCGAAAAACAGTTCTGCACTATTGTACCAAAAAAAGGCGGTTTCGTCACCTTTATGAGCGAGAACCGTCACGAGAAAAGAATCAGTTTAGTAAGAGGGATCAGCGGAGGCGGAAAGATGTTTTTGCCACTTCTTCGAGAAGGCGGCGGTACGTGCTCCACTGTTTCGGGAAATTGCTGACGCCACAGGCCTTTAAGACTTCGCCATCCGAGAAGCGGATCTCGACGGACCAGTCCTGCGGGAAGGATGACGTCTGTGAGCCCATGAGATGACCGATGCCCTTGGCATAGTCGGTCGCCCACGAAAGGACTTCCGTCTCCGGCAGGCCCTGATAGATGCGCTCGATCACCTGCGGCGCGAGGGCTCTGACAAAGTCTTTATTCCACATATGCGTATCTGTCCAGGCGATCCGTCCGGCACAAAGGTCGATAGACGCTTTCAGGCTTCCTCTGCGGTAGCCGGAGAGTTCAGTCTCGATGAAGACGATGTCTCTATAATCATGCTTCTTCTCACTCATCGATAGCGCCTCGTTCATCCATATCACTTCATGTGCCGTCGTCTTGCTCATGAAATCTTCACCCCGTAAATTCCCATGCCACGGGTTCCAACGACCAGAATACCATCTACAACGATCGGAGAGGACTCTGTATTATTCAGCTTCTCATTCGGGAAAGCTTTATTCTGAAGCCGGACTGAAGAAACAAAATCACCCGTCAAAGCATCCACCATATGAACCTGACCATAAGAGTCGCAGATCATAATATACGGATTGCCCTGATCATCATAAACATCTACAGGAGAGCTCCAGCTATACGGGTCATTGATATGCTCCGGATCTTCTACATACTCCATCACATACTCCCATGCCCTGTTTCCGGTCTCCTTGTCATAAGCAATAATAGAGTTTCCTCTCTGATATCCCTTGGTCATACAGTAGGAGAAGAAGACCAGATTGGAAGCTTTTCCTTTTCCGATGACCGGTGTGCCTAACATACCGCCGTTTACATCGTTTGATCTGTTATCCACATCAGAATAAGAGAAACAGTCTCGAGACGTCTCCCATACGATCTCACCGGTCATTGCATCCACTTTATATGTAAATGATGCACCCTGCCAGGTTCCGGTTCCATGATCCTTCTGCCAGTCGACCTCAGTACCAGTGTAAAGATATACATGCCCGTTTGATTCTTCGATAACGGGGGTAACGTCCGAGTCATCGCCAAGTCTTCTTGACCAGATCATTTCCAGTGTATTGAGATCCAGACAGATCAGGTCTCCGGCGCTATCCGTAAACCAGCCATAATGATCATAGACCGCCATGGAACTCTCGATACCGTAGAGCGCCTTCTGCTGAATTTCGTCGAAGATAAACTTATACGCTATCGTCTGCGGATTGATCGAAAGTGTGCCGGTTCCGACATTGAACTGTGTGTTCAGTTTTACTGTATAGACCATACCGTTTTCATTCGGATAGATCAGAGTATCTGCATCCGCGCAGACGATCGGGGAGGAGTCACATGCACCCCAGCTGCTTCTGAAGGCACGGGAATCCAGACCGCACTGATAATGGATGATCTCGAAATTCATCAGATTGATGATACGGAATCCGACTTTATCCGGTGCGCCTTCCACATTATTATCACCCTGTCCGACATAAAGGATCGGATAGCCTCTCGGATCGATCGCAGGTGTTCCCTTTACGGTAAAACCAAGCTTAAGCTTGTCTCTGGTCGGCTGTCCGTCTTCCAGATCAAGGAAATACACATAGCCGTCACCTGCTGCAACGATGACCTCCGTGAGATCTTTCTTTGACTTCTTCTCCGGATACAGATTCATCAGCTGCTGGACATTCCAATCCCATTTGACAGCCAGAGGCTGACCGGTCCAGAGCGTGCCGCACCAATAGGGGAAAGCTCTTCCCTTAATATCGCCGGACTTGACGCTCCAGATCTCCTCAAGATGTTTATCTTTTGCCGGATCGAGAGAGAATGTGCCCCAGGAAGCACAATTACGGAAATTGTTGCCGCGGAATGTCAGGATACCCCCTACCTTCTGGTAGTTTAGCGGATCGCCCATATGGATCTCATCCTGTCTCTGATATCCGCTCACCTTTTCATCGCCGTTATATACAGTCTGGGATACCTTACGGCCGGATGGAGTATTCTCATCCTTCGGCTTTCCCATCAATACATCCATCTTCGCTGTTGCAGGATAGAGAATCGGATTCTGATATTCTTCGATCATCGGTGCAGGTGTCACTGTCGGCGTTACGACAATAATGCCTGTCGGATCTACCGTCTCTCCCTGATCATTTGTAACGATGGCCTGCTTGGAAGTACTTTCGGTCGTTTCTTTGACAGCCTTCTTACCTTTTTTGAGTGTGACCACAGCAAGAACGATCGTCGTGACTACCAGCGCCACGGTAACGAGGAACAGAATATAAAGACCGTTGTTGTTCACACGACGCGGTCTGTAAAACTGATTCTCATATCTTACGTTTTCGGGTCTTCCCATTTTTATAGCCTCATCAGATAATATTCTGCCGAAGGATACTCTTTTGTATTTTCACATATTATCACAAAGATGCTCATTTCGATACCGCAAACATGCACAAAAAAACTTTCACGCATATTCGGAAAGTGCTTTTTTCATGGAATTCTCAAAAAAATAAGAGCAATTCCGGCGTTTCTTCCGGTTTTCCGCCGGTTCGAAGAATCGCAAGAATTCGTCACTTTGACGGCACTTCTTTCGTTTACAAAAGCACTTGCCCTGTACTATTATTTCAACGGCGTTTTTGAGAAAGCGCACTTTACATGATGGAGATTACCGATGGTCTGGATCCTACTCACACTGGTATATGGCCTTCTGAAAGGCGGCCGCGAGATCAGCAAGAAAAAAGCGATGGATAAGAGCTCTGTGATGGAGGTCCTTCTTATCTATACTCTGATCGGATTTCTGATCGTCGTCCCGCGCGCGCCCCGTGCGATGGGAATGGAGCCGTACCAGTACGGGCTCGTCCTCATTAAATCTTTCTCCATCTTCCTTGCCTGGATGATGGGCTTTCATGCACTCAAGCACCTGCCTGTCAGCCTCTACGGTGTCCTCGATCTCTCACGAGTCCTTCTCGGCATGCTCCTCGGCGTGATCGTACTTCACGAAGTACTTCTGTGGAACCAGCTCCTCGGTCTGGCACTGGTCGTCTTCGGACTTCTGTCCCTGCGCTTCAAGCTCTTCGGGAAGAAAGAATCAGAGGATCCTTCCACGGACAGCAGTTCCACCGATGCACCGGAAGGGAACCGCACGAAGTTCGTTCTTCTCGCTTTTGGCTCCTGCGTCCTGAATTCCGTGTCCGGACTTCTTGATAAGATCCTCATGAAGGATATCAACAGCTCCCAGATGCAGTTCTGGTACATGCTCTTCCTTCTCGCGCTTTATTCTCTCTATGTGCTGGTCACGAGAACGAAGATCCGGAAAGAAGCCTTTAAGAACGGCTGGATCTGGCTGATGTCGATCATGTTCGTCATCGGGGATGCATCTCTTTTCATCGCCAATGCCGATCCGAACAGCCTGATCACCGTCATGACCGTCGTCAAGCAGAGCGCCTGCTTCGTGACGATCTTAGGCGGCAAATTCGTTTTCCATGAGAAAGGGATCGCTTACCGGCTCTTCTGTGCTTCCATCATTTTCACCGGCATCATCTTCAGCGTCCTGGGTGTCTGATCCGGGGCCTCAGTTCTGAGCATATTCTGAAGCAGCTTTCCCGGCGGCTCTTCCGCTCGCCCACGCATGCTGCAGATTATATCCTCCGGAGATCCCGTCGATATCCATCACTTCGCCCGCGAAGAAAAGTCCTTCCACGATCTTTGATCCCATCGTCTTCGGAGAGATCTCTTTAATATTCACACCGCCACGGGTGACATAGGCGATGTCGATCGGTGTGCATTTTTCCACGTCAAAAGCACTTGCCTTGAGGTTTCGTACGATCGTTTTTCGGACTTCTTTTCTAACTTCATTGGCGGAAAGATCCATCGTCTCACCGGACAGCGCCAGTATGGCTGCTTTTTCCTGAAGATGGAATGTCTCACAAAGAAGCCGCTTCATGTGGCGGTTCGGATTCTCCGTCATGGCGGAAAGAAGCCTCTCTTCCACTTCCTCTTCCCTAAGATCGGGAAGCATATCGATCACGAACCGGACTTTTCCCTCCGGATATTTCCCGGCTACCGCAGGAAGTTCCCTCGAGAGCTGCATGGCAGCAGGTCCGCTCACGCCCTGATGGGTAAATAAAAGATCCCCGCGTGCGCTTCTTCCTTTCTTTCCGTCGATCCAAAGAGATGCCCCGACATCGGGAAGCGTGATCCCCGCGAGAGTGAACTCGGCGCCACAGTCCTCACGGCGGTCCATCGATGTGTCTGAAAAACTGGAAAGCAGTATCGGCGCAAGCGCCGGTGCCAGGGCTGTCACGGTATGTCCGTTTTCTGCCGCCAGATGATATCCGTCACCTTCCGATCCTGTATGTGGGAAGCTCTTGCCTCCGGTACAGAGGATCACTGCGCGGGAAGTGTATGCATCATTTTCCGTCTTTACCAGGAAGTTCTCCTTCTTTTCCGGGTCATTTCCGGTCTTCGCGACATTGCTCACCGCGGACGAATAAAGAACCTTCACACCGGCATCGGAAAGGGCGCGCTCGAGCGCATCGCAGACGGTTGCCGCCTGCTGGGAATCCGGGAAGATCCGCCCATCGTCTTCCTCATGGGAAGGAACGCCGAGGCTCTGGAACAATTCTCTTACTTCTTCCGGCGGAAATGCATGAAACGAGGATGTCAGGAAACGGGCATTCTCGTGATAGGATTCAAGGAAATTTCCGGGTATCCGGAGATTCGTCATATTACAGCGGCCGTGTCCGGTCAGAAGAAGTTTCTTCCCGGGACGGTCTTTCTTCTCAAGAAGCAGCACCGAAGAACCGCTCTCCGCACAAGTGATTGCGGCCATCATCCCGGAAGGGCCGGCGCCGATCACGATCACGTCAAAGTGCTTTTGCAGCGGAATACTCATCGGATCCTCAGACCTTATAGATGGCGGTACCGTCGTCGAAACGGATCATCTCGGTCAGGTTCTGCTCGAAGAACTCCGGATAGTAGTAATCACGTGTCTCTGAATTGCCATAGTAATCATCCGAGAGAATGACATAGCGGATGTTCATCTCACCGCAGTAACGGCGGAACTCATTGATATCGCCGTTGCATCCGCAGAGCAGCCACTGGTAGTTGATCTGGCGGGTCTCCGTATCATGACCTGCCGACCAGGCGAAATACGGCCATCCGTAATAGACTCTGCGTCCGCTCAGGAAGAAGTCATTGACGGACCACATCGGCGTGAGGAAGATATCATCTTCTGCCGTATTCTTACTTACCCAGTCCACGATCTGTGCGTCCGGACGGAGCTCGACAAAACCGCCCTCATGGGTGTTGACGTTATAGTAGGTGAACCATTCGCTGACACCTGTCGCAGTAAGACCGAAGGTCAGGCACAGGCAGACTGCAGCCGATGCGATCTGAACAGGAATGAATGCTTTCTTCGGCATGGCATAGCCGGAAGGCTTTTTCTCTTCCTCGTCGGAATCGGAAGCCTTCTCCTTCTTCGCCACCTTGATCGGCAGGGCAAGAAGATTGGCCAGGATGCCCGCGATAAAGATATCGAAGAGGATAAAGCTGACCTGGATGAACTTGTGGTTCGCCAGCACCTCGAGAGAGACCTGACAGAAGAACGCGAAGATCATCGGGATCGAGAAGGCAAGGATCAGTACCGGACGGTACGGGTTCTTTTTCTTGACGAGCTCGTAGATCAAAAGGCCGATGAACAGCACTGCCGGCAGGATCACCGTCAGGAAGCCGATCTTGTAGAGATAATCCGCGATCGTGCCGAGGGAACTGAAGATCGTGCCGATACCGGCTTTCTCTTTTCCGGCAAGTTCCGGAATAACGAAGCCGAAATTGTACTGGAAGCTCGCGACATTGGATGCGCCGCCGGCGAAGAACCAGGCCTGCACAGCCGCGGAGATCACGGAAACTGCGGCAACGACTGCGTAGCCGAGACGGAACTCGGAGAAGATCGCCATACCAAAAAGAACCAGGAGTGCACAGATCAGGCAGGAGCCGTGGAAGAACGGCATCGAGACCGCGATCAGAGACCCCAGGATCACAGAACCCCACGGATGCAGCGGATCTGCTTTTCTTGCGATCCACGCCTCACGGGAGGCAAAGAACATCTTGGCCTTCTTGCCGAAGCCCTTCGTGCGGGAAAGATGCAGGAACATCCTCCGGAAGTGCGGCAGGAACAGGAAAATCAGTACGAGCACCAGACCGACACCGAGTGCCAGATGGCGCTGGTTCGCATAGACATTGATCGCCCAGATGCCCCATTCATCACGGAATGTGTAGCCATACCAGGCCGCCTGCTTCGTGATGGACTTGATCGCCGATCCGAAAGATCCTCCCGGTGCACTCGTAAGCTCCGAGAACTGGTGGAATACGTTCCACGCACTACGGAAAAGCACCAGCACCGGCGCGAAGACAAAAGCACTTCTTCTTGCGGAAAGAAGAACGGCCAGTGTGCCGAGCAGTGCCAGCGCGGATCCCATGCAGAGGATCGACGGCAGGTTGATCGCCCAGACGATCGGGAGACCCATCGCCTGAAGATTACCTGTCAGGAAGTAGAACATGAAGTGGTACTGGATATTGTCCCCTGCAAAGTGCGGATACTGCGTCGGGAAGTTCGAGCCGTTGCCGAATCCCGATGTAATCGCTACATGCGGAGAGAAGTCGCTGAAGATCGAGAATCCCAGGCGGATGGTATTCCCACTGGTGAAGCAGGTATAGAAATAAACAAAAGCAACCGCGCTCAGAACCAGAAGTACCGATGTCAGATAGAAGATCACCGAACCCGGGCGGCGGCGGAAATCCGGAAGTTTCTTAAACTTCGGATCCTGCTGGTTTCTGTAGTTCCGAAGAAAACATCTCTGCCAGAAAAGGCAGGCAAGATATGCAAAGATACACATGCTGACGATATTCGCCGGAAGGAGGTTCGCAGTGTCCGCCGGAATATAGGGATGCATGATGTAAGCGAGAATATAGGTGATCCAGGAGCAAAGAAGCAGACCGACCAGAGTTCCTGCCGGAAGAAGGAACAGCATCGTCGGAACTTTCTCGATCGTCTCGGCGTCTGAAGCAATACCGACAAACAGACGACGGATATCCGGAATCAGGAAACGGATCAGCTGAGTTCCGAAGAATATTGCAATGATCAAATACAAAACGGCAAGCATATTGCGACCTCCACCTACTTATACCACACTATCATACCATTCATGCGCCCTGTCGTCACGAAAATCCTACTCTTTCGTTACAAATGGCAAATTGATTCTTTCCATATAATGAAAAAGTGTATAATCATGGCGTGTGCTTTTCGGGATGAATACCGGAAAGATGGATCGCACACTCTGAGGGGAGGTCCTTTTTCTTATGAAAATCGTAGTTTTAGCCGGCGGCATCAGCCCGGAACGTGACGTTTCGCTCTGTTCGGCAAGTCTTATTTCCAATGCACTTTTATCCAAAGGTCACGAAGTGGCTTTTGTCGATGTATATGAAGGTACCGATGAATCCGATCCGGAGAACTGCTTCGTAAAGCCAGGCTCCGGAAAGACATTCTCCTACTCCATCCCGGAGACCGAGCCGGATCTTCCGGCACTCATCGCTTCGCATGGCGGTCGAAAAGAACTCATCGGGCCCGGCGTTCTCGATCTGTGTAAGAAGGCGGACGCGGTCTTCATCGGATGCCACGGTGGCATGGGCGAGAACGGACGTCTCCAGGCAGTCCTCGACTGCTACGACATCCCTTATACCGGTTCCGGTTATCTCGGATGCGCACTCGCGATGGACAAGCACCTGACCAAGACACTGCTTCTGCAGTTTAATATCCCGACCGCGGACTGGGTGATCTTCGATCCTTCGAAGCAGTCCATCGATGAGATCCAGAAGAAGATCGGATTCCCGTGTGTCGTCAAGCCGATCGGCTGCGGCAGCTCCTGCGGCGTATCCATCGTGCATGACGAGTCCGAGTGGGAAGATGCGATCACCTACTCCACCAAATATGAGAATACCTGCCTGATCGAGAAGATGATCCACGGACGCGAGTTCTCTATCGGAGTTCTCGATGGGCGAGCACTTCCGATCATCGAGATCCGTCCGAAGCAGGGCTTCTATGACTACAAGAACAAATATCAGGCCAATGCGACCGAGGAGATCTGCCCGGCACCGCTTTCCGAAGAACAGACGAAGCGTGCACAGGAACTGGCTGTCGCCGTTCACCGCGCACTCGGTCTCGGAAACTACTCCCGCGTGGACTTTATCCTTTCCGAAGAAGACGGCGACTTCTACTGCCTCGAGGCCAATAACCTCCCGGGCATGACACCGAACAGCCTGATCCCTCAGGAAGCAAGAGCCGTGGGAATCTCTTACGAAGACCTCTGCGAGAAACTGGTACTGTCTGCCAGCAGAAAGCAATAAGTAAGATCCTAATCTGATCAAGAACATAAAAATGGCGCCCCAAGGAGCGCCACTTTTCGTACTATATCCTCATCTGTTCTATGCTGACCAAGACGCAAGCAGTGAATCAAATTCATTGAGCGGCAAGGGCTTGGCGAAGTAGTATCCCTGGAAAAGCTTACATCCCATATCCGAAAGCATCTCGAGCTGTTTTTTCGTCTCGACGCCTTCTGTAAGCGAGAACATACCGAGGTCCTTTGACAGGTTGATGATGTTCTGAAGGATCGTTCTTGCCTTCACATCGTCCGAATTGGAAGTCAGGAAACGCATGTCGATCTTCAGGACGTCGACCGGCATATCTTTCAGAAGGTTCAAGGAGGAATATCCGGATCCGAAGTCGTCCATCTCCACGATGAATCCTTCGTTTCGAAGATCATCCAGCACCTTCATTCTGTTCTCGACATCCGTCATCATGACAGTCTCCGTGATCTCGATACGAAGCTTGGAAGGATCAAGATCAAACTCCTTGACCAGGTCTTTTATCTCGGAAGCAACATCCATGAAGTAGAAATCCTTCGGAGAAATATTCACGGAGATGAAGAGGTCTCTTCCCTGCTTCTCCCACTCGGAAAGGATCTCACAGGCACAGCGCCACATGTAACGGTCGATCTCGACGATCATGCCGTTCTTCTCGAATACCGGGATAAAATCCGACGGCGGCAGGAAACCGTCATGCGGATGGATCCATCTGGCCAGGGCTTCCGCACCAACAATATTACCATCCGTATCCACGATCGGCTGAAGGTACGGAACCACATTTCTTTTCCTAAGTGCTTCTTTCAGCTGGGCGGAAATATGCTGTGCCCACAGAACATCATTTCGGATCTTCTCATCGTAAAATGCGACATGCGTCTGATACTCATCCTCGATCGTGCTCATCGCCAGGAGCGCTCTGTCAAACATGAAGGAGATCTCCATATCCCGCTCGACGACTTCATACACACCCACATGGATCACGATGTGATGCTCCAGCGGACCTTCGTTCATAGTAAAAGCATTCAGGTCTTCTTCCAGTTTCTTCTCATCAAAGGCTTCCTTCGGAACCAGTACACCGAAAGTATCTCCACCGATCCTTCCGAAAACTCCGTCAGATGGAACATGGTCTCTTAAGAACGTAGCAAGTTTCTTCAGCGTGCGGTCGCCGAACTCCGTACCGAAAACGTCGTTGATCAGCTTAAAGTTAAGGATGTCGATATAGTGGACCATATAGTCCTGATCCGGATTCTCATCGATCTTTTTACGGATGCTGTCGAACAGGAATTCCTTGGTAAAAAGATCCGTGAGGCTATCGTGCGTAGCATTATATCTCTCCTGCTGGAGCAGTTTCTGCTCTGCCGTGATATCGCGGATCGTAAGGAAGGATCCGGTGACGTGGCCTTTCTCATCGCGTACGGTTCTCTTCGCCTGAAAATAATACGAAGCTTTCGAGCCGCAGCCTACGGTCTTTACGCCGGACCACTCCGAATCAGAAACATCATACTTGTCCCCGAACTTTTTCTGAAGTAATTCGGGAGATCTATCGAACTTATCGTCCTTCAGGCCTACAAGTTCGATCGCAGGCTTATTCGCCCAGATGCATCGCCCATCCGCATCATAGAAGAAGATCGCATCCGGCATATCCGATGCCATGTTCGCCAGGAGACGGTCCAGAAGCGTCAGCGGGCGGTAGTAGAGTGCAAAGTAAAAGATCAAAAGTCCGAAGATACCGTATCCAGCCATAGACTTCTCGACCGGTGTTCTGGAGAAAATATAGTAACTCTGCCATCCGCCGGTCAGAACCAGAGTGATCAGGATCACGAAATAGCGCTCCATATACACACGGGCAGAGCGGATCATCTTAATAAGGAAGATCACAAGCACAGCAGCGAAGATTCCATAAACAATTACACGGTGATACGTCTGGCCCAAGTACGGGATCACACGGTAATAAGGTCTTCCGTCCACCTGGATCGCCTCTGTATCAAAAGCATGACCGAAGATCGGATTCATCGCATACTGGATCACATCAATCGTAAGCACGGCATGCACCAGATAGCGCGGGATCTTACTAGGCCAGGAGATCACACAATATTCGAATGTGAAATGCAGAAGCGCCATGATAAAAGAATCCATGCCGATAAAGTAGATATAACACCCGATCGTTGCCGGGATCTTGGCTGTGGAAAGGATAATGATCATGTTACCGATCATCGGCGGGATCAGCATGGTAAGAAGCATAAGTACGGCGCCCTTGATCTTTCGATAAGAGCTTTTGGCCACACTCATACATGCCAATATGGCAAGTACCATCACTATGTAAAGTCCGGCAAATGCGTATCTCATATCTTCCCCCCATTGGTACAGACGCGCAAGTATAATCACTATTATTCTACTAGCGAAAAATGACCATACTATGAATAAACTGCAAAATAGCTTCTTGCACCAGACACGGGCAAGCACCCGCCAAAAGCACATCAAAAACTATTTTGCAGTTTCAAAACAACATCAGGATCTATAAAGAGCAGAATCACTCAGCCCCCACCCCACGTATCTTTAAGAATAAGATTTCGCGAAGCCTCCGCCCTCCACGCATCTTTAAGAATAAGATTTTGCGAAGCCTCCGCAGGCCGCAGGCCGAGGACCAGCGAGCAAAACTTATTCTTAAAGATCATAGTACATCGCAAACTCCATCGGGTGCGGTAGTTTGTTGATCTTTGCTGCCGCCTTTTTATTTCTCTCGATCAGCTGCTTCAGAAGTCTCTCCGGGAAGACGCCGCCCGCAGTTAAGTAGTCGTGATCTTCCTCAAGTGCACGGATCGCTTCATCGAGGGATGCCGGAAGGCCGGTAAGCTTCGCCTTCTCTTCATCAGAGAGTGTATAGAGATTACAGTCATACGGACCCCAGCCGTTTGCATGTGGGTCGATCTTATTCTTGATACCGTCAAGTCCTGCCATCAGGATCGCGGCATATGCATAGTACGGATTACATGTCGCGTCCGGATTTCTAAGCTCGAAACGCTTGGTCTCCGGTGTTTTTGCATAGGCAGGAATACGGATAACGGCAGAGCGGTTGCTCATCGCATAGCCGATCGTGACCGGCGCCTCGTAGCCCGGGATCAGGCGCTTATAGGAATTGGTCGAAGGATTCGTGATCGCGCAGATGGATCTGGCGTGCTTCAGAAGTCCGCCCATGAAGAAGTGGGCCGTCTCACTTAACTGCGCATATCCCTCGGCATCATAGAAGACCGGTTTCCCGTCTTTTAGGAGCAGCATATGTACGTGCATGCCGGAGCCTGCTTCTTCTGCCAGGGGCTTCGGCATAAAGGTCGCGGTCGCGCCCTCGAGCATCGCTTCATTCTTAATAACATACTTCGCGGACATCGTGTCATCGGCAAGTTTCAGCATATCGCCGAGCTCGACCTCGATCTCCATCTGGCCGGAACCGCCGACCTCCGGATGATGGTACTTCACGCCGATGCCCCACTCTTTCATGGACAGGCACATAGACGAACGGAGGTCATTTCGGATATCGGTCGGAAGGCTGTTGTGGTAACCCGCACCTGCCATCACCTGGAATCCGTTATTATTCGTATCGTCGCCGGATGCATAGTGTGCCTGTGAGGTATAGATGCTTGCGGACATATCGTAGTAGTTCGTCTTATAGCGGACGTCATCGAAGATGTAGAATTCATACTCCGGTCCGATGATCATTTGATCCGCGACCCCGGTCTCTTTCATATATTCGAGTGCGCGGATCGCGACGTTTCTCGGATACTGGTCAAATGGTTTGTTTTCGGGAAGAGCGATGACCTTTACATCACCGATCATTGAGAGCGTCGGTACGCCGCAATAGCGGTCCACGACTGCGGAATCCAGGACAGGAATAAAGACCATGTCGGAGTTTTCGACGGGTGCATACCCGTAATTACTTCCGTCAAAACCGATACCCTGCTGCATCGTACTCTCGGTAAGTCTCTCTGCCGGGATCGAAAGATGTCTCCATCTTCCGTCGATATCGGTGAGCTTAAAATCGATCATCTCGATACCCATCTCGCTGATGATCTTCTGAATGTCCTCTAACGTCTTTGCCATGGTCATTCTCCTCCTGGTATTTAGTTTTTATTTCACAGACCGGATCTTCTTCCGGCCGGTATTTCTGTTTTATGCACCGAGCAGATTCTGGTCGAATGCGAAAAGCGCTTCGTTGATGCGGTACATATCGTAGTTTCTATTCGCGATAAAATACTCCACGATAACGTCAGCTCTATTCGAGTGCGATAGCGCAAATCCCGCTTTCTTAAGAAATGCTTCCGTCTCGGGAAGATCCAGTTCCAGTGCGACCGCAAACGCCAGCACTGTCTGCTTGCTCGGGCGGTAATTCACATCTGACCGGATCTTCGAGAAAAGCTTCCTGTCGATATTCGCCTTCTTATAGCATTCGGAATCCTTCATCCCTTTGCTGTCGATCATGCGTAGAAGCGCCTGGGAGAAGCTCTCATCGAGGTTCTTAAGTGCAGCCGCAAGATCATCCGGCGCGGAAGCCTGTACCGGCACCTCCTTCGCCATGGCGGATGCGCAGTACATTGCTTCCGCCTGCATACCCATCACAGGAAGATTTTTATCGAGAGCAGAAGCTTCCTCCATCACTTCCTGTGGCGCGGCTTCTTCATCAAGTACTTCTCTTGCCGCACTCTCACAGTTCGCCTTAGCAGTTCTTTTCGAGCGGGAAAAGATTGAACGGCGGGTTCCGGCGCCGGCGCTTCCTTCAAAAGCAGCAGTCTTTGCCACGTCGCCGAGAAGCGGAGCAGAGCGCGGCTCTTCCGCATACGTCTGGCGGAGATACCCGGAAATATCAGAATATAGATCTGTATCGAAGCGGAAACTGCCCCGGTCAAAAATCACGAGCATGACGTCCATCTCATGGTCTTCCAGGAATGCGCGGATCGTGCTTACTGCGACCTCCAGGGCCTGATCCTTCGGGTATCCATACACGCCTGCGGAGATCATCGGAAATGCGACAGATTCACAGTTCTTTTCGGATGCTAGATCAAGGGAATTTCTGTATGCGGATCGGAGAAGATCCTCTTCGCCGTATCTACCGCCCTGCCATATCGGGCCGACGGTATGGATGACATATTTTGCGGGAAGATCATAACCGAGCGTGACCTTTGCCTCACCGGTCTTACATCCGTGAAGAGTCCGGCATTCTTCGAGAAGGCGCGGTCCGGCCGCACGGTGGATCGCACCATCGACACCGCCGCCCCCGAGAAGCGACGAATTCGCCGCATTCACGATCGCATCTACCTGAAGTTTCGTGATATCACCTGAAACTATGCGAAAAGGCATGACCCCGCTGCCCTCCTTCTCCGTCTATTCATTTTATTATACATCGTGGAAAGATCTCGGGAAAGCAGAAGGATCGTAGATCAAGGCGTGACTGCAGTTCTTACATAGTGTTGCCATCTTTACTCCCTCCGTTACATCTTCATTATATCCGATTGAGAGATAACAACCCCTTATACTCGAGATTTATTCGTCCTCCTGATTCACGATCGCAGGGCCGCGCGGAACCGGTGGATAAGACTTCTTCCCTTCCCGATTCGGAATCTTGTCGCCCGGCTCGGAAGAATCAGCATGCTCTGCAGAAATGGTAGCAGATGTTACTCTTCTTCTCGGATTGGAAGATCCGGCGGCAGACGTTACTCTCCGTCTCGGATTGGAAGATCCTGCGGCCGGTTTTGTTTTCTGTTCCGTCTCCTTATTCAGAATTTCAACTTTATGAAATACCTTTGTCTTCTTTACCAGATCATCGCTTCTGGGAACGATCGGAACAGTAGGTTTTTTCGGAGCATGATACAAAAGATATCCGGCCCTCGATTCCTCTGATCTTGACACCTTGTTGTCCGCATCCGTAATACGCACATTGAAGGAAAAGCCGTCCGAATCACCGAAGTTATTCGATTCATCCAGTTTCGTTGCCATGATAAATAAAGCCAGTCCAAAGCCGAGGGCACCGGCAAAAAGAAGAGACATAAAAGCAATTATACCCATATGCGTTACTCCTTTCTCTTCTTTACGAAGTTAAAAGTCTCCGATGACTGTGTCCTGCTGATCTGTTTGAGAACTCTGCTCATCTTTCTGATCCCTGCGGAAAATAAACCGAGGATAGCGAGCACAAAAACAGCAAGTATAAATGAGCCCAATTTTTCTCCGGCAGAGTCGGGAGATGTCTGTAAACAGATAGAGAGAATGCCATAGAACAAAAAATAGGACATAAGCGCCACCAGCGAGCCGATTCCGAGCGTCATTGCCGCGAACAGTCCTTTTCGCCAGGGAAGACCGCAGACGACTTTACCAGTGCGGCCGTTCACCAGAATAGTGTTGTGTTTCCCCTTGTAAGTGAATGTCACGAACCACACGGGAAACATCGCGTATTTATAGGCATCCTTGATCGAGGTCTGATGCGTTTCTCTGTCGATCGTACGAGAAGAGCCCTCTACATTTTTAAGCACTGATTCCTCGAAATGCTCTTTGGCACGGCTCTCGACAGCCTGATACATCTCGTTATAATTGATATCCGAAGCATTGGAATAAAAGCCCAGAAGATAGTCTTCATCGAAGTTCTTCATGGACTTGAGCGGGAACGGCTCCAGACGCATACTGCTCTCATCGGACAGCATGCTGCATCCATCGACCGGAAGATCCTTGATCTCTATATTTCCGGTACGTCCCCAGTACCTCGTCTCTTTGCTCTTACCGCTACCGACCTCACTTCTCACAACACAGGTCTCGTAATAATTCGCATTCACGAGCCAGAACGGGAGATAAATCCCCAGCACATCGTCCGGCTGGAAATTCCTTACCGCCTTCGGCACGAAAATCGAGGTTCCGATCTTGTATCGGATATTGTTCAGTGCTGTCTCGCGAGTGACCGAAAACGGCAGAATAAAGTTCGGCTTCTTCTCTTTTGTCACACGGGAAAATACCACGGTAGGGTTTCCACAGTAAACGCAGTGGGTCGAGACCTCTGTTCCATGGATCACGATCTCACCGCCGCATTCACTGCAGGTATAGACATAGCACTCGAGGAACTCTTCCTTTGCCTTTTCCGTTTCCTCGCCATAGACTTCGCTATGCTTCAGCAACCGCTCGTTCTCGCGGTATTTCTTCGCTTCCGACTCGACCTGTTCCGCTGCAAAAGTACTGCCACATGCTACACACAGCATCATCTTCTTTCCCGGATCATAGATCAATGCATGATTACAGTTCTTACAAAGTGTTGCCATTCCGGTCCCCCCTCCCTATCTTCGTTTTTCTCATCTAAAACTATTAGAAAAGAATTTCCGCCTCTAGTTCGCTTTAATTCGTATCACAGTTTCTCCGGGCGCCTTACCTGCGACTGGTCCACCGGAGTGGTCGGGTAAAGTGCTTTTGCCGGAGCATGGGCATTCAGATATTCCAGATGCGCGGACTGATAGATCCCGAGATTCTCCGTACGATCGGTAATTGCGATACCATCGGTAAAAAAACGCGGATCCGCATGGCTGTCACCGCTAATGTTCCGCTTCGTAAGAAGCGACGCTGCGATCAGGCAGGCTACGCTGATTCCGGCACAGATGCCAATAACCAGAACCAAAATCAATTGACCATTCATATTCTTTACTCCTGTCTCTTTTTAACGAACCGGAAGGTCTTTCCGGACTGTGTCAGTTTCAGGTTCTTCTTCACTTTGCTGAGTCTTGCATACGCGACAAACGGGAGGCTCATGCAAAGGATCATTCCGATATCTCCGATGATCGTAGCCGGATCCCTTTTCGAATGATACTCTCCGATCCCTTTCGACCCGACGGCTTTAATGATCGCATTCAGAAGAAGGATCGTCACCACGCTGGCCACGATACCGCTTGCGATCGTCGCCGCCCAGAAGAGTTTCTTTCTCCACGGAAGACCGCAGACGACTTTACCGGTCTGGCCATTGATCAGGATAGTATGCGGCTGCCCGTCGCAGCGGAAGGTCACGAACCATACCGGGAACATCGCGTACTTGTAATCACGAAGGATCGATGTCTCATGGAACTCCGCGACAACTTGCGGAGAAGAACCCTGTACATCGTGAATGACCGACTTGTCAAAGATCTCCTTGGCACGTTTCATCGTGGCCAGCTGCAGGTCGTCAAAAGTAATATCCGAAGAGTTCGAATAAAATCCCAGAAGATAGTCCTCGTCAAAGGGCTTCATCCTGCTAAGATCAAAAGGTTCCAGGCGGATGCTGCTGTCATCGGAAAGGATCGTGCAGCCATCGACCGGGAAATTATGCACATGCATGTTTCCCGTCCGTCCGGAATAGCGGTACTTGTATTTACCTGTGTTCTTGTTGCTCCTGACGACCGCCGTCTCCTCATGATTCGCGTTCACGATCCAGTAAGGAATATAGATCCCGCGCACATCTTCCGGAGTAAAGTTCTTCACTTCCTTCGGAGCAAATACCGCTTTCGAAACGACCTGGTTGACCGCGGACAGTGCCTGTTCTTTTGTGATCGAAAACGGGATGATATAGTCCGGTCTCTTCTCCTTCGTCATGCGGGAGAAAACGACATTCGGATTTCCGCAGTAGATGCACTTTGACGAAGATTCGGAACCATGGATCACGATCTCACCGCCGCACTCGCTGCAGGTATAGACATAGCATTCCAGGAATTCCTCGATAACTTCGTCGTCTCCGTAAACTTCTCCCCGTGTCAGGACGCGCTCATTCTCTCTGTATTTCTTCGCCTCGGACTCCACTTCTTCCGCGAGAAAAGCACTTCCACAGTACATGCAGTGCATCTTCTGGATCGCAGGATCAAAGATCAGCGCATGATTACAGTTCTTACATAGTGTTGCCATTTCCCTTGCTCCCTTCATACGCGAGGCAGCTACCAAACCGCCTCCCCCGTATAAAAGTCATTATAACTTTACTATTTGCCAAAATCGAGACCACCCGGTCCAAAATACACTTGCCTATTTGCAGTACCATCTGCAAAAAGGGGTCTTCCGGATGATGAAGGACAAGTGCTTTTCCAGTTCGAGACGTATGGCTTACGTCGAAACATCGGGAGGCGGCGAAAACGACGTAAAAAAAGCTCCTCAAATACGTCGGTTTCCGGGAAATAAGAAATACGACGCAAAAAGCTCTTCAAAAATACGTCAGATCGCCCGATTTCTTATTTCCGACGTAAAAGCACCCTCAAAAATACGTCGTTTTCTTCGAATTCAAAAAAACGACGAATTATGCCCCCAGACGAGCGTTTCAGCAAACTAAGCAAAAAGAAGAGAAACAAAAAGCTCCTGGCGGTGAGTCCTCCCCGAAAGAAAAGTTTCAAGAAGTAATTCTCCAATGAAAAAGAAAAGAGAAAGGGAACTCTCCGAGCGGCGAGTTTTGCCCCCAGACGAGCGTTTCAGCAAATTATCTTACAAAAAAAGAGAGGACACCTCTTCGTGCGGCAAGTTTTGCGCAAGCAAACTGTTTGAAGCCGCAGGAGACGTGTCCTCTCTTTTTTGATTGAGCTTAATTATTTGCTGAAACGCTCGTCGATGACTCGCTTCATCTTTCCCTCAGATCTCGGAAGACTTCTCGGCTCGCAGAGCTTAATCTTCGCGTGGATACCGGTCATGGATGCAATCTCGCCTTCGAGCATTCTCTCTGTCTTTTCGATCTCACGGATGGAGTCGGAGAAGAAGGAAGGTGTCATCTCGACCTTAACGGTCATTCTATCGAGGTTCTGTACACGGTCAAGGTAGATCATGTAGTGCGGTTCAACCTCACTATGTGCAAGGAGAACAGCTTCGATCTGGGACGGGAATACGTTAACGCCGCGGATGATCATCATGTCGTCGGCACGTCCGGTTACCTTCTCGATCTTCGGTGTGGTACGTCCGCACTCACACTTGCCGTGGTAAAGGCGTGTCAGGTCGTGTGTGTTATAACGCAGGAGCGGTACGCCTTCCTTCGAGATGGAGGAGAATACGAGTTCGCCGAGTTCTCCGTCCGGGAGAGGCTCGCCTGTCTCCGGATCAACGATCTCCGGGATGAAGTGGTCTGCTTCGATGTGGATCAGGTCGGACTTATCGCAGGAGCATCCTACACCAGGTCCGCAGATCTCAGTAAGACCATAGATATCGAAAGCACGAAGGCCGAGCTTTTCTTCGATCTGATCTCTCATCTCGATCGTCCATGCCTCCGCGCCGAAGATACCGCAGCGGAGATTGAGTTCGCTCTTGTCGATGCCGGCAGCTTCGAGCTGGTCAGCGATATGAAGTGCATAGGTCGGTGTGCACATCAGAACTTCCGGCTTCCACTCACGAAGGATCGTGATCTGTCTTGCCGTATTACCGCCGGAAACCGGAAGTGCAACGCATCCCATATCCGCGCAGGCATAATGTGGGCCAAGGCCGCCTGTGAAGAGACCGTAACCATAAGCGATGTGTACGAGGTCACCCTTCTGGACACCGGCTCTTGCCATCGCACGGCACAGTACGGAGTTCCAGAGCTTAACGTCATTTGCTGTATAACCGACGACCTTCATCTTACCGGTCGTACCGGAAGAAGCATGTACGCGGACCAGTTCCTGTCTCGGTACTGCCAGTGTTCCGAATGGATAGTTATCTCTGAAGTCGAATTTATCAGTAAACGGGAGTTTCGGGAGATCCTCGACGCTCTTGATGTCGCCCGGCTCGACGCCCTTTTCTTCCATGCGCTTCCTGTAGTACGGTACGTGCTCCCACATACGGTTCACGCACTTGATCAGGCGCTCGCTCTGAACTTGTGCACGCTCTTCCTCCGACATGCACTCTGCCTTAGGATCGTAGATCCATGAGTTCACTTCTTTTCTCATTTTTCATACCTGCCTTTCGCATCGTTGACGGCAACAAAAAATCCCATTGCCGTCTATCCAACAGCAATGGGACGAAATCTCTTATCTCGCGGTACCACCCATTTTCGAGTCTTTTCTTCTTGAAAAGCACTCGCGCTCATCAGGACCTATCAGTCCCTGCCCCAGGTAACGGCGGGCTCATCCGTATCCACCTACTTGCAGGACTTTCCTGCGTTCTGCAGATCTGCTCGGGAGGGAACTTCGACTGATCTTCTTTCGTATGCAGGCTCTCAATTCTTCCGCCCGCACGCCCTGTACGACCTCTGACCGCTACTCTTCTCCGTCATAGCATTTTTCCGTTAAACAGATTATTACGCGAAATACGGGCTCTGTCAAGATTTTTTCTATCTGATGGACACAGTCTTTCCGAAAAATCAGAGGCCCCGGTTCACACATAAAAAGAAAGGAGATGTCATCCGACATCTCCTCTCCCGTTTCAGTTTCTTTTTCCTGCTTTTCCTTCGATTTAGGATCTGTTACGACTTTTATCAGTTCGGCCTATGATGATGTCTGTCGTGACCTCTTCCGCCGTGATCCTTCGGTTCAGGCGCCGTCTCCTCGGGAGCCTTCTCCTCAGGGGCTTTCTCCTCAGAAGCCTTCTTCTCGGCTTCTTCTTTCTGCTCTTCGAGCTTCTTAATTTCTTCTTTCAGTTTTTCAGCTTCTTCTCTGGCCTTAGCCTCATCCTCATCTCTCGTCTTGACTTTGATCCCCAGGATCTCCACATCTACACCGAGGTCATCGACTACGATGTGCAGATTCTTCGCATCGATACGCACACTCTTGTCACCGACATCGATAACATCGAATCTCTCACGGAGGTCATCCCAGTCTCCGGTGTAGATACGTTCTGCCACTTCTTTCGTTCCTGTCAGTGCATAGAATCCCAGGCTGATGAAAAGGAATGTAATGGAAAGGGCGAAGCTTACGGCCATGATTACGATAGCGACTGCTGTTCTGTTTTTCATGCGTTGCCTCCTTCCTTACTGCCGCTGTTGATCTTAAAGATATAGCGGAAGTAGTGGACTGTTCCGAGTATGAATCCCTTGATCGCGAAGTATGCTACGAAGACAAATGCGACCGCTGCGAAGGCGAGGCTGATCGCCATGCAGACTGTACCTGCCACTCCGGAGCACATTCCCGGTACCCATGAGAACAGAACTCCGGACATTAAACCCTGAACCACGGGAAGTCCGATCAGAAGGACCAGAAGTCCCAGTGCGATGATCCAGAGGGGAACGAATACGAAGATCGTGAACAGGATAGCAAATGCCAGGTTATGTTCTTTCGCCGCCGGTTCCGGATGCTTACCGCCCTTAGACGGATACTGCGAATAATCCGGAAGTGTGTACTCTTTCTTTCCCTGACGGATCGGTTCGGAGTAGGTTTCTTTCTCTTTTGCACCGGTATGGGCAAAAGGAACATTGGCCGGCTCCGCCTTCGGCGGGGTATTTACGACCGGCTTCGCATATCTGCCGTTTGCAAATCCTGCTGCGGTCTGCGGGCCGATGCCACGGTCGATGACCATGCCGGTCTTTACCGGAATGATCGGGAACGGCGGCGGTACGGCCGCACCTGCGGAAGCAACATCGAAATCCGGGACACTGTCTCCGAGATAATACTTCGCAACTTCTTCCGGAGAACCCAGCTTCGCAGCGGTCTCTTCCTCAGACTTTCCCTCGGAAGAAGCGATGTCGAAGTGAGCATCAAACTCTTTTACGATCTCCTTCACATCATCGGAAGGAAGTCTTTTCAGCTGCGCTTCAAGCGCAGAAAGATATTCTCTTTTATTCATACGCTTTTCCCTCCTACGATCTTATTTACACTTGCTGTAAAGTTATTCCAGTCCTCGAGGAGCTCAGCAAGACGGATCTTGCCCATCGCTGTGAGGCTGTAGTATTTCCGCGGCGGTCCGCTCTGTGACTCCTGAAGATATGAAGCCACAAGGCCATCGGACGCAAGTTTCCGAAGAAGCGGATATACGGTGCCGTCCGAGATCATGATGATCTCAGAAAGAGTGCTGGCAAGTTCGTATCCATAGCGGTCGCTGTCATTGAGCATCGCCAGGACACAAAGATCGAGCACGCCTTTTTTGAACTGAACATTCATGACTGACTTCCTCCTTTTTCTTTCTATTTCTGTATATACTGTGTTTAGTTAGGTACTATACATTCAACAATACTGATTATAAGTTGGTATTGAACTATATGTCAATAGTCCCCTATCGCGTAATACAGAAACTGAAAGTGGAGATATCTGCGAATTAGAAAAAAACGCTCCGACGCGGGATCCCGCCGGAGCGCGCCGATCAGAACAGTTTGGAGAAGCATACCCATCCGGTATCGGTGTCGATCATGACCGCTTCCGTCTTGGGATGGCTCCAGTCATTTTCACAGGCGAGGATATAGATCCTGGCATTGCTGTGTTTCTCGATATCCTTCGGGAAGGCGAACTTCAGCTGGAACACCAGTTCTTCGGTCTCTACGCCCAGACTCTCTGCGATCTGCTCCTCGACCTTCTCATCAAGATCCTCAGACATCGCTTCTTCCAGAGAAAGCGGAGAGACAACGGAAAACTTCTGGGCCTCGCTCTCGTATGTGTCGAGTGCATCCTTGCTGCAATTATATGAGACACAGAGATAACTTTCTTCTCCAAAAGTATCCGGGTAAAACTCCATCTTATACTTTGAGACGTCTTCCGGAAGAATCTGCGGAAAAAACAGCGTGGAAAAGTGCTTTTCGGAAAGATACTTCATATTCTTCTTATATGAATGAAGATGATTGGAGGATATCTCCCATGGGAAACGTATCGACAGCACGACGACCATAACGACTACGATCACCAGACACAGGGAGATCATCAGTTCATGTCGTTCTGCCTTTCGAAAAAGAGAAGCGATTGACAGTGCAGTGAGCAGGACGCATACGATCCCGCAGATCAGGAAGATCATCACTTCATACCGGATGAAGAAAACGAAGGAAATGACCATGCCCGCAAAAGCAATCAGGGCTGCCGCGATGCGCAACAGCCTGCTCCGTATGGACAAACGGGAAAAAATATTTTTCTCGCTCACGCCGCTCATTTATGCCTCCATCATCCTTTATTTTCTCTGAAACCCCATTAAACTCATTCTATACACGTCAATGCAGGATAGAAACGGAAAAAATAAAGGAAAAAAGAGGATAAATCATAGATAATCCAGAAGTTTCTTCAGACGATGATTCATTCCGGACTTCGAGATCGGAGGATCCATGAGCCTTCCGAGCTCCGTAAGAGATAATCCCGGGTTATCGATATGCACTTTCGCGACCTCCAGAAGCTCCCTGGGAATGCGCGCCGCCTTGTCGGACTTCAGCAGTTCCTCCAGCTGTTTTGTCCGCTTGGCACTTGCTTCGGCCTGGAGCTTCACGGTCCAGTTATCAAGATTGACACTTCTCGTCACAGTCGAATTGACATCGTGCTGCACACGGATATTCTGAAGTTCCATCATCAGGTTCGGCGCGCCGAGAATGACCAGGAAATCGCAGATCTCATCGTGGCGCTTGAAGTAGATCGACCACGTCACATCCAGCACGCGCGTCATCGGGCGGATATTCTCCGCATGAAGAAGAAGGATCAGCATCTTTACAAAAGCATCCGTCTTGCAGAGGATCTCGATCCGGTAGGTGCGGTTCGGATCGCTCATCGAACCTCTTGCCAGGAATGCGCCCCGCATCATCGCACGGCGCAGGGACTCAGACGACGAGATCTTCTCCGTGATCGTATCCGGGAGCGAATAATCGGTAATGAAGGACTCAAATTCCGCCGCCGGGAAAAGCACTTCAAAGATACTTCCGCCTCGCCGCCCCACCTTTTCCGGGCCCTCGCAGCTCATTCCGGTTCCGCTCTTTCCGCAATCGATCATCAGACGCCGGGCGACATCCTCACTTGTGCAGATCACTCTGGCCTGATTCTTCTCGCGGTCACAGGAATACCCGGTACAGAGACAAATGGCCGCCATTTCAGCGGACCATTCCTCTTCATTCTTATAGGTGATCTTCAGGATCTGTTCCTTAATATTCTGGGAATACGGATTCCTTGTCATGACTTCTTTTCCTCGAGAGGCTGGTAGCGCGGATCCTTTTCGATATCCCTGTGATGGATGGAAACACGGTAGCCCTTCTCCTTCAGACCGTTATACAGGCGTTCCGCCATATATACCGAGCGGTGACGTCCGCCGGTACAGCCGACTCCGATCGAGAGACGGGCCTTTCCTTCACGGATATAAAACGGGATCGAGAAGCACAGAAGATCCATCTTCTTTTCATAATACTGCTCGGTCTCCGGATGCTCTTCCAGGAAATCAATGATCGGCTGATCCTTACCGCAGAGCATCTTAAGCTCCGGGATATAAAACGGATTCGGCAGGAAACGCACATCACAGGTGATGTCGCTGTCTCCCGGGATGCCGTACTTAAAGCCGAACGACTCGATATGGATATCCATCGAGTTTTCGTCTTCGACTTCGATGATATTCAGGATCTCTTCGCGAAGCGCAGGAAGCGCGATCAGGGATGTGTCGATGACATGTGTCGCACGGGCACGGATGCCGCGCATGAGGTTTCTTTCCTTCTCGATCGCTTCGACCAGAGAGAGACCTGCCGACAGCGGGTGTTTGCGGCGGGTCTGGCGGTAGCGGCTGATCAGGACCTGATCGTTGGCCTCAAGGAAAATGATACGGTACGGGCAGCCGAGATTCTTGATCTCGTTGATCGCTTTTCCGAAGCCCTTAAGATATTCATTACTGCGGCAATCTACCACGAAAGCGAGACGGTCGATCGCAAAACCCTCGCCGCCCTGGCCTTTCAGAAATGTCTTGACCAGTTCCGGAAGGACCATCGGCGGAAGATTATCGATACAGAAGTATCCCTGATCCTCCAGAAAATTTGCCGCCTGGCTCTTTCCCGCTCCGGACATGCCGGTAAGAATTATCAGATCCATTTCGTTCCTCCTGCCAATTAGTTAAAACCGCGTCCGATAAAACGGACTTCACGCTGAAGCTCGACGTCAAACTTCTCTTTTATCGTTTTCTGGATATGCCGCACAAGATCATCGATATCCTTCGCGGTCGCGTCACCTTTATTGATGACAAATCCCGCGTGTTTCTCCGAGACCTGCGCGCCTCCTATCGAAAAGCCCTTGAGTCCGGCCTGCTCGATCAGAGCTCCGGTATAGTGACCTTCCGGGCGCTTGAACATGCTTCCCGCACTCGGGAAATTCAGCGGCTGCGACTTCGTTCTTTTCTCTGTATAGGTCCTGATCTGCGAATTGATAAGCTCCGCATCACCTTTTTTCAGGCGGAGGACCGCCTCACAAACGATCCCGCCATTTGCCATGAAACAGCTCTTTCTATATCCGAGATCGAGTTCGTCCTTCGTCCATGTCCGCACTTCTCCGGATGGAGAAATAGCGGTCACCTTCTCGATGACCTCGGACATATCGTGGTCATAGGCCCCGGCATTCATAAATACCGCGCCGCCCAGAGACCCCGGGATACCGGATGCAAATTCCAGTCCGGTCAGCGAGTTCTTCGCGGCGAAAGAAGAAAGACGGATCAGAAGTGTGCCGGCACCGGCGGTGACCAGTACCGCATCCGGATCAGCCGGATCTTCTTCTGACGAAATCGTGGAAAAGTTCTCCCCCAGGCGGATGACCAGGCCATCGATACCCTCATCCGAGATCACCAGATTCGAACCGTTACCCATCAGGAAACAGGGGATGCCAAGTGCTTTTGCCGTATCGGAAAGCGCCACGATCTCTTCCGTTCTCGAAGGTTCGGAATAGATCTGCGCCGGGCCGCCCACACGGAAAGACGTGTGCGGTTTCATGATCTCATTTTCACGAAGATCCTTTGCCAGATCCTCAAACCCTTTTTCAATCAGCTTCTTGCGGAATGCCTCGATCGTACTGCTGTCCGCCATCATGTATGTCCTTTTCCCCCGATCTGTTTCTCGTTCTTTACCCGGGAAATATCTTCCCGGATCATGCTATCAGTCTGCATTCAGGCCGCCCGGGAAAACACGGGTGACCAGATCTTTGGCTGCATTGTAACCCATCTTCTTGACACGGTAGTTGATTGCTGCCGCCTCGACGATGATCGCCAGGTTACGTCCGGGTCCTACCGGAATCGTGATAGACGGCACCTGGATGCCCAGGATCTCCGTCGTCTCATCAGTGATGCCCAGGCGGTCGTAGGTCTTCTTCTCATCCCACAGTTCAAGATTGATAACGAAGTCGATGTTCTCCTGAAGTTTAACGGAAGAAACACCGTACAGTTCTTTTACGTCGAGAATACCGATACCTCGGATCTCGATCAGGTGACGGATCACCTCCGGCGCACGGCCGAGAAGCGTCGTCTCCGAAACTCTTCTGATCTCCACCTGGTCATCCGCGATCAGACGGTGACCACGCTTAACGATCTCGAGCGCCGTCTCGGACTTACCAACGCCGCTTTCACCGAGGATCAGAATACCTTCACCGTTGACCTCGACCAGAACACCATGCATCGAGATTCTCGGAGCGAGCTCGACATTCAGGTATTTTACCAGCGAACTCATGAACTCGGATGTTGCCTGATGCGTGCGAAGTACCGGAATATCCGCTTTCTTCGCCACACGGATCAGCTCATCGTGAGCCACGTGATTGCGCGTGAGGATCAAACACGGGATCTTCTTCTCAAAAAGCGCCTGCAGGCGCTCTTCCCTCTGCTCCGGCGTCAGTTTATCCAGGAACGCATGCTCCATGTTACCGATCAGCTGGATACGATCAGGACCGAAGTGGTCATAGTAACCAGCCAGCTGAAGGCCGGGACGAGTCACATCCGCCACATGGATACGAACTTTCTCCATGTTCTCCGGCGCAAAAACTTCCTCAAGTTCGAAGTACTTGATGATCTCGGTTAGAAAAACGCTCGAATACGGCATACTGTGCTCCTCCGTCTGTAATCTGCTATATTTCATTGTATAACAAAACCACGTAAAAAAGTACCTTTTCGGATGAAAAGAAATGTATAAACCATCATTCTTCCGCCCGAATAAATATACTACTATTTTGTGGTAACTCTGCTCATATACAGAAAGTTTATTTCAAGGTTTCTTCATTATTTGGCAATAAAACCTCATCAGTTTGCACATATTTATTTTGTATCGTGAAATTGACACCAAGGATTTCAGACACAGGACACCTTTGATTATGGACAACAGAAGCGACAACAGAAATGACTTTTTACTCCTATCCAAGTACCGTAATGCGATCATGGGATTAGCCGCATTATGGATACTCTTTTTCCATGTGTGGATCTATCTCTCTCCACCACTGTCCGATGGACGACTGATCCTGGTATCCGCTTTTGAGCGGTACATAACCAAAATCGGGTATTGTGGCGTTGATGTTTTCTTCTTGTTATCCGGATACGGACTGACCTTCGCGATCAGGAGCGCTTCGATTCCTCAATTCTACTATCGCCGCTTAAGACGTATTTTTCTCCCGCTTTTGTCGATAGCAATATTGAATGCGTTCATCTATAAATGGAGTTTTTTCCATTTTCTCGCCAGTATCAGCGGGTACAATTTCTACACAAAAGATATCTACTCATTTTTGTGGTTTTTCCCAGCTATTATCACCTTATATCTGCTCTTTCCTATTTACTATCACTTCTTTAAAAAAGCGAAAAATCAGTATGTGTTTACAACAGTCGCTATTCTGATTTGGTTACTGGCCACGATTCTTTTACGCAACAGAATGCGCACTGACCTATTCGGTTTCACCAACAGGATCCCGGTTTTTCTTATCGGCATTCTCTTCGGCTATATTGCACAGAACCAGAAGGTCATAATATTCAACATCCGGACTTGGATCGTACTGGTGATCACACTAATAACAGGATTAACCTTTGCTTACTCATATAACATCTCAGGACTTACACTTCTGATACCCAAAGGCGGTAATTTTCTTCCCGGTCTTCTTATCGCGGTCAGCTTACCATTTCTTCTTGCTAAACGATTGAGTATCGCTGAATCGAAACAATCAAGAATCGCAAAAATATCGCATAAACTTCTGGCTTTCATTGGAAGCTTTTCGCTGGAACTCTACGCGATACAGGAACTCGCCGGAAGTGTAATACTGACTCTGGCACTTCACAGCTGCTCGTATGCAACACTCAATCTTCTCCAGATCGTTTTGATCCCTGCGATATCCTGGGAAATCCATCTCGCTTTCAAATACTTATGGAAACTGATCGACCAGGCTCACCATCATCCCAAACGGGTTTCTGTTTCCAATTAAGATATCATACATAAATATCCTGTTAACACAAAAATCTCCGACAACGAATAGTTGCCGGAGATTTTCTGATTAAATACTATAGAGATCCGTTGTTACTCGTCGTCAGACAGGAATGCCTTTCTTGCCTCGATGACTTTCGCCTGGACATCGCCCGGAGCCTGCTCATAGCGTGCATGCTCGATGGTGTACCAGCCACGGCCCTGAGTCATGGACTTAAGGTCAGTAGCATATGTCGCCATTTCGGATGTAGGAACTTCGCAGTTGATGACGGAACCGGTCTCGTCACTGTCGATACCCATGATACGGCCACGACGCTTGTTCATGTCGCCCATGATATCACCCTGCTTATCTTCCGGGATATGAACGGATACTGTGCTGATCGGCTCAAGGAGAACCGGATTTGCAGCCGCCATACCAGCCTTGAAAGCGAGGTTTGCAGCGATCTTAAACGCCATTTCCGAGGAGTCAACATCGTGGTAAGAACCATCGACGAGAGTTGCCTTGAGGTTTACTACCGGGAATGCACCGAGGATACCCTTCTTAACTGCATCCTGAAGTCCTTTTTCAACGGCCGGGAAGAAGTTCTTCGGAACCGCGCCGCCGAATACGTTCTCTTCGAATACGAGGGATTCGGAATCCGTCGGCTCGAACTCGATCCATACGTCACCATACTGACCGTGACCGCCGGACTGTTTCTTATGCTTACCCTGTACTTTAACTTTCTTTCTGATCGCTTCACGATACGGAACACGCGGCTCCTCAAGATCAGCATCAACATTGAACTTCGTCTTCAGCTTACTCTTCAGTACGGAGATCTCCTGCTCACCGAGACCGCTGATAACCATCTGCTTCGTCTCAGCGTTGTTAACAACAGTAAATACCGGATCCTCATCCTTCAGCTTGTTAAGACCGGCCATGATCTTATCTTCTTCACCTCTCGCCTTCGGAACGATACCCATGGAAAGACACGGTGTCGGGAAGTTGATCTTGGTCAGAGTTACGATACGGGACTTGTCGCAGAGAGTATCATTTGTCTGTGTGATAACAAGTTTTGCAACCGCACCGATATCACCGGCTACGACCTTATCTGTCGGGATCTGCTTCTTACCTACCATGTAGAAGAGACCGCCCAGACGTTCTTCCTTTTCTTTTACAGCGTTATATACAGTAGAGTTGCTCTTCAGAACACCTGCATATACGCGGAACAGGGAGATACGTCCTACGAACGGGTCAGCGATCGTCTTGAATACGAAGGCTGCGAGCGGATCATTCTCATTACATACGATCGTGAGCTTCTCGCCATCCGGTGTTTCACCTTCTTGCGGCGGTTTTGTGGAAGCCGGCGGAGTATCCTTGGAAAGGCAGTTCATCAGGAACTCGACGCCCCAGTTCTTATATGCAGAACCGCAGTAGATCGGGTGCAGGACGCCATCGGCAAATCCGGCATGAACGCCACGGCGGAATTCATCCTCTGTGAACGGCTCGCCTGCGAAGTATTTCTCCATCAGTTCTTCATCGCTCTCTGCAACGACTTCGTTGATCTTATCCTGAAGCTCGACAACGCGGTCTTCAAACTCAGCCGGCAGCGGGATCTCTGTCTGTGCACCTGTCTTCTCATCGAGAGTAAATGCACGCTTATTCATAACGTCAACGATACCGGTCATCTTATCACCGGTCATGATCGGGAGAGACAGCGGGATAACGCCACGTCCATAACGGTTCATCATTCGGGAAACAACGCCTTCGAAGTCTGCGTTCGGTTCATCCATACGATTGAGGAAGAACAGGAACGGAACCTTTCTCTTATTCAGAAGACGGATCGCCTTCTCGGAACCTACGGATGTACCGCCCTTTGCGCTGATAACTACGATCGCGCTTCCTGCTACACGAATACCAGCCATCGTCTCACCAAGAAAATCGAAATCACCGGGTGTGTCGATGAGATTCATCTTTGTGTTCTTCCACTCACATGCCGCAACGGATGTGTTCAGGGAAATCTGGCGCTTGATCTCTTCCGGATCAAAGTCCAGCGCAGTGTTACCATCTGCCGAACGACCGAGACGGTCGATTGCCTTTGAACAGTAAAGCATCGCTTCTGCAAGCGCTGTTTTACCGGATCCGCCATGGCCGAGAAGCGCGATGTTACGGATCTTGTCTGCCGAATAGTTGGTCATGTATTCGTCCTCCTAATTTAAACTCATATGCGATTATTATAACCGATTCGATAATCAATATCCACAAAAACTTTCATATTTCGCAAAAGTTTTTTGTGATACTTAACGGCAATTTTCTTTGCGGTCTTATAAGATAAAAATGCACGCAAAAAGAGGATACTCATTTCTGAGCATCCTCTATCTGAATCTCATTTTAGAAGGATACCGGTGTCTCAGCCCTCTTCCGCATTACGCTCGAAGATCATGATCACACGGTCTTCCTTGATGGATACGGAGCTGGCGTTCAGAGATACGCTGTCGCCGCCACCGATGGAAGCCTGGAGCTTACCACCCTCATCATTGACCATGCTGTGCAGTCTCCATCCGCCGGCAGCCTTTGTAGCGAGGATCTCTGCGATACGCTCGGAGTTGACTTCGCCGTTTGAAAGATGCGGAACTACAACCACGGAATATTCCTTCATGCCGTCTGCGATTGCAACCGCACCGCCGCCGACCGGCATATTGTCGATGCGGTCCTGCATTTTCTTGATCGTCTTCTGCATCTCGTTCAGCTGCTTCTCGAGTTCTTCCTTTGACTTTGCCATCTCTGCTAGCTCACTTTCCTTCTTTTTAAGTTCATCCTGAAGCTTGCCTTTCTCACTTTCGGAAAGAGCAGATTCTTTCAGCGCAACTGCACGCTTCTCCGCTTTCAGGATCAGTTCCTGAGCTTCCACTTCCGCGAGTTTCTTCGCGATCTTCGAATCAGCAATGATCGACTTGGCAGTCTCCAGCTCATTTTTCAGTCCGGCGATCTGCGTCTCATAAGTACTCTTGCTCTGCTCCTGCTCCTTCGTCATCTTGGCGATGTCAGCTTCCAGAGCTGCTTTCTGCTTCGCGATTACATCACAGCCGGCTTTCGCTTCTGCCTGGAGTCTGTCTTTCTCCTGCTGTGCATCATGGATCGCCTTATTGGCCTGATCCATCTTCGCGGCAGCTTCCTGCTCCATTTTCTGCTTTTCAGCCTGAGCAAGGTTCAGCACCTGAGAAGCTTCTGCATCCAGTTTTGCCTTCGCGCTCTGGGACTTCTCAAGTTCAGCTTTCGCCTGCGTCGTGATACGGGTGCTCTCATCATTTGTTTCCTTGATGATCCGCTCTTTTTCCGCATTCGTTTCAGTAATAATGCGGTCGCGTTCATCGGTCGTTTCCTTAATGATGCGCTCTCTATCCGCCGTAGTCTCCATGATGATACGGTCGCGCTCACTTGTGGTCTCTTTAATGATACGGTCACGCTCATCGGTCGTCTCTTTGATGATGCGGTCTCTCTCCGTCTCTGCTTCTTTCTTCATCGAAGCAACTGCAACATCGAGATTTTCCTTTTCCTGGGCTACCGCTTCATATGCTTTCTGCGTCTCATTAAGAGCTGCCTTCATGCGCTCAGACTCTTCGACCAGTTTCTTCTGCTCGGCCTGAGCCTTCTCGACCTCAGTCATGATGCGCTGGGCCTCTGTCACATAAGCCTGCATCTCCGCGTCAGCCTGCTTTTTCGTCTTTTCTACATCTGCGAGTACCTGCTGGGCTTCAGCGATAGCGTCTGCCTTCGCCTTCTCACCTTCCGCGATCGATGCTGCCTTAGCATCTTCGCCTTCTTTCAGCAACTTGCGCGTTGTCTCTTCAGCTTCCGCTTCAAGCTTCTTCTTCGCCGCTTCAAAGTCAGTCTTCATCGTATTGAGTGAAGACTCCATCTCTTTATAATCTTTCTCTGCGGCATCGCGACGCTCGATAGCTTCTTTTGCAGCTGCTTCAGCAATCTGAGCCTCATCGATCAGCTGCTGTCTTCTCTGCATCGCGTCTTCATATTCTTTCCGGACCTGGATCGCGAGCTGTTCCGTCTCCTGATGTGCGCTGGCCAGGATCGCTTCCTGTTCCTTCTTGGCCTGCTTGATCATCTCTTCACGCTCGGCCGCCATCTCTTTTCTGGCTTCCTCACGGACTTTCTCCTGCTGGCCCTTCACATCCGCCTGACGTTTCTTCTCTATCTCGACCTGCTCGCGGATCTCTTCCAGTTCTTTTTCAAGTGCTTTTCTCTCATCGAGGGCACGTTTCCTGATCTCGACATACTCCGTCTCGATACGAAGCTTTTCTGATTCCAGCTGCTGGTTCAGTGTCTCGATCTCGCGCTGGTTCCTGTTTTTCATCTCAACGATGATCTTCTCTTCTTCGGAACGTTTCTGCTCAACACGAGCACTCGCTTCCTGCTCGTTCCGCTTAATGTTCTCACTGGCTTCCTGACGAGCAACATCTTCACCTTCACGTGCCGCTTTCTGGAAATCGTACTTGCACATGAAGCAACGCGCCACGTTATCACCCATCATAACGCCACATACAGGACATTTCTTCATTGTAACTACCCCTCAAATCGAAAGAATTGTAAAACAATTATACAACCTTTTCCGATATTTTTCATTGCTTACTGTGGAATTTCACAACAAATTGACAAAGATTTTTCACAATATACAAAAAACCGGCCTGCACATCAGTAGGCAGGCCGGCCGTAAAAGCACTGAAATAGTAGGGTTTACAGATTAAGCAATTCCGTATAGTTCACCAGATAGCGAAGTACATATATCGCTACTATTAATATTATTATCGCAATAATACTGATGATCGACAGCACCCGGCAGGTTTTGAAGCGTGATTTTGCACGGGCAGGATCTCTTTCATCTGCGCTCATACAGGACAGGATAAGCGTCACGATGCAGATCGGAAGCGGAAACAGTATTCCGAACATGGTCAGCACCGAAAGCACCATGACTACGATCGAGATACCTCGGAACGCCTCGAAGTTATATTTCTCCGTAGCATCGATATGATAATAGTCGCTCTCATCGACCGGATAACTCGGCATCTGATACACCGGCGCCGCATATCCTCCCTGAAAATATGCTGCAGGTACAGAAGGCGTGATCTGATTATATGAGGAAGACATGGGAGACGTGTTCTGATTATATGAGGCAGGTACGGGAGAAGTGATCTGATCGTAGGAGGAAGGAACAAATTCTCCTTCTGCCTTTTCCGTTGAAGACGATTCCATCGAAACCAGCGGCAGACCGGGCAGACCGGAAGAAGCCGGCGCAGCAACCGCTGCGCCAGCATCTTTAGTATCGATTTTCAGACCACAGTCCGGACAGAATCTTGCTTCTTCCGAGAGTTCCCTGCGGCAGCGGATACACTGCATATACTTACCTCGCCTTTTGCCGTAAAACCAACAAGTGATTCTTAGGGATCAATTACTTTTTTGCTTCATCCATCGCAGATTCCCAGACACTCTCGAGTTCTTCGAAGAATCCTTCAAATCCGCCATATTCACGATATACTCCAACAACGAAAATAAAGATTGCGAAGATTACTACAGCGATCGATACAAGAATCATAATAAGCGCGATCCTTCTATAGGATTTCTCCTGATCAGCATTCGCTGCATTTTTAACCTTCGCAGCAAAAACGATACCTACGATCGACATCGCAAGAGAAGCCAGTGTAAAGACCAGACAGCAGGTGAGTACGGAAATAATGAGCATGATAATATTTCCGGCCAGAAGTCCGCCGGCACCACCCGGTGTATAAAAGGACGGCTGCGTCGGAACAGGTGCCTGCATCGGTTCCTGATAACTCTGTTGCATGACCGGGATCGGCTGAGGAACTACCGGCTCCGCCTCGACTTTTGCTCCGCAATTCTGGCAGAACTGGGATCCTCCGGTTTCATTTCCACAATACTTACATGTCGGCATAGTTTTTTCTCCTTACTTTTCTATCTTAATATGCAATATCTGTTTTTTACTTAAACCTTATCCTGATTCTAATCAGTCACCGGAAAATACTTCATCAAAGAATTCTTCGAAGCCTCCATATCTGTCTTCCACAACTCCTATGAATACCATGATTCCCAAAACAAGTAATATAGCGCCTATGATCAGCATGATCATCGCGACCATACGGCTCGCGTTTTCTTCCTGCACACTCCTGCTATTTCCCGCTTTCACTGAGAATACTATACCAATAATACTCAGCGGAATCGATACCAGCGGGAAGATGCTGCAGAAGAAAATACAGCTCAAAACCAGCACAACGATATTGCCTGCTAACAATCCACCGGTTTTGTGCGGTGTATAGTATGCCTGCTGCATCGGCATCTGATTTAATATAGGCTGCTGGTAAGAAGCAGGCTGGAACTGGGGCTGGGGCATAACCGGCGGCGTCGGAGGCACCGGCGGAACAGGTGGTGTTGGTGGTGTTGGCGGTGTCGGCGCCTTGTCCACTTTTGCTCCACAGTATTCGCAGAACATCTTCGAACCCGTTTCGTGACCGCAGTATTTGCAATTAGCCATCAGTCTTCCTCCTTACCCCCTCAGACAGGGAGCTGTCTGATATTGTAATAATATATTTATTACGTTTCTTTCGCAATAATCGGTTTTCCGTCTGTTTCTTCCCGATTTCCATCAGAAGAGCAGAGAGAACAGGCCATTGGCCAGGCTTCCGAGGATCTTAAGGACGATAAGCACGGCAAAGCCTATGACAAGAGCGATAATGCCCAGCACCAGCATGAACGTGGCACCGCTCCTGCAGCTGCCGGCCTCCATATCACTTCTTGCATTCTTAACTTTCGAAGCACTGATGATTCCAAGGATCGAAAAGATCACCGCAAGGCCCGTAACACCGAGCGAATTGCAGAATGTCAGGACTCCTAGCACCAGCACGACGATATTCGCAGTGAGAAGTCCGGTTGCTGCCTGCGGCCGGAAATATTTATTCGGCTGCTCATAGCTTCCCTGTTTATTTGGATCACTTGTATATACCTGCTGGTTCTCCAGCTGCCGATAGTCCTCTTCGGTCATTCGCTGCGGTGTCACTGCCGCAGCCTCATTCTTCGCTCCGCAGCTTTTGCAAAATTCACCGTCCCCGGCTTCATTTCCACAATATTTGCAAATTGTCATCTCTTCCTCCTTTTATGGTGCGAGTATCGTAAACGGCCACGCCGGAATATTCCGAAGCACCGTGAAAAGCACTATTCCCACGCCGACAGCGATCACTGACCAGATCGGAATCGTCTCCGGGACCCACATCACTCTTTTGCGAAAAAGCAGAGAAGTGATTGCAACCAGATAGTACCACGCAAGAATCAAAGCCGCAAACGGGAACAGCAGATTATAATCAAATGCTTGTAGAACATGGCCATGTGTCAGCGCATGAAGAGCTCTGGTATTTCCGCATCCCGGGCAATAAACTGAAAACACGGAGCGAAATGTACACGGGAAAAACGCTTCCGGATTCTTTTCCGGATCGATTATGAAAGCATACATCAGACCCAAAATGACTAAGGCCACCATGAGGATCATGAGTGGCCATCGTATGTAATTTCTATATATCAGTGGGCTTTTCTTCGTATCAGTATCCAAACTCCTGCACCCAGTAATACTTACCATTGCATGAGTAACAAGCAACACCGAGGGTCTTGTATTCACTCTTCAAAATATTTGCCCTATGCGTCGGAGAGTTCATCCATCCGTCCACTACACCTGCAGCCGAGCCGTAACCCTTACCAAGATTCTCTCCGTAGGCGTTTTCGCATCCGGGAGCCTCGTACCACTCGGATCCGTCCGGACGGACGTGATCCCAATGCACGACGATCTCTGTAGCTCTGCTCTTCGCACCCTTGGCCAGTCCGTTACTCCACGAAAGCGGAGCCAGACCATTTGCCGCACGCTGTTCATTCACAAGCGCCAGGACTTCCTTCGCCATACCATCATTATAGGTACCGCTGGTATCACCGAGCGATGCTTTCTTTGTCGTCTCCTTCGGGGCCGTTGTCGTTTCCTTCGGTGCCGTTGTTGTCTCCTTCGGCGCTGTTGTAGTCTCTTTCGGAGCCTTTGTTGTTTCCTTCGGAGCAGATGTGGTCTCCTTCGGGGCCGAGGTCGTATTTCCGCTATCCGGAGCTTTTGTTGTATCGTCGGTAGTCTTTGTATTCTTTGTCTTCTTTGTGGACTCGCCCGAATCTTTTGTATTCTCAGTTGTTGCCTCTGTTGTTTCGTCAGAAGTCTCAGAAGTCTCAGACGTGGACTCCGTCGGGACCGTCATCTCCGGAAGCGTCATGTCGGAAATATCGATCGTCACGGTAGGCGTGGTCGATTCCGAGCTCTCAGAAGATGTTGTTACGATCGTTGATTCTGAATCTTTTGCCGGATCGTCCGATGGAACAGTCTGATTATCACCGGAATTCGGATCTTCCGAGGGTTTTGCGAACTCAAAATCGGCTTTTCCTGATTCAGCAGCGATATTTTCAAACTCTGACTTCTCGGTGTCATTCGTTTTTATGAACCACTTGGAAGTATCGAAAAGTGAATCCTTGATGTCTGTCATTCCTACAGCGCCCAGAACAAAAGCGGACGCGATCGAAAGGATCGTGACGTTCTTGCTGAATAGTTTTGCAAATTGCTGTAGCTTCATTTCTCTTCCCCCAAATACGATTGGCTTCCCCAAGCCGTTTATACACTTATCGATATTATTATAATAATACTATATGACTAAAAAAGCACGGCTTTTTTACTAAACTGTAAATCCGCAAAAGGCCGCTCCCGAGGGAGCGGCCGCCAAACTAGAAATTGTGATATCCAATGATGTCATTCCAATGTTGTCACTTATTTGTCCAGTAGGTTTTGCTGTGTTAATGTGCTCAGATCTTCTTATTTGATCTGCAGACCGAAGGTGTTCTTCAGAGTATTGATATCGTTGTTAGAAAGCTTAAAGCCGTTAGAATAATCGTGGTTGTATCCGAGCTTGTCACCCAGGTAATATGTGTTACCGGAGAGGCTCTTCAGGTTGAAGGAACCATCTGCATTCTTCGTGATTACAGCCTGACCATCGTTCCACTGATTGTACAGAAGATTTACTGTTACAGATCCGTCTGCGTTGTTGTCGATAGAGATGACGCCGCTTCCGGGATTACCTTTCTTGGTAAGTGGATTCTTCGATGTGACCTTCGGTGCCTGATTGTTTGCAGGAGCTGCCGGTTCGGTCGGAGCTGTTGTCGGTGCAGTTGTCGGAGCTGTTGTCGGAGCCGTTGTCGGAGCCGTTGTCGGAGCTGTCGTCGGTGCAGTTGTCGGAGCTGTCGTCGGTGCCGGTTCGGTCGGGTTTTCATCCGGGAACGTCGGGCTTGCAGCCTGGACACTGTTATTTGTTGTAGGATTTCCGAGTGTAGCTCTTGTGCTCATCAGATATCCGTCAATGATCGCTTCCTGTGACTGATATGCTGCCTGATGTGCATTCATATTTGCTTTCAGATCATTTGCTCTTCTGGAATACTGAGATATACCGTTCAATGTTACGCCTGCGAGAAATACGATGATGGCGATAACAATTACCATTTCAACTAATGTAAAACCTCTTCTATTTTTCATCTGGATCTCCTCCTTACTTGTCTGTCTAAATACTATCCTCATCCTCGATGTCGTTTCCTTGATGTCTTGTGTTTTATGGTCATATTTTATCAAGCGGAGAAGTTCAAATTCTAGCAGATTTTGTCACAATTCTGTCACAATTTGTATCTATTTTGTGTCCAGATTTTGTACGGAATTTCATTTTTATGCATATTGCACAAACGGGACGATATTTTTACATTTCTCGCTTGTGTAATTGTATGCAGAAATGTGACAAAATGTGAAACTACGTTCTAATTTTGAATAAAAATCGTTATTGACAGTTTTCCCAGAGGGCCTGTGCACGCTGCAATAACGCGGTTTTGTCGTTTTTCAGAGTGCCCTCGATGATCTCATTGAGGAGCTGTTTTTTAATAGATCCCAGACGGACTCCGGAAGGGATCCCAAGATCGATCAGATCTTTCCCGTTAATGTCCATCGAAGAATATGAGAAACAAAGCTGATCTCTGATAGCCTGATCCAGAAGGCTTTCAAATCGGGACAGTTCCGAGAGGCGGTAGGCGCTTTTGGCGGAGTGGGCAGAAATATCTGCGCGCTTCACTTCCAAAAGCAAGCGGACCCTCTCTTCTCCATACTGTGCCAGACGCCGGCGGACACTCTTCATGACCGGATCCAGCGGCACATCATGCGCTTTAACAAGCAGCACGACCGTTTCTCTGGTTTCATTATCCGCCTTCAGGCGGCGGAGGATCTCATCCGCCATCGCGGCACTCACCTTCGGATGCCCGCGGAAATGACCGATACCATCTTCGCCGATCTCGAAGCACTGTGGTTTTCCGATATCGTGGAAAAGCACTGCCGCCCGGAGAATTAATGTCTGCGGAACATAGGTCATCGCAGCCAGCGTGTGCTCCCATACGTCATATATATGGTGCGGATTATGCTGCTCAAATCCCTTCATCGGAGTGATCTCCGGAAGGAAAACAGTGAAAATGTCGAAGAAACGGCGCATCACAGATGCACAATATGTTCCGCATATCAGCTTCGAGAATTCCTTCCAGATCCGCTCCACCGAAAGATCTGAGAGAGACTCCTTCCGATCAAGCATCGCACGGGCTGTTTCTTTTTCTATCCGAAAACCATGTTCAGAGGAGAATCGGAGACCGCGAAGAATACGAAGCGCATCTTCGGCAAATCTTTCTTCCGGATCACCCACGGTACGGAGAAGTCTGGATCTAAGATCTTTTACGCCACCGCAGTAATCGATGACAGTTCCCTCTGCCGATAGCGCGAGCGCATTGATCGTAAAATCTCTTCTTTTAATATCCTCTTCTAAAGAACGGGTAAAGCTGACATGCTCCGGATGTCGCGAATCCATATAGTCGCCATCCACACGGAATGTCGTCACTTCGACCGGCACACCTTCCACCACGACGGTAACCGTCCCGTGCGCGATCCCGGTCGGGTGACAGTGCTTTTCGCCAAAGACCGATATCACCTCTTCCGGCATAGCAGAAGTCGCGACATCATAGTCCTCCGGAGTTTTTCCGATCAGGATATCTCTTACCGCGCCGCCAACAACATATGCCTCATATCCATGTTCGGAGAGCTTCATAAGGAGCGTCCCGATCTGTTCCGGAAGTTTGTGGTCAACATGGATCATCTCGGAAGGCATGGCATCCTCACTCACTGTATCTGGCTCTCTTCAGAATAGAGACCCCTGACTTCAGGTTGACTTTCTTCGGGCTGCTCCACAGCTTGGCATCATACATCGCCATGCGGACGATCTCACCCATATCCTCCAGCTTCAGAAACGGCAGAGAGGATGGCATCTCCACACGTCTGCACAGGCTCTTAAATCCGGAGATGAAGGCCCGCGCCGCTTCGTCCGTGGTCGCCCTCGCCGAGCAGAGGTGCGATGCCAGAGCAAGCTGTGCCAGATTCTCCTTTATTTCATCAAATTCATATTCCAGAACAGCCGGCAAGAGGATCGAGGCAACTCTTCCGGGCGCCTCGCCGTACTTCTCGGCAACATACATGATCAGGCTGTGCGCCGGGCCGAACCCGATCCTTCTTGTCGCAACGCCTGTGTAGTATGGTGCCATCATCATCTGAAGAAAAACATCATTCCCGGCGCCGTGTTTATAGGACTTTTCCAGATAGGAGAAGTAGATCGGTATCGCGATCTGGATATTCGCTTTATCCGCCGGAAATTCAACGGCCATCGGGCTGATATAGGCCTCCACCGCATGGGAAAGCGCCAGGATCGCGGCCGACGCCATATGTTCCATCGGGAGGCGCAGCACCAGATCCGGATCCAGGACCGTCACATCCGGCACCAGATATTTACTATAGTAAAGAGAAATCACATTATCATTATGAACAAGAGAACAAGCGGAGCTCTCCGCACCACTGCACGTCGTAGAAACCACATAAAGCGGCAGCCCCTTCTTCGGGATGCGGTTGATCCCTCGCATCTGATAGAGCGAATACTCGGGATTTTTGAGCCAGACGGCCACCATCTTCGCCACATCGATCACCGCTCCGCCGCCAAAAGCAACGATCGCCTCACAGTTATATGTGGCGCACTCCGTAGCGCAGGTCTCGATCACGGAATTCTCCGCCGCCTTATCGACCTTCGCCCATACGAAGCATCGCGTGCCGGATCTCTGAAGTTTCTCCACAAAGGAATCATACAGTTTCAGTTTCTGCGTCTGTTTTCCTGAGATAAGGAAGACTCTTTTCACACCCCGGTCGATCAGAAGCTGTGCCAGATCAAGAAAAGCACCCTCCTCCGCCAGCAGTTCCTGGCGGCCGTCATTCATCTTTTTTACATAACGGAGAAGTGACTTTGATGAAGTCATGTATCTTCTGCTCCTTCTTCCCGGGTCGTCCCGTGCGGTCTCATTTATAGAATTAAGTATAACATACGACATTCACATTCACACAAATGAAACACAGCAGTAGGAATTCTGTCCCTTTCCTTGACATTCTCTTTGCTATACTTTTCTTGGAGATATCTCATTTACGGGGCGGAAGATATTCCTTTCCCGTGACGCAAGGAGTGTTACACATGAAATTTACAGATGGACTTTGGGTGGTTAAAGAAGGCTATACACTGGAGTATCCGAAGGAGATCTCCGATATCGCTTATTCGGAATCCGGCATCACGCTTTTCGCGCCATATTCCGAACAGGAGAAATCCAGTGACTGCATCGGCAGCGGTCTTCTCGCCGTGAGCATCAGTGCCATCGGCGCAAATATGTTTTCCGTAAAGATCACAAATCATCGGGGCACCCGGGCACAGAAGTCCGTCCTCGAACTGAACCGAGCCATCGTAAAGCCGGTCAGCAGCGAGACCGAAGAATACTACAGTTATACATCCAGTCTCCTGGAACTTCGCATCAGCAAGCACGGCACATGGGGCATCTCCTTCTATTACTCCGGCCGTTTCCTGACCTCGACCGAGCTCGGCGGCATGGCACATATTATCGACAGCAATGGCAATACATATATCCGTGAACAGCTTACCCTCAGCGAAGGCGAGTGCATCTACGGTCTCGGCGAGATGCCCGGACCGATCGTCCGAAATGGAGGTTCCTATGATATCTGGAACGAGGATGCCGGTATGCGCTTCGGAAGATCCGCCAAGACAACACCGTTCTTCCTGTCTTCCAGAGGCTATGGCGTACTGGTCAACAGCCCGGAGCGAGTCTCTTTCGAGATCGCAAATGATGCAACTACAGATACTAATGCAGAGGGTGTAACTTCCAGAACACAGTTCTCCCTCGCCGGCGAGACGATGGAATATATCCTGATGGGCGGTGCCTCCATGAAGCACGTTCTGGACATCTACTCCGAGATGATCGGACGCCCCGACCTGCCGCCGGCATGGTCCTTCGGCACCTGGCTATCCTCTCCTGCTTTGGAAGAATATGACGAAGATGCGATCTATGATCTGGTAGAACATGCCAAGGGCATCAACATGCCTTTCTCCGTGATCAACTTCGGTCCCTTCTGGATGAAGAGCTTCGAGTGGACTTCCCTTCTGTGGGACGAGACCCGCTTCCCGGATCCGCAGCAGATGATCAAAACTCTTCACGAGAACGGCATCCGCGTCTGCGTATGGGTCAGCCCGTACATCTCGCAGAAGTCGCCGCTTTTCCAGGAAGGTTATGATGGAAACTACTATCTCAATTACGGCAACGGCGATGTATTCCAGTCCGATACCTACGCTCCCGGCGCAGGTCTTGTCGATTTTACGAACCTCGTCGCGCGTGCCTGGTATCAGAAATTCATCTCCGATCTTATCGAGATGGGCGTCGATGCATTCCGTCTTGATTACGGTGCCGACGCACCGGTAAAATCTTCTGTCTTCGGCATCAAGGCCGAAAAATACGGTATCACCTATAAGAACGAACTCGAAGCGGAGAGCCAGCACAATCAGTATTCAGTGCTTTTCGCGGATGCTGTATATGATCTTCTGTGGAGAAGAGCCGGAAAGAATAATGCCTGCATACTTGCGCACTCCGGGTTTATCGGCTCGCACAAGATGCCATTCCTCGCGCTGGACAACGAAGATCCCTCTTACGAGGGTATGCGCGCTGCACTTCAGAGCGGCCTGTCGCTGTCGATCAGCGGATTCCCGTACTGGAGTGAGAATATCGCCGGCGTCACGGACGAGTGCACACCTGACCTCTACATGCGCTGGCATCAGGCGGCGATGTTCCTGCCGCATGCCATGCTGAGCGGTGCGAGGACTTTCCGCGTGCCGTGGCAGTATGGAACCGAAGCGATGAACGAGACCCTTCTCTTCTCGAAATTCAAGCTGGGACTTATGCCCTACATCTATTCCTGTGCCGTGGAATCCAGTTCGCTGGGACTTCCGCTGACACGCCCGATGATGCTGGACTTCCCGGATGATCCGAATACGTTCACACTCGATCAGCAGTACATGCTCGGCCCGTCCCTTCTGATCGCGCCGATTACTTCTGCAGACGGCATCGTCCGTTACTATGTACCGTCCGGCACATGGACGAACCTTCTGACACGTGAGAAGATCGAGGGCCCGATCTGGAAAAACGAGCAGCACGGCTATGACACGATGCCGATCCTCGTTCGCCCGGGGTCTATCCTCGTTGCCGGGTCCTCCGACGAAAAGCCTGTCTATAACTATATGGAAAATGTGACCATCACACTGTTCGAGCTTCCGGAAGGAAAAGAAGTCAGCGCGGACATCTACTCTGCCGATCTGAAAAATGCCGGTATGGTAAAAGCACTGAAACAGGACGGCAAGATCTACGTGCATACACAAGGATTCTACGGTCAGACACGTCTGGTACTCTCTTCGATCTTCCGCATCGCATCCACGAGCGCAGGTATCCCGGAATTAAATGAATGGGGTACCATGATCATCTTTGACGGACCAGATATCGAGATCGGTATCCTGCAATAAGTTATTCACTGGATCTCATCTTGCTGATGATAAGAACTGCGATCACGGCGAGCGCGATAATGACCATCCCGCCGCCGATCATCATGCGGGATGTGATCTGAAATCCACCGCCTTCAGACGGTTCCGGTGTCGGTGTCGCTGTCGGAACAGGCGTCGGCGTAGGGCTCGGCGTCGGTGTCGCTGTCGGCTTGACGCCTGTGAGGATATGAAGATCCTTTACAACATTCGTTCCAAGGACAACCGAGATCATCCCGGATACTTCTTTCACTTCCGCATCAAACGGATCACTGATATATCCGCCGCTGATCTCGATATTTTTACCGGCCATCGCTGCGCCTTCTGAAGCAATATCCACCGGCGTATCCGTGATCTTTATGGTACCCTCCGGACAGTACACCGCTGTACTCTCCGGCTTATTACTCTCTGCCCGGACATTCTCCGCGCCGGAGATCGTGATCCCGGTTTTCCCATAGAGCGCACTCTCTGTCGCGAAGAGTTCCGCGCTCGTGGCAGCACCCTCGATACGGACCTCACCCTCGATGGAGGTAAGTGCTTTTGACCTGGAAAAAATCGTCATGATCGTGCCGTCATTCACAAGGATATTTCCTCTGAGAGATCCGACCGCACCACCGGACCCATTGATCTCATCTCCCAGCGAAGCATGTATTCCGGAGAGTGTCACATTCTTATCCGCCATCAGAAGATACGCCGAGTCCGCCACATCTCCGTGTCCGCTGACCGAAAGCTCACAATGATCGACTGTCAGATCGCCGCCCTTCGCATAGACTGCACTGTGGCAGGCAGTCACCTCGAGTTTGAGTGATCCTTCACCCTGAATCGTCAGATTGCCCTCCACCTGGATCGCCGGCGCCTCCACATTGGAAGTTACCTTGTTATCCCCGGTCAATTCGATCACCGCATTTTCCTGCTGGCTGAGGTCGATATACATTCCGGAATACCCGTCAAGAGAAAGGGTGTGGCTCTTCGCTTCGTATTTCCAGTTGTCACCCTTACAGTTCTTGGCCGAGGAGAAAGTCTTCCCATCTACTACGATCGTACCGGCATCCCGGGATGCAAGGGCAAGCACCTTAGGGCCTGCCGCGCAGACCATAAGCGCCACCGCTACAGCAGCTGATGCCAGTGCTTTAAAAACCTTCATAAGAGTCTCCTTTTCCCTGATCCGGAACGAAATTTACTAAAGCTACTATACCACATGAGGGAAGAAAATTCGCCTTGACATTTACGGGTGCAACCACCATAATAGTGAAGTGATTCGGGGCATTAGCTCAGCTGGGAGAGCGCCAGGTTCGCAATCTGGAGGTCGTGAGTTCGATCCTCATATGCTCCACCATAAGAAAAAGGACGGCTGATGCCGTCCTTTTTCTTTTCATTCGGGATTTTCTGCTTCGTCACACAAGATCTTCCAGCGGTCATTCGACGATATAGGCATAGAGGTTCCGCGAATAGTAAGGGGAACCTCCCTCATCCTGCTCCAGAATAAGGGCGAAAGCGATCTTCTTTGTCACACTTGTCCCATCCTTATAATATACTGTCATCTCAATAGTTTTGTCTTTGAAGGCAGTATTAAAGAATTCGGAATCCTCGTATCCCTTCTTCGTATACACATCCGTGTCCATGGCTTTTAATTTCTCATTGCCGCGAACATCAATTTCCACGTAAAGGTCATAATTCTTCATTTCCCGTACCGGATACTGCATGGAGAAGGACGAGTAGCAATGATAGAGCCGTTCTCCTTTTTTCGGATGCTCCGGATCCTCCGCAAGTATCGCTTCGTTTACACCGGAACCGATACTGCTTTCTGTTCCTTTGATCCTGTATTCTTCATCTCCTACGGTATAGAGATCGTAAAAGCACAGATCCTCGCTCAAGGAACGGAATTCCACATGATCGATATCCTCCCCGTCTGCTATGAACGGTAATCCGAAGCTGACATAGTTCCATCCCTGATCCCAGCCATTTCTGCCAAGTCCTCCGTTCCCATTTTCGAACGTATTTGGAATGGCCTTAAGATCCGGAGCCTTCAGGATATTCTTATCTTCTACAAGTTTCTTCAGTCTTTCCTGCTCCTGAACCACTTCCGGATCCGGCTCCTTTTCAATCCCCATTTCTTCATCCGAAAATGATGCCGGCGGAAGGCCTTCTTCCTCAAAAGATCTCAGGCGGACCTCACCGGGTTCCTCCGAAGATCCTTTGATATAGCATACAAAACCCGGCTGCATTTCGGTATAATCTTTTCCCTCTTCATCTGAATATGTATAGGGGACTTCTCCCCCTTTGATACCGATATCGATGGATTCACTTGAACCATCTGCAAAATTGACCTTGACCGTGACCACGATATCCTTACACATGGCAGTAAGAACATCACAAGAATACGCCATGATATTTCCGTCCCGTTCCTCGAGTTCAAGGTGTTCATAAAGATCCCTACGGTCCTTAAGCAATACGCAGATATACTTCGTATAGGTCTCTCCGGAAATAGCTGATTCTTTATACGAATGATAAAAATCGACCCTACCTAAGCCATAGATTCCACTGCTTATATAATACCTTTTCGGCTCATCCTCCCAATCGGAAAGATACCGGTCATCCAGGTCGATCTTTTCGCCCGTGATATTACTCGGCGAAGTTCCGTTATGGGCGATCGCTACATCTGCATTTTTGAATGAATACTCCACGCTCTCCACATTCTCACCGGCAACGGAAAGAGGGAACTCGAATTCAAAACTGACATCAAAGTAATTCATCGCTATATTCGTGAATCTCGAACTCTTATTTTCAAGAGGGATCGATCTATCTTCTCTCAGGCCCTGTCCGGCGACCATAATGGTAAACTTTTGACTGATCGATCCATCCGGATTCTTTGTGGCAGCCGTATTATCTGTATTGGCCGGACGATCTGTGCTTTCTGAGATCAGGGACTCAGAAGATGCATTCTTCTTACCGGATTTTACCGTGCGATGCACGGTATAAGACAGAAGAAGAACGGATGCGGCAGCGGTAAAGGCCAGTACTCGGGTAAAGGTCTTTCCGGTATTCTTTTTCTCCTTCGGGCTCACTTCCCTGATCGCCCCATGATCCGGCAGATCGGAAAGCACCTGATCCACTTTGGCATCTACTATGTCCGGGATCATTACATTCTCTTCAAATATACTCTTGTCGCTCATTTTTCATTTCTCCTTGAAAATCACTGTTGTAGTATCCGGCAAGTTTCTTACGTGCCCGCTGCAACCGTGTCGTGACTGCGGTCTTACTGATATTCAGGATCTCCGCGATCTCTTTCGTTTCGAACTCGTGCACATAATAGAGGATCACCACCGGACGGTATTTCTCATCGAGAAGGCTCAGCGCCTCTTTGAGTTCGAGATTGTACTCATCCATGAAAGTGGGCTCCTTCCATTCGGAAAGGTCCGTAAATCGTTTTCTTTCATTTATGATCGCATAGCAGTGATTGATCAGTATCTTTGTCATCCATGTTTTGAAATACCGTTCTTCCCGAAGTCCTGTAATCTTCTCCCAACAGGTAAGAATGGTATCCTGCATCGCATCGGCGACATCCTCGTCATTCATAAGAATAGCCAGTGCGACTTTATACATGTACTGCTTATTCAACTGAATCAGACTCGCAAAAGCTTCTTTATCGTTTTCCTTCGCAGCTATCACCAACTTCTGTTCTTCAGTGGTGGTCATCGACGCCTCCTTTTCTCTACTTAATGAAATAAGCGCTTTTTTCGATATACCCATTAGATAAATTATAAACGCGTTTGGTCACACATCTGAGGAAAATATTTTCCAGCTGCCATTCCTGTATGCAAAAAGCTGTGTATTCTCGGGATCTCCCTTTAAATACACAGCCTTGCTGATCACTTATATTCTTTTATGAATTACTTCAGGAAGCCGTTGATGATCTGCTCCTCCGCTTCCTGCTCCGTAAGGCCGAAGGTCATCAGCTTGATGAGCTGTTCGCCCGCGATCTTGCCGATCGCCGCCTCGTGAACGAGTGCTGCATCGACGTTGTTCGCCTCAAGACCCGGCACCGCCAGGATCCGGCCGTTGTCCATGATGATCGCATCACACTCGGTGTGGCCGGAGCACGGTGCATTGCCGGTCAGGACCGCATCGAACTTCTGATACGAATCATCTCTTGCGACCGATCGGGAGACCACGTCACAGGAACAGCCCTCACCGTTCAGATCGACACGGTAGTTGCTCACTGCGTTCTGCGAGCCGTGCGTCATCAGGCGCTCTCTTACGACCAGCTTCGCGCCGGCGGCAAGTTCGGCTTTCGTATCACGGACGGTGTCATCGACACCCTTGATCTGGACCATCTCCATCTCCATGAAGCTGTCCTCTTCCATATAGACTTCCGTGCCCGGATTCAGGATACGCTTACCTGTACCGTCACCGGAGCCGTAGTGCTTCTCGACGTATTTTACCTTCGCGCCTTTTCCGACGAAGAAGCGGTGGATACCATCGTGCTCGCTATCCTTCGGTCCGCAGTTGTCGATACCGCAGCCCGCGACGATCACGACATCGGATCCTTCGCCGATATAAAAGTCGTTATATACGAGTTCCTTGATGCCGCTCGCCGTCATGACGACCGGGATGTGGACGCTCTCGTTCTTCGTACCCGGCTTGATCCTGATATCGATGCCGGATGCATTCTCCTTCGGGATGATCTCGATATTCGCCGTGGAATTTCTCGCGACGGCTTTACCATTGGAGCGGATATTATATGCACCGACCGGAACCTTGTGCAGGTCAGCGACTTCTTCCAAAAGACGGTCAGAGACCGAATCCAGATTCAGCATTATTGCTCCGCCTCCTTCCTGATGATCCCCTTGCCACAGCCCTTGACGGAAGAATCCGTACCGCTCAGCTTCGGCAGTACTTCGTCCTTCGGCCCGCAGTACAGGAGCTGTCCGTCCTTCAGAACGACGATCTCGTCTGCGATATTCAGGATCCTCTCCTGGTGGGAGATGATCATGATCGAGCTGTCATGGATGTTCTTTCTCATATCTTCGAAGACCTCGATGAGGTTCTGAAAGCTCCACAAGTCGATGCCTGCTTCCGGCTCGTCAAAGACTGACAGTTTCGACGCCTTTGCGAGAACTGTCGCGATCTCGATACGCTTCAGTTCACCGCCCGACAGGCTGCTATTGACCTCTCGGTTGATATAGTCCCTGGCGCACAGACCGACCGCCGACAGATACTTGCACGCATCTACCGTCGAGAGCTTGGTGCCCGTTGCCAGACGGATCAGGTCGAAGACCTGGATACCCTTAAATCTGACCGGCTGCTGAAAAGCGAATCCGATACCCTTTCTTGCTCTGTCCGTGATGGACATCTCCGTAATATCTTCTCCATCGAACAGGATCTTACCGGAAGTCGGGCGGATAATGCCCGCGATGACCTTGGCCAGTGTAGATTTACCGCCGCCGTTCGGGCCCGTAATGACTGTAAGATTTCCTGTGGGGATCGTAAGACTTATATCACGGAGGATCTCTTTGCCGCTTCCGTCCTCATTCACTTCGAATGAGACATGTTGTAATTCCAGCATGGCTGTCCTCCTTTAATTACTGTTAATTGCGGTAACGTCTTTGTTCCACGTTTGGATATTGTACCACGATTCGGAACCCTTTGCCTGTTTCCGAGGAAACATTTAACTCAAAATTCATATCCTCGGCGATTTTTGCGGCAAGATACAGTCCCATGCCGGTCGCTTTCTTCCTTCCCTGACCGCTGTCGCCCGTAAATCCGCGCTCAAAGATATACGGAAGATCGCACTTTTTGACGCCAATGCCATTATCCTCCACGACCAGGTGATTTCCCGGCTCTATGTAGAATTCCAGAAGCGGATCGTCCGAGCTGTACTTGATGGAGTTACTGATGAACTGCCCGAGCATATATAGAAGCCCGCGTCTGTCCGAATAGATCTTCTCTTCTTTCACCTTATTGATCACGGTAAAGTTCTTTTCGAGAAGGAGCGGGCGGTACTCCTCGATCACTTCATCGATGACCTCCCGAAGGGAAAGCTCCTCGAAGAGGTAGTCCTTCCGCTCTCCTTTGATCCTCGCGTACTGCAGCATCTGATCGACCGATCCGCTCAGGCGCGACCTTATATACTCGATCTTAAAGGTCATCTCGGGATCCATATTGTCCCTATTATTGTCTAAGATCAGGGACAGAAGCGCGATCGGTGTCTTCGCCTCATGTGCCCACGCCTCGACATATTCTTCGTAGTCTTCGCTCTGCGAAAGCAGATGCGCCCGCTGCTGTTCTTTTTCTTCGAGCAGGGATAGAAGTGTCGCGATCCTCTCCTTCTCCATCCCGGAAAGCCGCGACAGCAGGATCTTCGTGTGATTCTCATCCGGGTCAGAAAGGTAGTCCTCAAGCGCCCTCCGGATCCTTCTTTCGCGAAGATGGAGCCATGCGCAGAGCAGAAGGAACGAGAGGATGGAGAACAGGATCAGGGCCGATGCGATGAATCGAAAAGCACTTGTATCCGTCGTCCACAGCAGCACGACAAAAAAGAGGTCGCTGAAAAGGACATAGAGAAGGTAGGGAATATAGTGTTTTAGAAGGCGGAGGAGATTTCTCATGGAAGATCCTCCAGCTTATACCCCACACCACGCTCCGCTGTGATCCGGACCTTCAGCGGAAGCCCGGAAAGAGTCTTCTTCAATCTCGTGAGATTCACCTGGAGTGCATTTTCATCGATAAACTCACTGGTCCCCCACACCGCCTCACAGATCGTCTGTTTCGGAACTGTTTTCCCAAACTCCTGAAGAAGTGTCTCCAGGATCTTCCCCTGATTCTTCGGAAGAAGAACCGAGGTGCCGTCCACATAGAGGGTATAGGTGCCGCGGTCCAGAAGGAATCCCGGACCTTCGAGCATATTCGATCTTCCCTCGTATCGACGGAGCACATTGGCGATACGCGCCAGAAGTCTCTCTTTACGGTAAGGCTTCGTGATAAATTCATCCGCGCCGAGTTCCAGAGCACGAAGTTCATCCGGCAGCTGGTCACGGGACGTCAGCACGACGACCGGGATCGAGCTTTTCGTTTTTATCTCGCGGCAGATCTGAAATCCGCTTTTCCCCGGAAGATTGATATCCAGCAGCAGAAGGTCCGGAGCGAGTGCGAGGACTTCTTCCGTCACACGGGAAAAGTCCTCGATACGGGTCACCTGGTACCCTTCTTTTTCGAGCATGGAAGCAAGTTCCATAGCTACCATTTTTTCATCTTCGACAACAGCGATGTGCTTCATATGTAAAGAATTATTCTTCCCTTTCCGGCGTCATCAGCGTCTCGAGGAACCGGGAGCTGCTGCGCTTTACGATCAGCATATACACACATTCTACCAAACAAAACACGACTGCTACAATCGCCACGACCGGAAGCATCTTATCCATGTTCATTCTCGTTCTGGAGCTTAAGATCCCGTTAAATAGTGCCCGGGTCGCAAAATACGTACTCGCACACGCAACAGCGATCGGAAGTCCGAAATACCAGTTGATCTGACGCTTCGAGCTCTTATACATCGCCTTATGATCCGCGCCGAGCTTCACCAGCGTCTTATATCTTCCGGATGCGCGCTTCTGTCCCATGAGGAACTGCACGCCGAGGATGGTATTGGCGACCACCAGGAAGATCAGAGCCAGATAGATCGTGATGTAGCTCGCTGCCACCAGATAGAAAAGCTGGCGTCCCAAATTCGAAAGATAGCTCTCATAGTCAAGATCTGTCGTATCCAGAACCGCATTAATATCGGTATAGGTCTTCACCATCGTGCTTCTGCTGTACTTCTCCCTGTCGAGGATCCCGTTAAGATAGACCTCTTCTTTTCCCGCTGCAAAGTGATCAAAGTCCTGATCCGGCACGATCAGTGCACCGGAAAGTGTGATGAAACTGTCGGTGACGATCGGCGCACTCTGCATCTTTCCTGTCATCACGAATTCTTTTCCCAAAAGGGTAACATGCGGTCTCTTCGAAAGGACGCGATCATCGAGTTCTTCGCTATCCGAAAAGCTGCCTCCTCTATAAAGTCCGAGTTCGCCGTCCTTCAGTTCGATCGGATCTTCGCCCATCGCAGTCACAAGCGCATTGTAGTCCGAGAGGCGGATCATGAACGGGAACCCGTCAATGCTTCCCCTCTGGTTATGCATCTCAAAATCAGGATCCAGCTCGTCCTGGAATCTTGCAAATTCCCCCGCCTGAAAAGCACTGTCATAATTTCCTTCTCCGACGATATAAGGATGAGAGATCCGGATCTCATCGAGATAGGAGAAGTTTCCGGATATTCCGAGCTCTGTAAGTCTCGCTTTCAGGTCATCATGTGATCCGTTAAAAAAATTCGTAAATGTGTAGTCGATCCGCTTCGTGTCATACATATTATAGGAAGCATATGTACCGATACCTGCTGCCAGACAGGAACTTGCCACCAGAATCAGGAGCGAGCAGATCGCAAGAGTCCCCGACTTAAAGATGACCGTATCCTCGACCTGACGGAAAGTAAAGACCGAGAGTTTCCCGCCCGGTGCTTTTCGCGCAATAATACCGATCAGGAATCTTAATCCGCGGAAGAGAAGTATCGTACCGAGAAGACCCAGAATGACAGTATTACGAAGTGTGCGGATGCTTTCCCAGGAATACCCGGAAACACCTTCCTTATACGCCCATCCCAGACATACCGCGCCCAGGATCAGAAGGATCGCCGATAGTACCGGGTACTCCTTCTTTCTGACATTATCCGGCGCATCGGAAAGAAGCGAGCCCACTTCTTTTCGCGCGAGTTTTACGGAAAGGATCAGGAAAGCGACGAGTTTTACCAGAAAAAATCCTCCTGCCGTAAGAAGTGCTGCGGAGAGCGAGAACGTGGACTGATGCCCCATAAATCCTATCCCGACTGTTTTTACCGTCAGAAGGCTGATCACCTCCGTGATCAGGACAGAGACCGGAAGACCGATCAGAAGTGCCAGAACAGAACTGCTGATATCTTCGAGAAGAAGCATAAGAAGGAGCTTGGTCCTCTTCATGCCCATCATGATATATACGCCGAATTCGTGCGATCTTCGTTCGATCTGATATTTACTGGCAAAGTAGATCAGGGCAAAAACGATAAAGAGCGTAAATCCGTAGAGGACGGAGATCATGGCGAAAAGTTTACTGATCGCCTCACTCTCCAGAGATTTCAGGTAGCGCATCACGTCCTGGCTGTCCAGTGAAAGCACTACGTAAAACGCAATGATCGAGATGATCAGCGA